>DATAUB010000057.1:0-329919 GCA_036268475.1 Bryobacteraceae bacterium | reverse complement strand
GTATTCGAACGGGTCAGTGGGGTCGGCTGGAGCGGTGAGATTCTCCAGCTTGCGGACCACGGCCAGGTCGCTCAGTCCCACTCCTCGCTCGGGCCGGTTGTCGATGGTGAACGTTCCCGTGCTGGCGCGGTTGCCTTCCTGGTCGACGACTGCTGTTTCCACGGTGTAGCGCGCCGGCGGCAGATTCACGGCATGCTGGTAAGTCATGAACTCATGGCGCACCGTCTCGAACCGATCGTCCGGCACTTCCGAAGGCACATCTTTACTGACGCGATCGACGATCACGCCATCGGCGTTCTTTACCAACGCAAGAAGAGACGCATGAAAGCGATGACCGTGCGCTTCGGCCGTCGCGGTGAGGTTGGAAATCGGCATCTCGAATGCGATGGCGTACTGCGCCTGCCCTCCGGAGTCGCGGAAGCGATAAGCGCGAGAGAGGAAATTGAAGGCATGCGGACGCGGCTGGGTATCGAGGACGCGCAGGCCGGTCATTTCTGCGGGAGTGAGCGCGCGGCCGTTATCGGGCATGGCGAAGTATCCATTGCGAGTATCGACGCGCAGTCCCGGGCGCGTGAGCTTCACTTCGATCTTGCGGAAGTGCCCGTCGTCGCGGTCGGATTTAGGCGGGTAGGCGATCTCGTAATGAGTGTCGACTTCTTCCATCACGTGCGAGAGAAGTCGATCGACATTGTTCGTATTGGCGATGATAAATCCGCCGGTGCGTTCGGCGAGTTCCCGCAGGGCTTCCTGCGGGTTGGCGCTGGAAACGCCAAATCGCACATAGTCGTCTTGATGCGCCTGTTCCATGGTGCGCGCGGCCAGTCCACCGAGGGTGACGGCAGAGTCACCTGCGGGAGTGTACCCTTGCTGACTCGTCGGGCCCTGCTGCGAACTCAGGGAGGCGGAGTACCCCAGCATTGCCTGCGTGTTCGAGGTGGGATCGTAATTGGCATCCAGTCCGTGGACATCCACCGAATAGAAAGTGACGCCTCCGTCAACGGCGGCGCGGATCACAGAATCCCAGTATTCCAACTGGTCGGGCGGCCGGGTGAGGCCAGGACTCAGAAGGAGCACCGTTTTGTGAAACGGGGAAGCGGCGAGTTGCCGGATCAGGCCTTTCATTGCATCCAGCTCACGAAGTCCCGCTACTGCTGCTTCCCTCATACCGGCGCGTGACCCGAGGACGTCGTTCCCGCTGCGCGCATCTTCGGCGGTTCCGATACTGCCCATGACGGCGCCTAAGACGCCGGCCTGCCCGGTTAAGGCGGCCAAGGTGTCCGTGTTTCCTATCGCGACTGCTGGAATCTGGTTGCGGGAGGCCAGGCCGGCGGCTTTCAGAAGACTCGCCCGATCATTCGAGAAGGGATAGATGGGCCGCAGTCCCGTGGCGTCCAGCGTGAGGATGCCGATGAACGTGTTCGGCCGGAGTTGGTTATCGATGAATTTGCGCGCCGCCTCGAACGCGAACTGGCGCGTGGGATTGACCAGACTGTCCCCTGGCGAGTTTTCGGTGATATCGTTCAACACCAGACACACCAGATTCACGGTACGCAGGGGATTGATCGCGGGACGCGCCACCGGCACCGGAGCGTCCACTGGCGCCGCTTTCGCTTCCGCCGACTGTCTCTCGTCTTCCAGACGCACTTCGCTGCCCGCTACCAGCCGGAAGGAGCGCACATCCTGGCGGACGCCATCCTCAAAAACCGTGACGTCTTCGGGTTTAAGATTAGTGACTAGCTTGCCGTGCGCGTCGCGCACGACGACATCCAGCAGTACTTCGCGGGCCTGGCTTCGGATGACAACGTCCGACGCCTGGGGGGCCTGGGCGGGACTATTGGCGGCGAGCAGGGCCAATGGCAGTAACGCACGGCTGATCATATCTGTCCCTCTAAGACGCCCGGTCCTAAGTTAGCGGTACGAGAATAGTGTAGCTCTTAAGAGCCACCGGCGGCACCGTGGAAGATATGCCAGTTTATGTAATCACCGGCCAATCACATCCTGATAGTATTTTTCATACTGCGGAATGATCTTCTCCGAACAGAAGCGCTCATTGGCGTTCCAGCGGCCGGCCTTCCGCATGCGATAGTGAAGGTCGTCGTTACTGAGTAACTGCACCACGCGGGCGGCCTGCGCGGCGACGTCGCCGGGCGCTTCCAGGAAGCCATCCTCCCCATCGGTGATCAACTCCGGCACACCGCCCACGCGCGTCGCCACCGGGACTACTCCGCACGCCATAGCTTCCAGCGCGACCAGTCCGAACGACTCCAGTTGGCTCGGCATCAGCAGCACGTGCGCCAGCGGAATCAGCCGCTCCACGTGACTCTGCTTACCCAGGAACGTAACATGGCGGTCCACCTTGAGTTCCCTTGCCAGATGTTCGGCGGGGCTGCGCTCCGGGCCATCGCCGGCCATCAGCAGGTGGGCGGGCACGCTCTTGCGTACTTCGGCGAGAATGCGGACGCAATCCTGCACACGCTTCACCGGCCGAAAATTGGAGAGGTGGATGAGCAGCTTTTCTCCCGCCGGAGCGTAAGCCACCGCGCCGGTCTTAGCGTCGTCAGGCTGGTAGATATCGCAATTGACGAAATTCTTGATGACGCGGATTTCGTTTTGTATACCGAATACGTCCACCGTCTCTTTGCGGAGATAGTCGCTGATGCAGGTAACTCCATCGGACTTCTCGATGGAGAACTTAGTAATCGGAAAGTAAGACGGGTCGACTCCTACCAGCGTGATATCGGTGCCGTGCAGCGTGGTGATAAAGGGCAGCCGCCGGGTTGCGGCGAGCATCTGTTGCGCCAGCATGGCGGAGATGGAGTGCGGAATGGCATAGTGCACGTGCAGCACGTCCAGGTTGTAGGTCTCAGCCACTTCGGCCATACGCGAGGCGAGCGCGAGGCAGTAGGGCGGGTACTGAAACAGCGGGTAGGTGGATACTTCCACTTCGTGGTAGTGGATGCGCGGCAGGTCCTGGTCGAGCCGGATGGGATTGGCGTAGCTGATGAAATGAATCTCGTGGCCCCGCAGCGCCAGTTCCAAACCGAGCTCGGTGGCGACGATTCCGCTGCCGCCGTAGGTGGGGTAACAGGTGATCCCGATTCTCACTTCTGAAGCGTAGCACCAACCGGCTGTAACGTTCCGTAACCGATTTGCCCGTGCAGGTTCTCGTCGGGCGAAGCTATGTCGCCGCCGCCGAACCAGACGCGCACTGTATCGCCATCCAGGAGCACGGTAGCGTCGCAGATCACCTTGGAGTCCCAGGCCACTGTCCCCGCGAACACGGCTGGGAGCCTGGTCCAATGGACGCCGTCGAGCGAGCGAGCCAGTCCCAGGCGGCGATTCTCGGCGCCGTCGCGGCCGGTGTCGAGCATCCAGTAGAAGCCGTTCGACTGCCACACCGCCGGCTCGCCCAGTCCATTTTCGCCGAACGACCCGGGGCCGCCGGGCGAGAGGATCGGATTGGCTCGCAATTTCTCCCAATGGACGCCGTCGGAGGAGCGCGCCACGCCCAGCCGCTGGCGGCGGCCGCGATCGAGCCCGGTGTAATACAAGAAAAAATAAGGTTCGATGCGGATGACATAGGGGTCGGAGACGCCGATCTCATCCCAGCTCAGGTACGGCCCCGTGGCAAGCACCACCCGGCCATCGAGCGCGATCTGCGGATGGGATTTCGGGCCGGAGACGTACCAATACCAGACGCGGCCGCGCCACGTGAGCGCGGCGCCGTTGGCGGCAATGTAGGAATCTTCTCCGCCGTCCGGCGAGAGCACCTTGCCTTGCTTCTGCCAGTGGACACCGTCGGAGGAAACGGCGCGGCCGGTATGCCAGCCATGGCCGTCGAAGGCGGAGTAGTAATTCACCAGCCCGCCAGGCTCCCGGAATACCGAAGGGTTGAGGACATCGCCGGACTCCCATCCCGTGCCGGCGGTGAGCACCGGATCGGGCAAAGCGTTGAAGGCGAAGGTAAGTTGCGGGTCGCCTCCCGGCGCGGCTGGGAGCGTGAAATCGGCGTAATGCGAGCAGCCGCAGAGCAGGGCGAATGCGAGAGCTGGAATCGCGCTACCGCGGCCAAACTTCATTGCAGGGGTATCCGGAACTTGATGCCGGCGCCGCGGCCAGGGCGCGATTCCAGCAGCAGATCGGCATTCAGCCCGCGCGCGCGGCGCTTCAGACTGGCGGGACCCACGCGCAGCAGATCCAGTTCTTCCAGCGAGTAGCTGCCTGCGAAGTTGAAGCCGTGGCCGTTATCGTCTACCGAAATCTCGATTCCGCGATCGCTCTTTTCAAGCGAAACCGCCACGCGCGTCGCGCTGGCGTGCTTCTGCACGTTGTGCAACGCTTCGCGCAGCATCTGTAGGACCTCCATCGTGACTTCGGGCGGCAGCCCGACCGGCGTGGAGGTACTTACAAATGCCACCGGGATTCCGCTCTCCTTCTGAAACGACTCGGCGGTGCGCCGCAGCGTGGCCACCAGATTCCCGCCATCGATATCGACGGGCCGCATGCTGTGCAGAAAGGTGCGCAAGTCGCGCACCTGCGATTGCGCCAGCGCCTGGAGTTGCCGCAGGTCCTTCATGCCGGCATCGCTGTCGCGTTCCAGCAGTTTCCGCAGAATCTCGAGGCGCATCTGCAGGCTGATGAAGCTTTGCAGCGGGCCATCGTGGAAGTCGGCGGCGATGCGCTGGCTTTCCTCTTCGCGCGCCTTCTCTGCCGCCTTCATCGCGGCGTCGAGTTTGAGGACCAGTTCGCCGGTGAGCGCGCGCTGCCGCTGCGAGTAGAAGGCGCACCCGCACGCCAGCGCGCCAGCCACCACGACCATCGATTCGAGTGCGTGGACGTCCTGATTGGGCACCACCGCGCAGAAGATGGCGGAAGCGCCGGCGATCACCATAACTTCCATGGGGCCGGAGAAGATCAGCGCCTCACTCAGTAAATAGAGGAAGAAGGCGGCCGCCAGCCATTCCATGCCGCTTCCGCCGAAATAGAGCACCACCAGGAAGTAAACGGTATCGGCGAACAGGGCCAGCATGCCTAGGAGGCCGCGCTGGCCGGCGCCGCGGACCGCGCCCACCACGCTGGCGATGAGATAGAGCGCCAGCAGGGCGACGGCCGGTGTCAGCGCCTGCGCCGTCAGTCCGGCGATGACTGCGGCGACCGCGGTGAGCAGAACGCGCACCCAGGAAAGGTGGCGCTTCCATGCAAAATCGGAAGAAGCAGTCACGCTATTTCCGGTAGAGGTATAGCGTGTGGCTGCGCCCGTCGCCATCGTCGGCGATGTTTTCCACTTTATCGGGCGTCCAGTTCTTGAACTCGAAATCGTGGGCCACCACACGCGCACCCTTCTTCAATTGTTGATCGAGCAGGGGCTGGACCTTATCGATAAAACCCGGCAGCAGGTACACCGTCACAAGGTCGGCCGAGCTGTAATTCTGCTTCAACAGGTCGCCGTTGACGATGCGTGCAGTTTTTTCCAGATGGAGCTTGCGGATCTTATCGGTGCTGAGTTTACACAAATCCTTATCTAATTCAATTCCAATTGCATCGGCATGGAACTTTTCGGCCGCCAGAATCACGATACGGCCGTCGCCGGAGCCCAGGTCGTAGATCTTCTCACCAGCTTTAAGTCCACCTAATTGCAGCATTTTATCGACGATCGTCTCGGGAGTCGGGTAATACGGAGCTAGTTTTTGGGTCTCGCCGGTTTGCGCCGGAGCTGAGATACAGAAACTAATAAATAATAAAACAACTCTGTACATACTAACACCGCGATTTCCGTCCCGTCAGGAAATGTCCGGTTGGCCTGGTAACTGCCGCCATTTTCCACCGAAGTGTGAAAAAGCCTGTGGAAAATGTGCCGCTACGCCAGCCAAACTACGCGTTTCGTAATGGCTTTGTGATGTTCTGCACTCAATTTCAGCAGATTCACCTTGGTTAACCATAAACTACTATAAACAGGAAACTTCGAGCCCGGATGCAGTTGTCTATTTCACACCACGATTATATCCAGGCCTTCTGCAGCGGTTCGCCGCGCTGGCACATTTCGCAATGCTCCGAATCGGCATAGTAACTGGCGTCCAGCTTGGCCAGATAGTATAGGGGCAGCGACCCGAAGTCAAAGGTCGCGGGGTTCGGCTGATAGATAATCACCGCAAGCCCGATTACCACGGCACCGCTCGCCTCCAACAACCGCTTCAGCTCGGAGAGCTTGGCGCCGGTTCGCAGGATATCGTCCACCAGCACCACGGGTTCTCCCTTGCGGGGTTCCAGGAACTGGCGGAATCGGAGGGGCTCATCGTGCTCGCGCTCAGCCCAGTAGACCTGGTTGGCGCGCAACGCCTCGCAGACGCCGTAGGCCACCGGCAATCCGCCGGTCATAGGTGTGACGATAGACAAGTCCTTGACGGCGGCGCGGATCTCGGGATGGGCGCGCAGCAGACGGCTCAGTCCCACCGCCAGCATTCGTTGGTGTTGCGAATAGCGCAGCGCCAGCGGCACCTGCAGGTATTCGTTGGAATGTAAACCCGAAGGAGATTCGAAATGGCCGTCGCGCAGGGCTCCGGTTTCCCGCAATACCGCGACGACTTCATCTTGAGTGGGGATCAAATGCATATTTAGTTGGCTCCGTGGCCTGTAATCACACGTGGAATAGTTTGCAGCAGGATCTTCCAATCGAGCGAGAGCGACCAATTATCAATGTACTGCATATCCATTTTCATCCATGTTTCGAAATCGACGTTATCGCGCCCCGAAATGGCCCACAGACAGGTCAGCCCGGGGCGCATGCGCAGGCGGCGGCGCTGCCAACATTGATACTGCTCCACTTCGCTCGGAACGGCGGGGCGGGGGCCCACCAGCGACATATCGCCGCGCAGCACATTCCATAATTGCGGCCACTCGTCCACCGAAAACTTGCGCAGCACGCGGCCCACAACGGTGAGGCGCGGGTCGCCGGGGATTTTGAAGACTACGTTGTCGCGGGTATTGAGGTGCGCCAGTTGCGATTTGAGCTCCTCGGCATTCTGCACCATGGAGCGGAACTTATAAAACACGAAGCGGCGGCCGTTCAAGCCGCAGCGCACCTGGCGGAAGATGGCCGGGCCAGGCGAGGTCAGGCGGATGACCAGCGCGATCGCCGCCATGAAGGGAGCCAGCACCAGCATGCCGGCCGCCGCAATCAGCACGTCGACGGCCCGTTTCACCAGCAGGCGCACTTCGTCATATGGCGCGGCCGAAAATGTCAGCAGCGGCGTGTCGCCGAAGCGATCCAGTGAGACGGTGCTGTTGACGTGGGGGAAGAAGTCGACGGCCACGCGCGTGCGCACGCCTTCCTCGTCGCAGATGAGGAAGACTTCTTCCAGGTCCGCGAGACTCTCGCTGCCGACCGCGAAAATGATTTCGTCGATGACATGCTCGCGCAGAATGGAGGTGAGTTCGCTCACAGGCCAGACGCGGTGCAAAGATGCCAGGGCGATTTCGCTGGGTGGATTCGCCGATTCGCTGAGGAAGCCGCGGAGGCGCACATCGTATTCGGTCGAGCTTTCGAGCGCGCGCGCCAATCGCAGTGCCCGCTCGCCCGTACCGGCGATGAGCACCTGGTGCGGCGACACGAACTCGCGGCGCAGAACTCCCACCAGCCGGCCGGCGGTAAGGCGGAAGAGCAGCAGCAGGATGAACGTGTAGGTGGCAAACAGCAGCAGGAAAGGACGGCTCAATTCCAGGCGTACGGAATATTCCAGCACCACCAGGCCGAGCGCCGCGTATGCCACCTGGCGGAAGGCGTCGCGCAGGATGATGCGCGGATGGGCGGAGTCCAGCTTATCGTAGAGTTCGAGCCACAGCGCCACCGCTACCAGGGCCACCAGAGCGGCGCCCAGAACCATCACTTTTTGCTCGGCAGTGAGGTAGAAGAGATTTTCGAAATGCAGGAAACTGCGCGTCCGGTATGCCGCCTCAAACCCCAGGGTGGCCAGCAAAACATCGGATAGCCCAAACAAAACACGGGCTTTACGCTGCCGAGCAAACATCCGGCTTCAGCATAGCACGCGGGACGCGTGAAGATTCGTACGGCTCATTGCAGCGGCGGCCGCTGTTCCGGCTCGCGCTGCAGTTGGCGCACGCTGCGATCCACCGATTCGAGCGGTGCGATCTCCAGCCCCAGCGGCGCGGTTTTCAGGTCGGCGAATTTGCGGGCGGTCACCATCACGCGGCCTTCGAGCGAGCCGACTGCGCTGTTGTAGGCATCGACCGAGCGTTCCAGATTCTTGCCGACCTTGTTGAAATGCTCGCCCATGTCGGAGAGGCGCTTGAAAAGTTCCTTGCCGAGCGCGCTGATTTCGGCGGCGTTCTGCGCCAGATTCTCCTGCCGCCACCCGTAGGCAACGGCGCGCAGCAGTGCGATCAGCGTGGTGGGGGTGGCGAGGATGATGTTCTGCTCCACGCCCGCTTCGATGAGCGAAGGGTCGCTTTCCAGCGCGGCGCTGAAGAAGCACTCGCCCGGCAGAAACAGGACCGCGAATTCCGGAGCGCTGTCAAACTGGTCCCAATATGACTTGCGGGCGAGCTGGGTGAGATGATTGCGCACCTGCCGGGCATGGTCGGCCAGGCGGGCCTTGCGCGCCCCTTCGTCGGGCGCTTCGATGGCGTTGAGGTAGGCATCGAGCGGCGTCTTGGCGTCCACCACGATGGTCTTGCCGGCGGGGAGGCGGACCAGAAGATCGGGGCGCAGGCGGCCTTCGTCGCCGAAGAGCGTGGTCTGCGTGTCGAAATCGCAGTGGCTCAGCATGCCCGCCATTTCGACAACGCGCTTCAATTGAATTTCGCCCCAACGGCCGCGCGCGCTGGGAGTGCGGAGGGCGGTGACCAGCTTGCCGGTCTCGGAGCGAAGCTGCATCTGCGATTCCACCAGCCCACGCACCTGCTCCTGGAGCGCGGCGTAGGCTCCGGCGCGCGATTTTTCCAGCTCTTGAATTTTGCCGTCCACCTTGTCGAGCGAGGCGCGCACGGGCGTCACCAGATCGGCGACGGCCTGCCGGCGGAGGTCGAGCTCGCCCCGCGCGGACTGCTCGCTTTGCGCCAGGGTCGATTTCGCCAGGTCGAGAAAGGTGCGATTGTTCTGCGCCAGCGCTTCGGCGGAAATCGCGCGGAAGGCGTTCTCGGTTTCGCGCAGACGCATGCGAAGCACCAGCCAGGCGAGGGCGAAGCCGGCGATAAAACAGAGAACCGGCAAAATGTTCTGCATCCTCTCCTATGGTGGCACAGACCGCCAGGTGCCGCTCACCGCCTGGGGAGTCAAGCGCGACGCGCCGGGCGACGCGAGACGCCGCGGAATTCCTTTCTGCCCCACGCGATACACTCTATTTATCGGGCTGCCATGCTCTATCATGATCGCGTTCCTCCGCCGCCGCTCGATCTCTTCGTCACGTCGCTCTGGTATTGCGAGGGCGACCCTCGGCCGTTCGCACTGGAACGTATCCTCCCTACCGGGAGGGCGCAACTGATCGTGAATCTGCGAGAGGACCGCACGCGGATTTACCATCCCGATTCAGGCGCGGTCCACGCCACTTGCGGGACGGTGCTGGCGGGCATTTCCACCGTCTACAGTGTGATCGACACCGACGAGCAGGAATGCGTGGCGGGCGTGTCCTTCCGGCCGGGAGGCACGGCGGCATTCTTTCCCATGCCCGCGTATGAACTCTGCGATTTCGATCTCCCGCTGGAGTTCGCCTGGGGACGCGCGAGCGCGGCGCGGGTGCGCGAGCAGTTACTGGCCGCGCCCACACCCACCGCCAAACTCGACGCGCTGGAGCGAGTTCTGAGGGACGCCTGGCGGCAGCGGACGTTCGATACCGCGATTGCATTCGCTCTGTCGCAGCTGGGGCGGGCGCCGGCCGCCGGGGGAATCGACGCAGTGGCAGACCGGATCGGCTTGAGCACCCGGCGGCTGGCGGAGCGCTTCAAGCGGGTGGTGGGCGTCTCCCCCAAGCGCTATGGCCGCATCTTACGATTCCAGCGCGCGCTGGACTGCGCCGAGCGCGGCCGGCGGGTGGATTGGACGCGTATCGCGGCCGATTGCGGCTACTTCGACCAGGCGCACTTTATCCACGATTTTCGCTCCTTCGCGGGCATCACCCCGACCGGTTACGATGCCGCGCGCACGCAATATCGCAATCACGTCCATTTTTTACAAGCGGAATCCGCGGCCGGAATGCGATGATCCAACCATGCCAGACACATTAGAAACTTATCGAACCGTAACGCCTTACCTGGTGGTATCCGACGCCGGGGCGGAACTCAAATTTCTATCGGCGGCGTTCGGCGCCAAGGAAAAGATCTGCGAGCGGCTGCCCAACGGCTCCGTCATGCACGCCGAGGTCGTCATTGGCGATTCCATTGTCATGATCGGGCAGGCCAGCCAGCAGTGGAAAGCCAAGGCCTCCGCGCTGTATCTCTGGGTGCCGGATGTCGACGAGTTCTATGCCAAGGCGCTGGCGGCGGGTGCGGCGTCGGAAAGCGCTCCCGAAGACAAACCGTACGGACATCGCAATGCGGGAGTGGTGGACGCGTGCGGCATCACCTGGTGGATCGGCTCCCCGGTAAAATCGTGAGCGTATGAATGCGGACGATTTTCGACGGATTGCATTGAGCCTGGAGGGCGCCGAAGAGAGGTCGCACATGGGCGCGCCCGATTTCCGCGTGGGCGGCCGGATTTTCGCCACCCTCGCCGCGCAGGGCAAAGGCTACGGCAACCTGATGCTCACGCCGGAGCAACAGGCCCTGTTCGTGGCGGAGGCGCCGGAGTTGTTCCTCCCGGTCGCAGGCGGGTGGGGACGCAACGGCGCCACCCATCTTCGCCTGGCCGCCGCCAGCGAGGACGTCGTTCTCGGCGCGCTCCAGGCGGCCTGGCGGATTCGCGTGCAGCATCACGCGGCGCAAAAGAAACCGCGACCCAAAAAGAAAATCTGAGCCCAACCGATCCTTCCGGTCGACCGTCTATTGGAGTAGCATATCCTTATGCCGCCCAAAGATGACCATCCGTTACAGGGAGAGATGTTGCAAGGGACGCTCGACCTGCTGATTTTACAGAGTCTAGTGTCCGGACCGGCGCATGGGCACACGATCGCCCACGTGATCGAGCATCGCTCGGAAGACGTTCTACAGGTGGAGCACGGATCGCTCTATCCCGCCTTGCACCGGCTGGAGACGCGCGGCTGGATTGCGTCCTTCTGGGGAACGTCCGAAAACAATCGCAAAGCCCGCTATTACCGGCTTACCGCCATAGGGCGTAAGCAATTGGCGGCACACACCGACAACTGGGACCGGCTGGTGCGCGCTGTGAATCGCGTGCTGCGGCCGGTTGAGGAGTAAACGGTGCGCTGGCTGCGATTCCTGCGACGCGAACGCTGGGATGACGAGCGCGCCCGCGAACTCGATAGCTATCTGGACCACGAAACCGCCGACAACCTGGCGCGCGGCATGACCGTCGGCGAGGCGCGCGACGCCGCCCGCCGGAAACTGGGCAACGAGATTGCGATTCGGGAGGATATATACCGCATGAACAGCCTGGGATGGATCGAGACCTTCCTGAAAGATGTGCGCTACGCCTTTCGCGGTCTGCGCAAGAGCCCGGGGTTTACGCTGGTGGCGCTTCTGTCTCTGGCGCTGGGGATCGGCGCCACCACCGCGATGTTCAGTGTGATTTACGGTGTTCTGATCTCGCCCTATCCGTATGCGCGGCCGGGCGAGATCTGGGCCCCCACGATTGTCGACCTGAAGAACCCGCAGAATATGCGCGGCTGGTATCGCGTGCGCGAGTATGAGGAGCTAAAGAAACTGCCGCCTTTCGCGGAAGCCATGATTACCCTGCCGCAGGACCGCCTGCTCACCGGCGATCGCATGGCGGAGAGTTTTCAAGCTGTCAGCATGTCGGCGAACGGCTTTCAGTTCCTCGGTGTGCCGCCCCTGCTGGGCCGCTCGATTCAGCCTTCGGATCTCCGCGCCGACGGCCAGCCGGAGCCAGTGATCGTGCTCACCTTCGGAGCCTGGAAGCGCCTCTTCGACCAGAGTCCGGACGCGCTGGGAAAAAAGCTGATCCTTGACGGCGAGGCCTTCACAGTGATTGGAGTGATGCCGCCGCGCTTCGGCTGGTATACCAATGAAGGCGGCTGGTTGGTGCTTCCTGAAGATCCGCGGGACAATCGCTACGGCGCCGCCATAGTGCGGCTCAAGCCAGGCGTCTCGCCGCAATCGGCGGCGCAGCAATCGCAAGCCCTGTTCACGCGCCTCGCAGAAGAGCATCCGGAGGATTATCCCAAGAGCGGCTTTCATACCAAGCTCGAAAACTATCTCGACATCACGGTGGCGCAAGGCGAGATGCAATCGAGCTTACGGCTGCTGTTCGGCGCAGTGGGATTTCTGCTCTTGATCGCCTGCGCGAACGTCGCCAATCTGCAACTCGCACGGGCTACGGCGCGCGCCCATGAAATTTCGGTCCGCATGGCCGTGGGTGCGGGCCGCGGGCGCCTGCTGCGCCAACTGCTCACCGAAAGCCTGGTGCTTTCCGCGGTGGGCGGCGCGTTGGGCATAGTGTTCGCCGTCGCCATCACCAAAGCGGTGGTGCTGCTGATGCCGGAATTCTATGTGCCGAATGAAGCGCGCATCACTGTGAACAGCTACGTCCTGTTGTTCTCCGCCGCGGTCGCGGTCCTGACTGGAATTCTCTTCGGCCTCGCGCCGGCGCTCAAGAGCTCGCGCCCCGGCCTGGTGGATGCGCTGAAGGACGCCGGCCGCACGTCGGGCAGCAGTTCCGGCGGGCGGACCCGGAGCGTGCTGGTTATGGTGGAGATCGCGCTCTCGGTGGTGCTGCTGATGGGCGCCAGCCTCACGGTCCGCGGTTTTCTGCAATTGCAAAGTGTAAATATGGGCTTCCAGCCGGACCGCGTACTGATGGTCGGGCTGACGGTGTCGCCCAATCGATACACCAAGTACGGCGAGCGCATCGCGCTGGCGCAAAACGTACTGGCGTCCGTCAGCACCATTCCCGGAGTAGAATCGGCGGCGCTCGGCAACGGCGGCTTCCCGTTCGCCGGCGACAATAGCGGCTTCACGATCGAGGGGCAGCCGAAGGCGGAATCGCGCCAACTCGCAATCAGTCTGATCAGTCCCGGGTACGCGCAAACCCTGGGGATTCCACTGCGTTCGGGGCGCGATATGAGTGAACAGGAAGTGGCGAGCGCCGAGCCCGTCGCGCTCATCAACGATGCGGCGGCCAAGCTCTGGGCACCGGGCACGAACCCCGTCGGCGCCCACGTACACCTCGATCTGCTCGACAAGCTCCCGCCGAAATTGCCCGTGCCGCAGACGCGCACGCAAGACGTGATGGTAGTGGGCATCATCGGCGACACCCGCAACAACGGCTTGCGCAATCCTCCCGCGCCGTCGATCTACCTGCCTTACACCACGATCGCACCGGCCGACCGAATGCTGGCATTGCGCACCAAAGGCGAGCCCACCAGCGTCCTCAACGCGGTACGCGAGCGCATTCGCGCCATCGACAAAGACCAGCCGCTCTCCCGTCCGCGGACTCTGCAGGATGTAGTCGGCGTGCAGACGGTGCAGCCGCGCTTCAATATGGCGCTCTTCAGCTTTTTCGGATTCCTCGGCCTGGCGTTGGCGGCCATCGGCATTTACAGCACGCTGTCCTATACGGTGGCGCGGCGCACACATGAGATTGGGATTCGCATGGCGCTGGGCGCGGGGCGCGGCGATGTAATGGGGCTGCTGCTGAAGATGGCCGGGCGCCCCGTGGTCTTCGGGCTGGCCGCGGGAATCGCAGGCAGTCTGTTACTCGCACGGCTGCTCAGCAGCGCAGTGTTCCAGGTGCCGGTTACGGACCCGATCGCGCTGGCGGTGGTGGTGCTATTGCTAGCGGTAGCGTCGATCGCCGCCTGCCTGGTGCCGGCGCGGCGCGCCGTTCGGCTCGACCCGGTAACGGCGCTCCGCCACGAATAGTCGGGATTCACGCCGGCTCCAGTTCCGGTTAAGCCGTTCACGATCCGATGGCCACGGTGGCGATCCCCCTATGGAAACCATTGCGCGCAAGCTCGCGAATACGCCGTCTCATCGGCCTCTGCCTCAAACGGCGCTCACGAGGACGGCGGCCGGTTGATCGCAATCCGCACGGATGGGGAATCCGCATGAACAGCCGCGTCATCAAGCCCCGGAAAGCACCGTCAGAGACGCCGGTCTGCGCACCGCCGGCGTGGGAGACGGCAACAGAAGAGTGATCGCCAAATTGAGGCCGAACAGCGTGACGGCCGACAATTCCGTAATAGCGGAGACTGGCAGCACGCGCCAGGCGGCGTGCAGATTCGCTTCGTAGGCCGGAATTTCCGAGAACACCCGCAAGGCACAGCCGATATTCAATACGACCAACGAAATCCCCATCAGGCGCTTGCTGAACAGCACCCGCATCCCGCAGAAGGCCGGCAGCACTCTCTGACCGATGCCGAAAACCATCGTGGCCAGGAACCCCACCGTAAGAGCGTGGCGGGAGCCTCCCCAGATGCCGCCGTGAACATCGGCGTAAGCGGCGTATATACCCAGCGCCGCGGCGATCAGGAGCCAGACATACGACAAGCGCATGAAGAGCGGGAATAGAGGCGACACCGCGAGCGTCTTGGCCGGCTTGCGGGCGCGGCGGAAGATATTCAGAGCGTCGGCGGCCCGAAGACTGGCACATAGCAGAAGCATCGTCGCGGCGCCAAAATATCCGGCGCCCGCGGCAATGAGAGCAACGATAAGGCCACCCATGGCGGTCATCAATTTCCGGCCGTGGGGTTCCACAAGCCCCAGAAAAACCGGCAGCCATCGCGCATTGAACCCCCAGACGGCGAGCACCGGGAAACCCCAGCCGGCGAGAAACAGATAGCGCTGATCGAGCCAGTGCGGGATCTCCGGGTGCGTCGCCGTCTCCGCCAAGACGATCGTCTCCACCTGGTTCACGACCAGAACGAGCAGGAAAAGCACCGTGGATGCGATTACGAGTTTCATCCAGGTCTCGATAGGCTTGCGTTTGGTCGATGGGCTCGATGGCTTGTGGCGGCTCACAGTAAAGAAGAAGATCGCGAAGGCCGCCAGTTGCAGAAATGCGGATAGCGGCAACAGGAGCCGCCAATCGAACTCCGTTACATTCGCGATCCACCGCAGCGCCACGCCCACCGTCCATAAAGCCCAACTGATCCATCCCCGGCTGGCCGCGAACGGCATGAGTCCACCCATTTTGGAGAGCGAGTAATACCCAATCCCGATGATGAAAGTTCCCAACCAACCGAAAATCTGCGCGTGACCGTGGGCCTGAATCCATGCGGGTGAAAGCGTTCCCAGAGAATGCTGGCTGCTGATGGAAACCAGGTTCCACACGCCCAGAAAGGTTCCGGGAAGCACCAGAAACAGCAGGCCTGTAATGATGTAAGCCGCCACGATTTTCTGGAGCGCGATCTCAGTTTGCACGGGGTCTGCGGTACGCATGTTGGTTGGTTCCTTCTAACGCTTTTCCAGTGCGATCGCGCGCGGAAAGAGGATATTGTTCTCCAGGTGAATGTGAATGTGGAGATCCTTCTCAAGGGCTTTCAAGCCGTCGTAAAGCGCCCGGACGGTAGAGCAGGCGTACGCGGGGGGATTGTAGCCATCGGTGAGCTCATCGATTTCCTTCAATGCGTCACCGGCATCTGCGTGCTCATTCTCCATGGCCGCGATGGGATGCGCGATGGAGCCGAACGGTACCGGCGGTGCCGGCAGGTTCCGCGACTCGGCCCGTCCGTACTGCACCAGGAAGGGGAACAGAATGGTCTCCTCTTTTTGAAGGTGCGCTTCCAGTTCACTGCGCAGTCCCGCGAATACCGTTGCCAGGCGCGGCAACTTCTGCGGATCGCGCGCGCCGTGGACGGCAACGACTTTTGCGATGCGCGCTTCCAGCACCGGCAAATCGAGCTTCAAATAGGCGTGATGGGTTTCGACGATATGGCTCACCAGCTCATCGAGAGGCGCTGTTTGCCAGTCGCGGTCCGCCGTAGTGACGACGGCGGCAGCGTCGATTTCCCGCAGGATCTGTTCGGGCACGAGCCCCTTGGAGAGACAGGCGTCTCCGAGCGCTCGCTTGCCGCCGCAGCAGTAGTCGAGGCCATAGAGTTCCAGAATTCGAATCGCGCTTGGCGAGGCAGCGGCCAGGTCGGCCAGGGTCACGGTAGTTGTCATGTTGTATTTCGTCCTTCTGCTCTGATTCTGACTCCCGCATGACGCGCGAGCAGTGACTGCGGTCACAGGGACGGCTCCGCGGCGGCGATCCTGTTCTGGAGGCACCTCCGTAAGACGTTCCAGACCATGGGCGGGAACCTGTCGCTTGTCGCCCAGTTCCCCGACCGTGCGCATGTTGCCGGCGAATCGCGATCTGCCGTCGTCGCCTCGGCATAGGACACCCGCGCGGGCGCGACCGCTTGCGGACGATTCCACCCCGACATCCGTCTCTTCACTTTGCCTTTAGAAGCGGACATTTCTATTTGGCAGAGTACCTTGGCGTTGACACCAATAGACCACCGGCTTGACCCCCACTGTGTCTGTGAGCTAACCTAAGTCGAAAATCTGCGACCCGCGACAATCCCACGCACAGTAGTTCCTGGAGGATGGATGAGTCCGCAAGAAGTGTTGGAATTTGCCAAAAAGAACGATGCCAAGCAGCTCGACCTGAGATTCACCGATATTCCGAGCTTGCAGCACCATGTGTCTTATCCAATCAGCGAATTGGATCTGGGCAGTTTTGAAAACGGGTTCGGCATGGATGGCTCGAGCATCCGCGGTTGGGCGGCGATCCACGAAAGCGATATGCTTTTGATCCCCGATCCCACCACTGCGCTGATGGATCCTTTCGCCGAAACCCCCACCCTGGTGATGTACGGCGACGTCAAAGACCCGATCACCAAACAGCGTTACGAACGCGACCCGCGGTGGATTGCGCAGAAGGCCGAGCTTTTCCTGCAGAACAGCGGTATCGCCGATACCGCCTATTTCGGCGCCGAGGCCGAATTCTTCATTTTCGATAACGTCAGCTTCGATCAGAATCAGCACTCCGGTTTTTACTTCATCGACGCCGAGGAAGGGCGCTGGAATTCCGGCCGCCGCGAAGACAATCTCGGCTATCGCCCGCGCTATAAGGAAGGCTACTTCCCGGTGCCGCCCACCGATCATTACCAGGATCTGCGCAGCGAGATGGTGCAGACCATGATCCAGTGCGGGATTCACATCGAGTGCCACCATCACGAAGTTGCCACCGGCGGCCAGTGCGAGATCGATCAGCGCTTCGACAAGCTGGTGAAGTCGGCGGATAACATGATGTTGTACAAATACATCATCCGCAACGTGGCCAACCAGTACGGCAAGACGGTGACGTTTATGCCCAAGCCGATCTTCGCCGATAACGGCAGCGGCATGCATACCCACCAGAGTCTGTGGACGGGCGGCAAGCCTCTGTTCGCGGGCGACGGTTATGCCGGCCTGAGCCAGATGGCGCTGCATTATATCGGCGGACTGCTGAAGCACGCGCGCGCGCTTTCGGCTATCATCGCGCCGACGACCAACAGCTATAAACGGCTGGTGCCGGGCTACGAAGCGCCGGTCAACCTGGCGTACTCGCGCCGCAATCGCTCGGCGGCCTGCCGCATTCCGATGTACTCGGCCAGCCCGAAAGCGAAGCGCGTGGAGTTCCGCCCGCCCGATCCGGCGGCCAACCCGTACCTGGCGTTCGCCGCCATGTTGATGGCGGGCCTTGACGGCGTCATCAACAAAATCAACCCCGGCGAACCGCTCGACAAGGATATCTACGATCTCTCGCCGGAAGAGATGAAGGCCGTACCTTCCATGCCGGGTTCGCTCGATGAAGCGCTGAGCTGCCTGGAAGAAGATCACGCCTTCATGACGCGCGGCGATGTCTTCACCGAAGACCTGATCGAAACGTTTATCGAGTACAAGCGGAAGAACGAAGCGGAGGCGGTGCGTTTGCGGCCGCATCCTTACGAATTCCAGCTCTACTACGATATTTAGGCGGTTGTGCAGGGCACCATCGTCCAGATCAATATCTCTCTGGGAGGCCTCCCGAAACGTTCGATTTCGGGAGGCTTTATTGCTTCATTGGGGATTGAAGGCGACCGCCACGCGCATCCCGGAATTCACGGCGGCCCGCGCCAGGCCATCCTGCTGATCTCTTCTGAAGTGGTGGAGGAATTGCAGCGCCGCGGCTATCCGGTGGAGTTCGGTTCGCTTGGCGAGAACCTCACCACGCGCGGCATCGACATCCGTAATCTGCGCGTCGGCGACCGTATTCGCGCCGGCGGCGCCTTGCTCGAGATCACCAAGCCCCGCGGGCCGTGTTTCCAGCTCGATGTTTACGGCCCCACGATCCAGCGGGAAATCTACGACGCGCGGGTGAAAGCCGGCGACTACACTTCATCTCGCTGGGGCATGAGCGGATTTTACCTGAGCGTGGTGGAAGGTGGCCCGGTATCGCCAGGCGATATAATTGCAGTCGTGGCGCACGTGGCCTGAACGGAATCAGGCACGGGCGCCGCCGACCGCAGAAAGAATCTGCATTGCCAGATTGCGAAAATCCGTGTAACAATCCCGGACGGCTTGCGCGTGAGCTCCGATTGCGCCATCGGCCGGTTTAAGACTGAACATCGGCTTTCTCGCTTCCATCGCCAGCGGCATCAGGCTACGGTAGTGCTTGAGCGCTGCCAGGCAATATGGATCGTTCTCGACCTTGACGATGGGATCGGGTTGTTCACCCGCCACGGACCTCCGGTATTCGTTGGGAATTCTCTCCATCCATCTGAGATATGCTTTCACCGGACGTTCGCCGCGAGTGCCGTGCTGCATTACCACATACCCCGAAGCGCACATGTTGCCTGATGGCATGAGCATCTCGCGGTCCGGATTCTTGGTCTTTAGCTCTCCCCACGCTTCACGCCATAATCTGAGTTGTGGACCGAGGTTTCGCAATCCCTGTAGCGAGTACAGATCTGAAGCCAGCGGAATTACCACGTGATCTGACGCAATCAGTGCGGCGCGGTTGATGGCGCCAAGATTCGGCCCCACATCGAGCAATATGAACTCGGCGCCCCGCCGGCCCGCAGCTTGGACAATGGCGCGGTAAAAGGCAGTCATGGTCCGAAAGGCCGATTCATCCTTGTTGTGGCATTTGGACCAGGTTTCGGACAGTTTATCCTCAAATCCGGAAAGGGCGAGGTCCCCGGCGATCAAACCCAGGGAATCGCCAAAGCGTCGAGTGGCGATGGACTCCACATGAGGCATTTGAATATCGCCAACCCCACGCAAAATCGGATCGACCACGCCGTAAATCGTCTGGGGATGTTGGCCTTCGGGCCACAATTCCTCGAGCCGATCCTCTTCGAGAAACATGCTGGTCAGATTCGATTGCGGATCCAGATCGGCTGCCAAGACATCCAGCCCCATCTCCGCAAACATCCAGGCGAGATGATAAACCAGCGTCGTTTGACCTACGCCGCCCTGGTTATTAAAGAATGCGATCGTCTTCATTGCGCGGCCCGAATCACAGCCAACACGTAGTGCGCGTCGAACGAGAATTCTGCCGGCGTGCTTCCGTTTTGCCTTAACGCTTCCTGCGCGCGCAGGACGCCGCGGCCAAACCGGTTCACAAAACCCAGCGCTTTCATGGCCTCGGCCACTACCGGATTCCGGTAGCTGTTCTGATTAGGAAAATTCTCTGGCGAAGCTTCACCGTAAAGCCCGCCGGGGCTTTGGATCTCAACCCGGTCTGAAAACCAATAAAACCGAATCGGCGCAGTCGATTCGTAAGACCGGTGCAGCACCGCGTTCATCAACAATTCCCTCATGGCTATCTTCGGGTAATTCACCACTTGACGTTCGCGAAGTGTCGAAACTCCCGCGGGTCGCGCTTCGATGTGCAAATCGATGAGAGCTTCCAATTCGCGAAGTGCCGTCAGCAAGTCACCCGAGAGCGCCTTCTCGAGAAGCACTTCCCCTGTGAGACGCTCGCCCGCTAGTCGCAGGAACTGAATATATGCACCCGGTAGCCACTCGAGAGGGTTTTTGCCGAAGAGTAGAATTCCTGCGTTCGTCGGGCAAGCCCGGCGCACGTCGTAGAACCGGAGTGAAGCGAGTTGCGTCGGCAACTCTCGATTATTCTCCGCAATTACTTCCTCCGCTACAGCCTGCCGTAGATATGTGGTCTGGAAAATGTCCACCGCAAGACTTTCGAGTGAGCTATCCAGGCACGGCTGAGCGTCGAACGTATGCGCCTGAGAGATTCTCTTTTCGGTGAGTATCCGTTCCTCCTGTTGGGTGGCAATTCCCTTACGCGGACCGACACGGATGCAAACGCGACCCTTGTATCGAACGGGCGGCAGTTCAGAAGGAAAGACCTCGACCACCGCGACATCCCCACCTGGCAGGCGAAACTTGGCCACGTTCAAAGACGGTAGCGGCTGTATGTTGCCGTCGGATCGCAGTGCGCCCAGATTCTGCAACAACTGGTCTGTGACATCCAAACCTACCGGCGCGCCATCGTCATTGACCCCGATAACCAGATAACCCGGTTGGCGGTAATTCGGCAAGTCATTCGCAAAAGCAGTTACAGCCTCCGAGAACTTATCGGTATCCCGCGTGGCTGTTGAGCGCTCGATGCGATCAGCCTCGCCGTCGGCCAATAGCTGATTCAATGCTTCCTGGTATATCATGAGGCGGTCAATCCATTCTCGCACCGCGCAGGACATAGCCAATCGTGGTATCCGGTATCGCCGGGCGATATAATTGCAGTGGTGGCGCACGTGGCCTGATTGCATGGAAACCTCGCCCGTTGTCCGGCTGGCAGCCGGTCTTCCCGATCGTATTGCCCGCCGCATGCAATTGCTGCTGGCTTCCGTGCCAGATCCGTCGGCTGTCGAGCGCTATCTCGAACGCCTCCAGCAGGAGGCGCCCGCCGCATTCGAACGCATTGTCAGTTCGGCCGCCGCGCTGCGCTGCGCGGTCAATATTTTTTCGTATAGCCGATTCCTCTCCGACGCCGTACTGAAAAAGCCCGAGCGCATACTTGAAGTCTCCACCTCCGGCAGCTTCTATCGCGCGCTTACGGTGGAAGGCTACGAAGAGCGCCTGTACGATTTCCTGGGCAAGGAGCGCCGCGACATGCCTTCGGCCCTGGACCTGGCGCGCTTCCGCCGCCGGCAACTGCTGCGCATCTCGCTGCGCGACGTGATGGGCGTCGCGCCGCTCGCCGAAGCCACCGAGGAACTCTCGAACCTGGCCGACGCCACCCTCGATTTCACCTATCGGCGGATTCGCACGCGCCTGGTGGCGCAGCATGGCGAGCCGCGCCTTGCCGATGGCAGCGTCTGCGGATTCTCAGTGATCTCGCTCGGCAAACTGGGCGGCAAGGAGCTCAATTACAGCTCCGATATCGATCTGATGTTCGTCTACGGCGGTAACGGCGAAACCGACGGCGAGTCGCGCATCACCAACAAGGAATTTTGCAAGAAAATCGCCAACGAATACACTGCTCTGCTTTCCACCTATACCGCCGACGGCCAGTGCTATCGCGTCGATCTGCGGCTACGCCCCGATGGCACCCTGGGCGAGATCTGTATTTCCGATGAGGGAGCGCGCCGCTACTACGTGGAACGGGCACGCGACTGGGAAAAGCAGATGCTCATCAAGGCGCGCGTTTCGGCCGGCGAAGCCGAGCCCGGGGCAGGCCTGCTGGAATTCGTGGAGCCGCTGATTTACCAGAGTTCCCTCGATTTTCGCGCGGTGGAAGCCGTCTCGGAAACGCGCCAGCGCATTAGCGAGAAGGCCGCTGCGAAAAAGCGCAAGCACCGCGGCCTGGATATTAAATTGACCCCGGGCGGCATTCGCGATATCGAGTTTCTGGTGCAGTGCCTGCAGCGCCTGCACGGCGGACGCGAGCCGTGGGTACGCCACGGCGGCACCATGTTCGCGCTCTTCCGTCTTCGCGATAAGCGCCTGCTGTCCGATACCGAATACGCGCGCCTGGCCGCTGCCTATCAGTTTCTGCGCTACGTGGAACATCGCCTGCAATTAGACGAAGACCAGCAGACTCACACCTTGCCCTTGGGCGAGAAAGAGCTGCAACTGCTGGCGCGCAAGATGCCTGCCGAGGGGAACGGCGGCGCGCTCGATGCCGCCAGTTTCCAGCAGCGGCTGGACGAACATCTGGCCGCCGTGCGCGAGACTTACGAGCGTGTGATCCATGCGCAGAAGCCTCTCTACTATGCGCCTGCCCCACCGCCGGAACTGGCGGAGGAGCCCGAACAAGCTGCGGCAGTGACCAGCCTCACGCGCATGCTGGACCAGCGCGCCCCGCAATTGGCGAGTCTGGTGGCGAATGCCGGACTCAATCGCGGCCGCGTACGCTTCGAGCTGTTTCTGGAGAAAGCGTTCGCCAATCCGGCGGTGCTCGACCGTCTGGACCGTCACGAGCGCCTGGCCGCCGGCGTGCTCGATCTGTTCGAGCACTGCCCGCACTTCGCCGATGAATTGCTGCGCCAGCCCGAACTGCTCGACGAAATCGGGGCGGTCCCCCTCGAGCCTGCCGAACGGTTGGAGGAGGGCGGCGCGCTGCGGCGCTTCTATCGCCGCCAGATGCTGCGCATCCAAAGCGAGAGTGTTCTGTCGGCGGCGCCCATTTTCACCACTCTGTCCAAAACGTCCGCCCTGGCCGATCGCGTGATCGAAGCCGCCTACCGCATCGCAGTGATGGATTCGCTGCCGCCGTCCAACCTCGATTACGCTCCGTGCGATCAGATGATGGTGATCGCACTCGGCCGTCTGGGCATGAACGAGTTCGATCTCGGCTCGGACGCCGACCTGGTCTTCGTGCTGCCCGATGCCGACGCACCCGAGCTGGCATTCTGGACCGGTGTGGCCGAACGCATGATCCAGACCATGAGTTCGTATACCGGCGATGGCGTCATGTTCACGATCGACACGCGACTGCGTCCCAACGGCCGCGAGGGCGATCTGGTCCAACTGGTCGGCGGTTATAAAAGCTATTTCGAACGCGGCGCGGAGGCGTGGGAAGGCATTACTTATATGAAATCGCGCGCCGTGGCCGGCAATCTGGAGCACGCCACGGAATTCCTGCACGAGTTGCAGGATCTCGACTGGCGCCGTTACGGGCAGAGCATGCGCTCGCGCAAGGATCTCGCGGCCATGCGCGCGCGCCTGGAGCGCGAACAAGGCGCGCGCAATCCCTTGAAGGCCGGGACGGGCGGGTATTACGACATCGATTTCGCCCTCATGTATTTGCGCCTCAAAGGCGCGGGCATCTTCTATAAGGCGCTCAATACGCCCGAGCGCATCGACGTGATCGAGAAGATGGGCCACCTGGAGCGCGAAGATGCCGACTTCCTGCGCGACGCGGCCACATTCTATCGCGCGCTCGATCATGGGCAGCGCGTTTCCACCGGCCATACCGAAGGCAGCCTGCCGAAGTCGCAGGCGCAGTTCGAAGTTCTCACCAGCCTGGTGAAGCGTTGGACTCCGGAGCACCTGCACGGCCACCGGATCGACGAGACCCTGCGCGAAATCCGCGGGCGCACACGCGATTTCTTTCACCGGCTGTTCGGGCGATGAAGCCGCCACGCGGGTGGCCGGCGTGCCGCGATGTTTCCGGCAGTCTTCTCAGGCTGGCATATGCACGCTAAGTCTCTTCGCGTCGCCGCCTCCCTGGCGCTCGTCGCCGCGGTGGTAGCCGCCGACTTGGGATTGCGCGTCAACGCCACCACCGCCGCGCTTTCGCTCCTTCTGGCGGTGCTCGGCGTCTCGGCGCAGTTCGGATTGACCGAGGCCCTCGTGGCTTCTTTCGCCGCCATGGTGGGGTTCAACGTCCTGTTTCTGCCGCCCATCGGCAAGCTGACGATTCAAGACCCGCAGAATTGGGTCGCCCTGGTAGCGTTTCTGCTCACCGCTGTCACCGCCAGCCAACTCTCCGCCCGCGCTCGCCGCCGCGCGGCTGAGGCCGAAGCCGGGCGCCTGGAAATCGAGCGGCTCTACGCCCTGGTGCAATCTATGCACCTCACCGGCAGCGCGCGCAAGACCATCCGCGAGTTTGTCAATCGCGTGGTGCAGGTCTTCGGATGTACCGCCGCGGCGTTCTATTACGCGCCCACCGACGAGTTCGCCCGCTCCGGGCCGGAGAGCCAGGTGGTCAATGACCACGAACTGCTGGCGGAAAGCGAAGTGGAGAACGCCTCCGTCGACCTGCTTCGCGGCGTGGCCCTCTCGCCCGTGCGATTGGGCGGACGCTCGCTCGGCAGCATGGCGCTCATCGGCTCGCCTCCGTCCGGGCAGATGGTGCAAGCGATTGCCAATCTCATCGCCATCACCATCGAGAAAGCGCGGGCGCTGGAAGACGCGAGCCACGCGGAAGCCGCGCGCCAGAGCGAGGTGCTGAAATCCGCGCTGCTCGATTCGCTGGCGCACGATATCAAGACGCCGCTTACTTCCATTAAAGCGGCCGTCACCAGCCTGCTGGGCAGCGCCCCTGGCGGGGATCTCGAACTGCTCACCATCATCAACGAAGAGGCCGACCGTCTCAATTGCCTGGCGGCCGAAGTGGTGGAGATGGCGCGCATCGAAGCCGGCAAACTGCATCTGGAAAAACAACCCGTGCCGGTATCGGAGCTCATCTCCGGGGCGCTCGCCGAATTGAGCGTGCCGCTGAAGGGGCGGCCGGTGAAACTCCGCGTTCCGGCCGATCTGCCGCCCGCCGAGGCCGACCGCGATTTCGCCGGACAGGTGGTGAAGCAATTCGTCGAGAACGCCCTCAAGTATTCGCCCGAAGGTTCGCCCGTCAATATCGCCGCGGAGCTCAAAGGCGGAAAGATCGTGCTCAGTGTGGGCGACCGGGGGCCGGGCATCGAAGAGCACGAGCGGTCTCGCATCTTCGACAAGTTCTATCGCGGGCGGCGGCATCGCTTCGATACCAAGGGCACGGGCATGGGGCTCGCCATCGCCAAGGGGATCGTGGAGGCGCACGGTGAGAAAATCTGGGTGGAAAGCGAACCCGGACAGGGCGCGGTATTCTATTTCTCGCTGGCCGCCAGCGCGGGAGGTCACGAAAGTTGAGTGCCGGAAAAATTCTGGTGGTGGACGACGATCCGCAGATTCGCCGCGTGATGAAAGCCACGCTCGTAGGCCATAGCTATGAGGTGGTGGAGGCGCGCACCGGCGAAGACGCGCTGGAGACCATCCCCAAGGAGTCACCCAACCTGATCCTGCTCGACATGAATATGCCGGGCATTGGCGGCCTCGAAACCTGCCGGGCGATTCGCGCCGGAGCCGACACCCCGGTGATCATCCTTTCCGTCCGCAACACCGAGAAGGACAAGGTAGCCGCGCTCGACGCCGGCGCCGACGACTACGTCACCAAGCCGTTCGGCATCGAAGAACTGTTGGCGCGCATTCGCGCCGCGCTGCGCCGCTCGTCCCCCGAGGGCGGCCCGCACGCGTTTCAATCGGCCGACCTGGAGATCGATTTCGAAACCCGGCGCGTACGCGCGCACGGCGCGGACGTTCGGCTCACGCCCAAGGAATTCGAACTGCTGCGCTATCTGGTGGCGCACGCCGGCAAGCCGGTGACGCATCGCGAACTACTCCAGGCGGTGTGGGGACCCGATTACGGCGACGAGCCGGAGTACCTGCGCGTCTTCATCAACCAGGTGCGGAAGAAGATCGAAGCCAATCCGGCCAAACCGAAGTACGTGGTGACTATACCGTGGGTGGGTTATCAGTTCGTGGTGCCAGAGTAGCGGCGTCTTCGGCGGCGTAGTCGAAGCGGTGTGGATTGAAATCGGCGGGCGGATTGGCGCGCTCCCATTCGACGGTGCGGGCGATCGCCTCACCCGGCGGCACCGGCTCGCGGAATCCCAATTCGTGCCGGATGCGCGTGGAATCGGCCTCCCAATGCTGCGCGCTGTTGCCCTGCTGATGGAGGTGAGGCGGCATGCAGTCCTCCGGCAGCACGGCGAACTCGCCCCACCATCCGGCCGCGGCCGCGATGCGCGCGGCCCACTCGCGTTCCGTACAGGCGGGCGTCTCCGCCACGTTGTAGACGCGCCCGGCGGCCTTCCCGGAGACGGCTGCCAACGCGATCGCCGCCGCCACGTTATCAACGTAGCCTCGCGGCGCGCGCCAGTGCTCCCAGCCCTCTTCCAGAAGAATCCTCTCGCGGCCGTCGTCCATGCGTTTCAGCAGGCCGTGCAGGCGGTGCAGGCGATCCCCGGGTCCATAGATCATCGGCAGCCGCAGCACCGTGCCGGGCAGATCGGCATTGCCCCGAATGGCCCGTTCTACCGGGATCTTGTCATAGGCATCGTCCACCCACGGAAAGATCTGGCGCAGCGCCTGTAGACTCGCGGGCGGATAGGTCTCCAGTTTGGTGCGCAGTTCCGCATCTTCCGTCAGCGGCACCTCCTGCAGCGGGCCCTCTTCGCTGCCGTGCAGAATGCCGCAGGCGCGGTACACATCCATGCTGCTGGCCGCCACCACCCTCCGCGCCATTCCCCGGAAGGTCTCCATGGCGCGCTGCGCCTGCGCACCTGAGCTGAGAATCAGATCCACCGCTACGTCGACCCGAGGGCACAGTCTTTCCAGATCGCGGCGTTCCCCGACAATCGCCTGCGCCGGCAAATCGATCGGCGTGGCGCGGCGCGTGAGGACCGCGACTTCGTGTCCCAGGCGCGCCAGTTCGCGCACCAGCGGACGCCCGATGAATCCCGTGCCGCCCACCACCAGGACCTTCATGCCACCAGCTTACTGTATACTGCCAACAGCCATGGAAGTGCGATTCTCACGACGAAAAATCATGCAGGGCATGGGTGGGGCGGCCGTGGCCACGTCCCTCGAAAAAGCCGCCGATGCGGCACCCGAATCTTTCGCATGGCCCATTGTGGAAGGGCCCGACACGCCCAAGCTTTGTCTCGCGCCGGGCGACGGCGGGCAGCCGCTTACCCAACCTTTACCGGCGGCCGCGCCACCGCGCGGCGGCGGCAATGCATATGGCGGCTTTCTCGATCCCAAGGCTGAGCCCGCGCCGTCCGACCGTCTTGAAGTTTCGTATCGGCGCATACGCCAGCTCGGCGTGACGCATCTGCTCGGCGTGAACGTGTCGGGACCCGGTGGTGTGTGGACTGAGGAGAGCGTACGCCGCACGGTCGACAGCGCCAAGGCAGCGGGCATGGTGGCCTACAACGCCATGATCAATCTCCCCGCCAGCGTGATCTACGGGCGCGAGTCGCGCGCTAAAGACATGGAGCCGTTCCTCGCCTCCATCGAAGCTGCCGGCAAGGGTGGCCTCACGGTGGTGGAGTACAACTTCTACGCCCATCGCGCCACCGAAGGTTATTACGAAACAGTCGGCCGCGCCAACTCGGGCTACACCGGCTTCAATTACGACCTTGAGGTCCTGGTGGACGGCGACGGTCGCCTGGTGGGCCCGATCTATCGTGACGCCGAAGGGCGGATTACGGCCGAAACGCTGGCCGCTTTTCCCGAAGCCAGGAAGGTGAAGTTCAGGGATCTGCCACCGCTCGCCAACGAAGGCGCACATACTCTCGACGAGATGTGGGCCAACATCGCCTACTTCCTGAAGGCCGCGATTCCCGCCGCCGAAAAGGCGGGCGTGCGCATGGCGCTCCACCCCAACGACCCGCCCGCGCCTATCAGCCGCGGATCCCAGCAGATCATGGGAACGCTCGCCGGCTGGAAGCACCTCATCGGCATCGTCGACAGCCCCGCCAACGGCATCACCTTCGATTGCGGGGTGACGCGCGAACTGGGCGAGAACGCCATCGCCACCGCCGAATACTTCGCCAGCCGGAAGCGCATCAATCACGTGCATTACCGCAACGTGCAAGTGCAGAAGCCGTATGAGAAATACCAGGAGGTGTTCATCGATGTCGGCATGAACGACATGTTCGGCGTGATGAAAGCGCTGGTCAGGAACCATTACACCGGCACCATCTACCCCGAGCATCCGCGCGCCCTCGATGTCGACCGCGATCGCGTCGGTCCGGGCGGCCGGATTCCAGGCTACCCCGGCGGCGGAGGTTACACCGGCATCGCCTTCAGCGTGGCATACGCCCGCGCCATGATGCAGGCCGCTATCGAGAGCGTCTGACATGCCCGTCATGGTTTCTCTGTTGCGCGGCGTCAATGTCGGCGGCCATCTGGTGAAGATGGATGCGCTGCGCGGCGTTTGCGAATCGCTCGGGCTCCGCCGGGTGGAGACCTTCATTCAAAGCGGTAACGTGATCTTCGCGACGCAGGCGCGCGACCGCGACGCGCTCACCAGGCGACTCGAGGACGCCATCGAGAAGAAATTCGGCTTCCACTGCAACGTGATTCTGCGCACCGCCGACGAACTGCGCGACGCGCTGGCCCGCAATCCCTTCGCAGGCCGCCCCGGCATCGAACCCGCCAAGCTGCTCATCACCTTCCTGGCCGGAGATCCTCATCCCGAGGGAGTCGCCAAGCTACGCGCCCTGGACATTTCCCCCGAAGAAGCGTACGTTGACGGGCGCGAGGTTTATGTCTATTTTGCGAACGGCATGGCGCGGCCCAAGGTCAACTGGGCGGCCATCGGTAAACTTCTGAAGACGCCGGGGACGGGCAGAAACATCACCAGCGTCCAGAAGCTGTTGGCGATCGCCGAACGGGTGGAGGCGTCGAAATGAAGCGGGTTCGTTTCGCGCCGTTGCTGGCGGCAACGTTGCTTGCAGGATGCGGCGCGCCGCTGCGGCAGTCCCAGCCCTCCACAACGGACACTACCTCGAGCCCGGCCTATAGCGAGGCGACGCAGCACCTGGCCGGGCTTGATCGCGCAGCCGCGCAGTACTTCCAGGCGGGCAACGCGCAGGAAGCGGAGGCCATCGTAAGCAGCGCGCTCCCGGTGCAGACCCGCTTGCTGGCCGCCCCCCGCCCCACCCTGGAGGCCATGGAAGCCGTAGCCGATCTCGACCGGGTATATGGCAAGATATTGATTTCAAATGGGTATATTGCCGATGCCCGCATGCTCTTCCAGAAGAACGTTACCCGCTGGAAGACCTGGAAGCCGCAGACCGACGAGACGGCACGCCGTTTGAAGGAAGCCACCGCCGATATTGCCGAGTGCGATAAGCACATGGGCGGATAGCGGCTATAATCGGCCGTCCGTCTCCGCCAGGGAAAGCCGGGTGGCCGGATGGAAGCCGCCGGTTTGCAGACCAGCCGGGAAGGCGCTCCTCAAAACTCTGACACAGGAGCCCGTCAAGGCCCGCGAGAGCGAAAGCGAGCGCCTCCATGCGGAACAGGCCCGTTCGTCGACCGCGCGGCGCAAAGATGGTACTCGACGCCGCTTCGAATTATCGGCAAGGCGCTGACCGGCGCCTTCGATCGCGAAGAATTCCCTGCAATCCGCTGCGGAAGGCAGGACTGGCGGCCCTATTGGAGGTTCGCTAACGAGGTCAGCTCAGCTCTAGCCCCAAAGAGAACGTCCTTTTCGATACAGACATGATAGACTCAGGCCAAATAATTTCTTTTAAGGAGTTGAGTTTTGCGAACTCTGGGCATCGGAATAGGTCTCATTTGGCTCACCACATGCGCCGCTCAGGCGAGTGTCATCACAGCGGATTTTATTCGCGCCGAGCAACCTCCTGGTTCAACAACGGTGGGGCTACCGGTCTTCATGAACGGCACCGACGATCTCACATTCCTGAAGTTCAAGATCGATTTGAGCACCATCGCGACCATTAATTCCTTTGAAATCGACGTCTCCGTCTTCGATGACGGGGATGCCGGCGGGGAGTCGGCCGACATCGAGTTCGCCCAACCGTCGACGAATATCAGTCTGGGCTCTTTCACGAATCTGAACGGCACCACCGAGGGTTCTCCGGAAACGTTCTCGTTCTTCTTGACCTCGGACGAGATCAATCAAGTGATTCCCACCATCACCGACGGGACTTTCCGCATCCGCATTCAACGTGGAAGCGGTGATTTCTACCTCGCCGGCGGATCGGCCACCCTGGACGTCACTTCGACACCCGAACCTTCCGCCTGGTTCATGGCTGCCGGCGGTTTGCTGCTAGGCACACTGGCTATCCGCCGTCGAAATCTAAAGCGCACTTAGCGTGAGCGGCAAACCCGCTTTTCGATTTCATCGCGGGAGGAATTTGGTGGGCCCTGTAGGATTTGAACCTACGACCAACGGATTATGAGTCCGCTGCTCTAACCGCTGAGCTAAGGGCCCGCTTCACTATTGTACCCGCCGCCTTAGGTGTGTTTGTGCGGCCTGTATGCGATGGGTTCGTACCACGGGATGCTGTCATTCAAGACCTTGGTCTTTAGCAGCACCTCGAAATGGGGAAACGGCTCACCCGGCCTCAGCCCGAGCTTCTGGCGTAGCTGCCGGATGGCATCCTCCGACGTCACGAAACGCGCGCCGGCTTCCGTGGAGATTACGTCGCTACCGGAGATCACCAGCACATTTCCGGTGCGCTTGGGATTCGGCAGGAACGCCACACGGCAAAAGCCCGTCCGCCGCCACTCGGCGCGATACTCGGCCTGCTCGCCGGGCAGCGGCGACCGGTTCACGAAACGCATCCATGCCGGCTTCTCATGGTAATCGGTCTGGAAATTCATCTGGTCTTCGAACAGGCTGATCCACGGATTGGAGCGCAGACTTCCCAACAGGATGCTGTTTTGCGAAGACACCAGCGCCGACGAAGAATCGCGCGCGCTCAGCAAATTCAACGTCAGGTGCTGCGATGCGGCGACCACGCCGAAATCGCGGGCGGCCAGCACGTCGGAGACGGACGTCGATACGCGATTCACGACTTCGTGTGCCAGTTTGCGCTGTGCCGGGTCGGGGATGTATTGCTGCGCGAGATCGTCGAACTCATGAGTTTCGTATTCGGAAACCGGAATGGTTCGGCCGATCAGGTTCTCGAAAATCATCAGATTGACGTCGGCCACCACAGCATATGTCGTCTGCCCATTGCCGAATAGCTGGCGCCACAGCGCATTCACATCGGGATTGCCGGCAGGCTGCCGCACGGCGCCGAACAGCCACCACGCAAGCCCCATCAGGACTGCCCCGGCAGCGATGCCCGCGAGAAATGCACCTCTTTTCGGGGGCGCCGGGGGCTGCACGATCAGATCGTGTGCCGGCGCAGGCAACGTCTCCAAGGCCTCAGCGCGCGGTCGGAAGAGCGGCGCGTAGTTTCCTTTGGGGATCTCGATGATCAGCGACTCGTCGCGGCCCTCGTCGCTGAAGTGCTCCTGCAACTTCTTGCGCAGTTGCGAAACCTGCACGCGAACCAGAGTGTCGTGGCTAGTGTCGTAGTCCGCCCGGCGGCCAAACACCTCCACGCCGATTTCCTGCTCGCGCAAAATATAGGCCGGATCGTTCAGACTGCGCTCGCCTAGGTACAACAACAGTTCCCGTAGGCGTTTGGACTTCTGAAAACGGGGAGCGGATGCCACCCTCAGCAACAGTTCGCGCCATTCGGTGGGAGGAGTGGTCGTGCTGGGGGCGAGTTGGCTCACATTGACGACCCATCATAGCATCGGGCGCGATTCACCGAGAATTCGCGAGAATTGTCTAACACCCTCCATTCGTTCGTATCCTAAACTAAAAACGAACGCCCTGCGCTCTGCGGATGCGCGGGTCCGAAAACAGGCAGCATGATGAAAAATGTTTGGTTGTTCGTCGCCCCGGCGATCCTTGCCGGCTCCTCTTTCGCCGCCGAACAGGCGCCCCTGATTCAAAATGTGAGAGGGCGCGAAACCGTCTCGCTTGACGGGCAGTGGAAGGCGATCGTAGATCCTTACCAGTCGGGCTATCTCGACTATCGCTATAAACCGCACGCCGATGGCGGCATGGGCGCGAATAAAAAGCCATCGTCTCCCAGCGACCTGGTGGAATATGACTTCGATACCGCCGGACAACTGGCGGTCCCCGGCGATTGGAATACCCAGCGGCCCGAACTGCTCCTCTATGAAGGCGCCGTCTGGTACAAGAAGGACTTCGACTACGCCGGCAAGCCCGGACGCCGCCAGTTCGTATGGTTCGGCGCGGCAAATTATCACGCTATCGTCTTCCTCAACGGAAAGAAACTGGGCGAGCACGTCGGCGGTTTCACGCCTTTCCAATTCGAAGTCACCGGCCTGTTGCGCGACACGGGGAATTTTTTGATCGCCATGGTGGACGACGAACGTCACGCCGAGGGCGTCCCCACACTGATGACCGACTGGTGGAATTACGGCGGGCTTACGCGCGGCGTGAAGCTGGTGGATGTGGCGGATACCTTCATCGAAGACTATCTGGTGCAACTTGCCAAAGGCTCGCAAACGCGGATTGCCGGATGGGTTCGCGTGAACGGGCCGGACAAACAGCAGCCGGTCACGATCCGCATTCCGGAGGTCGGGATTTCGCAAAGCGTCACACCCGACGCCAATGGATACGCAGCCTTCACGGTGGATGCGCATCTCTCTTTGTGGTCGCCGGAGAATCCCAAGTTATACGACGTTTCGATCGAGCGCGGCGCGGATCGCGTGGCCGACTGCATCGGCTTCCGGTCGATTGAAGCGGTCGGCAACACGCTCCTATTAAATGGCCAGCCCCTGCACCTGCGTGGAATTTCAGTGCACGCCGAATCGCCTATCCACACCGCGCGCCTGTTTGCGGAGGCCGACGCGCGCACGCTGCTCGAATGGGCGAAGGAGACTGGATGCAATTTTGTTCGATTGCCGCACTATCCGCATGACGAGGTGATGACACGCCTGGCCGACGAGATGGGTCTGCTGGTCTGGTCTGAGGTGCCGGTGTATTGGACCATCGCATGGGAGAACCCCGACACACTTCGCAACGCCGAACAGCAGATCACCGAAATGATTTCGCGCGACAAAAATCGCGGCTCAGTGATTCTCTGGTCGGTGGCCAATGAGACGCCCATCGGTGAGCCGAGAACCAAGTTCCTCTCGACTCTCGCGGCACTGGCGCATGAACTCGATTCCACGCGGCTGGTGACGGCGGCGCTGGAGACGCATCGCATCGATGCCGATACGGTGATGGTGGACGATCCCCTGGGAAAAGTTCTCGACGTGGTTTCGTGTAATGAGTACATCGGCTGGTACGACGGCTTGCCGGAGAAGACCGATCGCGCGCAATGGAAGACCGCTTACGACAAGCCATTCGTGCTGAGTGAATTCGGCGCCGATGCGCAAGCGGGGCGCCACGGTCCGGCGAATGAACGCTGGACGGAGGAATTTCAAGCCGATGTGTACCGCCGCCAGGTGGCCATGTTCCGGCGGATTCCGTTCCTGAGCGGAACCATCGCCTGGGTGCTGGTGGATTTCCGCTCGCCGCGGCGGCCGCTGGCCGGCATTCAGGATTATTTCAATCGCAAGGGTCTGTTCTCCGACCGTGGGCAGCGTAAGCAGGCTTTCTACATTCTGCGCGACTATTACCGCTCGCTGGCAGTCACTTCGAAGTCTGAATGAGTGGCACAATCGAAGCATGATTGCGAGAACGGCTCTGGCGATGCTGGTCTGCGCCGCGGGTGCGTGGGCGCAGGCGGCTCCGGAATGGAAGTTGACCTGGCAGGACGAATTCGAAGGTGCGAAGCTCGACGCCTCCAAGTGGACTTATGTGACGGGCGGCAACGGGTTCGGCAATCAGGAACTGGAGTATTACACCAACCGCCCGCAAAATCTCTACCTGCAGGACGGCATGCTGACGATCGTGGCGCTGAAAGAAGACTACCACGGCGCCCGCGGCGTGGAGCGGGGATTTACCTCGGCGCGCATTCAGACGAAGGGCAAGTTCGCACAACGGTACGGCAAATTCGAAGCGCGCATCAAGATACCGTACGGGCAGGGCATATGGCCGGCATTTTGGATGATGGGCGGCGTCTCGGCGGGCTGGCCCGCGAACGGCGAGATCGACATCATGGAGAATATCGGGCGCGAGCCGGGGATGGTGCACGGCACGATTCACGGTCCGGGATATTCGGGAGCCCACGGCATCGGCGCGCCCTTCTCGCTGCCCGAGGGGGAGCGATTCTGCGATGACTTCCACGTGTTCGCGGTGGAGTGGGAGCCGGACGCGGTCCGCTGGTATGTGGATGGCAAGCTGTATCACTCGGTCGCGCCCGCAAGACTTCCCGCGGGCGCGAAGTGGGTTTATGACCATCCGTTCTACCTTCTGCTGAATCTAGCGGTGGGTGGCCAGTGGCCTGGCAATCCGGACGAAACGTCGGAGTTCCCGCAGAGAATGCTGGTCGACTACGTGCGGGTCTACGCGCGCTGACGTTTTGTGGAGAGGAAGTTTGACCGGAGGTGTGTCATGCGCTACGATGTGGGTGCGGGGTGGAGCAGTCTGGTAGCTCGTTGGGCTCATAACCCAAAGGTCGAAGGTTCAAATCCTTCCCCCGCAACCAAACCCACCAATACGTTACAAGCTTCCAAGCGCACTCCTCAAGACCATACTAGACCGCTTTAGCGACAGGACGCGAGTCGGCAGCCTCTACAGGCTGATTCTTCAGGACCATTTGAACCACGTTGTTGTGAGCCTGGCGCTTAGTGTCTGTCATTGCCTTGCCGTAGACGTTCATTGTGGTTTGAATACTGGCGTGGCGCATCAACTCCTTTTGGACGGTGAGGCGCCCCGGTTTCGTCCAGCCAGGACCGGTAACTGTGCCTGAACTTATGCCAACCGATATCGGAGCCGATATTGGCGGCGATTCCAGGGTTGCGGATGTGTCGCTTCTGGATCTCCTCCTGGTGATACGGTTTGCGGGTGGCCGGATTGGCGAACGGCCACCCTTCCGGCGTCGAGATCGACCGCTTCTGGTGCTGCATCAGAGCTTCCACCAGCGCAGGGTCCAAAGGTACGCTGTCTCGTGAATACTCTGTCTTCACTTCGCCGAGCGACGAAACGTTGCCGCCGCTCATCTGGGACGATTTCGAGCACGCCATTGAACGAACCCAGCCTCTAAAGCTGAGTGAGTAGGAGAACAGTACTCCAACTTGAGGCGTTGTTGCGGCCTTCGCTCGGCTCATGTCAGCAACGCGCGTTTGTCGTCAAAGTGTTCTGAACAGGCCAACTTTCCGGGTGGCGTGAAATCCAGGAGCGATCCGAGAAAAATGGTCCGAACGGGTCGGTAATCGCTGGCGACTAGTCCGGATTTGCAACAAGGATCTCCTTTTCAACACCTGAGAAACCTCCCGGAATCTCCTGCTGGTGATCTGCAAAAAAGTTGCGAACTTTCGGTCATACCACGCGTATATAGCCATCTAGACACTAGTCGATCATCGACAGGAACATATGCCGAGACGGGAATCTCCTCTCCAGTCCGAGATGGTCCAGGGAACCCTGGACATGCTGATCCTGCAGACGTTAGTTGTGGGCCCAGCCCATGGACAGACCATAGCCCATGCCATTGAGAGAGGGTCGGAAGACGTGCTGCAAGTCGAGCACGGCTCCCTCTACCCCGCGTTGCGCCGCCTGGAGAACCGCGAGTGGATCGCCTCCTTCTGGGGAACCTCCGAGAATAACCGCAAAGCCAAGTATTATCGGCTCACCCGCGAAGGCAGGCAGCAGTTGGCGGCACAATCGTCCCGCTGGGAGCAGGTAGTCAAGGCAATCGGGCGCATCATGAATCCGGCTCGCGAGGGACAGTCATGAACTGGCGGCGATTCTTCCACCGCGGCGAGGCGGATGACGAACAGCGGAAGGAACTGGAGTTCTACGTGGTCTCACCACCGAGGAGTACGTCGAGTGCGGGATGGACCCTGCGGCCGCAAGAGACGCGGCCCGCAAGAAACTCGGGAACACGTCTTCGATCCGAGAGGAGGTTTATCGAATGAACACACTTACTGCCCTTGAAAGCTTGCTGCGCGATGCGCGCCACGCTCTGCGAACGATCCGCTTGAACCCTGGCTTCAGCGCCGCCGCAATCCTTTCGCTCGCGTTGGGCATCGGGGCGAACACGGCCATCTTCAGCGTCGTGAACGCGGTGCTCATCCGTCCGCTACCATACCCGGAGCCTGAGAGGCTGGTCGGCGTCTACAACTCCGGCGCGATCCAGGGCGAGAGGTTCAACGACATGGGTCTCGGACCCGGAGTCTACGCGGCCTGGAGAGAGCGCTCCGCGGTTTTCGAAGAGTTCGGTGTGTGGCTCCCGGGCACCGCGACGGTGACGGGCATGGGAGATCCCGAGCAGATCAAAACCGTCACCATGACGCAAGAAGTGCTGGCGGTGTTGGGCACCCAGCCATTCCTGGGGCAGCGGTTTTCTATCGATGACGATACGCCCGGTACACCCGAGACTGTCATCCTCTCGTACTCGTACTGGCAGCGGCGGTTCGGCGGCGACCCGCAAGCGATCGGACGCAACGTGATGATCGACCTCGTCGAGCGCCAGGTAATCGGCGTGATGCCGCAGACCTTCCGGTTCCTCGATCTTTCCCCCGACGTTCTGCTTCCGCAACGCTTCGCCCAGGCAGATCTGCGATTGGAGCCGTTCTCCTATTCCGGAATTGCCAGGCTGAAGCCCGGCATCACCATTGATCTCGCGAATCAGGACTGCAAGCGCATCCTGTACCAAATCATCCCCGCGAACCTCCGCCCCTTCGCGGAGCAGGCGCAATTGAAACCGAATTTGCGCCCTCTGAAGCGGGACGTCACGGGAGACATTGGCACGGTCCTCGGCATTCTGATGGGAGCCCTTGGCTTGTTGTTCCTCCTGGTGTGCGCGAACGTGACGAATCTGGTCCTGGTGAGGTCGCAGGCGCGAATGCAGGAGTTCGCCATTCGCGCCGCGCTAGGCGCCGGTTGGGCGAGGATCGCGCGCGAGTTATTGGTGGAAAGCCTGACCCTCGGGCTGCTGGGCGGAGTCGGTGGCATGGCTCTGGCTTATGCAGCGCTGCAAATCCTGAAGCGGCAGGATCTCACCGCCATTCCCAGGCTGGCCGAAGTCTCGCTCGACGCCGCCACGCTGGCATTCGGTCTGGTGTGCGCGATCGGCGGAAGCGTGTTATTCGGCCTGATCGCGGTCTTCAAGTGCGGCATCCCCGGCAGGATCCGCAACGCGCGCGGCGCGAGCCTGGCCCGCGAGCAACTGCGGGCGCAAAACGTATTGGTGGTGGCCCAGGTCGCCCTGGCGTTGGTTCTGCTGGTGGCCAGCGGATTATTGATCCGCACCTTCATCTCGCTGCGCGGAGTTCAACCCGGCTTTACTCAGCCGGAGCACGTTCAGACCGTGCGCCTCGCCATCCCGGAGACACAGGTCCCAGACGTTGAGCAAACGTCGCGAATGCAAGCCGAGATCGTCGAGAATGTTAAGCGCATACCCGGCGTGGAGGCTGCCGCCTTTGCCGACGACTTGCCGATGGACCCGGACTATCGCAATGGCATGATCCTGGCTGTCGAAGATAAGTTCGTACCGGGGCAGACCCCGCCCAACCGGACGGTCAAATATATTTCGCCGGGCCTGTTTGCCACGCTCGGCACGCGATTATTGGCGGGCCGGGATTTCAGTTGGGAAGACTTGTCCAGGCATCGCGAAGTCGCGATCGTATCCGCGAGCATGGCGCGCGAGAACTGGGGGCGGCCGGATGCAGCGATCGGCAAGAGGCTCAGACAGGGCGCGCTGGGGGCACCTGGCCGATCGAAGTGGTAGGGGTTGTTGAGGACATACACGATGACGGGGTGAACAAGCCATCTCCCACCATCGTCTACTTTCGAACGGGAGTCCACGACGGTGACCCGCGAGGCAAACCACCGGCCATTCGCCGCGGCCTGACCCTGGCGATTCGCAGCAGCAGGACAGGCAGCGAGAGCTTCTTGCGGGAAGTCGCCGCGGCGATTCACTTGGTGAACCGGGACTTGCCCATGGCGCAGGTGCGAACGCTCAACGATACTTACCGGCGCTCGATGGCGCGCACGTCGTTCACGCTCATCCTGCTGGGCATCGCGGGCGCGATGGCGCTGGCACTGGCGATCGTCGGGGTTTACGGCGTGCTTGCTTATGCCGTCGGAAACCGGCGCCGGGAGGTTAGCATTCGAGTGGCGCTCGGGGCTCAGCCGAACCAGGTCGAACGCCTGTTTGTGCAGCGAGGGATCGTGCTGGCATGCGCCGGCTGCGGAGTAGGGCTGGCAGCGGCAATGGGGCTCTCGCGCTGGGTCTCTTCGCTGCTGTTCGGTGTCACGGCGCTCGATCCATGGACCTACCTGGCGTCCGCACTGATCGTTTCCACGCCAGCGCTGATCGCGAGCTACATTCCGGCTCGCCGGGCGGCGTCAGTGGACGCTATGGAATCACTTCGGGCGGATTGAAGCCAGGTCGCGCAACGCTGCTGACGTACGACGAGTGGACGCTGAGAAGCGGATGGGTTTCTCCGGGGTCGGCGAAATAGTCCGATGATAGTTAAGCGGAACCGCCAACTTCACCCAGTCGACGTTTAGTTCTCAGAGGCTTTTTCAACTTGATCGATTATGAAAAAGGGGCTACCAATCCCTTTCTTCCGTTCTAATTTCAGTCCAAGCTGTTCTTGAAGGGCTGTGAAGATGGGGCCGAAGGGATATGATCTCGTCCGTGAGCACGGTCAGCAGATCGTCCTCGTCCGGATGCTGGCGCTCCATTGAGACGTGAAGACCGTAATGGCGACTGGAAGTTCCGACCGTCGCCCAGATCCGGAGCTCACTTGTGCGCGAATCGCGGCGTACGACATCGGGGTGGAAGCGCCACCCGCCCGATTTCGACCAGAGGTGCGACTCGTGCGCCGCGCCCCTACATCGAACCGTCGCGTGGAGAGCGCCCCGGCGATCAGTGCACCAGTTCGAATTGTCCGCCCAGCCCGCCTGACGAATCGGGCGCGATCCATACCTGGAATTGCCCGGGCTCGGTGACCAGTTGCGCGCCTTTATGGAAGGCCAGTTCGCCGCTCTTCAAAGTGAATTCCACCCTCTGTTTCTCGCCGGGCCTGAGATGCACGCGGCGGAAATCCTTGAGTTCGCGCACCGGCTGCGTGCGGCTGGCGGCCAATTGCCGAATGTAGAATTGCACCGTCTCGTCCGCTTCCACCTTCCCCGCGTTGGCCACTTCCGCAGATACCGTCAGGCTTCCGCCGATCGGCACCGTCGGCGCGGAGACATGCAGATCGCTATACGCGAAAGCGGTGTAGGACAGGCCGAAGCCGAAGGGATATTCGGGAGTGAAACTGACATCGAGATACTTCGAGCGATACTTGTCCTCCGCTGCCGGACCGGTGAGCGATGGCGGCCGGCCCGTGTCCATATGGTCGTAATAGATCGGCACCTGGCCCACGGTGCGCGGAAACGTCACCGGCAAGCGTCCTGTGGGGGCCATCTTGCCAAGCAGGATATCGGCGATTGCCGGGCCGCCCATTGTGCCCGGATGCCACGCGTACAGCACGGCGCGACACTTCGCCGCGGCATCGTGGAAGGTGAGCGGCCGGCCCGCCAGGATGATCGCGATCAGGGGCTTGCCGGTCTGCGCGATCTCGTTGACCAGCGCTTCCTGCGCGCCTGGCAAATCGAGATAGGCGCGCGACGCGGCTTCTCCCGAGAGGCTCGCTTCTTCTCCCAGGAACAGCAGGACCACATCCGATCGCCGAGCCAGCGCGACGGCCTGCGCAAAACCGTCATGGCTTTCGTCGCGGCTGGTCTTCAGCCCCGGCACATACACCACCTTCTCCGCACCCAAAGTCTCGCGCAACGCCGTCAGCGGAGTGATCGCCGTATCGGCCGGCCCTGACGCCCACGAGCCCAACTGATCGCGCGGGCTGTCCGCCAGCGGACCGATCACCGCCACCGTGCCCGGCGGATTTCGGAGCGGCAGCGCCCCGTTCTCATTCTTCAGCAGCACCAGGCTTTCGGCCGCCAGCTTCCGGGCGGTCTCGAGCGCGGCGGCAGTGGGTGGCGCCGCAGCCACGGGTGTCTGGAGCCCTTTGGCATCGAATAACCCCAGCCGGAATTTGATGCGCAGGATATCGCGCACGGCTTCGTCGAGCAGCTTGGGGTCGAGCTGGCGGCTCGCCACCAAAGCCTTGCCGTGATCCCAATACTCGGTGCTGACCATCTCCATATCGACACCGCCGCGGATGGCCTTCAGCGCGGCATCGGCGCCGTCGGCGGCGTAACCGTGCGGAATCAACTCGGCCACGGAAGTATAGTCGCTGACTACGAACCCATCGAATTTCCACTCGTCGCGCAGCACCTGGCGCATGGTGAACGCGTTGGCGCTGGAGGGCACGCCGTTCAGGTCGTTGAACGCCGACATGACGGTTGCCACACCGGCCTGCTGTGCCGCCTGGAACGGCGCCAGATAAACGTCGCGCAGCAGATCCTCGGGAATCCAGGTGGAGTTGTAATCGCGCCCGCCTTCGGCGGCACCGTACCCCACGTAGTGCTTGGCGCAGGCTGCGATGGAATCGGGTGCGTCGAGCGCATCGCCCTGATATCCGCGCACCATGGCGGCGGCCATCCGCGACGCCAGCACGGGATCCTCGCCGAACCCCTCGGAGATGCGGCCCCAACGCGGATCGCGGGCGATATCCATCATGGGCGAGAACGTCCAGTGCGTACCGACAGCGGATGTCTCACGCGCCGCCACGCGGGCCGCCTGGCGCACCAGTTCGGGGTCCCAGCTGGCGGCCTGCCCCAGCGGAATCGGGAAGGTGGTGGTCTTACCGTGAATCACATCTTCGCCGAAAATCAGCGGGATGCCGAGGCGGCTTTCCTTGAGCGCAATACGCTGTGCTTCGATCTTCTGCGCAGGCGTACCGCCGCCGTAGAGCGATCCCCACCGGCCCTGGCGAATCTCTTCCTTCTCTTTATCGTTGAGATCGCCGAAGAGAGACTGCGACATCTGCCCCAGCTTCTCTTCCAGCGTCATGCGCGCCACCAGCGCGTCGATCTTTTTTTCGATTTCCGCCGGCGTGGCAGCCTGCATGGCAGAAGCGGCGGCCATCAGCGATAGTAATACCGCTCCGCAAATCGTACTACTCGGCGTCTCCCTCATAAGCGACCCTTAGCCACCTTTTCACCTCGTTATCGATGTCGGCCGGCGTGGAGATTGCAATGCGGTGGGTGATGCGGTCCTTCTTGGCGTACCCGCCGGTGTCGATCAGACGGCCTTCGGGTTTCACCGCGCCGAGTGCGAAGCCCATATCGATGCGGGTCTGCGTGGTGGGCTTGATCTGTGCGAAGACGTGCCGGCGATAGAGCGGCACCATGGTTTCGCACGGGCAGGCCTTGACGTCCTTGCCCATACTCAATCCCAGCGCGAGCAGCTTATCGTAGAGCGGCCGCAGGTCCGCTTTCTTGCCGCCATACATCCGTTCGACGTACTGTTCGGCGGCGGCCAGATAGGTCTCGGGATCGCCGGTATCGTCCACTTTGCCGGCGGCGCGTTCGGCAATCCACCAGGCCGAGTTAGTGCCGAGCTTATATTGCTGCCTGAGCCATTCGCGCTGTTCTTTTTCGCCCTTCGGCCCCGCAGTCTTCACCAGGTCCAGCCACTCCTCCAGCGAGCGGCCAGTCTTCTCCTTCAGGGTCGACACCCACTTCTGCGTCATCGACACTCCGGGATGGACGCTATAGAGCGACTTAGGCTCGGGCATGGCTTCCCAAAGTATAATCCCGAATCGCCCTGCTTATTCGTGACGGAGCGCTGTTACCGGGTCAAGCCGTACGGCGCGCCGCGCTGGGATCAGGCAGGCGGCCATTGGCGCCACCGTACGCAATCGCACTACCACCGCGAGTGCCATGAGGATTCCCGCGGCCTGCCCCTGCATCGGCGCACCCAGGTCCGGGGAGAGTGCCGAACAACCGCCTGCATTTGTCGGCCAAAGCAGTCTCGGGCCGAATCGTTGGCACATTTCGGGTAGTATAAGTCTTGGCCCCGAAAATCGCCGCTCTTTCCGAAATTGCCCTCTTCGGCGCTCTCAGTGAGATCGAACTGCAGGGCCTCGCCCAGCGAGCCTTGGAAAAGAAATTCGCCGCTGACGACGTGCTGTTCTGGGAAGGCGAACCCTGCGTCGGAATCTTCCTGATCATCGAAGGCAGCGTCAAAATCTTTCGCACTTCGCCCTCCGGCCGGGAAGTAATGTTGTCGATCGAAACGGCGCCGGCGACCGTCGCTGAATTACCGCTATTTGACGGCGGCACTTACCCCGCATCGGTGCGCGTGGTGGAACCGGTGGTAGCCCTCTTCATCAATAAGAACGATTTCCGACAGTTTTGCCGGCAGAATCCGGACGTTGCCCTCAAGGTGCTGGCGGTGGTCGGAAGGCGGCTGCGCCACCTCGTCGGATTGGTCGAATCGATGACCTTCGGCAGCGTCACTCAACGGCTGGCGCGCATGCTTTTGGAAGCGTCGAAGGCCGCGGGATCGGACACTTTCGACCTGCCTGCCACCCACCAGGAGCTGGCATCCAGGCTGGGAACCGTTCGCGAGGTGGTATCCCGCAACCTGGGGCGGTTCCGGGCACAGGGACTGATCTCCATCCGCGACCGGCAGGTGGAAATTGTGAATCGCGCCGGCCTGCAAGTGGAGTCCGAAGCCCAGGGGTGAGTATGCCGATTACGATTGGAGCGAAAAAGGAAAGCGACTTCACGGATCCGATCGGGATGTTGGGGGACTGCCACCGGCGGATCGAACGCTTTCTCTTTGTCCTTCAGAAACTAGGGATCGAACGCCAGGGCGCGGCTCTTAGTGAGCGGGAACAGAATGCGATGTCGGCCAGCTTGCGCTATTTTCGCGAGGCGGCCCCGAAGCACACGGCGGACGAGGAGGAGAGTCTGTTCCCGCGTATGCGCGCCGCCGACCCGGCGTCCATGCGAGTCCTGTTCGAACGCATCGATGCCCTCGAAAGCGACCACAAGACGGCGGTAAGACTGCACTCGGAAGTGGGTGCGTTGGGGGAGATCTGGCTCAGGCAGGGGACGTTATCGCTCGAGGATGCCGCGCGTTTTTCGGCACTGACGGGGCAACTCGCAACCTTATATAAGGATCACATTGCCCTGGAGGACACCGAAGTGTTTCCCACCGCTGCGACGCTTCTCTCTTCTTCCGACCGCCGGGCCATCGGCACGGAAATGGCCGCGCGCCGCGGACTGAGCGCCGAATAGTTCTGCTTCAAAAGGAAATGGGCGAGTGTTTTGACACTCGCCCACAATCGCGCGTCGCAGTTGATGCCCTTACTATCGTTTTGGGTTCGTTCCTTAATCGCCCGATGGGACGCGGACAGCATCGGGAAGCACCTGTTCCTGCGATGCCGCGCGGCGCCTGCCTACAAAGACAAAGGCAACCAGCACCAGCGCGGCGATGGCGAAGAGGGTATCCCCCGGAACGCGCATCCAGCGGAGCGTTTGCATGATCGGCAAGCTCAGGAATTCGGTGCTGCGTGCATACCAGTAGCCTTTCTCCACCGAAGCCCAGGTCTGGGCAAGGCCGACAGGAAGCAAGCTGCCTACGCACATAATGAGCAGCCCGGAATTCATACCCCAGAACGCAAACTTCAACCAGCCCTCTTTCCATTCCGCGCGCGTGTCCATGGCTCGCAGACATACCAGCATCAACCCGATTCCCAGCATGCCGTAGACTCCGAATAGCGCGGCATGGCCATGCAGCGGCGTAGTATTGAGGCCCTGCATATAATAGAGTGCGATGGGCGGATTGATCATGAATCCGAACAATCCGGCGCCCACCATATTCCAAAAGGCAACCGCTACGAAGAAGTTTATGGGCCACTTGTAGCGTTGCACCCACGGGGCGAGCCGCCCATTGCGCAGGTCGTCCATCGCGGAGTATGCCACCATCGTCAGCGGCACCACTTCCAGCGCGCTAAAGACCGAACCGAACGCCAGCGCGACGGTCGGGGTACCGGAGAAGTACAGATGATGGCAGGTCCCGATAATCCCGCCCGAAAGGAAGATGGTCGCCGAAAGCAATGCCGATCTCGCCGCAAAAGCCGGGCGGATCAAGCCGAGCCGCGTAAAGAAGAATGCGATCACTGTGGTGGCAAAAACCTCGAAGAAGCCTTCGACCCACAGGTGGACTACCCACCACCGCCAATACTCTACGATCGAAAGGTGCGTATGTTGGCCCCAGGTCAGGCCGGCGCCATAGAATAGCCCGATCGCTCCGGCCGAGAGCAGGAAGAGGTAGAGCAAATTGCGATGCTCGCCCGCGACCTTCAGGGCCGGGAGGGTGGCGCGCACCACCAGGAAGAACCAGATCAGCAGCCCGATGAACAACAGGATCTGCCATCCGCGGCCAAGATCGACGTATTCATAACCCTGATGGCCCCACAGGAACGCATTCGCGTCCGACAGCTTGTTCTGCACGCTCATCCACTCGCCGGCCAGCGATCCGACCACAATCGCCAGCAGCGCGCTGAACAGAACATGCACCCCGAGCGCTTGGAATTTGGGTTCCTTCCCGCTGATCAGCGGCCCGATGAACAGACCGGCCGCCAGCCAGGCGGTAGCGATCCAGAAGATTCCGATCTGCACGTGCCAGGTCCGGGTGACGGAATACGGAAGGATGTGGGAGATTTTGATGCCGTAGAATCCGTCGCCCTCCACACCGTAGTGCGCGGTCACCATGCCCATTAGAATTTGCACCAGGATAAGCCCCGAAACCACGAAGAAGTATTTCAGAGTCGCTCGCTGCGATGGGGTTGCCGCCCAGGTGCCCAACGGATCGGTGTGCGGGATCGGCCCTTCGGGTTCGGCCGCTTTCTGCGAGGCGTACCACCACACCATGGCGCAGATGCCTGCCAGCAGCATGATGATGCTGACGCCGGTCCACAACACGCTGTCGCCGGTGGGCACGTTGCCCACTTGCGGATCGTACGGCCAGTTGTGTGTGTAGGAGATCGTGTCGCCGGGACGTTCGGCGGCCGCGGCCCACGCGGTCCAGAACATGAAGCCGGCAAACTGGCGCATGCGTCCGGGAGTGGAAACACTGCCCGACGGGATCGCGTACGCCGCGTTGCCGTTCATGAATACGTCGGAGAAGTGGGCCAGGCAGGCTTCGAATGCCCGTGCGCGTTCCGGTGCGATCACAATGGTGTTGGTGGCCGCATGGTAACCGTTGTGGCGATACAGCCCTTCCAAACGGCCTCGCAGTTTGCCCCGGTCTTCGGCGCTGAGCTGTTCGTACGGCTTCGAGAATTCCTTGCCGGACCATTCATTGAGGACGAAAGTTGATTCCCGATGCAGCCAATCCGCCGTCCAATCCGGCGCGACGTAGCTGCCATGGCCCCAAACCGAGCCGACCTCCATACCGCCGAGGGCCTGCCAGACATTCTGGCCGCGGCCGATATCTCCATCGGCAACAACGACGGCGCCGGTGGTGTCGACAATACGGCTGGGAAGGGGCGGCATCTCCTGATAGATGCGCGTGCCGATCCAGCCCAGCACGGAAAACGAAACGACGATTACAACAGCAAAGCTAATCCACAGCTTCTTCATGTCCTGTTCCTTGTTGAAGAGTTCTATCCGAAATTTCACGATAATCGGATCTACTTGATTCTGTATGTGACTCGAGTCACCGGCGCAGCAGGAGCGCGATCTCGACCTCATCCTGAAAATGCGAAGAATCGCTCAGTTCCAGGAGCGCGAATCGGGTATTCTGGAGGACAGCAGGAGGCCGATCTTGCGGTATTGCGTCATCATCCTCTTCGCCACCGCCGCTTGGGCGCAGCAGTACGAACTCGGTGCGGACGTGGGGTACGGCACCTATCGCAACGGCACCATCTTCTCCGCTGCGGGGACGGCACAGGCCGGCATTCTCAATCGATTCGCCGGCGGCATCGTCTTCGGCGACGAGTTTTCCGATTACGTCTCCGCAGAACTGCAGTACCTCTATCAGGACGGCCATCCGTTCGTCCGCTATGCCGGCACGCGCACCGATATCCAGGGGAATAATTTCGCTCTGACTTATAGCTTTCTGTTTCACTTCACCCGCCAGGAGCGCCGCTGGCGGCCGTTTCTTGAAGGCGGGATGGGCGCCAAGGATTACGTGATCGCCGGACCCGAGCCCAATCCGCAGCCGATTCCGCAAATCGCCAACCTCACCACCAACGACGTCTGGAAAGTGGTCTTCGTGCCCGGCGGCGGCATCCAGTTCCACGCGATCCAGCATCTGGACGTGCGGCTCGAGTTCCGCGATTACCTGACCACCTTCCCGCGTACCCAGATTGTGCCCGCCGCCAACAATACGGCACGCGGAATCTTCCAGCAATTCACGCCTCTTTTCGGAGTGTCGTACGTCTTCCGGGCGGCACGCTGAGCTATACATCCACGATAAAGTGGTGTTAAACTCCGAATGGGCCCACCGGCCCCATGGATGAATTACGAACCAACCGGTTCACAGGGAGATAAACATGTTCAGCAAATTGCTATTGATCGTCGCTGCGATTGCGATTGTAGCGTCCGCCGGCACGGTGGCCGCGGGCGGTCATTATAAACTCACCTTGTTCGAGGCGGCCGCTGTGAATGGCGCCGTTCTGCAGCCCGGCGAATATAAGCTGGCGCTCACGGACACCAAGCTCACGATTATCCCGGAAAGCGGCAAGAATCGCGTGGAAGTCACCGTGAAGGTGGAAACTGTCGAGAAGAAATTCGATGTCACGTCGCTGCAGTTGGACAGGGCGACCGGCAAATCGACGATAGCCGAGATTCGTTTGGGCGGGACCAAGACCAAACTGATTCTGCAGTAACTGCTCAAATAGAACCGGAAGCAGCCGAGACCGCGGGCGGGTGATCCTCATTCATCTTCCCGCGGTTTGTTTTTTCCGCGGTGGGAACGAGCGCCCGAAATCCGGCGATGAGCCAGAGATTGCGCAATTGGCGATAGCCGAGATTTTCCGGGATAGCTGCGAAAAAGAGCGCCGTCATGCGCCCCTCATCGGGCGAATTGGGCTCCGCCAGTTCCCGCAAAACTACGGCCGCCATCGAGAGCACGATCCCCATCCCCACCGACGCCAGCAGTAGAAGCAGGAAGGCCGGGATGCTCACCCACCCGAGCAGCAGGCCGACGATGCCGATCGCATACCCGGCTGTCTCCAGCCAGGGGCGGAATACCCGCGAGTAGAACAGGTTGCTCAAAATGGACCAGCCGAATGGTCCTGCCAGGGTAATGCGGCGGCGGAAGGCGCCGGCGATTTCCTGTTGGTCGAGCACCACCCGGCGGTGCAGGTCGGCGCGTGTGGCGGATGTCCGCGCCTGGCTGACGGCATCGGGAAGGAACAGAATTCGGTACGGCTTGCCCGCGGCCAGGCAAACGCCGTGGAGGCGCATAAACAGTTCGATCGGTCCGCCCGTAAAGCCGCCGGCCTGGACCACGGCGCTGCGCCGGACGAGCGAGGCCGATCCGGGAAAAGGCAGCGTTCGATTGCGCTCCGAATATGCCGCTCCCCGCGTCAACCAGGCGCGCAGCGATTCCAGGGCGCCGAAGCGGGCCATCAGGCCGGCCTCGGGACGCGCCGGAGCGCCGCCGCAAATCGCCACGGTATCCTCCGCCGACTCCAGCATCGGCTGGATGAGCCGGAGGAGGATGTCCGGTTGGAAATCGCTCGCCGGATCGAGCAGGCCGATCACCGGAGAAGCGCAGGCGTTGACCGCGGCATTCCAGGAGTCCACCACCCCGCCTTTTTCCTTATCGATCACCACCACCCGGATCGGATCCTTCGATTCGTACACGCCGCGGATGTGCGCGGTGGGCAGTTTCTGGGCGATCACGCGCGCCGAGGGGCACAAGTGGAATTCTTCGTTCCAGATGGCCATTTCGGCCTGCGAAGGTCCATCGAGGACGATCACGACTTCGTTCCGTCCGTAGTGCAGTTCGAGCAGGCGGCGCGCGAACAGTACCGATTCCACCGAGGCGTCGGGAGGAACCGCAACTGTGGAAACGGGCGGCACCATGGGCGATTTCAGCAGCACCGGGGTGTAATTCTGCCGCCCTGCCAGGGCAACCCGGCGCAGCAGGAACGATCCCCGTATCAGAGTGATAAATTCGGCGATGGCGAGGACGAACAGCAGCACCGCGATGGCTTGTACCGCGATGGAAAAACCCAGGCTCATCATACGCCCGCCTTTCGCCGGCCGCGATCGAGAGCGGCCGAAGCGATAATGGCCGCGCTATCTTCACCGGCGGCGATCTGTTGCAGCGTCTGCCAGCCCTTGGGGGGCATTTCCGCCAGTGCCGAGGCGGCGATACCGGCCAGTTCCGAATTGCCGGTGCGCAAGCAGCGAGCCAGCGCCGGCAGCGCTTCCTGCAGCCGCAAACGGCCGGCGGTGAGCGCCGCTACGGTGTTCTCTTCTTCGTCGCCTTCGCGCAGGAAGCAGAGCAGCGCGCTGCGATTCTCGGGAGTCAGCGGAACCAGTTTCGCCAGACGGAGCGCTTCCAGGCGGATCTCGCGGTTATGGGATTCAAGCAGCTTATGCAGGCCGGGCAGCGGCAGGGCGCGCTCCCACGCCACCAGAATCTGCAGCGCGGCGATGGTTTGGCGGGGCATGTCCCCGGCCAGGATTTCGGGAATGACGCTGCCGCACAGCTCGGTAGCGTGGCGGCGTAAATCTTCCGAGAGGAGAATGCGGATCAGCAGGCTTTGCGACACTGCCAGCCGGAACACCTGGCCCAAATCCTCGATATCGCCGGATTGCACCAGAGCGCGCGCGGCCGGCAGGCGGACTTCGGGATCGGCATCCTGCAGCGCCTGTTGCAACAGGTCGCCGGCTACCCGGCGGCAGGGCTCGTAGGCGCAAACAAATGAAAGGCGGGTATAGGCCTGGCGGCGCACCCGCAGGTCTTTGGAAGCAGCGTCATGGCACCAGTCGTGCACCAGCGACAATTCGAGCGCCAGGTCGCACAGGCGATCGCGCGCGCTGCCACCCACTGCGCCATGAAACTCGAGTAGGGAGTCGACGAATTCGGCGCGGCGATGGCGCGCGAATTCGCGGATTTTGGTCTGGTCGTTGTTGCCCGCCAGGTAGTCCACCAGGGCGTCGCGGATCTGCGGCGTGAAGGTCTTGGTGCCGATGCCGCGCTGGCGACGGCTGGACGCGCGGGAACGCAATACCAGGAACATAGCGATCAGGAACAGGGCATACAAACCCAGCAGACACCCCGCAACTGACAGCTCGAGACGGATCATCGCCAGAGTAACCGTTTCATCCGCGCTACCAGTTCCATGGGGCTGAAGGGCTTCACCACGTAGTCGTCGGCTCCCAGTGTGAAGCCGCGAATCACGTCGCTTTCCTGCTGACGGGCGGTGAGCAGCAGAACGCGAACCGGAATTTCCTCGCCGCGCACGGCGGATAGAACTTCATAGCCGTCCATGCCGGGCATATTGACGTCGAGAACGGCGGCATGCGGGCGGTATCGACGCACCGTATCGAGAGCGCTCGGGCCGTCGACCGCGGTGTAGCATTCCATGCCGAAATTGGCCAGCGCGGTGCGCACCAGCGCCAGCACGGTGGGGTCGTCGTCGGCAATCACCACGCGCGTACGTTCGGAAGTCGCGGGGCCTGCGGAGAGCTTCTGCGGCGCGCTCACGCGCTGCTGCGAGAGCGCCAGGCTGAGGCGCACCAGGGCCTCTTCGGGCTGCCAGGAATCCATGAGGAATTCGGTGGCCAGCGCCTGAACGGTCTGGTCGAGCGAGAGCAAATGATCGCGGTTGCCTACGAAGACCAGGGGCAGCATGTAAGCGGTCCCGGGCCGCAGCCAGGGAGTGTCGCCCATTTCCGGGCGGACGTTCACCACTGCCAGATGGCATTCCAAAACGGCCTTCGAATCGGGAGCTTCGGTGGCTTCGAAGAATACCGGCACGGAACTGGTCCGTTCCAGCGCCACGCACATGCGCTGGGCGTCGCTGGCCGGCAGGCCGACTAGAGCCACGCGTTTGCCGGAAAGCGCGTGCACGATACTCTCGGACAGCGGAGCGTCGCGTGCTTCCCGCGGGCTGTTGAATGCCAGCGCCAGATTGGTGAGGGAGTCGCGAAGCTGGTCGTTCTCCAGCGGGCGCACCACCAGCACCGCTTCCACTTCGCGCGCCAGGCGGCTGATGGCCGAATATCCGAGCAATCCGCCGGTGCCGATCCAGTTATGAACCTTCTTGGCTGCTTCGCCGGCGTTGAACTGGCCGTCCAGATCGAGCAGCATCTGCCGCGCCGCCTCCTGGCCTTCGGAGAGGAACTTACGCCGCAGGGCGAGCATCTCCGCTGCGGGCAGAGACGCAGCTTCGCTTGACGCCGCCGGGGGCGCCGCGGTTTTCGCTGTGCCTTGCGCTTCCACTCGCCGATTGAGGTGTTCGCGAATGCGCGCGCCCAGAGAACGGGTGTCGATGGGTTTGGTGATGTACCCGTCGCAGCCCGCCTCTACGGCCTTCTGTTCGTCGCCTTTCATTGCAAAGGCGGTGAGCGCCACCACGGTAATATCGCGGGTGTCGTCGTTCTTCTTGATTCGCCGGGTAAGCTCCAGCCCGTCGATCCCCGGCAACTGGATGTCTGCCAGGATCAACTGCGGATGATAACTACGGAGCAACTCCAGCGCTTCTTCGGCGCTGGCCGCGGTCATCACCTTGTAACCCTCGTTTACCAGAAGTATTCGGGTAAGCTTGAGGTTTACCGGGGTATCGTCCACTATCAAAATTGGTTCGCCGGCCATGGCAATTGTATTCTAGACCGTAAGGTACAAAATTCCTAGTCCTAACCTGCTCAGCTCATAACTATCGGGCAACGCCATCGGATATGGGTATGCTAACCAAAGGAAACACGGCGGTAAAAACACTGCCCGTGCCCATCACGCTGCGCACCGAAACCGAGCCCCCCTGCGCCTCCACAATGTGGCGCGTAAGTGCCAATCCCAGCCCGGTGCCCTGCTCCGCCTTGCGGCTGTTGGGCAATTGCTGGAATTCCTGAAACAGCTTGGCGATTTCTTCGGGTGAAATGCCCACCCCGGTATCTTCCACTTCCACCCGGAACGAATGATCTTCCTCGCGCCGGATTCGCACTTCCACGCGGCCGTTTTCGGGCGTGAACTTCACCGCATTGGACAGGTAATTGTAGAGCACCTGCTTGAAACGCGCCGGGTCCACCACCGCGGTAAATTCAGGGGGCACGCTGATACTCAGTTTCAGGTGCTTCTTCTCGGCCAGCGGGCGAACCACGTCGCGCACTTCATACACGATGGTGTCGATCCGGGTCGATTCCGGATGAAACTCCATCCGGCCGGCTTCCACCTTGGAGAGATCGAGGATGTCGTTGATGAGCTGCAAGAGATGGCGCGCGCTAGTGAGGATATCGCTCAGGACGTCCTTGTGATCTTCGCTGACCGGACCGAGCTTGGCGTCGTACATGAGCTCGGAGAAGCCGATGATGCCATTGAGCGGCGTGCGCAGTTCGTGCGAAACGCCGGCCAGGAAGCGGCTCTTGGCCTCCGTCGCGAGGCGCGCCGCTTCCAGCGCGCGCGCCAGTTGCTCATTCTTATTGCGCAGTTCCATGGCATACTGCGATACCTTGCGGGCAGCCACCGCGGCCAGGTTGCGTTCGGTGACGTCGAGCAGCGAGCATACTACGCCGATTACGTCGCCGCTGTCGCCGCGGATCAGGTTCTCGCGGATCTCGACGGTGATGCGCGAACCGTCGTCGAGCATGTAATCGCACTCGAAGGCGCCCGATTCGGTGCCGGTGGCGATACGCTCGGTCATGGCGTGGCGGAAAGTCTCCTGCTGGTCGGGCGCCACGAACTCCCAGGCTTTTCGCCCCAGAATCTGGTCGGGCGGACACTTCAAGAGGTTGCAGACCGCCTGGTTGAAGCGGCGGATCATGCCGTCGCGGTCGGTCTCCTCGAAGGCAATGGGGGCGCGATCGAACAGGTCGCGGTAGCGCTGCTCATTCTCCTTTACTTCGCGCTCGCGTTTGCGCAGGAGATAGGCGGCATCTTCTATTTGTTGGGCCAGGGAGGAAATCTCATCGCTGCCCCCGCGGAACGGTTCGAGCGGCAATCCGTGGGCCAGCCTGCGGGCGTTTTCGGAGACGGCGGCGATCCGCTGGGAGAGCCGGCCGGCCACCACCAGGTTCATGAAGAGGGCGCCCAACGGCCCCAGAATGCCGCAGGCCATCAGGGTAGTGAAAAGTCGATGGCGCGCCGCTTCGCGCTCTTCCACACTTTCGGCGAAGTGCCGCTCCTGCCCGTCGCTCAGGGATTCGGACGCGGCGAGGGCTTCCGTCATGGCCGCTTTGGCGCGGTTCAGACGCGCCGGGCCGGTATTGGCATCGGGAGCCTGGCGCAGCGAATTGAGGATCGATAGCTCCTGCTCCGCATCGTGGCGAATGACGGCCACGGCTTCCTGGTCGGCCGTACCGCGGGCAAGAGCGGCCAGCCGGGCCAACGCCTTTTCGGCGGTTTCGCGCGCTTGATCGAAGGCCACTGAGAATTGCCGCTCGCCGGCGGCAGCCTGGGCGCCGCTGAGGGACACGCGCAATTGCGACAGCGCGGCGCGGGAATCGTAAAAGCGCACCACCCGCCGGTCGACGGACGCGACATCGCCCTCGACGCGATAAATGGCGAGCTGCGCGACAATCAGGGCAGCAAGCGGGATGGTAAGGACGACCACGCCTTTGGAACGCAGCGAGAGCCGCGTCCACCGAGCCGGCGTCTTCTTTGGCCTGCCATCGCCCTCTAACAACATCGTGATGTTTTATTTTACGGCTGCTATGCGGGTTACCGGCAAGGTAAATGCACCAACGATAGTAGTTAGCGGCACCGGAATATTACAGAGGTTGGTCACCCTTGCTTTCCGAGGTAAACATAGGAGGCCCGTTGGTGCCCTGTATCGCTCTGAAAAGAGGCGGAATTTAGCCCTTGACAGTCAATTGCAGATTGCAATATTATGATCACATATTGCAATAGCGAAGAATTGGCGCCGGCATCGTCCGGCCCGTACCATCGTAATTGAAAGAGGAGTGAAGAGGAACTCATGACAGCGACATCCAGTCCGCAATTGAACCAGATTCACGAGCTGTTGGCGGAGCGGGGCTACGACGTTTCCGAACCGGCGTCCGATACCTTGAAAATCCGCGAAACCGCGAGCGGTGTGACGCTGCAGGCGGTGCTTGCCGGCGATATTTTGTTTTTTTCGCTGATCTGCACGGTGGCGCCGCACTCGGCCGTCACCTCCGCGATGATGGAGCAGATGCTGGCCGCCGACAACGGCATTTCCACTTCGCATTTTCAGTTGTACCCGGCCGGCGGCGACAGCGTGGCCATCAGCCTGAACAATTTCTGCAAGCTGCAGGACATGGGCCCGGAGGATGAAGACGATATCCTCTCCTGCGTGCATTTCCTGCTGGTGGATGTGCTGGCGGCGCGCACGCTGCTTGGCAGCCTCGCATAATAGAAAGGAGAGACACTTATGGCATTCCTACATGACTTTTTCGGCCGCATGGGCCGGGTGGCCCGCGGCGAGGCCAACGCCGGAGTCGACGCCCTGGAAGACGCGACCTTCGAGACCACCGTCCGGCAGACAGTGTCCGATATGCGCACCGAGCTCAACAAGGTGATTAACGCGTCGGCCATGGCGATGAGCAATTACAACCGGCTGGACGCCGAGTATCAGAAGTACGTGCGGCAGTCGCAGGAGTGGAAGGACCGCGCCGGCGTGGCGCTGGACGCGGGCAACGAAGACCTGGCGCGTAAGGCGCTGGCCAAGAAATCGGAATGCGACCAGCAGGCCAATTCCATGCAGCAAGGCGTCACCGCGGCGCAGCAGACCAGCGAGAAACTGAAATCGCAGGTGGCCGAACTGAAGCGCAAGATCGACGACGGTGAACGGACCGCGACCACGCTGGTGGCGCGCAAGAACGCCGCCTCCGCGCAGCGCAAAGTTTCGGAGGCCATGGCAGGGGTGGGCAACGCCGACAATGCCTTCGCGCAGCTCAACCGCTTCGAGCAATCCGTGGCAAAAGAGGAAGCCACCGCCCAGGCCTTCGACCAGTTGGCCTCCGCCGGCAAGGATGACGACCTGGAAGCGCAGTTCGCCCAGCTCGGCACCCATGGAGTCGATACCGAATTGGCGGCGCTCAAGGCCGAGCGCCAGAAAACCAAGCTGGGTCCGTCCGTGCCTAAGGAACTCGCGGCCGGTGCTCCGATGGACAAAACGAGTGCGTAAAGCATGGCCACCATCGTCACCCTCGTGGTGCTCGGACTTCTTTTGGGGAGTGTCCTGATGCAACTATTTAAGAAGCAGCCAGCGCCGTCCACGCCTGCCGCGGACTTGGCGCATCTGAAAGTGACCGACGCGCGCGCTGGAGATGCCCTTTCCATCTCCGGCGCCGGCGATAACTATAGCGATCTCGATTTCACCGCCGACCGGCTGACTCGCTTCGACGCCGGCCAGCGCCGGTGGTTTGAAGTCAGCGGCCCTTACCTGGACCGGCGCGTGGCCGTGCGCGTGGGCGGAGATGACGACGTGGAAGTTTACGTGCATTCCGATGGGCGTAAGCTGACCACTGAAGACATCGGCCTCTCCGAAGAAGATCTGGCCGAAATGGACGAGCGCCAGAACACCGCCGATACGTTCGAGTTCGACAACAAGACGTGGATCTACACCTTGAGCCGCGAAGCGCAGGCTTCGCGCAGCGATCAGGCCGTGCCCGCGAGCTTTTATTATTGGGAATTCCGGCAGCAGGCCGGCACCGGAATGATCGCCGTGCGCAAAGCGGAGGGCGAACCGTTCGGGGTGACGCTATATACCGGAATCCACCCGGCCGACGTGACCATTTATCGTTCACGCTGATTGGTTAGAACCTGTCCCATTGGGCCGCGACCAAGAGAAGCGGCCAGGAGCGGTCGAATTATATGACCAGATCACAATTACGTTTATCCGCCGTGGGGCTGAGCGTCGCGATCGTCATAGTCGCGGCCAGCGCCCTCGATCACCTGCCGGCCGGGGTGCATGGCCAAATCGATAGCGAGCGCGCCGCCCTCATTACATCGCAATCGCAGGTGGGTGCGATTCGCACCCAGGTGGAAGATCAGATCGGCGCTTCTCCCGATCTCTTCCGCGCGCTCCCGTTCGGCGGGCAGTATCTCGGGCGCATCAACCAGGCCTCGGCGGAACTCCGCAGCGCCGCCAACGATACCGACCGGCTAGCGGAGTTCGAGAAGCGCAATCACCGCTCCGAACAGCAGAACGTGAAGATGCTGTTGGCGGACGAGCAGAAGAATCGCACCCAGGCGCTGGCCGACGCCACCGCGATCCAGAAAGAAGCCGCACATTGGGTAGATGCCGCCGCCCATCTGCCGCAGCAGATCCCGGTGATGGAGCACGATTATCAGACGGTCCATAGCTTCGATCTGGCCGGCATTACCGCGACCGTGCAGCGCGCCGAGACCGATTGGCCGGAGAAGAAGTCCGACCTCGACGGCCGCCTGTCCGACGACCGCGCCCTTGTCTTGCAGGCCGACACGCAGTGGCAGTCTACCGCCGCACTGCGCGCCAAAGCGGCCACCAGCACGCTCAACGGCGCCGATGTCGCGACTCTGCTGGCGCTGGAAAACACGCTGGAAAACTCCGCCGCGGCACTGCCGCAGAAGACTGCGGAACTGCAAACACTGACATCGCAGCTCTACACCTCCTGGGACAAGCTCCTGGTAGACATGAAGAGCCACGGCAGCGATTACCAGCAGCAGATCCGCACGGTGCGCACGCACCTGGCGGATGCCGCCGCCAAATCGGGCGACGTGACCAGCACGGAGCAGTGGACCGCGGTGCCGCGCGATACCTACGAGAGCATGCGCAACGATCTCGGGATGGCGATCGCGCATAAGCCCGCCGGCGAATACGATGCCGAGGCGGAGCGCGTGGCCCAGCCGGCCGGGATGGCGTACGTTGCCCCCTATGCGCAAGGTTCCAACCAGTACGGCTACTGGGATCATCGCGACGGCCGCGATTTCTGGGTCTTCTACGGCCAATATGCGCTGCTGCGCGACTTGCTGTTTAATCACGATTACCGCCCGTTCGACCGGTATGAGTGGGAAAACTACCGTACTTACTCGACGCGCGGCCAGACTTACTACGGTCAGGATGGATCGAGTAGCGCTCCTAAGTACGGCACCCAGGGAACTATTACCCAGAACCGCTACTCATCGAGCACTTACGCCAAGAGCGGCGGTTTTCGCGATTCCCACTACGCCTCAAAGAGCGGGAGCTATCGCAGTTCGCCGTACGCATCGCCGGGCGCCCGGGACCCTAATGCCGACCACGCTCCCAAGACGTTCGGACATAGTTCGCCTTCGTCCGCGCCGCGCTCGGCACCGGCCCCAAGGAGCTATCGTCCCGCGCCGCGCAGCGCTCCCCGCAGCTTCGGCCGCCATAGGTAAGGTAAAGATCGTACCGATTAGCGCACTTGAGTAACTAATCGCACGTTCCGCTAAGCCACCGAGTAACCGGAGGCAGCCGTAGAGCATCACTTCGTCGTAACTGCTGTTTCCAACGTTACCCCTAGGTGCTATGGCTCACGCTCGAATGGTCCTCCTCTCTTTTCTTACCGCGGGTGTTCTTGCCACCGCGGCTTTCAGTCAACCGGCAACCGGCGGCGTCAAAGGAACTCTCGAAGACGAATCGGGCGCCGTGATTCCCGCTGTCAATGTGACTCTCACGGGTAGCGGCGTCACCAAGACAGCCCAGTCGCAGGCGGACGGAAGCTATACCTTCCTCGGCTTGGCGCCGGGCCAGTACACCGCCAAGGTCGACGTGCCCGGCTTTCAGACTTACTCCGGCAACGTCAACGTTGCCGCCGGCGCCACCGCGACCCTGCCCATTCAACTCAGTGTGAAGTTGGAGACGCAACAGGTCACCGTGGCGGCCGAAAATACCACCACCGTCAGCGTGGAGCCAGAGAACAACCAGACGGCGCTGGTCTTGCAAGGCCAGGATTTGCAATCGCTGCCCGACGATCCCGACGATCTCTCGAATGCGCTGCAGGCGCTTGCCGGACCCGGCGCGGGCCCCAGCGGCGGACAGCTTTACATCGACGGATTCTCCGGCGGGCAGTTGCCGCCAAAGGAAACCATCCGCGAAGTCCGCATCAACCAGAACCCCTTCTCCGCGGAATACGACCGTCTGGGGTTCGGCCGTATCGAGATTCTGACCAAGCCCGGTACCGGAAACCTCCATGGCATGGCCTTCTTGAACGACAGCGACGCGGTGTTCGATTCGCGCAATCCCTTCGCTTCCAATAAGCCGGATTACTCCAATCGACAGTACGGCGGCAACCTGAGCGGGCCGTTGAGCAAGAAGGCATCCTTCTTCTTCGATTACAACGAACGCGACGTCACCAATAACGCCATTACCAATGCGATTTTTTTCGATCCCACCAGTTTCCTCACCACGCCCGTACAGACCGCCATCGTCACACCGCAAATGAATCGCACCATTTCGCCGCGGCTGGATTACCAGATTAATGGCAACAACACGCTCACCGTTCGCTTGGAAGAGCGCATGTCGTATTCGAACAACGCCGGATTGGGCGGCTATCATCTGCCGGACTCGGCAGTGTACGGATCGACGCAGGCCTATAATGTCTCAGGCGACGCGCAAAATGTGATGGTCACCGAGACCGCCGTACTCAATGCGCGCGCCGAAAATGAAACGCGCTTTCAGTATTACCGCAACTGGTCGAATTCCCTGGGCAACGAACTGCCCGAGATCAACGTATCGAACTCCTTCATTACCGGCGGCAACGGAGTGGGCAACACCTTCGACCGGAGCCATCACTTTGAACTGCAAAACTACACCAGCCTGACCCGCGGCGCCCACACGCTTCGCTTCGGCGTGCGCGGCCGGCGGGACAGCGACCAGAGCAACAATCCGCAGGGATACAACGGCCAGTTCGTCTTTCTGGGCGGCGAGGAGCCGGTGCTCGACAGCACCAACCAGATTGTTTACGACTCCAATGGCAATCCCCAAACCGCGCTGCTGACCTCCCTCCAGCAATACCAGCGAAACCTGCTGCTCCAGCAGCAGGGATTGGGCGCCGCACAAATTCAGACGCTGGGCGGCGGCCCCTCGCGCTATGAAGTGCAGGCCGGCATCCCGTATATCAGCCTGACTCGCTATGACGCCGCTCCGTTCGCGCAAGACGATTGGAAGGTCCGGCCGAATTTCACGTTGAGTCTCGGCCTACGGTACGAAGTGCAGAATCTGGACCATAACAGCAGTGACGTGGCGCCGCGCCTGGGCTTCGCCTGGGCACCGGGCAACAATAAAAAGGGGCCGCAAAAGACCGTGATCCGCGGCGGATCCGGCATTTTCTACGATCGCGTGTCCTTGAGCCCGTATGAGCAGGCTGCTCTCAACAACGGCGTTACGCAGTTGCAATACACGGTCTATAATCCCGACTTCTATCTGTCTAACATCCCCTCGCCCGGCTCGCTGAGTCTGGGAGAGAATACGATCTACGAAGTGGATCCAAAACTGCGTGCGGACTATAGCATCCAGAGCGCCATCGGCGTGGAGCGGCAGTTGCCCAAGAACACGACGGTGTCCCTTACTTACACCGATACCCATGCGGAGCACTATCTGCAGACCGTGCCCATTAACACCCCCATACCCGGCAGTTTCAATCCGCTGGCGCCCCTGGGTCCGACCAATGGCACGTTTCCGTACGGCTACTCGGCCGGGAATATATTCGAGTACGAATCGGGCGGTGTCCTGCGGCAGAATATCCTGATGGCGACCATCAATACGCGCTTCAACCGGCGCGTGTCGCTCTACGCCAATTACCAGCTTACCCACGCCAACGACTTACCCGGTACGCCCACTAACCCCTATGATTTCCGGCAGGACTACGGCCGCTCCAATCTCGATCGCCGGAACAACCTTCAGATATTCGGTTCCATCCAAGCACCTGCCGGCATCTGGATCTCGCCGTTCGTCACCGTCCGTTCCGGTGCGCCCTACGACGTGCTCGCCGGTGAGGATTTGTTCGGCGACACGCTAGTGAATGCGCGCGCGGCATTCGCGCCATCGGGCGCCTGCCCGGCCGGTTTCTACGGAACCATTGGCGACGTGGTGTGCACGAGCGCCGGCAATTTCACCACCAATTACAATCCCGCGAGCCCCACGAATCTGGTCCCGCGCAACTATCTCACGCAAGCCGGCCTGGTCTCCGTGAACTTTCGCATCTACCACGTGTTTGGCCTGGGGCACGTAGTGGGCGCGGGAGGTTCCGGCGGCGGTGGCGGTGGCGGCAGAGGCGGCGGCGGCGGTGGACGCGGGGGCGGCGGCGCAATGTCGATGAGCGCCGGCGGCGGCCGCGGCGGATTCGGTGGCAGCACCGATCATCGCTTCAATTTAATGATCGGGCTGAACGTCACCAATGTGCTGAATCATTTCAACCCGGGCGGTTACCAGGGTGTGATCACCTCGCCGCAATTCCTGCAGGCGACTTCGGTCAATACGGGATTCGGCGGCGGCGGATTCGGCGGCGGGGGCTCCGGCACTGCCAACAATCGCCGCATCGAGTTCGATTCGCGCTTTACGTTTTAACGCCGCTTACAGCGACGCGGCTCCGGGGCTTGGCGTTCGGAGCTCGCCTTCGGCGGAGAGCGCTTAGCGGGGGGAACTGGACTGCTCACGCGCAGCCCGGGTAGCCAGTTCATCGCAGCGATTGTTATCGCTATGCGACGCGTGGCCCTTGGTCCAGACCCAGTTCGTCTTGTGACGAGACACCTGTTCATCGAGGGCCAGCCAGAGGTCTTTATTGATTACCGGTTTCTTGGCCGCTGTCATCCAGCCTTTGCGTTTCCAGCCGTGGATCCAGACGGTGATTCCGTTCTTGAGATACTCCGAATCGGTCACTACCTCCGCCTCGCACGGCTCGCTTAACGCCCGCAGTGCCTCAATCGCCGCCGTGATTTCCATGCGATTGTTGGTGGTGTGCGGTGCACAGCCCCAGAGTTCTCTCTCTTGGCCGTTGTAGCGTAGAATAGCCGCCCAACCGCCCGGGCCGGGGTTTCCCGAGCAGGCGCCATCGGTGATGATCTGAACGTTTTTCATTGCGCCAACACCGGTTCAGAGGCCGTGAAGAAAGCATCCACCAGGTCGAGAATCGCGGACGGCTCCTGCGCATGATAGATGGAAGCGCGAAGCTGCGCCCCGTGCCGCACGCCGTGGGTAAAGTAAGTAGCGAACTGCTTCATCTTACCGATGCAATCGCGTTCCCGATTTTCCATTAACATAGCGTAGTAGCGGCGCATCATCTGGTAACGATCCTGCTGGGTAGCCTGGCGGTACGTGCCGGTGGCGACATACTCTTCGATCTGCCGGAAGATCCACGGATTGGCGCTGGCGGCGCGCCCGACCATCACACCGTCGCAGCCCGTCTCCTTCACCATGCGGACGGCATCTTCCGGGGTGACGATGTCGCCGTTGCCGATCACCGGAATCTTGACCGCCGCTTTCGCTTCCGCGATGCGTGTCCAATCCGCCTTGCCGCTGTATCCCTGTTCACGCGTGCGGGGATGGAGGGCGATGGCCTGCAGGCCGCAATCCTCCGCCAGCCGCGCCATCTGCGCCGTAACCAGTTCGCGATCGTTCCACCCGGCTCGAAACTTCATGGTGAAGGGAATGGTGAGGACCTGGCGCACCTCGCGCAGCAGTCGCTCCACCAGCGGCAGATCGCGCAGCAGGCCGGACCCGCCGTTGCACTTCACCACCTTATTCACCGGGCAGCCGAAGTTGATGTCGAGGGCGTCGAAGCCCAGATCCTGACAGACCCGCGCGGCGTCTGCCATGACGGCCGGATCGCTGCCGAAGAGTTGCGCCGAGATGGGATGCTCCTCCGGTTCGAACGCCAGGTACTTCAGCGTTTTCGTGGGCTTGCGCGCGCCCAAAGACGCGCTTACCCCGTGCGAACTGGTGAACTCCGTCATGATCAGCCCACACCCGCCCAGATTGCGGATGAAGCGGCGGAATACGGTGTCGGTTACACCCGCCATCGGCGCCAAAACGGTGGCAGGCGCGATGTTCAACGGGCCGATCGAAAAATGGGAGGGAAACAAAGTCATAACTTGCGGGTTGTATTTAGTATAACCAACGCTGCCCTCCCGGCTTGGCGGGATGGATCGTAACGTGGGCCCGGCGGCGTGCATCAGTAATGCTTGGGGCGGATTTCATGAGGCCGATTCACGCGATCGTTTTGTTATTGGCGGGCGCGCTGGGCGGCGCCGTGATTATGAAGGCGATCCATCCCGGCCAGCCCGAAATTCCGGTAGCGGATGCGATGCCGCCATCACCCGCTGTCCAAGCGGCGCCGCCCCCGCCGATCGAAGCCCAGCCTGACAAGCCATCGCCCATGCCGCCGCCGGCGGAACCCGCAGCCGCACCCGTCGAAGCCGAGCCTGTCAAACCCTCGCCCGTGCCGCCGCGGCAAATCGCCAGGCCGTCGCGCGTGCGCCCCGCCCCCGTCGTCGAGGCCATCGCGAGACCCATGCCGCCCACGCATTCCGAACCTGCGATGGCGCCGCCGCCTGCCGTCGAGGCAGCCCCCCCACCCGTAACCGTCGAGCCCGAGCCTGTGCTTCCGGCTCCCGTTCCGCAGCCCCACCAGGTGACGCTGAACGCCGGCATGATCTTGCCGGTGCGCCTGGTGGACGGCTTGTCCTCGGAACGCAGCGCGCCGGGAGATGCCTTCGACGCTACGCTCGAACAGCCGGTGATGGCCGATGGCCTGGTGGTCGCAGAACGCGGCGCCCGGGTGGAGGGGCGGGTGATCGCGGTGGAGCGCGCGCATGTGCGATCGGCGGCGGCGCTGGCGCTGGAGTTGACCGCGCTCCATACTTCCGACGGACATACGGTGGCCATCCACACGGACGGTAACTTTCAACATGCCGATCACGGGCCGGCCAACAACACCTCGAAAATCGCCGGCGGCGCGATCCTGGGGGCGGCCATCGGAGCGCTCGCGGGCGGTGGAAAGGGCGCTGCTATCGGAGCCGGAATCGGAGGCGGCGCGGGAGCGGCGGATGTACTGCTCGTCCGCCGGCCGCTCGATCTGCCGGCGGAAACGATGATGACGTTCCGCCTGAAAACTTCCGTGCCGCTCACCGAAGTCCGCTGAAGACCCGCTTAAGCGAGCGCCGAATTGCTTCCCGCCGAGAGTTTGTCCGGCATCATGGGAAGTGCGCGGATGCGCTGCGCGGTGGCGTCGAAGATGGCATTGCCAATGGCGGGCGCGATGCCCATGATGGGAGTTTCGCCCGCTCCGGCCGATGGCAGATCGCGGCGATCCAGCAGCACACTCTCGATTACCGGCATGTCGGCAAAGCGCGGCACGCGATAACGCGAGAGGCGATTGGTCAAAATGCGGTTCCCGGCGAAATCCACGTGTTCGAAGAGCGCGCCTCCCATGCCCATAGCCACGGCGCCTTCCACCTGATTGCGCAGATGCTCCGGGTTGACGATGGCGCCGCACTCGAAAGCCTCCACCACGCGCACCACCTTCACCGCACCGTTGACGGCATTGACCTCGACGCAATTCGCCACATAGGAGCCCTTCTCGAATCCGCCGGAGATGCCGAATCCACGGCCCGGCGTCTTCTTGCGATCCTTCCAGCCGAACTTCACGGCAGCCGCCTGCAGCACCGCGCGCAGCCGTTCATTGCGGGCGTTCTTCAAGCGGAATTCGAGGGGATCGATGCCGGCGGAGTGCGCCAGTTCGTCCATGTAGGATTCGCGTGCGAAGTGGTTCGCGGTGCCGGCGAGGCCGCGATACGATCCCTGCCGCAGCGGCGATTTGCTCTGGTGCATCTCCTCGGTTTTGTTGGCCACGTCATAGGGAGTTTTCAGTCCCGAGGGCCCGGAGTTGTAATTGTGCATCTCCCATTCGGCCAGGGTGCCATCCAGATTGAGCTTGCCGGCCACTTCGATCAGGCCGCCGGGGCGGAAATACGCCCACGTCATTTCTTCCTCGCGGGTCCAATCGCGTTTCACCGGCTGACCGGTGGCCTTCGCCAGGCGCGCCGCTTCGTAGGCGGCCTCGCCATCGTGTTTACCGCCGTAGCCTGAGCCGGTATCGGGCACAATGACACGCACGTTCTCTTCCGGAATGCCGAAATGCTCCGCCAATTCGCTGCGCACACCAAACGGACGCTGCGATCCCGTCCAGACCGTCAGCTTGCCGTCTTTCCATTCGGCCAGCGCCGAGCGCGGCTCAAGCGGCACATGCGCGATGTATGCCACGGTATACGCGGTGAGGCCCGGGCCGGCGGCGGCGCCCTGCGCGTTCTGTTTGAAGTAGGCGTAGACATCCTTCGAGGTAGTCTCGGCGACCAGCGGTTTCCATTCGGCTTTGAGCGTTGCCACGGCGCGTTCCGCACGGGAAGAGTCGGTTGCCGTAACGCCCACGAAATCGCCCTCGCGCAGCACCTTCACGCCCGGTATCGCCTCCGTCGCCGCGCTATCGAGCGAAAGCAGCGTGGCGCCGAACGATGGCGGACGCAGCACCTTGGCATACAGCATGCCGGGCGCCTTGCGGTCGTAGGTATAGCGCTGCGCGCCGGTGACGATGTCGCGCGCATTGACCTTGGGCAGCGAGGTTCCGGCGATTTTCCATTCCGTCGCCGGCGCCAGCGCAACGTTGGCGGGAATCGTGCGGGTGAGTGTTTCGCCGTGAGTCAGTTCGCCGAATCCGGCGGAACGGCTGCCGGCCGACACCTTGCCATCGGCCACCTGAACAGTGGAGCGCTCCACCATCCACTTCTGCGACGCCAGATCGACAAGCGTCTCACGCGCGGCCGCCGCGGCCCGCCGCATCACCGGCCACATGAGCGGCGTGGTCATGCTGCCCACCGTGCCCATGTCGTAAGGAGTGAGGTCGGTATCGGCCAGCACCATGTGGATCGACGAAACTGGCGCGCGCAGTTCCTCGGCCACCGCCTGGGTAAGAGACGTGCGCGCGTTCTGTCCCACCTCCACTTTGCCGGAGAAAACCGTGACGATGCCGGTCTCGCCGATGTGCAGCCAGGCATTGAGATTCTGCGGCTGCGCGCGCCGTCCTCCGCGTCCGCCACCGGTTTCCTGCGCCAGCATCTCGTCTTCAACCAGCATCACCACCACGCCGCCGCCGAGCACAGCAAAGAAGTCGCGCCGGTTCATGCGTGGCCTCCTTTGCCCGCTGCCAGATGGATGGCGTGGGTCACGCGGGAGTAGGTTCCGCATCGGCAGATGTGGCCGTTCATGCCGCTCACAATCTCGGCATCGGTGGGGTGCGGCGTACGCTGGAGCAGTCCCACCGCTCCCAGGATCATGCCGGGCGTGCACCATCCGCACTGCATCGCGTCGGCCTCGATGAAGGCCTCCTGCATGGGATGCAGTTGACCGCCGGCGGCCAGCCCCTCGATGGTAACGATGCGCTTGCCCGCCACTGCGCCCACTTTCGTGAGACAGCTCTTGGTGGGCGTACCGTCGACAAGAACGGTGCAGGCGGCGCACTGTCCCTCACCGCAGCCATACTTCGTGCCGGTGAGGTCGAGATCCTCGCGGAGCACGCTGAGGAGCGTACGGTCGCTGTCGGCGTCGAGTGTGCGGCGCGATCCGTTCACATTCAGTTCAGTGATCTTCGCCATAAATTTATTGTGGCGCGAATCGGCGGCGGCGGATGAAATGTTTCTAACATTAACTTCCCTTCAGGCGCGCAACTCCCCCAGGGAGAACCGCGTTCCACAGTGTAGGAGGTTGCTGACATGAAACGGCAATTCTTAGCAGCAGGATTTCTGGTCGCCGGGATGCTCATGGGCGGGTGCGCCGCGCGCGGCGCGGTAGTGGTGGGGTTCGCGCCGCCGGCGCCGCGCTACGCCGTGATCGGCAGAGCGCCGGGACCGGGCTATGTATGGACGGAAGGCTTCTATGACTATCGCGGCGGCAGGTATGAGTGGACGGCGGGGCGATGGGCGCGGCCGCCGCGCCGGCATGCGGAATGGGTGCCGGGCTCGTGGGAACATGGGCGTCGCGGATATGAGTTTCGACGGGGATATTGGCGATAAATAAATGTGCGCCGGCGCGGAGGGAAGGCCGCGCCGGTGCCAACTGCGACATGCCGGACGGAAGGTTCGATTGGGAGTTGCTGGAAGAGAGCCGCCGTTAACACTCTTCGCGCCCCAGCCGTCTGGAGAGCATGAGACCGTTCGTCATCGTTCTGTTCGCCGCGGCCGCGGTGGGCAGTCTGGAGTTCCAGGAAACAAAGCTGCCGGCAGGCCCGCACCCTTCCATGCTGGCGGCCGCCGACCTGAACCACGATTCGCGTCCCGATCTCATCGTCGCCAATCTGGAGGCCGGTACCGTCACGATCCTGCTGAACGACGGCGGCGGACGGTCCCATCCCGCCCCGGGATCGCCCTTCGATTGCGGACCGCAACCCAACGATTTCGCGGTTGCCGATTTCAATCGCGACGGTCAACCCGATCTCGCCGTAGTCAACACCCAGACTCCGTTCATCGGCATTTTCCTGGGCGACGGCCGCGGCGGATTTCATCCCGCACCGGGCTCTCCGGTGCGTACGGAGTCCTATCCCCACCCGCACGGCGTGGTGGCAGGCGATTTCACCGGCCACGGGCACATCGACCTGATGACCGATAGCTGGGGCCATAATCAGGTCGAAATGGTTACCGGCGATGGCAATGGCGGCTTCACTCCCGGGCCGCTGTTCAACACCGGACGACGTCCCTACCAGCGCCTTCGCAGCGCCGATCTCAACGGCGACGGCAAGGCCGATATCGTCACCACCAATCTGGATGCCGATTCGGTGACCGTGCTGCTCGGCGATGGCCGCGGCGGATTCCGCGAAGCTCCGGGCTCGCCATTTTCCACCGCGCCCGCTCCGTGGGAAGTCGCCATCGCCGACGTGAATCGCGACGGTAAGCCCGATTTGGCCGTCATCCCCTACGATCGCGACGCCAAAACGCGCGGCGGCGCGGCCAACGTCACGGTACTGCTGGGCGACGGCGCCGGGAGATTCACTCCTCTCGTCGGCTCGCCATTCTCTCTCGGTGCCTGTGTCCAGCCCACCGATGTCGCGGCCGCCGATCTGTCGCGCGGGCCCTTACTCGATATCGCGGTCACGTGCTTCAACAGTCGCCAGCTCGCGCTTCTCACGCCGGCTGCGCACGGTTATCGGCTCGACCTGCGATCCATGCCCGGCAAGCCTTATGGCTTGGCAGCCGCAGATTTCTTCAGCACGGGAAGGATGTCGCTCGCGGTCAACGACGACACCAATGGCGTTGTCAGGCTGTTGCGGCCGTAAAAGGCCGCGCACGCGCCCGGCGGTCGGACAGCACGACGGCAATAAGCCCCGCCAGTGCGAGCCCGCTGAGGAAGGCGCCCTCGATCAGGCTCGATGGCAGAAACCGGAATGTCAGCCGGTGGACGCCGGGCGGAACCACCACCGACTGAAACGTGCCGTCGAACCGCGCGATGGGAATTTCGCGTCCGTCCACCATCGCCTTCCAGCCCGGGAAGAATTGTTCCACCAGCACAAAGCGGCCCCCGGTCCGGGAAGCGACTTCCAGGTCGCGCCGTTCGGCGACCCAGCGAACCAACCGCACGCTTCCTTCGCGATCGTCGGCCCAATAATACGGAGCGCGCGCGCCCTGCCAGTCGTAAATGCGGTAGAAGGAATCGTCTTTCCCCACCATGTGAAAGTCGGGGTTGGCCGCCAGGTAAGGGTCGGACCCGGCGCCCTCGTGGGTGATGATGTAACGCACTCCGAGAGCGCGCAGCATGGGTTCGTTGTGAATATCGAGGAAGAAGACACGATTGGTGCGAAAGCGGATGGAGCGCTCAATCCAGGCGCGGTATTCATCCGGCAGAAACGGATCGAAACCCTGCGGCGAGGCCAGTTCCCACTTCCGCAAGTCGGTGGGATAGGGGGACGCCGATTCATCGCACATGATGCGGTAACTGCGATTGGCCTCGAGCGTCGCAAACACCGCGGGGTTGACCCCGGCGATGTGTTCGGCGGGCTGCAAATCGTCATTGTCCCCCGGGATTGCGTTGAACCAGCGGCCCGCGCTGTAGACCTTATAATCCACCACTGCCGTGAGCAGCAGCATCACCGCCAGCAGCGTACGCCATCCGCCGGCCGCGCGGCGATACGACCAGAGACATGCCGAGAAGATCGCAAGAGCGATGGCGGTGGCCGCTATCGAACCGGCGCCAACGGGGAAAATACCGCCGTCCTGCCAGACCACGAGCTGGTGGAAGCACCAGACAAAGGCAAACAGCACGACTGCCTTGGCGATCCATACCGGGAGCTTCCTGGCAGGCGCTGCGCTGAAGGACAGGTAATCGTCCAGGCCGCGGCCGGCAATCAAACTCACCATGGCCGCGGCGCCGGCATAAAAATTGAAGGGCTGCATGGTGTGTTCCAGGGCCGGGATGTGTTCCACCACGCGAATCAGAAATGCCGGAGGATTCGCCAGAATCAGGGCGGCCGCCAAACCTGCGAGCGGCTGCACGTAAGGCCGCCATCGAAGCCGCCGCACGGCCCAGATGAGCGCAAACAAGGCCGGCAGCCCCGCGTAAAGGTAGATACAACCTGGCTCGAAGTCAGTGGGGTGGCCGGGATTGAAGTTAAACCAATCGGGCAGGAGATAGGAAAGAGCCGCGTGCCATCCCCATGCGCCGGACCCATACTTCGGCTCGAGTAGCATCATGGAGCGTGCCTCCATCGCCGGCAGAAGTTGGACGGCGGCCAACAACAGCGAGCCTGCGATGGCCGCGCATGCGCCCGCGGCTCGAAACGGTGCGCGCCCGGCGAGCGCGTAGACCAGCCACATTACGCAGTCCACCAGCCACGCCGCCGGATAGCCCGCCAGGAAAGCCAGGGCCGAAGCCGCGGCCAGTTTCCATAAGGGGCGCCAGTCGCGCCGGGTGTCCGCTTCGTCGAGTGCCCAGAGTCCGAGCGGCAACCACGTCATGGCGCCGGCCACGCCGGGGTGCAGCAACTCGTAAGTCAGGTAGCCCGATGCGCTGAAGACTAATGCGCCCAGCGCGCTAGCCATGCGGCCGCAGCGCCCGCGCAGCCAGCAGTAGGACAGCATGAACGCGATCCAAACGTGCGCCAGCGTAAAGGTCTCCAGCGCTTTGAATCGCAAGATGCCGCCGAACCAGGCGCCGGCGTACATCAGCCACGTAAGCGGATAGAACAGAGCTGCCTGCACATTGCCCACGAAGGAGATGCCGCAGTAGATGCTGGAATCCCAGGTGGGGAAGCGGCCTTGCCGCAGCGTGCGAAACGCGAACACCTGCAGGGGATAGTGATACCCGGCAATATCGGACCACAGGTAGACGCGGTTATGCGGCGGCAGGTACTCGATAAAGAAGGCGTACGTGCACAGCAGCGAGATGAGCGCGACAGTCAGCTTTTCCCAGCGGGCCGAGCAGGCCAGACGAGCCGGGAGTTCACTCCACCGAAAACCTGCGCCCTTGTTTTCGGCGCTGCTGTCCATGGAATTCAGGATACACGGCCACGGCGATTTCCTGGTGATGTAGTGGGCGGTCGTCCTCGCCGGAGTATCATCAGGCAGAGCGTGCAGCAAGAACCACAGCGGAATATGTATGACGTCGGCGGACCGTCGACCGCGCAGCGGCTGACGCTCGCGGCGCTGGGTGCCTCGTGGGTCGCGCTGGCATGGTGGCTGCTCTTCGGCGGTGGATTGTCAGTCGTAGGGGCATGGTTCGGCTGGCGCTGGCAGCCGGGCGACGTCGTCCGCCGCGCCTGTCTCGCGGTCGCGCTCACCATTTATTACGTGCGCCTTCTGTTCACCCAATTCGTCTTCTTGCGGCGCGGCGTAAGTTGGAAAGAGGTGTTCGCGATTTTTCCGTGGGTGCTGTGCATCTACGCGCTCCTCGCCCTCACAGGCGGGCGGAATGGCGCCGCGTTCGGCGCCGCCGGTTTCGTGGCGATCGCACTGTTCCTGCTGGGATCGTGGATGAACACTTTCGCGGAGTACGCCCGCTATCGCTGGAAGCAGCGCCCCGAGAATCGCGGAAAGCTCTACACGAAAGGCCTGTTCCGCTACTCGCGCCATCCCAATTACCTGGGCGACCTGCTCTCCTTTTCCGGCCTCTGCCTGATGGCGGGCGCCTGGATAACTGCGGTCATACCGATCGCGATGCTGGCCGGCTTCGTATTCGTCAACATCCCGATACTCGACGCGCACTTACAGGAAAGGTACGGCAGTGCGTTCGGGGACTATGCACGGCGCACCCGCAAGCTCATCCCGTTCCTCTATTGAAACTCGTACTGCCATACTGAGGCATGCTGCTCCGCCTTGCCGAACCGGACGACACCATGGCGGTCGCTCGCGTGCACGTGCGCTCATGGCAGGTGGGGTACCGGACGTTGCTGCCCGGCGATTTTCTCGACCGGCTTCGTCCCGAAGACCGCGCGGAGCGCTACGATTTCGCCACCCGCGACCCGGGCAAGGCGTGCACCATCGTCGCGCTGCAGGACGGCGACATCCTCGGCTTCGCGACCGTCTCACCGGCGCGCGATGCCGACCTGCCGGATCATGGCGAACTTTGCGCGTTCTACGTCGACCCGCCCTGGTGGGGCCGCGGCGTCGGTCGCGCGCTGATCTCGGCGGCACGCGCTCATCTCGTGGAGCAGGGATTTCGCCACGCGATGCTGTGGGTCATCGCCGGAAACGTTCGCGCGGAGCGCTTCTATCGGGTGGATCGGTGGGCGCCCGACGGCTTCCGCCGCGCCGTAGCGAGACAAGGCCTGACGCTGGATGAGATCCGCTACCGGCGTGACCTGGCAGAATGACGTCTACTTTAAGAAGCCGCTCATCCCGCTAGTCTGCGAACTCAGCACGTCGTTGCGTGTGTCGTCCAGCGCCAGAATGCGTCGCACTGCGGGAGACAGGCGTGCCATCGTCTCCGGACGGAGCAATGCTTTTTGATACTGTTGCTGCGGCCGGTCGCCGCGCGTGTAAAACGCGTGCAGCGCGCGGCGCGGCTGGCCGGTGCGATTGGCGGTGCCGCCATGCCATGCATGGGTGTTCATCGCCACTACCGTTCCAGCCTCGCCCAATACCAGGACTTCCTCCGGATGTGGCGCCTGCGGATCTGCCAGTTCCTGCTGCGGCAGTTTGCCCCACCGGTGCGAACGCGGCACCACGCGTGTGGCGCCGTTAGCGGGCGTGAAATCGTCCAGTAGCCAGATCGTGTTGCACACCGAGAATCCGGAATCGTCGGCCACCGCGCCGGCGTCGCAGTGCAGCGGCTGGGCATCCTGCGACCAGGGGTCGGTGGAGCGCGCGTTCAGGCTGCTCAGCTTGAAATCGTCGCCCAGCACGTGCCGTATGGCAGCAAGTGCGATAGGTGTCGACACCACGCGTTCGAACGCCTCGCCCTTATCTACCAGGTTGGCCAGACGGCGGGCGCCCGGTTCCTTGCGAAACTCCGCCCCCGCGTTCTCCCCTTCCAGTGCCCAGAGTTCTTCCACCCGGTCGCGCAATTCCTGCAGGAAGCGGCGGTCCATTACGCCCGGCAGCGCGATCCAGCCCTGTTCGTCCAGTTGCGCAAGATTCTCCGCAGTCAAGAGCGGCGCCATGCGGCTCATCTTAACACCGCGGGACAAGCGTCGCCCCCGGGGTGGGCGTCATAATGGTCTGGACCACCATTCCTTTCAGGAGGGGATTTTCATGAGTGCAGTGGAACAACCGGCGGTTACGCCCGCCCGAATCATGCAGTTTGCGTTTGGCTACGCCGCGCCGTTAATTATGGAAGCGGCGATCGCACACGGGTATTTCGATGCCCTGGATCGAAAGCCTCTCACCGCCGAAGAAGTGGCCGCGGAGACCCATACGTCGGTGCGCGGCGCGCGAGCCATTCTCAATGCTCTGGGAGGCCTGGAACTCCTGGTCAAACATACGGACGGCAGATTCACGCTGGGCGCGGATGCCGCCGCGTTTCTGGTGACCGGCAAGCCGGGCTATTTCGGCGGCATGATCAAGCACACCAGCAAGCAACTGATTCCGCGCTGGCTGCACTTGAGCGAAACCGTCAAGGCCGGCACTTTGGAAAGCGGCGTCAATCAGGAGACCGAGGGGACGGAGTTTTTTCATCAGTTCGTGGAGGATATCTTCCCTATGAGCTATCCCGCCGCCCGCAACCTGTCGGACGCGCTCGGCGTGGCGTCAGCCTCCAGTACGGTGAAGGTACTCGATCTGGCAGCAGGCTCGGGAGTCTGGGGAATCGCCCTGGCGGAGCGCTCGGCGCACGTTCACGTGACTGCCGTCGATTGGCCGGGGATGCTCGACATCACCCAAAAGGTGGCTGCACGCTTCGGAGTGGCGGAGCGATTCACGTTCTCACCGGGCGATCTGACGAATGCCGATTTCGGCACCGGCCACAATATCGCCACGCTCGGCCATATTCTGCACAGCGAGGGCGAGACGCGGAGCCGCGCGCTGCTGCACAAAACCATCCACGCACTGGCGCCAGGCGGCACCATCGCGATTGCCGAGTTCTTGGTGAACGAGGACCGGTCCGGTCCGCCGATGGGGCTCATCTTCGGGGTCAACATGCTGGCCGCCACGCAGGAAGGCAACACCTATTCGTTCGGCGAAATCTCGGGATGGCTGAAGGAAGCTGGTTTTGAGAACGCCCGTACGCTGGAGTCGCCGGGGCCATCGCCGTTGATATTGGCCAACCGTCCTGCGTAAGCACCGACTGTGAGCCGGCGAACTCGCCGGCCGCGGCCGCTTGTGCGATGCTGAAAAAGAATCCTCGGGGATTTCGATTGGAAGGAGAGGATGTGATTTTCTGCACGCAATGCGGCACTTCCATGCGGGAGTCGCAGAAATACTGTTGGAATTGCGGCTCGAAGGCGGATGGCCCAGCCACCATCGTGACGCCGCCGGCTTCACGATTCGCCGCCGCTCCTCCGCAAAATGCCGGTGTTCCGGGAAGAAATTTCTGCCAGGCGTTCGGGCTCGATCCGCGCGTGGCGTTTCTCACGCTCATCGTCGACGTGATGCTGAATGCGGGCGACGTGGCGTCCTTAGGACTGTTGTTGCCGGTATCGATCGGCGCCGGCATCGTGCTGGGTTATATCGTTTACCGGGCGCAGATCGGCTGGTATGGCGATGACCCGGAGTCGGCCAAAATTAAGGCCATCATCCTCGGATTGCTGACTGCCATTCCCACGCCGCTGCCGGAGTTGCTGTATGTTCCCGCAGGCGTGATCGGTCTGTTACACGGCTTCCGGCGGAAGGCGTTGCACCAATAGCGGCACGACGCGCGCACCCGGCGCGGCTTACGATTCTCCGCCTAGTATCTCGAGGTATCGCGCCACCGTCTCTATGCCCCGGTAAAAATTGGGCAGGTGGAACTTCTCGTTGGGGGCGTGCAGATTGTCGTCCGGCAGTCCGAACCCCATCATCACGCTGGGAATGCCCAGGTAGCGGTCGAATACACCCACGATGGGAATCGACCCGCCCGAGCGGATGTAGACCGTCTCCTTGCCGAACACCTGCTTCATGGCCTCCGCCGCCGCGTGAATGTACCGATTGTCGGGATTGGTCAGCGACGGCTCGCCCGAATGAAGCACCTTTACTTCGGCAGTGACGCCCTTCGGACAGACCCCGGCCACCGCTGCTTTGAATTGCGCGACGGACTCGTCCACCCGCTGGTCGGCGACCAGCCGCGTGCTGATCTTGGCGACGGCACGGGCGGGGATCACGGTCTTCGCACCCTCGCCGGTGAAGCCGCCGCGGATACCGTGAACTTCGAGCGTGGGGCGTGCCCACAATCGATCGAACAGCGGCACTTCCGGTTCGCCCACCAGCTCTTTGGCGCCCATTTCCTTGTGCGTATACTCCGTCACGTCGAACGGCAGGCGCGCCCAGGCATCCTGCTCCTTCGCGCTGGGCGGCGTGACGCGATCGTAAAAGCCGGGAATCCGGAGGTGGCCCGCGCGATCTTTGAGCGCCGTGAGAATTTCCGCGATGGCGAGAATGGGATTGGGCGCGGCGCCGCCATAGACACCGGAATGAAGATCGTGGTCGGCGCCCTGCACGAAGAGTTCGTAGTACACCATGCCGCGCAGGCCGACGCAGATGGTGGGCAGTTCCGGCGCGAACATTTCGGTATCGCAGACCAATGCGGCGTCAGCCTGGAGGAGCGGCGGCTTGCTCTTGACGTATGCTTCGATGTGCTCTCCGCCGGTCTCCTCCTCGCCTTCCAGCAGGAACTTTACGTTGACAGGAAGCTTGCCGGTGGTCTTCAGCAAGCCTTCCACGGCCTTGATCTGCAGGTAGACCTGGCCCTTATCGTCGGCGGCGCCGCGCGCGAACAGATCGTTGCCGCGAACTTCCGGCTCGAAGGGCGGCGATTTCCATTCGTCTAGCGGATCGGGCGGCTGCACGTCGTAGTGGCCGTAGAAGAGGATGGTGGGCTTGCCGGGTGCGCCCAGCCACTCCGCATAAACCAGCGGATTGCCTTCCCCCTCGATGAGTCTGGCGGACTGCATGCCCGCGGACTCCAGTTCATGTCGCGCGAATTCGGCGGCGCGGCGGATATCCGGTTTGTGTTCCGAGAGAGTGCTGATACTGGGAATGCGCAGGAAGGCTTTCAGGCCTTCGAGGAAGTCGGACTGGTGCTGCTGGTAGTAGGTCATGAGGGCTCCGGTTACTTGGCTTTGCTGGGCGGCACGACGGTATTTTCCAGGCTATCGCCGATGTGCGCACCGGCGGGAACGAACGTCTCGTCGTGCTTCCATTCGAGACCGTTTCCGGTCTGCTTGACGATTCCCAGTTCGGCCAGGCCATAAAGGGTATCGCCCAGCGGGAAGAGGCGTGCCACAAAATAACTGGTGGGCACGTCGATCGCTTTCCAGGTCTGGCCCTTGTCTTCGCTGACCAGGACATGATCGTCGGCCGCCACCCACAGGCGTTTGGCGCTGTCCATCGCCACCGAACTGAGCGACGATTGCGTGGGGCTTGTTTGCGCTTTCCAGGTGAGGCCGCCATCGGTGGAGTGCAGCAGTTGCCCCGAAAACCCGGCGGCCCAGCCGTTGTTGGCATCGAAGAACCGCACCGTGGCCAACGACCATTGAGCGGCGTCGCTCTTGATGCTCTTCCAGCTCTTGCCCCCATCGCCGGTGCGAAGAATCGTACCCGACCAGCCGACCGCCCAGCCATGGTCGGCGTCGAAAAAGAAGACGGATTCCAGTGCCATGGTGGTGCCGCTGGTCTGCTTGCTCCAGGTGCGGCCGCCGTCGGCGGAGTGTAACAAGGCGCCGTCGAATCCGCTGGTCCACGCCTGGTTGCCGAGCGTGAAGACGGAGAGCAGGTGTTCCTTGGTGCCGCTAGTGCGGGGTTGCCAGGTCCGGGCGCCGTCGTCGGTCGCAAGCACGGCGCCGCCATCTCCCACCGCCAGCCCGTGAGCGGCGTCGAAAAACGCAATGGCGTGAAGCGTAGCGGCAGCCCCGCTATCGTGCGCGGTCCAGGTGGCGCCCGTGTCGCTGGTGGTATAGACCGCACCCTGTTCGCAGAGCAGGTAGGCGGTGGAAGCAGTGGGCGCAGCGGCGTCCCGCAGATAACAATGCTGCGTATCGGACGCCTGTGCAAGGAGCGGCAGCAGGAGCGCCGCACAGATTGGAAAACCGGTAGTAAGAGTGCGTTTCATGATCATTCGGGGATGAGGGACATCTGGCGCGGATCGGGGATCGCGCGTTTGACTTCGGTCGGGCGGCGGGCGTCGTCGTGTTGAGGGTCGAAGCGGCGGATCAGTTGGTTGAGCTTGAGGGACGACTCCCAGATATCGCACAGCAGAATGCACCGCGCGCACGTACCGCGAACACCGTCGCGGCCCTCGACGGCGGGATTGTACGCTTTGTGCTTGGCGCAACGGCCTTCAAACTTCCTCGATCGGACTTTCAAACACGCTCCCGCCGCGCCTGCAGGCGGGCGAATCGAAACCCCATTGTATCCCGCGTGCTGCGGAGGCGGCGCGGTACAATCCATGTGAATGCCGTCGTTGGCGCGCGTCAGGTGGGCGAAATTCCGGGTGGCGACGGTCTCCGTTGTGGCGGTGCTGATTCTCATTACCCTCCTCTATGAGATGTTCGGAGGCCTGCTGCTTTCGCCCAAAACGGTGATCTATCTTTATATACCCGATGCCAGCGGACTGACCGGCGATTCGCCGGTTACCGTAGACGGGATCGACGTGGGCCGCGTTTCTTCGGTGGCGCTCTCCCACTCGAAGGATCCGAACCGCGCGGTCAAGGTGGAGCTCCAGTTCTATCGCGACCGCCTGCGAGGCGTACCGGCGGACTCGGTGGCGCAGATCAGCTCCGATTCGCTGATAGGCGACAAGTTCGTCGACATCAATGGCGGCACCAGTCCACAGGTCCTTCCCTATGGCGGTGAGTTGACTTATAAGGATCAACCCGAGCTGGTGCGGAGCCTCGACCTGACACAGTTTACGCAGCAACTGCGGCTGGTGGACGCCACTCTGAAAGATATCGAAGAGGGGCGCAGCCAATTCGGCGAGTTTTACAAGGGCACCCAGTTTTATAACGACCTGCTCCGCCGCTTGACGCAACTGCAGACCGCCATAGCCGCGGCAGTGAGCACGTCGGGTGAACTCGGCGGCCTGCTCGGCACCGATAAACTCTACGTGCAGGTTCAGGGCGCTCTAGAGCAGATCGACCGCTCGGTGGCGCAGATCCAGTCCGGGCCGGGGACGGCGGGACAAATGCTGCAATCGAGCGCGGCCTACGACAATATCCTCCAGCAGGCGCAGCAATTCCACAAAACGGTGGACCAGATCGGCAAGAGCGATCTGTTTCAATCGACGGCCCTCTACGACAACCTGACGCAGACGCTGGGGTCGATGATCCGCATGGTGGACGAGTTCAATCGCAATCCGCTGATGTCGAACGCGTCACTCTACCAAAACCTTGACGGATCGATGCGGGAATTGCGGGATAGCCTCAAAGACTTCCGTGTGAATCCGGGAAAGTTCATGCGGCTGAAGGTGTTTTGAAGGGCTTGGGTGGATAGCTTTGGCCTCCTCCCCCCCGGACTGTCGTACACTTCTCCTATGGCGGCACGCGGACAGCATCGGCTCCTCACCGCCGGCACGCAGGCGCCGGAGTTTCGCCTGGAACTGCTCGGCGGCGGCACGACCACTCTTGCGGAGATCCTGGCGGGCGGCCCGGCACTCCTCGCGTTTTTCAAGATTTCCTGCCCCGTCTGCCAAATGACCTTTCCGTTCCTCCAGCGGCTTGGCGCCGCCGGGGCCGTCCGCGTCTTCGGGATTTCGCAGAATGACGCCGCCGATACGCGCGAGTTCAACGATGAGTTCGGGGTCGCTTTTCCCACCCTGCTCGATAGCGAGGACGGCGGCTTTCCGGCCAGCAACGACTATGGGATTTCGAGCGTCCCTACGATGTTTCTGGTGGAACCGGGCGGGCGGATCGTCAACGTCATGGAGGGTTGGCGCAAGAAGGAAATGGAAGGGTTGGCGGGTCCGGTAGCGACCGGATTGTTCCGCCCGGGAGAATACGTCCCGGAATGGAAAGCCGGTTGAGGTTCGCGCAATTAGGCTCCCGGGCGGCAGCCACGATAGAATGGAAATAGATCCGAATGGCCAATACCATCGACGAAATTCTGGGTGCAGCGGGCGCGATCGCGAAAGGCATGAGCGTCACCTTCAAAGAGATGATGTCTCCCACGGTGACCGAGTACTACCCTGACGAGCCGCCTAAGTTCGAGGAGCGTTTTCGCGGCGTTCACGTGCTCCAGCGCGACTCCAACGGCATGGAGAAGTGCGTGGCCTGCTTCCTGTGCGCCGCCGCCTGCCCCGCCAATTGCATCTATATCGAGGCCGCTGAGAACACCGATAAAGTCCGCATCTCCGGCGGCGAACGATACGCCAGCGTGTACAACATCGACTACAACCGGTGCATCTTTTGCGGTTACTGTGTGGAGGCTTGCCCCACCGACGCCATCACCCACGGCCATGGTTTTGAGGCCGCCAGCTACAATACCTCCACGCTGGTCAAGCGCAAGGAAGACATGCTGGCCCCTATTCCCGCCGGCGCCAAGCCGCCAGTCATCGCCGGCAATCAGCCCGAAGCGCATTAGAATCCCCGCCCGTCCGGCTGTCATCTGATGAAGGAAACCGCATGCTGCGCGCCGTCAGAGAACAGATCGAGACGATCTTTCGCGAAGATCCCGCCGCGAAAAGCGTCATCGAAGTACTGCTCTGCTACCCCGGTTTCCATGCCATACTGGCGCACCGCGTGTCGCACAAGCTGTATCGCTGGGGCGTGCCCCTGCTGCCGCGCATCATTTCACAATTCAGCCGCTTCCTGACCGGCATCGAGATCCACCCCGGCGCGACCATCGGACATCGCTTCTTCATCGATCACGGGATGGGCGTGGTGATCGGCGAAACCGCCGAGATCGGAGATGACGTTCTGCTCTACCAGGGCGTGACCCTGGGCGGCACCGGCGGCGAAAAAGGCAAACGCCACCCCACGCTGGGTAACCGCGTGGTAGTGGGGACGGGCGCCAAGGTACTCGGCAACATTCGCATCGGCGACAACGTCAAGATCGGCGCGGGCTCGGTGGTGGTGTACGCGGTGCCGGATAACTCCACCGTAGTCGGCGTACCGGGCCGCGTGGTGCGCGTGCGGGCGGAGGGCGGTCCGCTGGAGCATGGGCGGCTCCCCGACCCCGAAGGCCAGGCCATCGACGATCTGGCCCGCCGTGTGGCCGAACTCGAGGGCATGCTGCGCCAGTTGATCGCCGAGCACGAAATTGAGCACCATCGCAAGGTTTGAATCCCAGGAGCGAACATCCGCCTGGCCTTCGGAAGCGCCTTTTCAATGACTTGTGGCGCTATTTGAACGGACCTTGGCGTGCAAATGAGGCGTTCGATGGGCACCTTCCTACGGGATCTTCGATACGCTTTTCGCACCCTGCGCCACAAGCCCGGGTTCACCCTGGTGGCGCTGTTTGTGTTGGCGCTCGGCATCGGCGCCAACACCGCGATCTTCAGCGTAGTCAATTCCGTGCTCCTGCGCCCCTTGCCGTTTCCCGGTTCCGACCGGTTGACGGTGATCTGGGAGACCGACCTCAAGGACGGCATCAAGCGCGAAGGCCCTTCGGGGCCGAACTTCCTCGACTGGCGGGAACAAAGCCAATCCTTCGACGAAATGGCGCTGCTCGAAATCGGCACCGGCACGGTGACGGGCGGCGGCGAACCCGAACAGATTGTCGGACTGCGCGTCACCACCAATTTCCTGTCGATGCTGGGAGCACGCACCGTCCTCGGCCGCGATTTCACGGCGGCCGAAGGCGCCGGGCAGGCGCGCTATCCGGTCACGGTCCTCACCAACGGGTATTGGAAGCGGCGCTTTGCTTCGGACCCGCGGGTTATCGGCAAGACGTTCATCCTCAATAGCGAGCCCTATACCGTGATCGGCGTACTGAGTCCGGAGTTCTGGCAGCCTTTGCCGGCCGACCTGTTCGTGCCGTGGCCGGTAGCGGAACTGCGTGCGCGGGAGCGCGCGTCGCACGATTTCGGAGTGTTTGCGCGCCTTAAGCCCAACGTGAGCGTGCGGCAGGCACAATCGGAACTGAGCGCCATCGCACGCCGCATCGACGCCCAGACCCCGCGCCTGGCGGGGTGGGACGTCACCGTGGTCCCGATGAAGCAGGCGCTGTTCGAGTATTTGCGGCCGGCACTTTTGCTGCTGTTGGGCGCGGTCGGCCTGTTGCTGCTGCTGGCTTGCGTGAACGTCGCCAGCCTGCTGCTCGCGCGCGTGATCGCCCGGCGCAAAGAGATGGCGATCCGCGCCGCGCTGGGCGCGCGCAAAGGCCGCCTGATCGCGCAAATATTGAGCGAGAGCCTGCTGCTGAGCTTGCTCGGCGGGGCGCTCGGCGTGTACCTGGCGAGCTGGGGCGTCGATATACTGAGCTCGGTGCTGCCGCGCACGCTCCCGCTGGCCGACGCAGGCGCGGAAGTCCTGCGGCCGGCCATCACGGTCGACACCCTCGCGCTCCTGTTCGCGGTGGGCGTCTCCGTCGTCGCGGCGCTGGTCTTCGGACTGATTCCAGCGCTGTTCGTGGGCCGCGCAGATGTTCACGATGCGCTCAAAGTGGGCGGGCGAACGTCCGCCGCCTCCGCCGGCCGCCTGGGTGTCTGGAATTTTCTGGTGGTGGGCGAGATTGCTCTGGCCAGCATGCTGCTGGTGGGCGCCGGCCTGGCAATGAAGAGCTTCGTCAGTCTTCAGCGAGTAAATCCGGGGATCAGGCCGGACCATGTCCTGACCTTCCGGATGCGCCTGCCCACCGACACGTTGTATAAGAGCGGGCGCGAGCAGGCCGAGTTTTATCGCCGCGTACTGGACCATGCGGAGACGCTGCCGGGCGTGCAATCCGCCGGCCTTACCGACGTGCTGCCCCTCGGCGAGCAGAACGACCGCGAATACTTCACCATCGAGAACCGGCCCATGCCTGCGGGCGAATCGCTGACGGCCGATTTCCGCCGCGTGAGCACGCGCTATTTCGACACCATGGGGATTCCGCTGCGGCGCGGCCGGGAACTCTCCCTCCACGATATCGACGGCGCGCCACTGGTGGTCCTGGTCGACGAAACGCTGGCGCACCAATATTTCCCGCACGAGGATCCCCTGGGACAGCGGCTGCGCCTCTGGGGCCAGTGGCGGCAGATCGTGGGGATCGTCGGGCAGGTGCATCATTATGGCCTGGACAAATTGCCGGAGCCCACTATCTATGCGCCCTTCGAGCAGATGGCCGACCGGGCCATGGTGCTGGTGGTGCGCACCGACGCGTCCACGATGGCGATGGTGCAGGCGGTGAAGAAGGCGGTGTGGTCGGTGGATAAAGGGCAGCCGGTGTTCCAAATCCGCACCATGAACGATTATCTGGCGCTGGCCGATACCGCACCGCGCATTTCCACTCTGCTGCTGGCGATCTTCGCGGCCATCTCAGTGCTGCTGGCAGCGATGGGAATCCATGGCGTGGTGTCGTACGGGGTGGCGCAGCGGACCCACGAGTTCGGATTGCGCATGGCGCTCGGATCCACGCCGGGACAGCTCAAGCGGCTGGTGCTGGTCCACGGAATCCGCACCGCGCTCATCGGTCTGGCTGCGGGGATGGCCGGCGCCGCCGCGCTCGCTTCGGGCTTGCGGGTGACGCTCTATGGCGTCGCGCCTCTCGATCCCGCAGTAATGGCCGGCGTGGCGGGATTATTGTTCGTAGTAGCACTCGCCGCCAACTACATCCCCGCGCATCGCGCCACCCGCATCGATCCCATGCAGGCGCTCCATCAGGAGTGAAGCGCGACGCGGGCTCGGCTCAGCCGCGACGGAGCGGACGTCGCAGCCTGACGATTCGCAGGAAGTCCCAATACCGCTTGCTTACCATGCGCGGGCTCGGTCACGCGCCCTGACAGTTTACGATGCCCGGGGCCGTTTCTCAGTACGCCGCGGCCACCGCGGCCATCTCGTGCACCGTCCCGTCTAACTCGTCATCCGTCGTATAAAAGTGCGGAGCCACGCGAATTCCCGCGGCCGGGCGAAAATCGACCAGAATCTCGCGGCGCGCGAGTTCCCGGGTCACTTCCTGGCCATTCGGCACGTCGATCGTCACCACGCCCCCGCGTCGCTCGGGATCGCGGCAGGTATTCACGTGCAGGCCGAGCTCATCGGCCAGTTCGATCAGCCGCGTGGTCTGGCGCAGCGACTTCTCGCGGATCGCCGGCACGCCGATTTCGTTGACGATCTCATACCCCGGGCGCGCCGAGTACAGCGCGGGCACATTCGGCGTGCCGTTGAGGAAGCGGAAGGCGCTGTCGGCGTACCGTATCGGGCCGCCGGCGAAGGCGAAAGGCTGCTCATGCGCCACCCAGCCGGTAGCGGCGGGACGCAGGGTGGGCCACAGCTCGCGGCGTATATAAAGATAGCCCGCTCCGGGTCCGCCGCAGAGCCACTTCACCGACCCGCCGGTGGCGAAGTCGAGCCCCAGCGCGCGCACGTCTATCGGCACCGTGCCCGCCGATTGGTAGAGGTCGGCAATCACCAGCGCGCCTACGCGGTGCGCGCGCTCCACTATGGGCGCGATATCTTGCAAATACGAACTGCGAAACGCGACGTGCGACACCGAGACCAACTGCGTCTCCTCGTCGATGGCGTCGAGCACCAGTTCCACCGGCAGTGTGAATCCGTCGGGCGACGGCACCGGGACGATGCGCGCGCCCTGGCGGGCGAGCCCGTGGTAGATGTAATCGTTCGACGGGAAGTTGAGACCGTCAGTGACCAGCTTATTGCGGCTGCCCGACCAGTCGAAGCATCCCGTGACCAGCGACTGGCACACCGAAACATTCTGGTGCATCACCGTTTCGCCTTCGCCCGCGCCGATGATGCGGCCTACCAGGTTGCCCACCGCGATCGGCATCTCCCACCATCCGTCTTCCCAGGCGCGGATGCCGCGTGTGGCCCACGCGTCCGTGAACTGCTGCACGGATTGCGCGGTGCGCGCGGGCATGGCGCCCAGCGAGTGGCTGATCATATAGGTGGTATGCGCCAGAATCGGGAACTCGGCGCGCCAGCGGAGGAGCGGGTCCATGACGATATGGTAGCGTTTACCGCGGCGCGATTCCCGGGTCTTCGATGGGCAGGAGCGTAACGCTTTCCTGCTCGTTGGGGTCGGTGCGCGCGATCAGACCCACGCATGGTGTGGAATCGCTGGCGTTGTAGGGTAGATGCGGCAGGTTCGCCGGGATATAAAGAAAATCGCCGGCGTGCATCCACATATGCTCGCGCAAACCTTCGCCGTACCACATGCCGGCCTCGCCGGAGACCACATATACGGCGCTCTCATGGCTCTCATGCAAGTGCGGCCGGGCGCGCGCCAGCGGCGGAATGGTCACCATATGCAGGCACAGCTTCTGCGACCCCGCGGTCTCCGCCGAGACTCCTGCGAAATAGTCGAGCCCCTGCTTGCCGCGATACTCGCCGGTGTGCGAGAGGCGGACGCAGGACGGCGTGGATTGCTTTTCCATGAACGCTCCTTTATTTCGTGGCGTAATCGAGAGGCGGCTTGCCGTTGGCGGGAATGCGTGTCATCCAATGACGGCCGTCCAGCCGCTTATTGAAAGCGTCCCTGGCGGCTTGCACTTCGGCCGGGTTTTCGAACAACTCCACCCCCGCGAGCGCCAGCGTGCGCGCGGCCACCATCATGCCCTTGCGCCCAATGCTGCCGCCCGCGCAGGCAGCGGCCTGCCAGGTATGCGCGCCCACGCCGGGCACGAAGGTGGCGGCCGTGAATTGCGCCGAGGGCACCACCCAGCTCACGTCGCCCGAGTCAGTGGATGCCGGTCCGCTGCCTTCGCTCTTGGACACATGCACCGTTTCCGGACCGGGACGATGCGTGGGCGCGCCCAGCGTCTTCTGCAATTCCCCGGCGAACTGGCGCTCCTCCGAAGTGTATTCGTAGCCGCCAGCCTTCTGCATGGCGCGCCCCAGCACTTCGCCGAGTGTGTCATTGGGCAGCACGTTCGCGTAATTGGTGCCCTGTTCGAACTCCATGCGGGTCTCCGACGCGAGAGCGCCGGCCTGCGCGCATTTCATGATGCGATCCCACACCCCGTTCAGCGTATCCGCGTCGGGATTGCGTGCGATCAGGCTCACCTCCGCGAACGCCGGCACGATGTTGGCGGCGCTGCCCCCGTTGGTGATGATGTAGTGAATGCGCGTTTCCTGCGGCACGTGCTCGCGCAGGAATTCCACCGCGTTGAGCATGATCATGGCGCCGTCCAGAGCCGAACGGCCCTTTTCAGGCGCGGCGGCGGCGTGCGAGGCGACTCCATAGAAACGGAATTTACCGCCGTTATTGGCCAGCGATGAGTGCAGGCTGACGTCGTTGGAATCGGAGGGATGCCAGGTAAGCACGGCATCGACGTCCTGAAACAGGCCCGCGTAAATCATGTAGATCTTGCCGCCGCCGCCCTCTTCCGCCGGTGTTCCGTAGTATCGGATGGTGCCCTTCAGACCCTTGGCAGCCATCTCCTCTTTGATCGCGACGGCCGCCAGCGCGGAGGCCGACCCGAGCAAATTGTGCCCGCAGGCATGTCCGGGCGCGCCGGCGGTGACGGGATCGAGCTTGGGTTCGACTTTTTGCGACATGCCGGGCAGTGCGTCGAACTCGCCCATGATCACGATAACTGGCTTGCCGCTGCCGTACGATGCGGTGAACGCGGTGGGCATACCGCCCATACCGGCGGCGACGGTGAATCCGTTGGAGCGCAGTTCCTGCTGCAGCACGGGCGAGCTCTTAGTCTCATGAAAGCCCAGTTCCGGCGTTTCCCAGATCTCGCGGGAGATCGTGCCGAAGCGGTCGGCGTGGGCGGCTACGTGGGCTAGAACGTCATCGGCGGCGAAAGCGGCGCCGGCCGTGAGCAGTAACACCAGAATTTTTCGCACGGTTGATTATAAACCGGCGGGCGGCTACAACTCCCTGCTCAGCAGCGGGTTCTAAAAAGTGGCAAGCTGTTATTGGCATGAAATCGCCGCTTTTACTGGGGTGCCTGGCCCTCTCGTTGTTGCAGGCCCAGACCGCCCCTCCGCCGCCCGCTCCTTCCACGCTGCCTCCCCAACTTCCAACCAACGTTCCCGAAATGGACACCCATCAGGATCCGCTGGCGACCTTCCGGTCGCACGTCAACCTGGTGCTGGTGCCGGTGGTGGTGCGCGATTCCCACGGGGGCGTGGTGGGCAACCTCACCAAAGCGAATTTCACGCTTTACGACAAGGGTAAACTGCGGGAGATCTCGCGTTTCGCGGTGGAGAAGGTGGGCAGCAAGGCGATCGCGGCGGACGCCATTCCTGTAAATGCCACTCCGGGTGAAGCCGACACCCCCTCCGCAGAGAAAAGCACGGTGGTGGTGCCGGAACGCTACGTCGCTTTTCTGTTCGACGACGTGCATATCAACGTCGCCGATATTCAACGGTTGCGCGAGGCCGCGTTACGGCACATCGCCACGCTGCGGCCCAGCGATCGCGCCGCGATTTACACCATGTCGGGGTTCCCGCAGGTGGACTTCACGGACGACCAGGATCGTTTGAAGGACGCGATTCTGCGGCTGCGCCCGAATTTAATGGCCGCCGCAGGAGCTTTGTCCGGCGGAGGAGGCGTACAGGGAGAAGTCACCACCTTCGCCACGCTGGATGTCATCAAACAGGTGATCCAGCGGATGGCGAACTCGCCCGGCCAACGGATTATCGTCATGGTGTCGCCGGGCTTCATGAGCATGAACCCGATTTATACCCAGCAAAAGCAGGAACTTCTCGATCTGGCGATCCGCGATACCGTCATCGTCAACGGTCTGGATGCGCGTGGTTTGTACACCGATCCGAGTTTGGATTTTTCGAACCCGGGCGCTTCGAGCGGCGGCGCTGGCGGAAGCACTGGCGGCCACAGGTTGAACTTATCTCCCCTGACGCGCGCCCAGATGCAGACCGATATCCTGGCGGAACTCGCGTCGGGCACCGGGGGCCAGTTCTTCAACAACAGCAACGACTATGACGAGGGATTCCGCCGCCTGGCGGGCGCACCCGAGTATGTCTACATGCTGGGCTTTACGCCCGAGAATCTGAAAAACGACGGCAGTTTCCATGCGCTGCGCGTGGTGGTCAAGCCGTCGGCCAGTCTCAACGTGCAGGCGCGCCGCGGTTACTACGCTCCCGCCAAGAGCGAGGATGCGGAAGCCACCGCCAAAGAAGAAATCAGCAACGCGCTCTTCTCGCGGGAGGAGTTGGGTGAGTTGCCTATTCAATTGCACACACGGTTTTACAAGCCCGAAGGCAATACCGCCAAGATGACCGTCATGGTGGGGCTCGACCTCAAGCTGTTCAAGTACAACAAGGCCAACGGGCGGAACAATAATACCGTCACACTCGTGACCGGCATTTTCGATCGCGACGGCAACTTCGTAGAGGGTATCAAGAAGGTGCTGGAACTTCATTTGAAAGACGATACGCTGGCCGTCAAGCTGGAGCACGGCGCGGTGATCCGCACCGACTTCGATCTGACGCCGGGCACGTACCTCGTGCGGCAGGTAGTGCGCGACTCCCAGGGCCAGCAGATGTCCGCGGAGAACGCCGCGGTAGTGATTCCCTAGCTATTCCGCTGCCGCGAAGAAGCTCAGCGCATTATCGCCTTGCTTGAGGATGCGCGTGCACCGGAGCGAGCCATAGGAATCGGCCGGCGCGAAACGGATCGAATGCTGTACCACGATGAGCGCGGGCGGGGCCTGCGACAGCAGTTCCAATGCGGCCGGATATTCGCGCTCCTGCTGATACGGCGGATCGAGGAAAACGATGTCCGCCGGATATTGCGCCAGCGCCTGCAATACCGGCCCTTTCACCACCGTCGCGCGGCGTTCCGCCTGGAGCGCGGCCAGATTTTCGCGAATGGCGTCGATGGCGAAGCGGTTCTTCTCGAGAAAGGTGGCGTGGCGCGCCCCGCGGCTGAGTGCTTCTATGCCCACCGCGCCGGTGCCGGCATAAGCGTCTACGAACGCCGCGCCTTCCATGCGGGGGCCGAGAATATCGAAGAGCGTTTCGCGCAGGCGGTCGGGCGTGGGGCGCGTAATGTCGCCGGGAATGCTCTTCAGCAACCGCGAACGAAATTCTCCCGCAATCACGCGCATCAGACGGTCACCAGCCCGTAGCGGCGCTGCCAGTGATCGCGAATGTAGGCGACAGCGTCGCGCAGCGCGTCCTCCGATGGCGGGCGCGCGATGAAGTCCACCGCTTCCCGCCGCGCAATCTCGAGGATTTCGGCGTCGCGCAGAATGTTGGCCACACGCAGTGAAGGCAGGCCCGCCTGTTTGGTGCCGAAAAACTCGCCGGGCCCGCGCAGCTTGAGATCCATTTCGGAAATGTAGAAGCCGTCGGTGGATTCCACCAGCGTGCGGATGCGCTGCCGCGCACTGTCATTCATCTTCTCAGTGACTAGAATGCAGTAGCTTTGCGCCGCGCCGCGCCCCACGCGCCCGCGAAGTTGGTGCAGTTGCGCTAACCCGAAACGCTCCGCCTGCTCTACCAGCATCACCGAGGCATTGGGCACATCCACCCCGACCTCGATCACCGTGGTCGACACCAGTATCTGCACCTGGCCCTCTTTGAAGCGCTGCATCACCGCTTCTTTCTCAGCGGGCGCCAGCTTGCCGTGCATCAGCCCCACTGAGAGCATGGGGAAAACTTCGCGCGACAGGTGCTCATGCATCTGCTGCGCCGCCTTCATCGCCTGCGTTTCCGATTCCTCGATCACCGGATAGACCACATACGCCTGCCGGCCCTCGTCGATCTGCGTTTTCAGGAAGCTGTACGCCTGCTCGATGCCATCGGCGGTGTAATGCTTCGTCTTGATGGGCTTGCGGCCCGGCGGGAGCTGATCGATGACCGAGACATCGAGATCGCCATAGAGCGTCATGGCGAGCGTGCGCGGAATAGGCGTCGCGGTCATTACCAGCACATCGGGATGGACGCCCTTTTGCACCAACCCGAGGCGCTGCAGCACGCCGAAGCGATGCTGCTCGTCGATGATGGCGAGCCCCAGCTTACTGAATTCCACGTCCTTTTGAAGCAGCGCATGGGTCCCGATGACTACCTGCACCAGCCCTTCCGCCACCAGCTTTTTCAACTGCGCTTTTTCGCGCGCGGTGAACGATCCGGTGAGCAGCGCCGTGACATATCCCAGCTTGGAAAGAATCTGCTTGAAATAGAGCCCGTGCTGCGTGGCCAGGATTTCGGTGGGCGCCAGCACCGCCACCTGATAGCCATTCTCGATAGCGATCACGGCGGCCTCCGCCGCCACGATAGTCTTGCCGCTGCCCACATCGCCCTGCAGCAGGCGATTCATGGGGCGCGCCTCCTTCATATCGCCGGCGATCTCGCCCAGCACGCGCTTCTGCGCATCGGTCGGCTTGAAGGGCAGCATGGCTTTTATCTGCTCGCGCACCCGGGCGGTCAGTTCGAAGGCGACACCGGGCAGGGTGCGCGCTTTGCTGCGCTTGAGCGCCACCCCGCATTCCAGCCAGAAGAATTCTTCGAAGATGAGGCGGAATTGCGCCGGCGAACGGAAGGCGTTCAGCAGACGCAGGTCGGCATCGGCCGCCGGAAAGTGCGCTTCGCGCAGCGCCGTCCAGCGATCCGGCATTTTGAGCTGCCGGCGGATGTGTTCCGGCAGGCAATCGTCCAGCGGCGGGAGCGCTTCCAGCATGCGATGGGTGATGGTGCGCAGCACGCGCGTGGTCATCTTGCCAACGGCTTCGTAGATGGGCACCACGCGGCCGACATGCAGCGAGCTTTCGCCATCGTCGTCGTCGCCCGAGAGGATTTCGAACTCGGGGTGCAGCATGGCGACCTCGCCCGAATAGCTGTCGAACTCCACCTTGCCATAGAGCGCCACCCGCATGCCCTCGGCGAAGACGTTAGCCAGGTAGCCGCCGTGAAACCATTTACACAATAGAATGGCGCGCGAGGAATCGGTCACCCGCGCTTCGAACATGCCAAGATTGCGGCGCTTGAATCCCGAAAGCTTCACCGATCGCACTTCCGCGATCACAGTCGCCATTTCGCCGGGCGCGAGTTGCGACACCGGCTTCATGTTGCTGCGGTCCTCGTAGCGGAAGGGCACGTACACCAGCAGGTCCTCCACCGTCGCCAGGCCCTTGGCTTCCAGCATGGCGGCGCGTGCCGGGCCGACTCCTTTCACGTAGGTAAGCGGGGTAGTGAGGTCCATGGTGGGGCACGTGCGCAAACTCGTGCCTGCAATGCCAGTGTACAATGCAGATTCATGCCTAATTTGCTGGAGGGCAAGCTTGCCCTGGTCACCGGGATTGCGAACCGTTGGAGCCTCGCTTACGCGGTGGCGCAGGCTTACGCCCGCGAGGGCGCGACGCTCGTGCTGACTTACCTCGGCGACCGGCAAAAGGGCGCCGTCGAGGATCTTTCGAAAGAGATGAATGTGGCCGCGATCCTGCCCTGCGACGTCACCAAGGACGAAGAACTGGCGGCGCTCACCGAAGCGCTGCACGCACTCGGACGGCCGCTTCACACCGTGCTGCATTGCCTGGCCTTCGCCAATCGCGAAGATCTGGCGCGCCCGTTCGTGGAAACGCCGCGCAGCGGATTCCTGCTGGCGCAGGATGTGAGCGCCTACTCGCTGGTAGCTCTGGCGCGCGCCACCGCCCCGCTGATGACGGAAGGCGGATCGATCGCGACACTCACCTACCTGGGAGCCACGCGCGTAATGCCGAACTACAACGTGATGGGCGTCGCCAAGGCGTCGCTCGAAGCGTCGATGCGCTACCTGGCGAGCGATCTGGGTCCGCAAAAGATTCGCGTCAATGCCATCTCAGCCGGACCGGTAAAGACCGCCTCGATGCGCGCCGTCAAGGACGCCACCAGCATTCTCGATGTGGTGCCGCAGCGCGCTCCGCTGCGCCACAATACCGACCCGGCGGAAGTCGCCGACACGGCCGTGTTTCTGGCCAGCGACCTGGGCCGCGGCGTCACTGCGAACATTCTGTTCGTGGACGCGGGCATGCAGGTGATGGCTTACTAACCAGATTTCCGCAGCATGCCGTTTCCGAGCCGCGACAGCCAGGGAGCGGACCTTACAGCCCGATAGTTTGCGGAAAGGATACGGTGCGAACCGCGGCGCAGGCGGTCCGGGTCGCTATAATGTAACTTCATGAAAGTCGAAGTAGTGCTCACCGAAGCGGATATCGCGCAGGAGTTTGTGGAAGCGATTGAGGCGCGCGATTTGCCGGAGAAGTTCTTCTACTGGTTCCCCCGTTCCGCCACCGAATGGATGGCGCTCATCGGGCACGCGGAGTTATACGGCGGCCTGTGGCGTACCTGGAAAGAACTGGCCGCCAACTGCGCCTCGCTGTCCCAGCATTTGACCGGGCGCGCTCCCGTCATCAGCTTCGGCGCGGGCGATGGCGCGCGCGACCGTCTTCTGATGGACGCCCTCAAAAAGGGCGGCTGCGAGTGCTCTTACTTCCCGGTCGACGCCAGCCAGGCGATGCTCGAAATGGCGTGCGCCGGCGCCGAAGACGACGATATCGAAACGGTCGGCATCAAGGCCGATATTTCGAGCCCCGTACACTTGGTCTACGCCGCCGATGCGGCCGAACCGCCGCGCGTCTTCATCCTCAGCGGCAACACCATGGGTTCGTTCGATCCCCTCGCCGAGATCCGCTATGTGGCGCAATGCATGAAGCCGGAGGACCGCCTGATTGTCGACGGTGAGATTCACGACGCGCAGCAATCCATGGCGCGGCGCGATAATCCGGCGGCGCGCAAGTTTCTCTCCACCCTGTTGGCCAATGTGGGAATTTCGGAAGAGGACGGCGAGATTCGCCTCAATCTGCGGCGCGACGAGCGTCATGAAGGCCTGCACCTGGTGACGCGATCGTTCGGCGCCGGTCGCGATCTCTCGGCGACCGTCGCGGGCCAGGAAATTTCGCTGCAGCGCGGTGAGCGGATCGGCATGAACTTCCAGTACACCTACGCGCCCGACGCCTTCCGCTGGCTGCTCACCCAACATGGCGGACTGCGGATTATGTCCGAACATCAAAGCCCTGACGGGCGTTTCCTGACAGCAGTTTGTAAGAAGTAGGAGGGGATTATTCCGGGCGCCCCGTCCCGCCTTTGGCGAGCAGGATGGACGCCCGGGTGTTCGCACCTCGACGCGAGAGGTACGTTCTCTTACGGCGCACTATGCGCGGGCCGAACAGTTGCACCGAAGAAGTAGGGACATATTGCCTGGACTTACTATAAGTTGGCGCCGCGGTGGAGACAACCCTGGAAATGGGTTATAGTACGTCAATAACAATCGTTATGGAATAGGCTCGCCGCCGCCCGGTGTTACGATAGCGCTTGGATTGCCAATGGATTTCCCTGAACCGGATTTCCGTGCGTTGTTTGGAGCCGCCCCCGGCCTGAATCTGGTGTTGTCTCCGGACCTCCGCATCGTCGCTGTCACCGATGCCTATCTGCGCGCCACCATGACCACCCGTGAAGCCATTCTGGGGCGCGGTATTTTCGAAGCCTTCCCCGACAATCCCAATGACCCCGAAGCTACCGGCGTAAATAATCTGCGGGCCTCGCTAAACAGCGTCCTTGAGTCGGGCCGTGCCGATACCATGGCCGTGCAGAAATATGACGTCCGGCGCCCCGACGCGGAAGGCGGCGGATTCGAGGAACGGTATTGGAGTCCGCGAAATTATCCGGTGCCCGGCCCGGACGGCAGGCTACAGTTCATTATTCACCGCGTGGAAGATGTGACTGAATTTGTGCGGTTGAAACAGGCCGGCCGCGAGCGCGAAGAGTCCACCACCAAGGCCCTCCAGGAGATGGAAGCCGAGGTCTATCTGCGCGCGCAGGAAGTGGCCGCCGCCAACCGGAGCTTGCAGACGGCCAACGCCACGCTCGGCCGCCTGTATCATCAGATTTCCCTGCTCCTCTCCCATGCCAGCGAACTTCATGTGGAGGCGGGCGCGGCGGATGAATGGGACCTGCTGTGCAATCCGCTCACTCCGGAAGAAATGCTGGCCCGCGTCAGCCGTATGATCGCCGACTACCAGCGCATGGAAGAACAGTTGCGCCAATCGCAAAAGATGGAAGCGGTCGGCCGGCTGGCGGGCGGCGTGGCCCACGATTTCAACAATCTGCTCACCGTGATCGCGGGATACACCGCGCTGCTGAAGGACGATCTTGGCCCCGGCGAGCAGCCCGAACTGGACGAAATTCACGCCGCCGTGACGCGCGCCGCTGAACTCACACGCCAGTTGCTGACCTTCAGCCGCAAACAGGTCTGTCAGCCGCAGGTGCTCGAGATCAACACGGTGGTCTCGCGCATGGAAGGAATGTTGCGGAGGTTGATCGGCGAAGACATCGTCCTGGTGTCGGCACTGGCCGGCGACCTGGGAAGGGTCAAGGCCGACCCGGGACAGATCGAACAAGTCATCATGAACCTGGCGGTGAATGCGCGCGACGCCATGCCTGACGGCGGCAAGCTGCTGATCGAAACCAAAGCCGTGCAGCTCGAAGCCGGCCAGATCGCCGCGCTAGCCGCCGGACACTATGTCCAGATCGCCGTCAGCGATACCGGCCATGGCATGAGCGCGGAGACTGCCAGCCGTATCTTCGAGCCGTTCTTTACCACCAAGGAAGTGGGCAAGGGGACCGGCCTGGGATTATCGACTGCGCTCGGTGTGGTGGAGCAGACCGGAGGCAGTCTGACGGTGGAGAGCCGCCTGGGAGCCGGTACGACATTTCGCGCTTATCTGCCGGTGACCGCTGAACAGGCCGCCGGCGAAACGGGCGCGCGCGCCGCGGATAGCGCGGGCAGCGGAAGCGCCACCATCCTGCTGGTGGAAGATGAAACGCCTCTGCGCAAACTGATTTCGCAGGTCTTGAAAAGCGCCGGCCATACCGTGCTGGAAGCGGCCAGCGGCGACGAAGCGTTCGCCATAAGCACGCGCCACCCGGGCGCCATCGACCTGCTGCTTACCGACGTCATCATGCCGGGGATGAGCGGGCCGGAACTGGTAGCCAAGCTGCGAATCCGCCGCCCCAACACCGCCATTGTCTTTATGTCGGGCTATGACCACGATCTGCTCGACAAGAAGAGCGTGGCCTTTCCCGCCAGTTTTCTGCCCAAGCCGTTCAGCCCGCGAGCGCTCCTCCGCCGCATCGATGCCTTGCTTGGATTCGGCGCCGAGGGAGACGAACGCGTAGGTCGCGCCGGCGATTGATCCGCTACCGCGCCGCCGTCGTGTTCTCATCCAGCAGGCGCTCTAGCAGAACCTTCACGTCTTTCGACAGATCGTCGTGATAGACGCCGCTGGCCGGCGCGGCATAGCCGGCGTGAACCGCGCGCACTCGGCCGTCGCGCCCCAGGATAAAGGTGGTGGGCCAGCAGTCCAGGTTCACGGCCTGCGGCAGCTTGTCGTGAATTTCCTCCGTCTCACCCGCCAGCAGGATGGGATACTCCACGCCGTACTGCCGGATGAAGGCGCGCACGCGTACCGGATCTTTCAATTGCTCGGCGTCCTCGAAAAACAGGCCCACGACCTCCAGGCCGCGGCCGCGGTACTTGCGATAGAGGTCTTCCAGGAACGGCGCCTCATCGTGGCAGTTGGGGCACCAGCTTCCTCCGATCGCCACGATGACCACTTTATTCCGGAAGCGTGCGTCACTGTCGGAGACCAGGTTGCCGTTCAGGTCTCGGAAGCTGAAATGGAACGGCTCCGAAGGGTCCTTCACCGACGTGTGGGTCGCCGGGTCCGCCGGTGCGGGCACGTTGTGGGCGCGCGCCTCCCCGGTGCGCACGGCGATGTATTTCTGTTTTCGGTTCTGCACCAGTTCGATTGTGCCGTCGGCCAGCGGAGTTACTTCGAGCAGCAGGGGACGCGCGCCATCGAAGTGACTGAGTACGAACTTGCCGTCGCGAAATGTTCCCGTCAGCGCGCCTGTATCGCCATCCACCCGCAGGATCGCGGCCGATACCCGGGTGCCCGCTTGCCGCGCTACGAAGCGCCACGCCGATTCGCCTTTCGAACTCGTAGCGGCGAATTCCCATTGCCCGTCGATTGACGGCACGTTGGCCGGCGATTCCGGCGGTAATGCTGCTGCCGGCGCCGCATGGAAGGCGTAGGTGCGCCGGGAGCGCGTGTACGTGCCGTCGAGCGCGCCATCTTTCCAGGAAGCTTCCAACTGGGAGGCGTACTGATCGAAGTTCAACGTCAGCCTGCCGTCGGCGAACTGCCCGGCGGTGGAGGCGACCTTCTCCTCGCCGTTAAAGAATGCGCCCCGCAGATTCGGCGCCGTGCCCGAAAGCTCGAACCGGAAGGGGATTTGCAAATCGTTTACCTGGAGAGTGGCGTCCCACAAGCCAGCCGAAGGTTGCGCCAGGGCGAGGGATGCGAACAGGAAAGCAGCTCCGAGAGTCTTCATGCCATCCCAAATGTACCATACCTGATCTGGATCAGGTAGATTGTTCGGAACGCCTATCTGCCGGGCTCCACGTGCACCAGCACATCGGCCACCCAATCGAGCTTCTCCTTGATCTGCAACTGCACTTTATGCGCGATCTCATGGGAGCTCCGCACCGTCATATCTGGGTCGACTTCCAGGTGCAGGTCCACGTGGTATCGCAGGCCGGTCTTGCGCGCGAAACACTTCTCCACTCCGCGGACGCCGTCGACCGTGGCCGCTACCTGGCGGATCTCGTCCATACGCTGCGGGTCCGGCATGGTGTCGATGAGTTGCATGGCGGTATCGCGCACCACCTGCACACCCGCGAAGATCACAATCAGCCCCACCACCATGCCGCCGTAGCGGTCGGCAGCTCCGAAGCGGGTGGGATCCACCAGCGTCAATCCCACAGCGGCCATCGCTGCCACGGCAGAGACGATGTCGACCGTGTCGTGCCACGCATCCGCCGTGATGGCGGCACTGCCCAGCTTCCGGCCGACCCGGAATTTGTAGCCTGCCAGTCCCGATTTCGCCAGCGCCGACAACACCAGCGGGGCCAGCACGAACGCGTCGAGTGCCTCGCGGGGTTGCCCCAGATGTTCGAAGGAGGCGGCGGAGATCACCGCACCGGCAGCCGTCAGCACCAGCCCGATCAGCATTCCGGTGAGCGTTTCAATCCGGCCGTGTCCGTAAGGGTGCTCCCGGTCGGCGGGCTTGGCGGCCAGGGTCAACCCGAGCAGCACAAATCCCGAGGAGAAGACATCGCTCGCCGACTCGCAGCCGTCGGCGACGACGGCGGTGGAATGGCCGGCCAGCCCGGCAACGATTTTGGTAACGGCCAGCGCGGCCGATACCGCCATACCGAGCAACGCGACCCGCTGGCCGGTCTGCATCAGGCCCGAGCGGGGTCGGATGTTTCGGTGTCGAGGCCCAGCTCGGCAAACGCCGCGGCAGCCTTTCCGGCATCGTATTTGCCATCGCGGGCCAGGCGTGAAAGCGCGGCGGCGGCAATGGACTCGGCGTTCACTTCGAAATGGCGGCGCAGGTGTTCGCGATTTTCACTGCGGCCGAAACCGTCGGTGCCAAGGGTCTCCATGCGGCCCGGCAGCCACGGCGCGACCTGATCGGCCACGACTTTCATGTAGTCGGTGGCGGCCACAATCGGCCCTTCCGCTCCGCTGAGCGCCTGCACGATGTGCGGCGTGCGCTCGGGCTGGTCGGGATGGAGGCGATTCCAGCGCTCCACGGCGAGCGCTTCGCGCCGTAGTTCGTTATAGCTGGTGACGCTCCACACATCGGCAGCGATGCTGTATTTCTCCGCCAGAATCTGCTGGGCGCGCAAGGCTTCGTTGAGGATCGGCCCGCTGCCGAACAGTTGCACCGCGCCCTTGCCGTTTTCGGCCGCGCGGAAGCGGTAGATACCCTTGATGACGTCCTCGGGGTCGAGGCCCTCGGGGATCGCGGGCATGGCGTAGTTTTCGTTGTAGAGCGTGAGGTAATAGAAGCGGTCTTCGTGCTCCTGGTACATGCGGCGGATGCCGTCGCGCACGATGATGGCGATCTCGTAGGAGTAGGCCGGGTCGTAAGCCGCGCAGGTGGGGACGGTGCTCGCCAGCACGATGCTGTGGCCGTCCTGATGCTGCAATCCTTCGCCGGCCAGGGTGGTCCGCCCCGCCGTTCCGCCGCACAGAAAGCCCTTGCCGCGCGAATCGCCGAACGCCCAGATCATGTCGCCCACGCGCTGGAATCCGAACATCGAATAGTAAATGAAGAACGGGATCATCTCTTTCCCGTAGTTCACCCCGGCCGTGCCCGCGGCCGAGAACGACGCCATCGAACCTGCTTCGGTGATGCCCTCCTCCAGGATCTGGCCGTCTTTGGATTCCTTGTAGTACAGGAACATTTCGGCGTCGTGCGGTTTGTAGAGCTGCCCCTGGCTGGCGTAGATGCCGAACTGCCGGAACAGGCTCTCCATACCGAACGTGCGGGCCTCATCGGGAATAATGGGCACCACGTGCTTGCCCAGTTCGGGATGTTTCATCAGCAACGTCAGCACGCGCACGAACGCCATCGTGCTCGACACTTCGCGGCCCCCCGAGCCTTCGAGCGATTCCTTGAAGTATTCCACCGGCGGCGCCACCAGGCCCTCGTTCGCCGGAACCCGCGAAGGAACATAGCCGCCCAACTGCCGGCGCCGTTCATGCATGTACCCGATCTCCGGGCTGTCGGCGGGCGGGCGCCAGAACGAGGCGTTGTGTACCGCTTCTTCCGGAATGGGGATTTCGAAGCGCGAGCGGAAATGCAGCATTTCCTGCTCGTTCAGTTTTTTCTGCTGGTGCGAAATATTGCGGCCTTCGCCGGCCTCGCCCAAGCCGTAGCCCTTGATGGTGTGGGCCAGGATCAAGGTCGGCTGGCCGGTGGTTTCCATGGCGGCCTTGTAGGCGTTGAAGACCTTCTTGGGATCGTGTCCGCCGCGCTGCAGCTTGTAGAGCTGCTCGTCGCTCAGGTGCGACACCAGGTCGAGCAGTTCGGGATACCGTCCGAAGAAGTTCTTGCGGATGAAGGCGCCGTCTTTGCTGATATAGCTTTGGAACTCGCCATCCACCACTTCGCACATGCGCTTTTCCAGCAGGCCGGTGGTGTCGCGGCGCAACAGTTCATCCCAATCGCCGCCCCAGATCAACTTGATCACGTTCCAGCCGGCGCCGCGGAAGGCGGCTTCCAGTTCCTGGATCATTTTCCCGTTGCCGCGCACCGGACCATCCAGGCGCTGCAGATTGCAATTGATCACGAACAGCAGATTGTCGAGCTTTTCCCGCGAAGCCAGCGTGAGCGAACCCATCGATTCCGGCTCGTCCATTTCGCCGTCGCCCAGGAACGCCCAGACTTTGCGCGGCGTGGGCGCGATCATGCCGCGATTTTCCAGATAGCGCATGAAGCGCGCCTGGTAGATGGCGTTGATCGGCCCGAGCCCCATGGACACCGTAGGAAACCGCCAGAAATCGGGCATCAGCCAGGGGTGTGGGTAAGACGAGAGCCCCGGGGTATCGCGCAGTTCATGGCGAAAATTCTTGAGGTGTTCCTCGGTCAGCCGGCCTTCCAGGAACGCGCGGGCGTAAACCCCGGGCGAAGCGTGTCCCTGAAAATAGATCAGGTCGCCGGGTTCGTCGCCATACTTGGCGCGGAAGAAATGATTGAACGCCACTTCCAGCAGGGTGGCCAGCGAAGCGTAGGTGGAGATATGGCCGCCGATACCCGCGTCGTACTTATTCTGGCGGACCACCATGGCCATGGCGTTCCAGCGGATCAGGCTCTTGATGCGGCGTTCCATGGCGCGGTCGCCAGGATAGGCCACTTCATCTTCCACGCGGATGGTGTTGACGTATGGCGTATTCAAGTGGATGGGCATCTCGGCGCCGCTATTGCGCGCGTGCGCCGCCAACTGCTCCAAAAGGTAGCGCGCCCGGTCGGGCCCGCCTTCCTCAATCACTTGATTGAGCGACTCCATCCATTCCTGGGTTTCCTGGGGATTCAGGTCCACAACCCTCTCACTCCGTGTCTGGTGCATGTGTATTTTCATTATACCTGGGGGCTTTTCCCCCGGGCACGCCCGAAGCTTACCGATACAATGTGTTCATGGTACGAACGCAGCATGTAATCGACTCCTGGAAGACGGTCCGCCTGGACGCTGCCGCGGCGGTTGAGGACTTCCCGCCGGAGGAGATGGACTTTCGTCCCGCTCCCGGCGTGATGACGTTCCGCGAGGCGGCTCGCCATATTCTGGATGCCGGCGATGGCCTCACCGGGCTCCTGCTGGCCGGCGAGGACAACTTCACCAACCCGGAATTCCGCGTCCGTATGAAGGACCACATGCGTGCCCTTCCCGCGGATGCCGGCGGACCGGCGCTGGCTGCCGCCCTGCGCGCATCGGTGGAAGAACTTACGGCCGCCCTGGCAGCGCAGCCCGTGGACTTCTTCGAACACATGATCACGCGCTTCGACGGCCAGCAAGTCACCCGCCTCGAAATGCTGCAAACAATCAAGGAACATGAGCTGACCCATCGCGCGCATTTGTTCCTTTGCATGCGTATGAAGGGCTTGGTGCCCGCTACCACGCGCCGCCGTATGGCGCAGCAGGCAGGCCGGTGAGTCGGTGGAGTTGCAAAACCGGCAGGATATCGTATAACAGTATTTCGGGAGGATTTTCATGGTCACGTGTCCTGTGTGCGAGGGCGCCATCGATGTCGACGAGGAAGATGTAGACGAAGGCGATACGATTAGCTGTGACGAATGCGGCGCGGGTCTCAAGGTCGTCAGTACCAGTCCGTTGGAACTGGAATCGGCTGAGGAAGTAGAGGAAGAAGAAGAGGACGAGGAGGGATTCGTCGAAGACGAGGAGGAAGACGCTGACGAAGACTGGAAATAGGGACCATATGCGCGCGACAAAACTATTTGCGCTCTGCCTGGCGATCTTTCTGATCGCCGTACCCGCCGGGTTGGCTCAGAAAAAGAAAGAGGGGTCCACACGCAGCGTGACGGGCGTGGTGACCGGTGCGGACGATAAGCCCGTGGTGGGCGCGGTGGTGCAGTTGAAGGATACCAAGACCAAGAGCGTCCGCTCGTTCTACACCCAGAACCAGGGCGAATATTATTTCCACGAGCTGAGCCCCGACGTGGAGTACGAACTGACGGCGATGTACCAGGGCGGCACCAGCAAGATGAAAACGCTGAGCGTTTTCGACACGCGTAGGGACGCGGTGATTAATCTCAAGCTGAATCCCAAGAAGTGAGGAGCGTCACCCCTCTTCGCGCTTCTTCGCCTTCATCCGCCGCAGTTCTTCCAGACGTTCCGCGATTCGCTTCTCCATTCCGCGATCGGTGGGGAAATAATACTGCCGTCCGGCGAGCGACGGCGGCAGGCATTCCATATCCACCACCGCATCGTCGAACTTGTGGGCGTGCTGGTAGCCTTCCGAATACCCCCACTCCTTCATGTGCTTCGTGACGGCATTGCGCAGATTCATCGGTACGGGCTCGGCGATAGTCTTCTCCACGTCTGCGCGCACCGCGCTCATCGCCTTATACGCGGCGTCCGATTTCGGCGCCGCGCACAGATAGATCGCCGCCTGCGCAAGCGCCAGATCGCCTTCCGGAATCCCTAGGAAATGGACCGCCTGCATGGCAGCTACCGCCTGTTCCATCGCCCGCGGATCGGCCAGCCCGATATCTTCGCTCGCCATGCGAATCAGCCGGCGCGCGATATACAGCCGGTCCTCGCCCGCTTCCAGCATGCGCGTCAGCCAGTAGAGCGCCGCGTCGGTATCGCTCGACCGCACCGATTTGTGCAGCGCCGAGATCAGATTGAAGTGCTCCTCACCGCCCTTGTCGTAGAGCAGCACCTTACGCTGCATGGCATCCTGCACCGCCGCTTCGGTGAGCGCACCGCCGCCCGATGCCGCCGCCGCTGCTTCCAGCGTGTTGTAAGCCTGGCGCGCATCGCCGTTACAATAAATCGCGATCTGCTCCAGCAGGTCGTCTGGGGCTTCGAGCTGCACCTCCGGCAGGGCGCGCTTAAGCAGCGTCACCAGTTCCGGCACGGTGAGCCCGCGCAAGGCGTACACACGCGACCGTGAAAGCAGCGCCGAAATCACTTCGAACGACGGATTCTCCGTAGTGGCCCCGATGAGGATGATGTCGCCGCGCTCCACGTAAGGCAGAAATGCGTCCTGCTGCGCCTTGTTGAAGCGGTGAATTTCGTCGATGAACAGGATGGTGCGTAGGCCTAGCCGGCGCAAGCGTTCGGCATCGGCCATCACCGCCTTGATTTCCTTGATGCCGCTCATCACCGCACTGAACGGGATGAACTCGCAGCGCGTCACACCGGCGATCAGCTTAGCAAGCGTCGTCTTGCCCACGCCCGGCGGCCCCCAGAGAATGATGGAGGTCAACTGGTCGCGCTCAATCTGGCGGCGCAGAGGCTTGTCGGGCCCCAGGATATGCTCCTGCCCGATGTAATCCTCCAGGCGCGTGGGGCGCATTCTTTCGGCCAGCGGACGCTTGCCGTCCGGGCGCTCCGGCTCATTGGGCGGGCTGCTATCGAACAGGCTCATACCGGCCGCGACCTCTGGCGGCGTGCTTCATACAGCAGGATACCGGCCGCCATCGCGGCATTGAGCGATTCCACTGCCACGGTGGGGATCGACACTCCGTCGGCGACGCCGCTCCACTCCGCGCTGACACCTCGTGCCTCATTGCCGATAATCAGGGCGCTCGCGCTTCGCAGATCGGCATCCGATGCGGCGCGGACTTCGGCACCCGCGCGCGCCGGCAGCGCGGCATATATCTTGACGCTGTGGTGCTCGAGCGCTGCGCGCGCCACGTCCCCATCCATACCGTAGACCAATGGCACGCGGAAGAGCGACCCGGCCGAGGCACGCAGCGTCTTGGGATTGAACGGGCTGGCGGTGCCTTTCAGAAACAGCATGCCGCTCGCTCCGAACGCCTCCGCGGCCCGCACAATCGCGCCCGCGTTGCCCGGATCCTGCAGACCGTCGAGCACCACTACCAATGCGCGCTCACCCAGGAGTTGCTCCAGGTTCCATACCGGCGGCTCCACCAGCGCGATCACGCCCTGGCTGGTTTCCGTGGCCGAGATTTTCTGCAGCAACGCGTCCGGCAGGATCGCCACTCGGACGCCCTCCAGCGGCGGCAGCGCGGCGCGCGCCGATTCCGCCGCCAGCACGTGTTTCACCGGACACCGGCTGCGCAGCGCTTCCTGCAGAAGGTGGCGTGTTTCCGCCACGCACCAGCCTTGCGAGGTCAACCCGCCGCGTGCGATGGCGCGGCGCACATCTTTCACCAGGGGGTTAGTAGCGCTCGCAATCGTTTCCGGCTTCACCATGTGTTTACAATGGGTTCTGAACGATCAGAATACCGCACATGAAACGTGCCGTTTGGCCTGCGATCCTCACCGCATTAGCCGCGTTCGCCGCGCTGGTCGCTTATGTCTCGGTGCGCATCGAGCGGCAATCGACGCGCGATGAAGCGCGTCCCGCCGATGTCATCCTGGTGCTCGGCGCGGCCGAATACCGCGGGCGTCCGTCGCAGGTGCTGCGCGCCCGCCTGGATCACGCCCTCGAATTATACAATCGCAAACTCGCTCCCCAGATTCTCACCACGGGCGGCGCGGGCGGCGATCCGGTCTTCACCGAAGGCGGCGTGGGCCGCTCGTACCTTATCGCCCACGGGGTGCCGCCGGAATCCATCATCATCGAAAATGAAGGCGCCACCACATTGGAATCCACCGCCATGGCCGGTGAGATCATGCGCCGCATGGGGCTGCATTCGGTCATCGTGGTAAGCGACGGCTATCACATCTACCGCGTGAAACGCATGCTCCAGTTCCGCGGCCTCAGCGTCTACGGCTCGCCACGCAAAGAAGTGAGTCAGGAGACTCTGCGCGAGCACTGGAATTACGTCAAACAGGCGATCGGCTATTTGTTGTGGCGGGCCGGCTTGGGCGTATAGCCAGCCGTTCAATCGTTCTTCTTCGCGGCGTCGGGAGTCTTATTCTTATCCATCTCGTCCTGCATGGCTTTGAGATCCTTTTCCAGCTTGCGTGTCTTGGCCGCCTGGAAATTCAGATCCTTCTGGAGCTTGTCGGCCTTCTGCGCCTCGGTATCCCCCGTCTGAACCGCTTGCGGATCTTGCGCCACGCCTTTCTCCCCCGGCAGACGTCCCAGAAAACTGGTCTGCTCTTTGACAATCTGGCCGCCGGGCTCCGACGCCAACAGCGTCACGTCTACACGATCGCTCTGCCGCACGTAGGTAAATCCGCCGGACGCCAGATGCGCGCCATCCAGCCGCACCGATTGCAGCGCCGCTTTGCCGTCGATGATCTGCAGCGTCGCCTCCAGTGCGTTGCGCACCGCCGGCGAATTGCGATCCCACTGAATCCTCAATTCCCCGCGGTCATCCTTCACCGCGAGCGAAAGGTAAGGAACCGGCTCGTGCGGCAGCACCGCCCGCAACTTCGCCGAGACCGCAGGCAGCCAGGACGCGCGCGTCTGATATCCCGCTCCGCCCACCACGATCCCCACCGCCAGGATTGCCAACGGTTTGACGATGCGCCATGGCCGCTGCGGCGCAATTTCTCCGAAGGTGGGACCGTCCTGCGCCGCCGGCTCAGCCGCCGCCGCCAGATTTCCGTTCTCGTGTCCCGCTCCAGCCTCCACCGGGATTTCGCGGGTGATCGGCACGCCCGCTTTGCGTTTCGGCGGTTCGGGAATGACGGCGTCCAGCGTTTCCGCGGGAGTCCCGCGAACCCCGGCATCTTCCCTGGACGGCCGCTGACCCGGCGAATTGCCCCCGCCCGGCCCTGCCGTGGACCGCAGGGGCATGGCATGCAGGTGAAATTCCTGATAGCTGGCCTGGCAACGAATCGAGTTGTCCGGTTCGCGAAAGAAAAACCCGGCGCGCGTCGGCTCGAAGGTATGCGGCTTCAATACCAGAGCCACCTGCCACGTTTCCGGAAAGAAGCGATTGTGCAGCGCCTGGTCGGCCTCCGTCAGGAAAATCTCGCTCCGTGTGTGAGAGTGATACCAACCCACCGGCTGCCGCTCCGGCGGATTGCGCCGCGCCGCCGCGATCATCTCTGCCAGCCGCGTCTGGTCGCGCGCCGAAAGTGTAAAGGACGGCCCCATGGCGTGCTCGCAATCGAGCGGCTCGAAAGCCGTGATCGCCACGCGATCTTCCGTCCGCTGCCCCAGTAAAACGCCGCCGATTTCCGCCCCGCCGCGAGGCAGCGAAAAGAAGGCGTCCACCACCGCCAGCCGGATATCGTCGAGCACGCGGGCGGAGTATTCGATAGCGAAAGGGCATTCGGGCGCACTCCACTTCCCCAATGCAATTTCGGCGCTGTGCTCCATCGGTTCTCCTAATTGTAGGCGATTGAGCGGACATTGGTGCCTGCTACACTGTAGCGGTGGCCTCGCTCCTTACGCGCGCGGAACTGGTGGAACTGCGGCAACGTTGGCGCGCTCAGGGTAAATCGGTGGTCTTCACCAACGGCTGCTTCGATTTGCTGCATCGCGGTCACATCCGCCTGCTGGAACAGGCGCGGTCATTGGGCGACGTGCTGGTGCTGGGTCTGAATTCCGATGCCTCGGTGCGCCACATGAAAGGGCCTTCCCGACCCATCCTGAACGAGGGCGAACGCGCCGCTATGGCAGCCTCGCTGGACGCCGTTGATGCGGTGGTGCTGTTCGACGAGGAGACACCGCGCGAAGTGATCGCGGCTTTCCTGCCGGACATCCTGGTCAAAGGCGCGGACTGGTCCCACTTCATCGCCGGGAGGGAGGAAGTGGAGGCCGCCGGAGGCCAGGTGATGGCTCTTGAGTTGCAGCCCGGGTATTCGACTACTAACATTGTAGATGTTTTGATTAGCCAGCCTTGATTCATCCTGCCGTTCGCGATCTTTTCTTAGACCTTGGAAGACATCCCAGCTTCCAGGACGCCCTGCGGCGCCTTACGCTGGGCAACCGGACCTCACTATCCGGCCTCACCACCACCGCCAAAGCCCTCTATTCTGTCTTGCTGTGGCAGAGTACCGGCAAACCTCTGATTATTGTAGTAGACGGCAGCAAGCAAGCCGAGAGCTTGTCCGAAGCAGTGCAGACGCTCTTTACACTGCTCGCCGCGGAGGATCGCAATTCCCCGCAACTCCTTCCCGCACTGGATGTTCTGCCGTTGCAGAACCTCTCTCCGCACGCCGAAATCTGCGAACAGCGCGCCATCGGATTGTGGAGCCTGTCCACCCAGCGTTCCCCTATTACCATTCTCCCAATTGCCTCGGCGCTGCTGCGTATCGAACCCGCTTCCTACTACCGCCAACTAGCGCTTGAATTGAAGGTAGGAGACGACTTACCGCTCGACGAGGTGATTCTCCACCTGCAGAGTATCGGCTACCAAAAGCGCGAACCGGTGGAAATGGTGGGCGAATACTCACTCCGCGGCGGAATCCTCGACGTGTTCTCCCCCGAGTCAGAGAAGCCTGTCCGCATCGATCTGTTCGGCGATCAAGTGGAGTCCATGCGGCGCTTCGAGGTGGAGTCGCAGCGCTCGGTACTCAAGATTGAAGACTGCACGCTCCTGCCGCTCACGGAATACCAGAAGTCACGCGGCCTGCTGATGGAATTGGGCGACCTGATGCGCCAGGCCAACGTCCCGGGCCGCGACCTCCCCTTGCCGGGGGAGCCTTTTCCCGGCTGGGAACTGCTGATCCCGATGGTCCGGCCGCGCACTTCGTCGGTTTTTTCCCTGCTGGAACAGCCGATTGTAGTCTGGGACGAACCCCCCAAAATAAAGGCTGCCGCCGACCGTTTCTGGACCCGCTTGGAGCAGATTCCGCCTTCGCCGGCGTACGATCCGGAGCGGATCTTCTTCCGCTGGGAAGACCTGGAACGACAAGTGTCGGCCACCCCGGCGCTTTCCCTGGAAGAGGTGGAGATTGCCTGGGGCGGCAGCATCGAAGAGGCCGAAGCGCGACATATTTCTACCCGTCCCGTGATGGCCTTCCACGGCAAAATGCAAGTGGCCATCGCGGAGGCACGGAACTTGGCGGAAGCCGGCAACCGCGTCGCGTTTTTTGCGCCTTCCAACGGCGAAATCGAGCGCATGGCCGACATCCTCAACGAATACGGCGTGCCCTACCAGTTGGGCTTGGAGCAGTTCGATTCGCCGCCCGCCTATCTTGCCGAGCGGGCCTACATGGCGGGCACCGGCGCCAGCATATATCTGGTGAAAGGGCTGGTGCGCCGCGGCACCGCCTTCCATGATTCGAAACTTGTAGTATTCGGCTCGGAAGACCTGTTCGAGACGTCGGAATTGATCGCCCGCGCGCCATCCGTGAAGTCGGCGATGGCCACCTTTTCGGCCGACCTGATCGATCTCAAGCCAGGAGACTACGTAGTCCATTCGGAACATGGCGTAGCGCAGTACCTCGGATTGCGAGAGATCTCGCAGGGGGAAAACGAGGGCGACTACATGCTCCTCGAGTACTCCGGCGGCGCTAAGTTATACGTGCCGCTCACCCGCATGGACCTCGTCCAGCGCTTTCGCGGCGCCGGTGAGGCCAAGCCCGCGCTCGACCGCATGGGCGGAGCGACCTGGACCCGCACCAAAACGCGGATCAAAGCCAAAATGCGCGACATGGCCGACGAGCTCCTCAAGCTCTACGCCCAGCGCAAGATGACCGATGGCTTCGAATACTCCCCCGACAGCAACTGGCAGCGCGAATTCGAGGACGCCTTCGAGTTCACCGAAACCAAGGATCAGCTCAACGCTATCAAGGAGATCAAGCGCGACATGGAGGGTCCGCAACCCATGGATCGCCTGCTCTGCGGCGATGTGGGTTTCGGCAAGACCGAAGTGGTGATGCGGGCGGCCTTCAAGGCTCTGGGGGATGGCAAGCAGGTGGCAGTCCTGGCCCCAACCACGGTGCTCGCCTTCCAGCACTTCGAAACTTTTAAGCGCCGCTTTCAGCCCTTCCCGGTGCGCGTCGAGATGTTCAGCCGTTTCCGTTCCGCCAAGGAACTGAAGGCCGGGCTCGCCGATCTCGCGGAGGGCAAGATCGATATCGCCATCGGCACCCATCGTCTGCTCTCCCAGGACGTCGAATTCCGCGATCTCGGGCTGGTCATCGTCGACGAAGAGCAGCGCTTCGGCGTCAAGGACAAGGAACGGCTCAAACAGCTCAAGAAGGCGGTCGACGTAGTGGCAATGAGCGCCACGCCGATCCCGAGAACTCTACACATGTCGTTGTTGGGTCTTCGCGACATGTCGGTAATCGAGACTCCGCCCAAGGATCGACTGGCGATTCACACCGTGGTGGCGCCTTTCAACCAGGAATTAATCCGTTCGGCCCTGGAACTCGAGCTGGCGCGCGGCGGCCAGATCTATTTCCTGCACAATCGCGTCGATTCTATCTGGGAGCGGGCCCATATGCTGCAGCAACTGGCGCCCAATGCCCGCGTCAGCGTCGGCCACGGCCAGATGGGGGAGTCCGAACTGGAGAAAACCATGCTCCAGTTCATGAAGCACGACTTCGATATTCTAGTTTGTACTACAATTATAGAAAATGGTCTCGACATTCCCCTCGCCAACACCATGCTGGTGGAGAATGCCGAGCGCTACGGCCTCTCCGAGCTCTACCAGCTTCGCGGGCGGGTGGGCCGGTCGAACCGCCGCGCGTATGCCTACCTGCTGGTGCCGCCGGATACCGAATTGACCGAGATCGCCCGTAAACGCCTTGCCGCTCTCAAAGAATTCAGCGACCTGGGCGCGGGATTCAAAATCGCCGCGCTCGACCTGGAACTGCGCGGCGCCGGCAACCTGTTAGGCGGCGAGCAGCACGGCCACATCAACTCGGTTGGGTTCGATACTTACGTCAGTCTGCTCGACGAGACGGTGCGTGAACTCAAGGGCGAGGAGATCGTGCCCGAGATCCACTCGGCGCTCAATCTCGGGCTCGATATCCGCATTCCCCCCGACTACGTAGCCGACGAGAACCAGCGACTGCGCGCCTATCGCCAGATCGCCAACGCGGCAGACGACGCGGCGCGCGACCGCGCCGAAAAGGAACTGGCCGACCGTTACGGTCCCGTGCCCGACGCGGTGCGCAATCTGCTGGAGTATTCGGCGCTCAAGTACCTGGCGGAGAAGCTTGGCGTGGAAGCCATTGACCGGCGGCACAATCTGGTCAGCATTAAGTTCCACACCGCTACGAGGGTGGATCCGCAGCGCCTGATGAACATCGTCAGCAAAACACAGGGCGTCCAGTTCACGCCCGCGGGCGTTCTGCTGTTGCCGCTCGATGGCCATACGGGCGCCGGCGAAATCCTCAAGTACCTGGGGGAACGTTTGAAGCAATTGCAGGCCCGGTAAGGCGGTTGACGGGGAGAAAGGTGGCGAAAGCATCGATGCGCCGGCCCATGTGGCGATGACACCGCAATCGGACCGAAGCGCGGCCGCGGCGCTGCCCGCCCTGTGGCGCCGGGCGACGGCGGTAGGAGGGCGGCCAGCTTCGTGCTTACAATCGGATGATCGATGCTGCGAAGGGAAGCTCTCGTCTGGATGGCCGGCGCGGCTTGCTCCGCGCTCAGCGCGGAGAGCGGCGAAGCCACTGCGGTGCTGGTCGATGTGCCGGCGCGCCGGCTGCTCACGCTGCGCGGCGGCGCCGCCGCCGGGCGCGTGCTGTTGCCGCCCGGGTCCACGTTGAAACCTCTGGTCCTCGCGGCGCTGATGAAGCACGGCCGCCTCACAGGCGCCGAAACCTTTTCCTGCCCCGGCACGCTCTCCATCGCCGGACGGCAATTAAACTGCTCCCACCCCCGCATGGACGTTCCGATGCGGGTGGAGACCGCCCTGGCATACTCATGCAATTGCTTTGTCGCCCACATGGCGGAACGCTTCGAGCCGCGGGAACTGGCGCGCGAACTCGCCCGTAGCGGGCTCGATTCGCCCACCGGCCTCCTTCCCGCCGGCGAAGCGGCCGGCCGAATCGCACCGGCGCGCGGAGACGACGCCATCCGCCTACAGGCCCTCGGCGAAGCCGGCATCGCCATCACGCCGGCGGAACTCGCGGTGGCCTACAGCCTCCTCGCCACCCATGCCGCCCCGCCGATTCTCGCCGGAATGGAAGGAGCGGTGGAGTACGGCACGGCGCAGTACGCGCGTTTGGATGGCGTCACAGTCGCGGGCAAGACCGGCAGCGTGCGCACGGAGAGCGGCGAGCATGTAGCTTGGTTCGCGGGTTTCCTGCCCAGCCGGAAGCCCGAAGCGGCCATCGCGGTGATGCTGCAGGGGCGGTCGGGCGGGGCCGACGCTGCTCCGGTGGCGGCGCGCATACTCGGCGCGTATCGCGCGGGCAAGCTGTGAACGCGCTCCGCCTGATTGCGCTGCTCGCGCTGGCCACCTCGGCAAATGGCCAGACGGTGCGCGTGCGGCAAGCGAGCGGCGACATCGTCGACCTGCCGATCGAGCGCTACGTGGCGGGCGTCCTGGTGGGCGAGAGCAGCGTCTTTCAATCGCCCGCTGCGCTGCGCGCAATGGCAGTGGCGGCGCGCATACTGGGCTCGCATCGCGGAGGCAAGCGGTGAACGCGCTCCGCCTGGTGGCGCTGCTCGCGCTGGCCACCTCGGCAAATGGCCAGACGGTGCGCGTGCGGCAAGCGAGCGGCGACATCGTCGACCTGCCGATCGAGCGCTACGTGGCGGGCGTCCTGGTGGGCGAGAGCAGCGTGTTTCAATCGCCCGCTGCGCTGCGTGCAATGGCCGTGGCGGCGCGCACCTATGCGGTCCGCATGCGTGGGCGCCACGCCGCCGAGGGCTACGACTTCTGCACCACCACGCACTGCCAGCGCTGGGAGAGCACGCCGCCCGTGCCGCGGCTCACGCAGGCCGCCGCCGATACCGCGGGCGAGTTGCTCTGGTTCGCCGGCAAGCCCGCCTTCACGCCGTACACGCGCGATTGTGGCGGCCGTTCGGAAGACGCCGCGGCGGTGTGGCCCGATCTCGCCGCTCCTTATCTCAGAGTCCACGACGACCCCTATTGCGGACGAGCCGGCACGCCGCCCTGGCAGTGGAGCTGCGGCGCGCGGCAGATGGCCGACGCGCTTCTGCGTTCTTCGCTGCGCACGCCTCCAACCGTGGAGCATGTGGCGATTGCGGCGCGCACCGCGTCGGGACGGGCGGAGACTCTGGTGCTCGCGGGCGGCGGCGAAAGCGTGCGCCTCGCCGCCGGATCGCTGCGCTTCGCGCTGGGACGCGAACTCGGTTGGAATACCGTGCGCAGCGATCTCTACCAGGTCCACAGCGAAGGCGGCCGCATAGTGTTTGAGGGGCGCGGCTCGGGACACGGTGTGGGGCTCTGCCAACTGGGAGCCGACCGCATGGGCATGGAGGGCCGTACTTACCGCGATATCCTGGCCTTCTACTATCCCGGCACGCGGACCGGCGTCACCGCGAAGGAGATCCCGTGGCAGCGCATCGGCGGCGAGACGATGACGCTGTTCACAGCGAACCCCTCGCAGGATGGCGCCGTGCTCGCACTCGCCGAACGCCTGCTGCGCGCGGCCGCGCAGCGTACCGGGTGGCGCGCGCCGCAACGGGTCGAGATCTATCTTTACCCGGACCTCGACTCGTTCCGCAACGCCACCGGCGAGCCCGGATGGGTGGCGGCTTACACCACGGGCGCCCGCATCCGTTTGCAGCCGGCAGAGACGCTACGCAGCCGCGGCGCACTGGAGTCGACCCTGCGGCACGAACTTCTGCACGTGCTGGTGGAGTCGCAGGCGCGCACCGGTTTGCCGTTCTGGTTTCGCGAAGGGGTGGTGGAATATCTGGCGAATCCGCCCGCGCCCGGCGAAGTGGCGCGCATTCCCAGCGACGCCGATCTCCGCCAGACCACGGACCCGGCGCGGGCCCGGCGAGCCTATGAGGCGTCGGCGCACGCGGTGGCGGACATCGCCCACCGATACGGCGAAGCGGCGGTGCTGAGTTGGGTAGCGCGCGGCCTTCCGCCGGAGGTGACCGATGCCGTCACGCGTCGATGAAATCACCGCAAGACTACATTGCCGGGTTCGACGACGGGCGGGGTGTGCCGCGAACCGTGACAAATACCAGCAGCAGCCACACCGCGATGCACAGCAGATAGCCCACCCCGAAACGCAGGACGAAGCTGGTCATCTCCATGCCGAAGCCATGGGCCTTCGGGACCCAATCGAACAGGCGGAACGGAACCCAGAACGCGAGCAGCGCCAGTAGCGGCGTTTCGATCCAGTACAGCCAACTGCGGAGGCGCGCTCCGAAATCGCGGAAGCCCGCCCATCCGCGCCCGGCGATGGCGGAGATCATGGGCAGGGCCAGCACCGGCACCACCATCCATTCCAACAGCCAGATGGCCGACTGAAACCAGCGCAGCACAGACGACGGTTTCACCGGCTTGCGCAGCTTCATGGTGAGATAGGACGCGATGCGAAACGCCGGGCTCGCGCTCCATCCGGCGCACTGCGCGAGCAGCCAATAGAGCGCCGCCAGCCCGACGGCCGCCACCAGCAGCGGCAAAACGTGGCGCAATGCGGTACCCAGGGCCGGGCGCAGTTGCCGTTTCGCCGGTCCGAAGTACGCGAATGCCGCGCCGTGCAGCCAGCATGCCGCCGCCGCGAGGGCGAGCGCCACGGCCGCGCTCCACAGCAACTGCCCGCCGGTGCCTTCGCCGATTCCCAGCCAGTAATATCCCAGCCACAACAGCAGCGCATTGCCCACCACTTGCAGCGGAATCATTTGACCTCCAGGCGGCGGCTCTCGCTGGTCGCCATCACATCGGTCTGATACATCGGCCCTACCCGCGCGGGGCTCACCTGGAAGATTCCGGCGTTGATCACCTTCAGCAGGTAAAAGTACTGCTCCTGGCCCTGCGGCGAGTAAGTCTTGAAGATCGCCAACCGATCGTCATGCAGTTCGCGACGGGTGAAGTCGTATTCCCACCATGGCGGCCGACTCTTCAATTGATACTGCTCATCGTGCTCGATGAATTCCGTTCCGGCGGGAATCGGGTCCTCAATCATCACATATTTCCAATCCGACCCGGTCATCGTCAGGCGCACCGCGAGAATATCGCCTACCGCAGCGGGACCGTTTAAAGGCGTGGTGTCGTAGACGATGTGGTCGCCTTCCCGGGTGGGCGTCAGACGGAAGTAGTCGCGCAGCAGATTGAGAGACACCGAGCCGGTCTTCTGCAACCGGTCGTCGGCCGAATAATATTCGGCGCGCGTGGAATAGTAGAGCCGGCCGGTGCCCGACGCCGTCACGCGGATGTGGTTGGCGCCGGGTTGCAGCTTCGATTCGTCCAGCGTGAGCGGGGCGGCCGCCAATGCGGTGGCGTTGTCGAGCGTGCGGGTGAGCGCCGGCCGGTCGTTCACCAGCACCGTCACGGTCAGATTGGGCGTCAGCTCATGTGAAGCCTTGAGATAGTCGCTGAGCCCGTAGATCACCATGGCGGTCTGCTTGGTGGAGGACCACCAGTAGCCCTCGTCGCGATGATTCATCAGCCACAGCGCCGCTTTGGGAAGCAGCGGACTATCGGGGTGTTGGTGCGAGAGGAACTTCACCGCCCAGGCCGTCGCCTCGGGCGATGCGTCCTCGTCGAAATCGAGCATGGCGTCGCGAGTGGCCTTCCACCAGGCCTCCGACTGATTTTGGTCCACCTTGCCCGCGAGTTCGGTCGCGATCTCTCCCGCGCGGCTATCCTTCGCCTGCTCCAGCGCAAGCCCCAGCATCGCCAGCCCATAAGGCGAGAGCGCGGCGCGTTTTTCGTACACCTCGCGGAACGGCGCGAAGTCCGACTGCCTCGACACCAGCATGGCGTAGGCGATGTATGCGCGCAGGTCGGGCGCCATTTTCGAATCGCGTGCGAAGTCCTGCAGCAGCCACGCGCCGCCGCGCTGGATGCGGTCCTGCTCGACGGTGGATCCGGCGGCCTGTGCCTGCGCCAGGCCGGCCACCACATAAGCCGTCATGAAGGGATGGCTGTCGTCGGTCTGCCACCAGCCCCATCCGCCATCGTCGTGCTGGAAGTTGTAGAGTCGCTCGAGACCGTCGCGAATCTTCACTTGAAGGCCGGCCTGGTCGAGGTCCGTCTTCAGCCCCAGATCGCGAACCGCCTGCTGCACCGTGATATCCGGCAGGAAGCTCGACATGGTCTGCTCCACGCAGCCATAGGGGAACGACGTGAGGTAGTCGAGCGCGCCGAAGAGCGACCCGGCGATGGAGGGGGAAACCTCAATGGCGAGCGATCGCGAACCGGGCTGCACCTTCTGCGGAAATGTCAGGTCGAAGTTCGCGGTCGCGCCCGGCTCGAGCGAGCCGCCATGGGGCAGCGCCATGCGGATGCCCGGGATATTCACCGGCAGATCCAACTGGAGCGCGTCCGATTCCTGATCGGTAAGGGCCTTGGCGAGCAGGGTGGTACTGCGTACCTGCTGCGCGCGCACCCGCCAGTCGAGCTTCACTTCGCCGCGGCTGGGAACGGGAACGTCGCGTGTCGCGCCGTCGAGGACGTCGAGCCCGGTAACGTCGAGCGAAACGCGCGCCGTCTTGGCGTCCGGCAGATAATTGTGCACCAGCACCGAGAGGATCACTTCATCGCCCTGCACGAAGAAGCGCGGCGCCGCCAGCCGCACAATCAGGTTCTTGCGCACCACCGTCTTGATCACCGAACTGCCTACTTTGGTGGCGGGAGTAATGGCGCGCGCGGTAGCTCGCCAGGTGGTGAGGGAATCGGGGAAGTCCACTTTGGCCTGCGCGTGGCCGTTGTTGTCAGTGGTCAGATCGGCCGCCCAGAAAGCGGTATCGGGGAACGCCTTGCGCACTTTGGGCTGCACCAGGCGCTCCGGTTTCAACTGCGCCAGGCGCGTGGCCGGACGCAATTCCGCCAGGCGCATGCGGCGCTTGCCGGCCTCCCCGCTGAACTGGTATTCGAGCGACTCCGCCGTGAAGACGCGATTCCATTGCCGCCCGAAGAAAAACTCGAGGATGCTTTGGGTGGTATCGGGCCGCACGCCATAAATCGCTTCGTCCACTACCCCGAGGCTGAGATCGGCGCCGCCCACCGGCTTACCGTCGGACCCGGTGACGTCGATGGCATAGTTCGCCGTCTGCCCGGGCTGGTACTGCGGCTTGTCGGTGGCGATCTTGAGATTGAGCTGGTGTTCCAAAGGCGGCGCCTTGAGGTACTTGGTTCCGTTGTAGAACTCGCCGTCGCGGATGAACGCCGCGTTGACGGTGATGCCCGGTTCGTCGGACGCGGTCACCGGCAGTTCGAACGTCGCCGTCGAATCCGCGGAGCGCAGCAACTTACATTCGCGTAGATCGCGGCCCTCCACCGTGAGATAGAGCGGCGTATTCGGCCGGCCGGTCACCACCAGGAGCTTCGCGGTATCGCCGGCGCGATAGCTCTTCTTATCGGGCACGATCTGAATGTTCTTGTCGGAACTGCCGCGGAATCCGAATTCCCCGCCGCCCGAGACCCACAGATAGCTCGTGTCCTCCACCACGCGATGCTCAGGCGTGGATGCCATTGCGCGCACCTGGTACGACCCGCCTTGCGGCGGCAGCGTGAGATGCGCGGTGGCCGATCCGGCGTCGCCGGTGTCGACATCCGCAGCGCCGCGGGAAATCCAATGGTCCGGATCGTGCCGGTCCCACTGCAATAGTTCCACATGCACGGTGGCGCGCACCGGCTGGTTATCGTAGTTCCGCGACTGCACCTGGAAGCCGGCATCTGACCCCGGACTGTAAAAGTAGCGATCGGGCGTCACGTTCACCGCAAAGCTTCCGTAGGTCGCCACCACCCAGCTCTTGCCGGAGATTTCGCGATTGGCCTGGTCGGTGACCTTCGCCTCGATGGTATAGATGTAGTCCTCTTTGTGCTGCGACATGGTGGTGGGCAGGGTGACGCTCAGCTTGCCGTCGGCATCGAGCTGTCCATCCACCTCATTGAGCTGGTCGCCGGCGTCGGCGACATCGCCCGCGTCGCCTGCCGGCTCTTCGGAATCGTCATCGCCCTCGTACCAGAACGGCGCCCAGTAGCGGCTGCGATAGACGGAGTACTTCACCTTCGCGCCGCTCACCGGCTCGCCGAAGTAGTAGCGCGCATCGATGGTGGCATGCATGTCGTCGCCCTGCAGCACACGCGTCCGGGTAGGAGTTACGTGCACTTCGTACTCCGGCTTTTTGTACTCCTGCACTTCGAAATCGCCGCTCATGTAGCCTTCGCCCTGCGCGGGTTTGACCTCCACGAAGTAGTTGCCCAGAGCGGCATCGGCCGGCAGGGTGAGGTCGTCATGCACGGCGCCGGCGGAGTTGGCGGTGAGAGTCTTCTGAAAGACCGGCTTCTGGTCGGGACCGTTGATGGTGACGCTCACGTTCTTGCCGGCGGGAACTTCGTAAGCGCCGGGAGCGCCGGTGCGGAAAACGCCTTTGAAGTAGACGGTATGGCCGGGGCGGTAGACCGGCCGGTCGGTATAGATGTAGCCCATCCATTGGGCAGCGCCCGACCAGTAGTCGCCCAAGGTGTTGATCGCGAAGTCGCTGCCGCGCGCCGCCAGGATGCGGAAATCGCGCTGCTGGCCGGCGCCCTTGGCGGCGGGCGGCAATTGCAGATTGGCGATGCCGTCGCCATCGGTTTCGGTATCGGAGATGTGCTCGTCACGCGCCAGCAGCGCGATCTTGACCGCGGGGATGGGCTGGCCGCTGGTGCGGTCCACCAGGAAATTGGTGAGCTTGCCCTGTGCCGACTTGGTGACCATGGCGATATCGGACACCATCAGGATGGTGTACGCGCGGAGATCGCCGTGCACCGCTTCCACCAGATAGATACCCTTGTCGTGCACCCCGACATCGACAACCGACCGCTCCCATCGCGATTGGCTGCGCACCGGCTGGGTGAAGGTGAGCGCAAGCTGCTGCGAATTGAGCAGCGGCGCCCCGGCATACGGCACGCCGTTCGCGCCGGGCGAAGAAATGTTGCGGGCGGGCGCAGCGCGGCCCATCAATTGGTCGCTGGGCGATTCGTTGAACTGCGCGCGCAGCGAGCGGCGGATGTCCGTCCGCAGGCCGTGCTTCCAGGAGTGGATCTTTTCGAGCAGCGTGCGCTCGCGCGCCGGACGCGGCACGTGGCCGCCGAACTGGTGCGAGTCTTCGAGCTGCTCGAAGAACTTCTGCGGATCGGCGACGCGGTAGACGCGGAAGTCGAGCGAGTCCACGTTCCAGGCGGTGAGGGACACGTTGGGCTTGCCGCCGGAGGGAAAGGTACGGTCGGCGAACAGCGCGAAGTAGGGCTGCGTTTCGCTCTGGCTCAGGCCGGCCGCGGCGGCGGCCAGCAACAGAAACAGCTTGAGCGATTGTCTATTTAGTTTGTGCCTGCCGAACACATTATGTTCCATCGATACACACCCAGAAAATTCGGATTGCTCGCCAGCGGCCGCCACTCGGACCGCGGGAACTGCATCAGTTCGTCCACCGTCGGCCGGCGGATCTCGCCCGGATCGGACCCATCCGGCCCGGTGTGATACACCAGATAGCGCTTACCGTCATTTGCGATCTGGCTGGGGCCGAGGTAAATCATGCTATGAAAACTCTCGCGGCCGAGCTGCCGGTAAAACAGCAGGTCGCCCGGCTGCGCCGCCGAAAGCTGGCGGCTTACCAGATGGCAATTCCAGCGCCACAACGCTTCCGCGTCGGCGAACTGTGCGAAGGCGCCATCGGCCGCATCCGCCGGCCGCAGCGGACCGGGACGCACGCGAAACAGGGCCGCGCCCAGCAGAGTGTGCGGATATTGATATTTGGCCACGGAATCGAAAGGCGGCACCAGCGGCAGCCGCGCGCTGCCGGTCCAGGCATCGTCATGAACATGCAGCGCTTCGCGATAGGCGTAGCGGATGAGCGCAGCGCAATCGTCGATTTCCGCGGGCCGGTTGGCCGCCGCCTGAAAATACTGGGCTTCCGCCAGGAAGGTAAACCAGCGCCGGAACGCCTCGCGGTCGTGCTGGTCGTCGAGCCGCAGGAAATCGGGAGTACCGTCGTCCAGGCTGTCGTGCCAGTCGGGAACGGACAGGAACTCGCCGAACGCCGGCCGTGCGCCGGCAATGGCGACGCGGAATCGCACGCGCCCGGGCATCACTCCGCTGCGCACTTTCGCTTGCCATTGGCCGGCGCTGCCGTAGAGATCCTCCACCGCGACGCCGGAGGGGTTTTCAAGCAGGGTGATCCGTGGTGTGCCGGAGGCGCGCGTTTCGATGCGTAGGGCGGCGAAGTCGTTGCCATTGGCCAGTATCCGCCGCGAATCGAGCGTGAGTTGCGGCGGCGGCAGGGTATGGCGCCTGCTGGCGAAGTAACCGGTGGCGGCGGCTGCCCCCGTAAGCAGCGCAAGCATCCCGGCGAAGGCGCGAGTCATCAGTTTTGACGATTATACACGTTAGGGGCCGAATGGGAATCGGCCGACCACTCTTGCGCGTTAGGTGTCTTCGACCGGGCTACGAAGTAAACTGTCGGAAATTGACGCTACGGTTGGGAATACGTAGACCATGCCTGCGCAACATCGGCGGCGGTCACGAGTTATTCGCGACGGGTGAGCGGTCCTGCTAAAAATGTGCACAGTGAGTACATAATATGGAAACCGTTAAGGTTGGCATGCGCGAATTCCGCGAGAACCTCGCGGGCTACCTCGAATCCGGTACGCCCCTGGCGATCATGCGCCACGGCGCGACGCTTGGGTTCTACATTCCGGCACAGAAGCGAAACCGGAAGGCCGAAGTGGAGGCCATGCGCGCCGCCGCGAAGGACCTGGACGAGATGATTGCGTCCTGGGGTGTCAGCGAAGACGAACTGGTGGCGGAGTACAAGGGGATTCGCCGGGCGGCCCGTGAGAACAAGGGGAATGCCAGGTAAGGCGCTTGTCATTGATGCCAACATCCTGGTGCGAGCCGTCTTGGGGAGGCGCGTGCGCGAAATTATAGAGAGGTACGCGGAACAGGCGCTGTTCTTCGTTCCCGCGGCGGCATACTTCGAAGCCGAGGAGCACGTACCTGCTCTCGTCGTCAGGCGCGGTGGCGATCCAGCCGAGGCGGTCGCATTCCTGGGCTCCCTCCGGGGTCTGGTGGAACTGATCGGGAGCGAAGTGTACGGCGATTTTGAAGACACAGCGCGAGAACGCATTGGCGAACGGGAGACTGGCCTATACTGGCGGCAGCATTGGCAATCGGCTGTCCAATTTGGACGGAAGACACCGATTTCTTCGGGTGCGGCGTACCAACGTGACGACGAACCGGGTGGAGGTGTTTTTGCGTGAGCTTCAGAAGTAGGCGGGAATACCGAGACACTCGACAGATGGATGCGCGGCGGGCGACGCGGGTCGACCCGATGGCCGCGCTGCGGTCGAAATAGCGCGACGCTTCCGGCGCTCAGCCCCGCAGCGTTGCGATCCGAATAGCGCGTTGCCAGAAAACCACCAGCGTGGCGCCGATCAGCACCAATGCCGCGCTCAGCCCGACCCAAATGCCGGACGCGCCCCAGCCGAGCGGAAAGCAGAGGACGTACGCCACCGGCATTCCCACCGCCCAATATCCCGCGAGGTGCACGAGCATAGGCGTGCGCGTATCGCCGAGGCCGCGCAGCGCGCCGCCGATCACTACCTGCGCACCGTCGAACAGTTCGAAGACGGCGGCGATTCGCAGCAGCAGCGCGCCCATCGCGATCACCGCCGGGTCTACGATATAGAGCTGCACGACCCATTGCGGCGCCGCCGCCAGTAGCAACCCCGCCACTCCCATGAAGAGCGAACTCAGCAACAGCGCCGTCCATCCAGACACGGCGGCGGCGTGGATATCGCGCCGCCCGTATGCCTGGCCTACACGCACGGCGGCGGCCGAGCTGATGCCGAGCGGCACCATGAAAGTGGTTGAAATGACGTTCACCGCGATGCCGTGCGCTGCGAGCGAAGCTGCGTCGAGTCGCGCCGCCATGGTGGTGACGACGGCGAACACGGCGCCTTCGAACAAGATCTGTCCGGCGGCGGGCAATCCCAGTTTCGCCAGACGCCGGATGCGCGCCAAATCGGGACGCCACGAAGACTGGAAGAGGAGGCGCCCGGCACGACGTTCGTACCACAAGATGGTACCCGCCAGCACTGCCGCCATGTAGGCGCGTGACAGTGAGGTCGATAGCGCCGATCCTGCTACGCCCATCGCCGGCGCTCCCCAGTGGCCGTACATCAGTACCCAGTCGCCGCCGGCATTCACGATGTTGGCGCTCACCAATGCGAAGGTAACAGGCTTGACGATGTTCATCGCCTGCAGGTAGCGGCGGAAGGCAGCATATAAGAGGAGCGGCCACACGCCCCAGATAAGGTTGCCGATGAACGGTCCGAGGGACGACATGACGTCGCGATTGACGCCGGCGGCGCGCATCACCGGAATGGTGCCCCACAGAATCAGCGCCACCAGCGGCGCGAGGACGATTCCCAGCCAGAGGCCGCTCACCAGGGTGCGGCGCGTATCCTGCCGGTCATTGGCGCCGAAGGCTTGCGCCACCAGTGTGTCCATTCCGAAGAGCATTCCGGTCCCGGCGGTGGCTGTGGGGAAGAAAACCATGCTGCCCAAACTACCCGCGCCGACGGCAACCGGACCAAGCGGGCCGGCCATCACGATATCGACGATTCCCATGAACATCCAGCCCAGTTCGGCGACCGCCAGCGGCGCGGCGAGCCGGAACATGGGCCGGAATTCCCGGCGCAGGTCTTCGAAATGGACCTTCATGCTTTCGGGTGAGCCTTATCGTACACCGCGATCAGGTCGGTGAGGGCCACCTGCGTATATTTCTGGGTGGTGGACAGGCGTGCATGGCCCAGCAGTTCCTGAATGGCGCGCAGGTCGGCGCCATCGGCCAGCAGGTGGGTGGCGTAGGCGTGGCGGAAACTGTGCGGATGGATGGAGGGGTCGCCGTTCACGAAGGTGGCGTAGAGTTTGACGATGCCGCGGATGCCGCGGTCGCTGAGGCGTCCGCCCCGATGATTGAGGAAGACGGCGGGCTGGTCGCGGACCACCGGGCGCTCGGCGAGGTATCGCTCCAGCGCTTCCGCGGCCTTTCCGGGCATGGGCACCTGGCGCTCTTTGCGGCCTTTGCCGCGCACGCGCAGCCATCGCTCCGCGCGGTCGAGATCGTGCAGGTTGAGGCCGGCCAGTTCGCTCACGCGTACACCGCAACCGTAGAGCAGTTCGAGCAGCGCGCGGTCGCGAACCGGGTGCGGCCGCTCCAGCGGGCCGGAAGTGACGCCATCGATGAGGGCGTTCACCTGGTCGGGGCTCATCACCTCGGGTAGCTTCTTGGGCGCCTTGGGAGTGCGCACCAGGCGCGCCACGTTGATGGGAACCACTCCCTCGCGCAGCATGAACTTGAAGAGCGACCGGACGGCGGCCAGCTTCCGCCGGATGGTAACCGCGGCAAGGTCGTGGCTGTAGAGCGACGCCAGCCACTCGCGCAGCACGAGCTGGTCGATGGCCGCGGGAGCGGGCGGTTGGCTTTCGGGCGGCGAGAGGTACTGTAGGAACTCGCGCAGGTCGGCGCCGTAGGCGTCGACAGTGTGGACGGAGTTGCTGCGGCGCGCCAGTTCCGCCAGGAAGAGATCGATCTGCGATGCCAGGTCAGACATCGACGGCCATCCTTTCGGCGAGGGCGACTTGCGCGCGACGGCAGACCTCGGCGTGGCGCGCATGCTGGTCGCGAGTTCGCAATCGGACGGGTTCGGCGCCAGAGGTGGCGATGGTGTGGATCGCGTTGCCGTGGCGCACCGGTTCAGACATCGGCGGCCACCCTTTCGAAAGGCGCCACTTGCGCGCGGCAGCAGATCTCGGCGTGACGCGCGTGCTGGTCGGGGCGGATGGGCTGGCAATCGCGCAGGTCTGCGAGCTTAGACATCGGCGGCCATCCTTTCGGAGGGCGCGACTTGTGCGCGCCGGCAGTCACTCGGACCGGCTCCCGGCGCGGCGATGACATGCGATAGTTCAGACATCGACAGCCATCCATTCGGCGAGCGCCACTTGCGCGCGCCGGCAGACCTCGGCATGGCGCGCTTGCTTGTCGCGACGCAGAGCGATGCGGGTGGGCTCGTCGAGCTGGGGGAGCAGATCGAACGTGATGTTGGCGGGCTGGTAATTTTTCGCGTCGGCGCCCGAGATGTAATGGCACAGCGAGCCGAGCGCGGTCGCGCGCCCCAGCGGGCGTGGCGATCTTCCGGCGGCCAGGGCGGCGGCGTGCTGGCCGGCCATCAGGCCAGTGGCGATCGACTCGACGTAGCCTTCCACGCCGGAGATCTGCCCGGCGAAGAAAACGCGCGGCTCGGTGCGAAGCTGTAGGGTCGCGGTGAGCAGCGCGGGCGCATTGATATAAGTATTGCGATGGATCTGGCCGAAACGGAGGAACTCGGCCTTCTCGAGCCCCGGAATCAGCCGCAGGACGCGCGCCTGGTCGCCGAATTTCATGTGGTTCTGAAAGCCCACCAGGTTGAAACTGCGGGCGCGCAGATTCTCCTGCCGCAACTGCACCACCGCCCAGGGACGCCGCCCGGTGCGCGGATCGCTGAGCCCCATGGGCTTCATGGGACCGAAGCGAAGGGTGTCGCGGCCGCGGCGCGCCAGTTCCTCGATGGGCAGGCACGCCTCGAAGTAACAGGCTTTGTCTTCGGGGATGTGCGCCGATGCGGGCGTGGCAGCGAGCAACTCGTCGAGGAAGCGATCGTACTGCGCGCGGTCGAAAGGGCAATTGAGGTAGTCGTCGGTGCCGTCAGTCGATTTGCCGTAACGCGATGCCCAGAAGGCGATGGCGGTGTCGACGGTGTCGGCATCGACGATGGGGCTGATGCTGTCGTAGAAATAGAGCCGGTCCGAGCCGGTGAGGCGGGCGATGTCGGCGGCCAGAGCCTCACTGGTGAGCGGGCCGGTGGCGACGATGACGATGGCGTCCGCGGGCAGGGCGGTCACTTCATCGCGGCGCAATTCGATCAGGGGCTCGGCTGAGATGGCGGCGGTGACTTCGGCGGCGAAGGTCTCGCGGTCCACCGTGAGCGCGTGTCCGGCGGGTACGCGAGTCTTCTGCGCGATCGATAGCAGCAGCGATCCCAGGCGGCGCATTTCCTCCTTGAGCAGCCAGGGCGCGGTGGATTCCGATTCCGACTTGAGGGAATTGCTGCAGACCAGTTCGGCCAGGCGATCGGTCTGATGGGCGGGCGTCTGGCGGACGGGGCGCATTTCATGGAGGACGACCGGCAGGCCGCGGCGCGCCACTTGCCACGCCGCTTCGGAGCCCGCGAGTCCGCCGCCGATGATGTGGATGGGAGATGTCACAAGAGTCTAGAATCTTAATTATGACCGATGCCCTGCACCAGGAATTCCTGCATTGCTCCATCGAGCGCCTGCGGCTGTGCCATGGACGAATTGCGAGCTGTCTCGAGAAGCTGACCGGCGAACAGATCTGGGCGCGCGGCGGAGCCAACGAGAACGCCATCGGCAACCTGGTGCTGCATCTGTGCGGCAACGTGCGGCAGTGGATTATTTCCGGCGTCGGGGGCGCACCCGATGCGCGGCAGCGCGACCAGGAGTTCGCGGCCCGCGGCGGCATGGAGGTGGCCGAACTGGCGGAAAAACTGCGCGCCACGGTAGACGAAGCGGCCGAGGTGCTGGCGCAGGTGAGCGCCGCGCGATTGATGGAGCCGCTGACTATTCAGGGGTACCAGGCCACCGGGATGGCGGCCATTTACCACGTGGTGGAACATTTCTCCGGCCATACCGGACAGATCATCTTCGCGACTAAAATGTTGACCGGAGACGATCTGGGGTTCTACCGGCATCTCAGCCGGTCGGCGGCACACAGCGAGAAGACGCCGTAAGACTTTGGCCTAAATTCCCGCGGATGGCAGAACCGCCGCGCCCCAGACACGGCCCTGGCCGGATTCCTGCAGGAACACCACCACGCGCTGGCCGTCGCCGAATGATGGGAGGTCGATCTGGCGCGAGAATGTTCCGCCGCGTTTCACGTACCCGATCTTGTGCAGGCTTCGGACCACCGAGACGTGCGACAGCGTGTGGCCGCGATTTTCACCGGCCCCCACTCTGGTCTGGTCGCTGTTGTCGGCCACCGCCACCCAGATATCGGCCTCATGCGGCACGGCTTCGATCTCGACCTTCACGCCGGAAGCCGTCCGCGCCAGCACGACGGTGGCTTTCGGGCGGCTGGCGGCCTTTTCGATTTCGGCGGCGGCCTGACGGCCATCCCCGCCGGTGAACTGCGCGGCGCCGTCCACCACCATTTGCGGCGTGTACGGGCCTTCGATGCCAAATGTTTTGACGTACCCTTCCTGGCGATGGGTCATCTCCGGCGAGGAGAATTTGTCCTTCCAGCCAAGTTGATCCCAGTAGTCCACGTGCTCGCTGAGTACCACTACCTGAGGATCGAGCAGTTGGAGTTGACGGTCGGCCGGCGGGCAACTGGAGCAGCCTTCGGAGGTGAAAAGTTCTACCAGGACGGGTTTCCGCAAGGGCCGGTCCGCTCCCGAGGCCATGAAAGCCATGCACGTGGCGGCAAGGAACAGACTGCGAAGCATGAGTTAAGCCTTGTGTTTTTTGTAGCGGGTCTGTTTGTGCCTTGCGACCCGCGGAGTGGAAGTCTTGTGCCGCGCCACCTTGGGGGACTTGTGGCGAAGCGCCTTGGCGCCTTCTTTGTTGTGCTTTACCGCTTTAGGCGAGGTCACGGCGTGCTTATGATACTTAGGCGTCTTAGGCTTGCCGGAAGCAGCGGCGAGCCCGCACGAGAGCATAAGTACTAATACTATGGACCGGAGGCTCATAATGACATGATATTGGGCATGTGGGCGAACCACAACCACCACTTTAGAAAACTAACGACAGTTAAAATCACACAAAACCACGCGGCCGCCTGCCAAAGGGTTTCCGTGGAACCGGACGCCCGCGGAGTTTGCGCCACATAACCTATGACGAAACCGGCGATCATTCCGCCGATATGAGCGTAATTATCTACCGCCGGCACCAGGATACCCCAGATCAAAATGTAAACCGCCCAGCGGATGTACATCCCCCGGACCGCCTTGCCCATGGGATTGCGGTGCCGCACGCCGAGCGCGATCATGGCGCCCACCAGGCCGGTGAGTCCGGCCGACGCGCCGATGGAAATGCCGGGATTGAAGACCGCGCTGGCATAGAATCCGAACACGGTTCCTAGGAAGTAAATCACCCACATGCGGGCCGCGCCGTAGATGTTTTCCACCTGCGCGCCCAAATCGAACAGCACCCAGGAATTCATCGCGATGTGCAGGATGCCGCCATGCAGGAAGCCGGCCGTCACCAGCCGCCACCACTGCCCGTCGAGGTTGGCGAGCCCTATTTTGGAGCCGAAGGCGTACAACACGCGCCCGTCGATATCGCCGAAGCCGCTGCCCACTCCGAGTTTGACGCAGTAAATCTCAGTGGCGATAAAAAAAGCTGCGTTGATGAGCAGAATCAACATGGTGTTAAAGCGGGCCTGGGGAATGAACCCGCCAATGATATCCGCGGTGCGCGCGCGTTCGGCGTAGCGCGGCCCAACGGGCTCATTGCAGTAAGGGCAGATTTTGTCCCGATCGGTGATAAATGCCCGGCAATGCGGGCACATGCGGCGCGAATCCATGTCAACTCATCATAACGGCTTTTGCCGGATGGAATACCCGGCCGGACGCGACTTCCTGAGTCCCGGCTATCTATCGGCGGATTGCGGGAATCGCAGCACCCCATTTCTACAGAAGGGCCGCCACCCCTATCCCCCGCGTGTTACTATTCCGTTTTAATCCTGGAGCGTATCCACGTGAAAGTATACGAAAGCAAAGACATCCGGAACGTCGGGGTGGTGGGCCACGGCGATTCCGGCAAGACCACTCTCACCGCCGGATTGCTTTTCACCTCCGGAGCAACCAACCGCCTTCTCCGCGTCGATGAAGGCAATACAATCACTGATTTCGATGACGAGGAGATCGCCCGTAAGATCACGATTTCCACCTCCATCGCGATTGTGGAGTGGAAAAAGGCGAAAATCAACATCCTCGACACCCCCGGCTACAACATCTTTATTAATGACACCCGGGCTGCCCTGATAGCCGCCGATTCCGCCCTGGTTCTGGTGGACGGCGTGGCCGGAGTGGAGGTGCAGACCGAAAAGGTATGGGGCTTCACCAACGATTTTAAGCTGCCCCGCGCCATCGTCATCAATAAACTCAATCGCGAGCGCGCCGATTTCGAGCGAGCGCTGGCCAGCGTGCAGGAAAACTTCGGCCGGGCCGCCGTCCCCGTGCAGATCCCGATCGGCTCGGAGCGCGACTTCAAAGGCGTGGTCGACCTGGTTCGCATGAAGGCCTACACCTATACGCCCGATGGCGACGGCAAGGGCAAAGAGGGCGATATCCCAGCCGATCTTGCCGACGCTGCCCAGAAGGCGCACGAAGCACTTATCGAAATGGTGGCTGAGGGCAACGACGCCCTGATGGAGCAATTCTTCGATAAAGGCACGCTCGAAATCGAGCAGATCGTCTCCGGCCTGAAGCAGGGCGTTGCCGAGATGCGTGTATTCCCGGTGTTCTGCATTTCCGGCCTGCACAATATCGGGGCCGACCTGCTGCTCAACTTCATTGTGGAAAACATGCCCTCCCCACTGGAGCGGGAAGGCGTGGCGGCTACCATCGGCGGCAAGGAAGCCACGCAGAAGATTTCCAGCACCGGCGCGCCTTCGGCGTTCGTCTTCAAGACGACGGCCGACCCGTTCTCAGGCCGCATCACGTACTTCAAAGTGATCACCGGCAGCGTGAAGAACGACGCCAATATGACCAATACCCGCGGTACCGGCGAGCGCCTGGCGCACATCGGCGTTCCGCAGGGGAAAACGCTTCAGCCGGTGCCCGAAATTCCTGCCGGCGATATCGGCGCGGTGGCCAAGCTGAAAGATACACTGACCGGCGATACGCTGCAGGACAAAGGCGCCACCGCGGTCTATACGCCAGTGAAACTGGCCGAGCCCTCGATCGCCTTCGCCATCGAAGCCAAGTCGCGCAATGACGAGGACCGCATGGGGCAGGCGGTACACAAGATTCTGGAAGAAGACCAGTCGCTACGCTTCTACCGCGACCCGCAGACGCGCGAATTCCTACTTGCCGGCACCGGCCAGCAGCATGTGGAAATCGTGGTCAGCCGCATGAAGAAGCGTTACAGCGTGGATGTCACCCTGAAAGCGCCCAAAATTCCTTATCGCGAGACCATCCGCGGGAAGGCGGACGTGCAGGGTCGGCACAAGAAGCAGACCGGCGGACACGGCCAGTTCGGCGATTGCTGGATCAAGATGGAGCCGTTGGCGAGGGGCGCGAAGTTCGAATTCGCCAACGAGATTTTCGGCGGCTCCATCCCCAAGAACTTCATCCCGGCAGTGGAAAAAGGCATCGTGGAGGCGGCCGAAAAAGGATATCTGGCCGGTTTCCCGATGGTCGATTTCAAGGTGACGGTGTACGACGGCTCGTATCACGACGTCGACTCCTCCGAACTGGCGTTCAAACTGGCGGCGCGCAAGGCGTTCAAGGCGGCCATGCTGGAGGCCAAGCCGGCGCTACTCGAACCGGTGGTGAATGTCGAGATCCAGGCGCCGGTGGAATACGCGGGCGACCTGATGGGCGATCTCAACGGCCGCCGGGGGCGCATTTCCGGCATGGAAACCAAAGGCAGCACGCAGTTTCTGCGAGCCGTGGTGCCCATGTCCGAAATGCTGACCTACCAGAACGACCTCACCGCCATGACACAGGGCCGCGCCTCTTTCAGCATGGAGTTCGACCATTACGACTACGTGCCGCAATTGCAGGCGGACAAGATCATTGCCGCCGCCAAGGCTGCCAAGACGGGCGAGGAAGAAGAAGAGGAATAGGCTGACCGAACTCTCGCCCATGTGCTATCACTAGAACTGAGTGGATCGCATCGGGCGCTACAAGATCGTCAGAGAACTCGGACGGGGCGCCATGGGTGTGGTCTATCACGCCATCGACCCGAATATCGGCCGTCCGGTAGCTATCAAGACCATCAATCTAGGGGCGGTCTTAAAGCCCGACGAGCAGGAACGCATGCGCGAGCGGCTGTTCCGCGAGGCGCGCTCGGCGGGCATTCTGTCGCACCCCGGAATCGTCACGATCTACGACGTGGAGCAGCAGGGCGACCTGGCCTACATCGCCATGGAGTATGTGGACGGGCCGACGCTCGACCAGTTGCTGTCGCAGCCCGAGCCCATGCCGCCGGATCGCATGTTCAGCATCCTGGCGCAGACCGCGGTAGCCCTGGATTACGCCCATGGAAAGGGCATCGTACACCGCGACGTGAAGCCGGCGAATATCATGATCGCGGGCAACGGGACGGCCAAAATCACCGATTTCGGGATCGCCAAGATTACCGCGTCGGAACAGTTCACCATGACGGGCTCCATCGTGGGGACGCCGCATTACATGTCGCCCGAGCAGGTGCAGGGGCAGGCGGTGGACGGCCGGTCAGACCAGTTTTCGCTGGCGGTGATCGCCTTCGAAATGCTCACCGGTGAAAAGCCGTACACCGGCGAGCATCTTACCACGGTCGTCTATAAGATTGTGGCCGAGGAGCCGCCGTCGCCGCATCGCATTAATTCGAGCCTGGGCAGCGAGATCGAGGGCGTACTGAAGAAGGGGCTGGCGAAGAAGCCGGAGTCGCGATACAGCTCGTGCACGGAATTCACGGAAGCGCTGGAGCAGGCCTGTGCGGCTAACAAAGGCTGGCAGAGTCTGCCGCGCGGCGGCAGCCTGAATGCCCCTACCATCGCCGACAAGCCGTTGGGCGCCGCGGTGGCCGCACTGCCTCCCAGCCGGCGCGCGCGCCGCGAAGATCCTACCGCCAGCGGCACCACCGAACGCACACCGCGGCAGCGCAGCGGCTTTCTGCCATTTCTGGCAGCGGTGCTGATGGCCGCGGCGCTGCTGGCCGTAGTGGCGTGGCAGGTAAAGCCCACGTGGCTGACGAATACCTTCGGCTCGGGCGAAAAGACGGCGCACACCGATTCGCCACCGGCGCAGACGCCTGTCGCTCCGCCGGCGGAGTCTCCCTCGAAGATGACTCCCCCTCCAGCGTCCACCCCGCCGCCGGTGGAGGCGTCCACGGAAAAGAAGCCGAGCCCCATGCCGGCGCGCACCGCCCGCAAGGCACCCGCCGAGGAAAAGCCGGCCCCTACCGAAACCATCGGGGTGGCGCCGCGAACCACAGCCGATAGCGATGCGGTGGCAGCCAAGCGTACGTCCACGCCGCGTCTGGAGCCGGGACCGCAACAGCTCTCGGTGAGCACCAGCCCCAAGGGCGCCGTGGTCACTATCGATAATCAACTGGACACGGCGTGTGCTACGCCCTGCCTGCTGGAGGCCGCTCCCGGGCATCACACCCTGGTGTACACGAAGCCGGGCTTCGACGTGGAGCGGCGTGAAGTGGAAGTGGGCTCGGGCGCGGTGGAGGTTCCAGCCGTAGTGCTGCGTTCGCGCCAGGGCACCCTGATGCTCACCAGTTCTCCCGCCGGAGCCTACGTGATGGTGGACGGAAAGCGCCAGGGGCAGGTGACTCCCGCGCAGATTCCGCTGGCGCCGGGTTCGTACTCCATCACGGTGGAATGGAAAGACGGCAAGAAAGCGACCCGCACGGTGCAGGTAAAAGACGGCATCAACTTCGAAAAGTTCGTGATGGAGCAGTAACGAGGGGGGTTTAACTGCCGGCCCATGCGGCGGTGCTTGCGTCATCCCGCCATAAATTAGTTACAACTTCTAACGACAACTTATCCGGTACTCCTCGGCACCGCTCGAAGCCATTCATTAGCCGGGCTTTTGGCGCCCTCGGGTTCGCACGGGCATCTGGCCGAGTGCCCTAACCTACAAGGCCTCCGGCTTTCGTCAACGCTGCTTCCACTTCTTCCTTGCCGAGAGCCGTACTGATGAACAGTTCCTGGCGCGCGCCCGCGCTCAGGGCAATCGCTTTCCACCCATTCTGCGTGGGCACGGTGATGCGCACGCGCACCTTGCCGCGCGCATCGCGCACTGGACGAATGACGCCGGGGATCACTGAGCGGATCTCCGGGTTGGAAGCCAACAGCGTCTCCAGAATGCCGCGTACGCCGTCGATGATGCTGTGCTCGATCTTGAGCCGGTCTTTGGCGGTTCGCAACCGCATCTATTGCCCGCCGCCTCGCAGGGGAACGAAACGGCAGATGGTGGAGACTACCGAATCGATGCGGCCGTCGTGCCGTGTCAACGTACGCAGTTCCTGGTCTTCCCCGGCGTTTACCGGGATCACCATGCGTCCGGGATCGTCCAACTGAGCCAGCAGCGCGGGTGGGATCTCCCGCGCGGCCGCCGCCACCGAGATCGCCGCGTAAGGCGCGAGCGCCGGATAGCCCAGGCGTCCATCGCCCTCCACGATTTCGATATTTCCGTCGCGGCCGGTCCGGCGCAGATTCTCACGTGCGATATGCGCCAGTGCGGGAATGAGTTCGATGGCCACCACGCGCGCAGCCAGCGCCCCCAGCACGGCGGAAGCGTATCCGCAGCCGGCCCCCACTTCGAGCACGGTTTCGGAGCCGGTGAGGCGCAGCAGTCCGGCCATCAGACCGGTCATATAAGGCTGCGAGATGGTCTGGCCGTGACCCACGGGGATGGGGCCGTCCATGTACGCCGTTACGCGCGACTCCGCCGGCACGAATTCCTCCCGTGGAATAGCGTTCATGGCCGCCAATACGCGCTCATCGCGAATGCCGCGGTGGCGCAATTGCCGGTCCACCATCTGGGTACGCTCTGTGGCCCAATCCGGTATCACGGTGTCCTAATCTTATAATAACTGTGATGACTCATCAGGTAACGCTGATTCCCGGAGACGGAATCGGACCCGAGGTGGCGGAGGCGACCGTGCGCGCGGTCGACGCCACCGGCGTGACAATCGAATGGGAACGCGTGGAGGCCGGAGAGCGCGCGCTGGCCGAACAGGGACAACTGCTTCCGGACGATGTGTTCGCGTCGCTGGAAGTGACTCGCCTGGGTCTGAAAGGTCCTACCGCGACCCCCATCGCAAGCGGACACCAGAGTATTAATGTGGCGCTGCGCAAGAAACTGGGGCTGTATACCAATTTCCGGCCGGTGCGTATGCTTCCGGGTTTGAAGACCCGCTTTCACGATGTGGCCATCGACCTGGCGATTTTCCGCGAGAACACCGAGGATCTGTATTCCGGACTGGAGCATGAAGTGGTCCCCGGCGTGGTGGAGAGCCTGAAGATCATTACCCGCAACGCCTCCACAAAGATCGCGCGGGCTGCCTTCGAATATGCCCGCCGCGCGCAACGCCGCAAAGTCACGGCCATCCACAAGGCGAATATCATGAAGCTCAGCGACGGCCTGTTTCTCAAGTGCTGTCGCGAGGTGGCTTCGGAATTCAGCGACATTACTTATAACGAACTGATTGTGGACAACGCCTGCATGCAACTGGTGATGCGGCCGGAGACTTTCGACCTGCTGGTGCTGCCCAACCTTTACGGCGATATCATTTCCGACCTTACCGCGGGCTTGGTAGGCGGGCTCGGGATCGTGCCCGGCGCCAATATCGGCGACCATCACGCCATCTTCGAAGCGGTCCACGGTACCGCGCCCGATATCGCCGGCAAGGGCCTCGCGAACCCCACGGCGCTGATGCAATCGGCGGTGCTGATGTTGGCCCACATGGGCGAACGCGACGCGTCCGCCCGGCTGCAGAACGCCGTTCACCAGGTGTACGGTGAAGCACGGCATCTCACCGGCGATGTGGGCGGCACAGCCTCCACTGCCGAGTTTACCGATGCGGTGATCGCCCATTTGGGGTGATTATCGCCCGTTCTCCACTTCCAGTTTGCTGGTGAAGTGGAACACGCCCGAGACGTTACCGGCGGTAAGCTTCGCCAGATCGGCGTCAGCCTGGTTCGATACCGCGCCTTGCAGCGTGACGTCGCCGTTCTTCACGATAATGCGGATGGGGCACGACGCTTGCAGGAAATAGGTCTCGAGCTGCGGCTGGCGTACCAGGGCGAAATAGGTGGCGCGGCGGATTCGTTCGTCATTGGGAGAGAGCGGCAGCACCTCAATGCGATCGATCACCTGGGCGACGCCCTCGACGCGTTTGACCAGGCGCTCGGCATCGGTCTTCACGATCGGGCGAGTGACCTCTCCCGTGAGGATTACATTATCGCCCTCGACGCGATAGGAGACGTCGTCAAAAATGCTGAGGTAAGGGAGTTTGCCGAGCTCGTGCCCGACTTCGCGCACGACGTAGGAATTGGGCGGCTGCGTCTGCGCGGTAGCCAACGCCACTGCGATCAACGACAAGAGCGGAAGCTTCATACCAACACCTCGCCCGGGTGAGGTGCACGCCGATTTCCGCTGTTCGCTATTTCACAGGGTCTCTGAATGGTAATCGGCGATGTCGACGAGGCAGCCGATATAGCCGTCGAAACTGCCGTCTTCGCGAAAGGTAGGGGCACCTTTCCCCAGCATCCAACGGTATAGACCGTCGCGCCGCCGCAGGGGAGCTTCTGCGCGGAACGGACCGTGGGCATCGAAGGAGCGCCGCCATTCCTCGCGGACGGCCTTGCGGTACTCGGGATGGACCAGACTCACCCATCCGCCGGCCAGTTCCTGTTCCTGGGTGCGGCCGGTGAAATCCAACCACGCGCGATTGACAAAGGCGAACGACCCGTCGGCGCGGCTATAAATGAGCGGCACGGGGGCGAATTGCGCGATGCCGCTGAAGCGTTGTCCCGTCTCGCAGAGCTCCAGCTCCGATTCGAGCGCCTGCGACGCCACCAGCCGCAATTCCATCTTGCCGGCGAGTACGGCGGCCATCTCCGCCAGGGCGCCAAAGTCGGAGGTCGAAAAATTGGGCCGGGGCACGCGATCGGCAATCACCAGGACGCCGAATTGCACTCCGCTGGTGGACCGCAGGAGCGCGGAAGCGGCGAACCGCAGGTCGCGCAGGTTGGTGCCGGGCGGAAGGTCGCGGGCGGAATCCTGAATCAATTGCGGCTCGGCGAGCAGGTTATCCAGCCGGAGAGCCCCCAGGCAAGCGGCGTACTCGGTTCCCTGGCCGATCCGGGCCACCACCGTCTCGCCGGTACCGAGGAGCGCCATGTAGGCAACCGGCACCCGAAACAAGTGCTCCACCAAAGCCGTGAGCCGGCGAAGGCCGGGCTGCTCGGGGGCGTCCAAAATATGATGAAGATACGCACTGCTCTCGGGCCTGGAAAGATCCGCTGCGGCACTCATACCTGTGATGTTCTCAATGTCTTTATCGTCCCGGGACGCGGAAACTTGAACGCTCCCCGCCCCTAAGGTAGTTTTCGCTCTCTGCCGATAGATTCACAGGTAAGTTGTGATTTCGCTGAAGAAAATCCTTCAGGACGATGGAGAGACCCTGGAAACGCTCTTACGAGTGGTACGCCTGCTCCTCCAGGGGATCGATCAACACGCTATCGAAGGCGATCCGGACGATCTCGGCGGCTTTCGCACCGGCATTCAGAAGCTGACCCATGCGCTGGAGGGGGAACTGACCGCGTCCGAACTGCTGGTACAGGCCGGCTCCGCGCTGCACTCCCTGGAGGACTACAATCGCCGCACGTCACGCTATCTCCGCCGGCCCGCGGGCGAATGGCAGGCGGCGGTGGCGATGCTGGCCTCCGCCATGGCGGGCATGCAGGCCGGCAACCCGGTACAAGCCGGAAGATTACGGGACGTTGCCGCGCGCGTGCGCTCCTTGACCAGCGCCGAAGAAGCGCACAAGATGCGCCTCGAGCTGGCCGAGTGCCTCACCGAGCTGCGGCTGGAAGCCCGAGTGCAAAAAGACGCTGAAGCGCGCGAAGAGCCGGCGCCATCCGGCACCGCCGCCGATACCGTGACGGGGCTTTCGACCCGCGCACAGGCAGAGGAGGCTCTGGCCGGCGCGTGGCAGACCGACCCGCCGTCTTACGTCGCCGTGATGGCGCTCGACCGCCTGCAGATCTTCAATATGAGGTTTGGCCATTCGGTGGGCGACGAAGTACTGCGCTACTATGGCGAGTTTCTACGTGCCCGCCTGCGTCCCGGCGACCGCCTGTTCCGCTGGGGCAGGCAGGCGCTGGTGGCGCTGCTGCCGCGCGCCAATCGCCTGGAAATTGTGCGCGATGAGCTGGGGCGCGTCATGGATGCCCGCTGCGAACACACGGTGCAGACGGCGTCACGCACCATTCTGCTGCCTATCAGCTCGCGTTGGACGGTATTTCCCTCAATGGCCGCACCGCGGCTGCTGGTTCACAAGATCGACGCCTTCGCAGGGCTGGAAGAAAAGTGCACGACGTAGTGCACCGCGAGGAAGCGGAGGGCGAAGACCGCTTGCCGAAGGCGCGATACCTGAGGTCTGGCGCTCAATAGAACAGGTACTTGCGCCACTGCGCTTCGCCCTTGCCGAGCATGCGCATGAGGTGCCGGCTGGTATGCAGGCTGAAGGGACGCGGCATGCGCGCCAGTTTCATGCCGGCTTCCTCCGGAGTGCGATTTCCCTTGCGATTGTTGCAGGGATGGCAGCAGGCCACCAGGTTTTCCCAGGCCGTCTCGCCGGCGCGTGACCGCGGAATCACGTGGTCGAGCGTCAATTCGCCCGAGGGCATCAGGCGATGGCAGTACTGGCAGGTATAACGGTCGCGCATGAGAATGTTCTTACGCGATAGGGCCCGCGTCTGGTGCGGGATGCGCCGGTATTCCAGCAGGCGGATCACGGAAGGCAGGCGCACCAGGGCGCGCGCCGAATGAACCGCGCTGGGCGATTCCTCTTCCGCCGATGCCACGCCTTTCAACACCAGCACCAGCGCCCGGCGCGCCGCGCAGATGTTGATCGGTTCATAGCTGGCGTTCAGCACCAGCACCGGCTTTTGCAGTCGCTCGCTCGCCATCATGAGAATCATTCTCCTCCGCTTGGGACATCCAGCGCCTTGGCGCCTTCCAATCTACGATCGACGCGGGCCACCGTCGCCAAGACCACCCTCGCGGCGCCCGCCTGTTTGAGGGCGCGCGCACAGACGGCGGCGGTGGAACCGGTGGTCATCACATCGTCGATCAATAAAACGCGTTTGCCGGCCAATGCGAAAGCCGGCCGGCGGCATTGAAACGCCGCGGCGACATTCCTCCGCCGCTCGGTATTGCTCAAGCCCGCCTGGGTCTGCGTAAAGCGCGTACGCCGCAGGGCCCGCACCACCGGAATTCCGCGGCGCCGCGCGATGGCACGCGCCAGCAACTCCGATTGATTGAATCCGCGCTGCCATCGCTTGCGCCAGTGCAGCGGGACCGGCGTCACGGCATCGAAACATTCATCGAGCGGCAGCGCCCCGGCCAGGAATGCCGAGAGCGGGCGCCACAGCGTCTCGATGCGGCTGTACTTGTAGAGATGGATCAGCTCGCGCAGCGTTCCTTCATACGAGCCAAAACAGTAAGCCGCGTCGAAACCGCGCACACCGGCGCGGCACAGGGCGCAGCGGCCGTCGTCACCCAAAGGGAAGGCATTGAGGAAAGGCGTCCGGCAGCTTACACAGAAGAATTCCGCTACCATCGGCTGCGGCGTGCGCAGGCATTTGGGGCATACTGGAATGCGCGAAACCTCCCGTAGAGGCTCGGCACAAATATGGCAATCGTCAGGAAAGAAGAGGGAAAAAAGGGCGTGAGAGGCTGTCCGGACTACAGAAGGACCGTTGCTTACGATTGCGGTTCGTCTACTCGAGAAGACCCACCCCCGCGAAGTTTCATTATAGCCGATGTGCAGCGCCGGTTCGCAACCGAACGCCCATAACGAAACTGCTACAATCCATTTTTGTGCTCCCACGTCCATGAAAGGGAGCGAACAACCCCCATCCCGTGCTGCAACGCGTCTTCAAAGCTTTCCAATACCGCGACTTCCGCCTCATGTGGACGGGCGCGTGCTTGTCCGCCATCGGCACGTGGATGCAGATGTTCACCCAGGGCTGGCTCATCTGGGAGATCAGCCACTCTGCCCGCCTGCTGGCTCTCGATCCGATTTTACAAGCCATCCCGATCTTTCTTTTCTCGCTGGTAGGAGGCGTGCTGGCCGACCGCTTCGAGCGCCGCCACATGCTGATCTTCTCGCAATGCCTGCAGATGACGGTGGCCATCGTGCTCACCGGGCTGGTGGGCTTCCACGTGGTGAAAGTGTGGCACTTCCTCACCGGTTCGTTCATTGTGGGGTTCGCGCAGGCATTCGGCGGCCCGGCATATTCGGCGCTGATCCCCACGCTGGTGCCGAAAGAGGACATGCCCAACGCTATCGCGCTGAACTCCATCCAGTTCAATGCGGCGGTGGCGGTGGGGCCGGCATTCGGCGGCCTGGCGCTGGCCAAACTCGGCGCCACCTGGTGTTTCGGATTGAATGCGCTCTCGTTTCTGGCGCCGGTGGTGACCCTGCTGATGCTCAACACGCGCTTCCTCCCCGAAAAGACCGGAGCGAGCATGATGACCAGCCTGAAACAGGGAATCGCCTTTGTGCGCCATGAAGGGGCCATGGAAAGCCTGATCGTACTGGCGTTCTGCATGGCCGCCCTGGGTGTGCCGATGCGGACCTTCCTTCCGGTGTTCGCCGATAAGGTGTTTCACAGCGGGGCCGGAACGGCGGCGTGGTTCCTGTCGAGCTCCGGCGCCGGATCGGTCGTCGGCGCGCTGGCGGTGGCGTGGATGGGGAATATGAAGAATAAAGGGCGGTGGGCCCTGCTGATGCTGATCTCTTTAGGCGTCGGTGTCTCGGCGTTCGCGCTCTCTCACGCGATATGGTTTAGCTGTATTGCGCTGTTCTTCGCCGGCGCTTCCATGATGGGCGTCTTCACCATGGTGAACTCGCTGGTGCAATTGATCGTCTCCAACCAGATGCGCGGGCGCGTGATGAGCGTCTACAATCTCTCGTTCCGCAGCGGGATGCCGATGGGCAACCTGATCGCCGGCTGGTTGGTACCCATCTTCACGGCACCGAAAGTCCTGGCCGTGAACGGTGGACTTCTGGTGGTTTTAGGACTGTATTTTTTTCTGATTCAGCGCCGCGTCGCCGAGCTTTGATCTAATAGGGGTACGCCTATGCTGGTCCTTTGGATGGCCGGGTTTCTGGCCTTCGCTCCGCCCGCGCCGCTGGAAAACGCGCGCGATCTGCAGGATCGTCCCACCCTCGAAAAGCTGGTGAACCAATACGCCGCGGCTGCCGCCAAGGCTCCCCGGGACGCCGAGGCGCAGTACAGCCTGGCGCTCGCCTGCTCCTACCAGGCCGAGGTCGATATTGAACTGCACGACAAGAAAGCCGGGCAGCAGGCGGCCCTCAAGGGCATCACGGCGGGTGAAAAGGCGGTCTCTCTCAACGGCAACAATGCCGAATACCTGCGCGTGCTGGGGACTCTTTACGGGCAGGCGATCGTCGACATTCCCAGCGGTCTGAGCTACGGCGCGAAGGCCAAGGACGCCATCAACCGCGCCGTGGAGAAGGCGCCCAAATCGTCCGCTGTGTACGTGGCGCGCGGCGTGGGCAATTACTATCTGCCGGCCATGCTGGGCGGCGGACCGAAGCCGGCGATCGACGATTTCAAGCGAGCCATCCAGCTCGATCCCAATAATGCGGAAGCATACCTCTGGTTGGGCGTGAGCCTGCGCAAAGACAATCGCGATGGCGAAGCGCGCAATGCCTTCCAGAAAGCGCTGTCCCTCGATCCCAAACGGCTGTGGGCCAAGCAGCAGTTGGATAAGACGCCCGCGAAGTGATGTCGTGGACGCTCAGATAGGCGGTTTACGGGGTAGCCATATGCGTTTTCGCAAGCGTCCGGGCCGTCACCCGAAAACTCGCTGAAAAATAGCGTACCAGGTAGCCAACAATCGTCCCATCCCGGGACAAATCCCCGCAAATGCGGTGGTGTTCGGTTTTCATGCCACCTGTTAGACTCAGGTTTCAAAGAGAGGTACCAGCCATTCCCGAATCCGCGCAAGCTTTCATGACAGGGCTCATCGCGCGAGCCCGCAAATTGAAAAAGACCATCGTTTTCCCGGAGGGCAATGACCCTCGAGTGCTCCAGGCCGCTACGCGGCTGGCGGCCGAAGGGGTGGTCAAACCCGTACTGCTCGGCGCTCCGCCGGCAACTCCCCTGGAAGGTGTGGCGTTCGTCGACCCGGCCAAATCGCCGGCGGGTGAAAAGTATGCGGCGCTTTACTACGAGCGGCGCCGGAGCAAAGGCGTCACCCAGGTGGAGGCGGCCGAAATCGCGCGGCGTCCGCTGTATTTCGCGTCCCTTATGGTGGGCGCGGGCGATGCCGATGGCAGCGTGGGCGGCGCCGTCAACAGCACCGCGGAAACGGTGCGAGCGGCCTTGCATTGCGTCGGTCCCGATCCCAAAGTACGGCTGGTGTCGAGCGTCTTCATCATGGCGCTGGCGGACAGCTCGCAGGGGCACAACGGCCTGATGGCGTTTGCCGATTGCGCCGTGGTGATCGACCCCGACGCCGGTCAACTGGCCGACATCGCCATCGCTACCGCGCAGAGTACGAAGGTGCTGATTGGCGCCGAGCCGGCGGTGGCGCTGCTCAGCTTTTCCACCAAGGGCAGCGGCAAACACGAGCAGGTGGACAAGGTCGTGGAGGCGCTGAAGATCGTACAGGTGCGCGCGCCCGAACTCAATGTCGATGGCGAACTGCAGGCCGACGCGGCCATCTCCGCGGCGGTGGGCAAATCGAAAGCGCCCGGGTCTAAGGTAGCGGGACGCGCCAATACGCTGGTGTTCCCGAATCTGGCGGCGGGCAATATCGGTTACAAACTGGTGGAGCGGCTGGGCGGCGCCATGGCCATCGGACCGTTCCTGCAAGGGTTGGCCAAGCCGGCCAACGATCTTTCGCGCGGCTGCTCGGCGGAGGATATTTTCAACGTCGCGGTGGTGACGGCGCTGCAATCCGAGCGGGGCTGACGCCATGTTGCCGTTTCCGCTGGTTTACTCCGAGCGGTACGAGCTCAACCTGGGGCAGCACGTCTTCCCGGCACAAAAGTATCGCTGGCTGCGCGACCGCTTTCTGCGCACGCGGTTCGCCGGCGCGGAGGATTTCGTGGAGCCCGCGCCGGCCACCGACGACGACATCCTGCGGGTACACACGCCGGAGTGGGTGGCGGCGCTGCGCAATGGCACACTCACCTACCAGCAGATTCTGAAGCTGGAGATTCCTTATTCGCGGCAGATGGTGGAGGCGTTCTGGCTGGCTGCCGGCGGCACAACGCGGGCGGGGCAGGAAGCGCTGGTGCGCGGCGTGGGCTTCAACGTGGGCGGCGGCTTCCACCACGCGTTTCCCGACCATGGCGAGGGGTTCTGCGCCATCAACGATATCGCGGTGGCGGTGCGGAAGCTGCAGCAGGCCGGCGCGATCCAAAAGGCCATGGTGGTGGATTGCGACGTTCACCACGGCAACGGCACCGCCGCCATTTTCGCGGGAGACCTCTCGGTGTTCACGCTCTCCATCCATCAGTTCAAGAATTACCCCACCGAAAAGCCGCTTTCGAATCTGGACATCCATCTGGCTGACGGTATCGGCGACGCCGAGTACCTGCATCGCCTGGGGAACGGCTATCGCGCGGCGCTCACCATGTTCCAACCAGACCTGCTGATCTTCGTGGCGGGCGCCGACCCTTACAGGGAAGATCAACTGGGCGGCCTTTCGCTGACCTTCGACGGATTGAAGGAGCGCGACCGGCTGGTGATCCGGACGGCGCTCACGCATGGTATCCCGGTGGCAATCGTGCTGGCCGGCGGGTATGCGGAGAGCGTGGAAGATACGGTGACGATTCACGCCAATACCGCCGAAGTCGCGCGCGACGTCCTCGCGAAGGTAGGGTGGCGCGTTGCTTGAGGGACGGCGCGGTGCTTGATCCGGTAGCGGCGTACGACCGCATTGCGCCGTCGTTCGCGCGGCTATCGGAAGAGCGGCGCGCATATCTGGAGGCAGTCGAGAAGTTGATTGTGGCGGCGCTTCCCGCGGGGAGCCGGTCGCTGCTCGATATCGGAGCGGCCGATGGCAGGCGCGCGCTGAGAATCGCGGCAGGCGCGGGGATCGGCGACATCACACTGCTCGAGCCAAGCGCGGAGATGCGCAAAACCTGGCCCGCCGGCGTGACGGCCTGGCCGATTCGCGCCCAGGAACTGCACACGCAGAGCGGCCAGTTCGATGTCATCACCTGCCTGTGGAACGTGCTCGGCCACATCTTTCCGGCCAGCGCACGCAGCGAAACGCTCCAACAGTGCGCGCGCCTGCTGGCGCCGGGCGGACGAATCCTGGTCGACGTGAGCCACCGCTTCAACGCGCGGCATTATGGCGTTTTGCCGACTGCCTGGCGATGGTTTTGCGGAGGCAGCGGCGATGTGACAGTAACGTGGCGGCCGGAAGGAGTGAGCACCGCGGGACACGTGTTCACGGCACGTGAATTCGCGCAGTTGTGCCGCGCCGCCGGCGTCGCGATGGAACGTAGATTGGTGGTGGATTATGCCAGCGGCGCGGTTTGCCGCTGGAGTTTTCAAGGCCACCTGCTTTACGTGCTGCGTGCCTGAAGCGCCAGCCCCACGGCGGCGATCTGGGTGGCGGTAATGCGCGTGAAGAACGGCGCGCCAGGGTTTGCGCGGGGGCGTTTTCGGTAACGCGGAAATCGCCGGCGGGGTGGACGTAGGGCGCGAACAGCGGGTGCCGGTGAAGCGGCGCGAAGTATTTTCCGCTCGCAATTCCCTGCGCGGCGAGGGCGGCAGCGGCCTGGTCGCGGCCGGCCATCCGCACCACGAAGACAAACCAGGAGACTTTGCCGTTCGCGATTTCGGCGAGGGGCAGCGTGACGCCGGGGAGCCGTCGCAACTCGGCGCAGTAGCAGGCCGCAGCGGCACGGCGGAGTTCCAGAATTTCGTCGATGCGGCGCGTCTGCGCGATGCCAAGAGCGCAATTCATTTCCGAAATGCGGAAGTTATACCCCGGCAGCGAGTGATCGAGCCACCCGTCGGACGGCCGCCGTCCTTGATTGCGCAACGCGCGGATGGTATCGGCGACCCAAGGGTCGCGCGTGGTCATCATGCCGCCTTCGCCGGTGGTGATGGGCTTGTTCGGATAAAACGCGAAGGCCTCGAGGTCGCCCAGGCTGCCGGCGCGCAGTCCCTCCTGCTGCGCGAGGGCGAGCAGCGGCCCCAGATCGGCAGGTACTCCGAAGGTGTGCACTACGAGAATGGCGCGCGTGCGCGGCGTCATGGTGCGTTCCACTTTTTCGGGATCCAGATTGAGCCTGCGGGCGTCGATATCGACGAATACCGGCGTGGCGCGCGCGTGCAGAATGGCATTGGCGGCAATGAAAGTGAACGACGGGGGAATCACTTCATCGCGTTCGCCGATTCCCAACGCCAGCACTCCGAGATGTAGGCCCGCGGTGCCCGAACTGAGTGCCACGGCATGCGGCACGCCGATGTAGCGGGCGAAACACTCTTCGAACTCTTCCAGCTTCGGCCCCAAGCCGATGCGCGGCGTGCGCAACACGGCGGCCACGGCATCGATATCGGCCTCCACGATGTCGGGCGCGGAAAGTGGAATCGTCATCGCTTGGTCAGCAGTTCCTCGCCCAGCGGGATGGTCGCCAGCACGGAGGCGATGCGCTCTGAGGCGCGCCCATCGCCGTACGGATTTTGCATGCCGGTGAGCGACGCGCGGAACTCCGGATGGTTCGCTTGCGCTACGCAGGCCAGGATGGAATCGACGGTGGCCTGGGCATCGAGCACGTTGCGTCCGTGTTCCCGGCCGCGCTGGCGTATCCCCACATTGACGGCGGGAAGGGCGAACGACGCGGCTTCCATGATTCCGCTGCTGGAATTGCCCAGCAGAAAACGGGCGCGGCGCAGCAAGCTCCAGTAAGCGACGGGATCGAGATTCACCAACACTTCGCCGTTGCCGCGGCGCGCCAGGAAGTCGCGGGCGCGGGCGATGAGCGCACGGCTGCCGGCATCGGCGTTGGGGTAGCAGAAGAGAAGACGGCCTTCCACGGATTCCAGTGCGGCGAATAGCGCGCCGGCCTCGCGAATGGTGTCGCGCGCGATGGTAACGGGGTGGTATGCGACGATCGCGGCGGCCTCGCCGGCGGGCAGATCGAGCAGGGTGCTGCGGCGCAAATGATCGAGCGAAGGCGCACCGGAGCGATGGACGCGCCACTCCTGCTCTCCCATGGCGACCACGCGGGCGCGCGCCTGTTCGGTGGAGGTGAAGTGAACGTGGCTCAGCTTGGTGAGGGCGTTGCGCACCGCGTCATCGATGGCGCCCTCGCTGATTTCGCCGCCTTCGATGTGCGCGATCGGAATGCGCAGGGCGAGCGCGACCGATGCCGGCGCGAGCATCTCGTAGCGGTCGGCAATGAACAGCAGCAAGTCGGGACGCATGCGCCCCAGGCAGTCCGCCAGCCCGAGGGTCGCGACGCCGATCGTCTTGGCCATCCCGATATCGCTGTCGGAACTCAGCAGGCACTCGATGCGGGCGTCGATGGCGAACCCGGCTTTCTCGATTTCGCCGGCCGTGCAGCCGAACTCGGGCGACAGATGCGGGCCGATGGCGACGATCTTGAGTTCGATCTCGGGACGCGACGCCAGCTCGCGCAGCGGCCAGTAGAGATGGCTGAAATCGGCGCGCGAGGAAGTGACGGCGGCGATGGTGCGCTTCATTGGCACACCAGCGCGCGGATTTCGGGAAGCATCTCTTCGAGCGTGCCTGCGGCCTGCAAACGCGCCATGGCGGCATGCAGCGCGACCGGTTCGGGCGCGGGAGTGCGGATGACGGTGAGCGGTCCGCTAACGCCTTCTTTCACTTCATTCGCGAACAGCAAGTCCTCCCTGAGCTTGTCCCCCGGACGGAGTCCGGTGTACCGGATGGCCACCGGCGTTGCGCCCATCAGGGAGCGCGCAAGTTCCTCGATGCGCAGCGGCTCCCCCATATCGGGCAGCAGAATCCGTCCCGCGCAATCGAAGTGGCCGGCGGCGAGAATGGCGGCGACCGCTTCGTCGAGCGACAGGAAGTAGCGAGTCGCTTCGCGGTGCGTCACCGTCACCGGGCCGCCGGCGGCGATCTGTTCGCGGAAGAGGGGGATGACGCTGCCGGTAGAGCCCGACACGTTTCCCAACCGCACCGCGTTCATAGGATGGCGCGGCTCGCTCAACGACGCGACGGTCAACTCCGCAATCCGCTTCGAGATACCGAGATAGCTGCTGGGGTGCACAGCCTTGTCGGTGGACACCAGCACCATGCGCGCCGGGCCGTGGCGCAGTACCGCCTGCGCCAGCGTATAGGTCCCGATGGCGTTATTGCGGACGGCGGCCAGGGGGTTGTGCTGCAGCAGCGGCACGTGTTTGTACGCCGCCGCGTGGTAAACAATTTCGGGCTGGAAGCGATGGAAGACATCGTCGAGGAGCGCCGCGTCGGTGACGCTGCCCAGGATGGCTTCGCCCGGTACGCGGCGGCCGATCTCGAAGAGATTCTGTTCGCAGGAATCGAGCATCGCGATACGGACGGCGCCCGCGGCAGCGAGTGCCTTCACCAACGCCGATCCTATGTAGCCGCCCGCGCCGGTCACCAGGACGGGTTGGGCGAGCTCTTTCAACTTTTCATTCTGCCACGGAGGAATGGAAGCTCTCGGGCGGCCCGAGGTAGCTGGGCTTCACGCCGCCCAGATCGACAACGAATTTCTCCAGCACGATACCCGGGTCCACCATCCAGACGCGCAGCGTATGGTAGCCGGGCTGCGCCAGCGGGAAGCGCGTTTTGACGTAGCGCACACCGTCCTTCACGGTCTCTTCCCAATCGCGCTGCGTATTGTGCTCCAGCGTGTCGATGATGCGCGTCGGTCCGTCGTCGAACGCCATGGCGAAGCGGAGACCGCGGCCCGGCACGAAGTTCTGCGACGGCCCGAGGATGGCGGTCACTTCCGCATCGCCTCCATGGAAGAGATACATACGATAGTCGAGCGAGGGCGATGCGGCGCCCGGCCCTTTGCTGGCGCTATCGACGGGAAAGACCGACATGGCCGAGAGCGTGCGGCCGAAATCGGGAATCTTTTCCCAGCGAGCCCCGCCCGCGGCGGTGTTCTTCGAGAAGTGCCCGGCTTCGATGGAGATGTAGCCATCCGCCTCCACGAAACCGCGCAAAGTGGCGGGGGTGATCTCACGCGGATGGAACGCCGCGATATTCACCGTAACCTCCGTACCCGCGCCGGCGACCTGGATGGTTCCTTGCGACGTGCCGGCCGGCGCCTTGCTCCAGTCGACGCTCACCCACAGACGCTCCTGCTTCGCCACCGTACCCTTGGCGCGGCTCAGTACGATCCAGGGAGCCCCGGCGGTCGCGGTGAAATCGAAAGACGCTTTGCCTTTGTTGTAGACGTCGATGTACCGGCGCTGTCGATTGAACACATCGAAGGCGCCGCTTTCGGCATCCACGCCCATGGCCGCAGCCGCGGGAAGCTCCACTTCCTGCACCGCCGGCATGGTGTTGCCGGGCGGCTCCTGCCAGTAGGTGTAGCCGATGTGAGTCTGGTCCATCATGTGGTCCCACTTGCCGTCGAGCAGGGTGTGGTTGTAGCGGTTGGTGAGATCGGCGTCCGCCTGGAAGAGCGCCTTCACGCGCGCTGCCTGGTCGTTGGCGGCGGCGCGGCCCTGCTCGGCATATTGCTTATTTCTTCCCGCTGCGATGTACAGTTCGGCCACCTGCCCGTAGGCCAGGATGGGATGCAGCACGAGTTCGAAGAACGCCGGACGGGCCGCGGCAGGGAGCGCCGCCTGCACCGTTTCGGCACGCGAACGCAGCGAATTGAAATCGCTCTCCACGCGCTCAGCTTCGCGGTAATCGGTCAGGCTGAACGTCGCAGGGTCGAGCAATTCGGGCTTGCGGCGGCCGGCATACTTCAGATAAGTGGAGACGAGATCGGCGATTTCCGCGGCGTGTGCGGCGCCGAATTCGCGCTCCGCCCAGAGCCGCGTGAACTCTCCGAGCTTTTCCTTGGGCCAGCGCGCGGGGTCGCGCGCGAAGTTGAGGAAGAAGTCGGTGGGGAACTCCATCGGCTTGAGGTCGCCGACATTGACGATCCATATGCGGTCGGCGCCGTAGTGCAGCGCGAGATTCATCTGCTCCCAGATTTTGGGGAGGGGATTGGTGTCGATCCATTTGTAATTGCGCGGGCCGCCGACGTAATCGAAATGGTAATAGATGCCCGCCCCGCCGGAGCGTTTGCGCTCCTCAGGCGTGGGCAGGCGGCGGATGTTGCCCCAGTTGTCGTCGCACCACAGAAGCGTGACGTCGTCGGGCACGCGCATGCCCTTTTCGTAATACCCCTGCACCTCTTTGTAGAGCGCCCAGAGTTGCGGGACTTTGGTGACGTCGGGATTCCTCTCGCGGGCGATGATGCCGCGTTGATCGGCGACAATCTGTTCGAGCAGTTTCACATTGTCGTCGAGGTTCGGACCGGCCATGGGCATGTCGCCATCTCCTCGCATGCCGATGGTGACGATGCTTTCGAAGTCCTTATTACGGCGGATGCCTTCGGTCCAGAAGGCTTTCAAGACATCGGCGTTCTTGGAATAGTCCCACGGTCCAGTGCCGTGGCGGGTCCATTCCTTCTGCGCGCGCAGCATGGGCTCGTGGTGCGAACTGCCCATGACGATGCCGTATTCGTCGGCGGCCTTGGCATTCAACGGGTCGTCTTCATTGAAGGCGTTGTTCCACATGGCGGGCCAGAGATAATTGCCCTTGAGACGCAGGATCAGTTCGAAAACCTTGGCGTAGAATTCGTGGTTCATGTTGACCACGTCGGGCGGCTTGCCGGGATGGTTGTTGACCGGCGCCATACCGAATTTCTCGCGCACCCAGCCGCTCAACGCGGGCGATTCGTCATTGAGGAAGATGCCGCGATATTTCACCGCGGGCTCGCCTTCCATGTAGCGGCCGGGCTTCACAAAGAGCGCGTCGCGGTGGACCACCGGCACGTCCGCCCAGAAATACCAGGGCGAGACGCCGATCTGTTCAGAGACATCGTAGATGCCGTAGATCGCACCGCGCTTGTCGCTGCCGGCGATCACCAGAGCACCGGCGACGGTTTGAATAGCGAACGCTTCCCACTTGCCGGCCACGCCCGCCACGTCGATCTTCTTTTCGCGAATCATACGGTCGAGGAGAGCACTCTTGCCGATGGTGCCGATGACGATGGCGTTGGCCGTGGGCTCGTGAACCAGGGCGGGAGTGACACCGGTGACGCGCGCGATGTCGGCCTGCAGGTCGACGGCAGCACGCGCCACGCCGGGCCAGTCGGCGGAATCGACATAGATGGCGGCGGCGGTTTTCGCCTGGACGATGGAGAAGGCTCCGGGCGCGGGTCTGGTGAGGATGTAGGGCGTCTGGCCGAGAGCGCAGGCAGTACCGGCGCAGAGAAAAGACAGGATGACGGGCCGCATTAGTTTTCGATTGAAACTATAGCCGGAATGCGGGAGGGAAGCAAGGCGCGCACGGTCAACGTTTCCCCTGCGAACGGCGTATAAGGGTAGTGGCAGGTAGCAGCGTGGCATTTGCAGCCGCAGGAACGGACGATCCGCCGGAACAACCGGCGCCCGAAGCGCGTTTGCTGGCGCTTGCCAAAACGGGCGACCTGGACGCTTTCGAGCAGCTTGTCGCATTGCATGAGCGACGGGTGTTTGCGCTGGCGCTGCGGCTCACCGGCAGCGTGGAAGACGCTAAGGACGCCACGCAGGAAGCGTTCATCCGGCTACACCGCAAGATGGGGCAGATCGATTCCGTGCGCGGCGCCGGTCCATGGCTCTATTCCGTTACGGTGAATGCCTGCCGCGATATCGGCCGCGGCCGGCAGCGGTCGCGCCTGGCGCCGCTCGAGAATTGGGCGGCGCTCGCCCCGGCCGACCCCGCGCCCAACCCGGAGGGCCTGTATGCCGGCCAGCAGCAGGAGCAGCATCTCCGCGGCATGCTCGCGCGGTTGCCGGAAAAGGAGCGCGCCGCGCTGCTGCTGCGCGAAATGGAAGGCTTGAGCACGCAAGAAGTGGCGCGCATTCTCGGGTCGTCGCAGACCACTGTGCGATCGCAGATTTGTTCGGCGCGCCTGAAACTACGCAAGCTGCTGAAAGGGAAATCATGACGTGCGCGCCATTCGAAGAACGCATCGGGCGCTATGTGGGCGGCGATTCCGGCGGCGACGAGGCCGCGGCGGTGGAGCAGCATCTGCGCGGCTGCGCGCACTGCGCGGAATTCGCGCGCGCCCTGCAGGAGGATCGCGAATGGCTGGCCAGCAGGCCGCCGGAAACAGCCGGGGTCGATTTCGCGGCCATGCGGTACGAAATCCGTCGGCAAGTTGCCCGTCCGCGGTGGGGATGGAGATGGATTGCAGCGGCGGCGATGATTTTGCTGGCGGTGGGGGCGGCCCTGACGGTGCGAAGACCCGTGCGGCTGCTGGAAGCCCGAAAAGAAGCGGCCGCCGGCGGGATGGAACCCGCCGCGGTGTGGCAAGAAGCGGTCGTCAGCCGGAAAGTACCGAAGTCCGCGCCCGCGCGGCGATCGAAGCAAGCGGCGGATCTCCGGGCGGCGCCTCACGCGCCGGCCGAGCCGCCGGTGGAAATCCGGGTGGCCACTCGCGATCCTAACGTGACGATTATTTTGCTCCACGAAACGAGGGAAGTTTCCCAATGAAGACCATTGCTACTGTCTTGGTGCTGCTGGCATGCGGGCCACTACTCCCGGCGCAGACTAAGCCGGCCGTTCAACTGCCGCCCAGCGTGCGCCTCTATGAGCCGAAGAACCTCACGCCCGATCGCGCCGCAAACGTGGCGTTATTCGTGCAGAACCTGGTGGGTGTACGGGTCTCGTGGGACAACGTACCCCATGCATTCGTGATCCGCGGGACGGCGCAGGAACAGGACATGGCGGAGGCACTGGTGAAGCGGTACGACGTCCCGGAAGCGAAGGTCGAGCTGACGGTTTACCTGGTGCGTGCTTCTCTGGCGCCGGCAGCGCCCGGGCGCGAACCGCAGGGTGGCCCGGTCCCGGCGGAACTGAAATCCGCCATCGATGAAATGAAGGGCGCCTTCAGTTACGCGCACTACACGCTCTGGGACGCTGTCGTCCTGCAGCCGAAGGGCAACGGTGGCGACATGCAAGGTATCCTCCCCACCGCCGACCCCAAGCCGTACGTCTACGCCATTGATTGTCGACTCTCCGGTGCGGTGCAATCCGAGGCCAAGACCGTGAATTTGGGAACGTTCAGGTTCGTTCTCAAGATGCCGACGGGCGATCTCGAAAGCCACATTAGCACCAGCGATCTGACCGTCCGCGAAGGCCAAAAGCTGGTGCTAGGCAAGATTCGTCTGCTAGCGAGGGAGAACGCCGACCTCTTCCTGGTCCTCACCGCTAAGATCTACTGATCGATCGGGGTAAAATACCCCTATGCGGCGACTCTTCCCCGCGAATTGCTTCCACGTTTCCCAGGTTTTTCCGTCATTTACGTATGTAGGGACCTGTGGCAACTACCGTTTTGATCGGCATGAGCGACGCGATTGAGCCAGTCCTGGAACTCCAGGAGCGACAGAACCGCTTTGTTTCCCAACACTTCCGGCGGATCTTCGTGCAGATTTACCGCCTCGTTCAAAACGTCGCCGACGCCCAGGATCTTACCCAGGAAGCCTTCATCAAGGCCCTGCAACATCAGGAACAGCTCAAAGACGAGCAAAAAGCCGCCCACTGGCTGTCGAGGATTGCCACCAATACGGCGATCGACTTCCTCCGGCGAAGTGGGCGCGCGACTTTTTGCGAACTCGATGAGGCCCCCCAAGGTCATTCGGAGAGCCCCGAGGCGATTTTATTGCGCTCGGAACATCGGGAATATCTGGAAGACGGATTGCGCCTTCTCAGCGCCCGCGAGCGGGCCGCGCTCATCATGCGCGATGTGGAAGGCTTGCCGGCGGAGGAAGTGGCTGCGCGGTTGAACTGCTCCAAGGCCACGGTCCGTTCGCACATTGCCAACGGACGTACGAAATTCCGCCGGTACATGGAAAGAAGGAAGCGGTAGTACGATGAGACACCCGAATCAGGCAACATTAGCGTTGCACGCGGGCGGCGATCTGGGCGCGATGCGAGGCTGGTGGACGGCCCGGCACGTGGCTCGCTGCGCGGAGTGCCGCGAAGGGGTAGCCGGCTACTCGGAAATGCGGGAATTGCTGCCGGAACTGGCGGAATTGCCGGAGATTTCGTGGAATCGCATGGCGGCCGAGGTCAAGGCCAACGTACGGCTCGGGCTGGAAGCCGGCGAGTGCGTGCGCCCGGCGGAACTTCCGCTACAGCACGGCACGGTGAAGGGTTGGCGCGCGGCGGTAGTATTCGCCAGCGTGTTGGTGCTGGTGGGCGGATGCCTGGTGCTGGAACATCCGGCGCCACAACCGGCGCATGTGTATGCGGCGCAGAACGCGATCGAATCCACGCGTGACGGCATCGAATACCAGGCCGGGGAAAGCGGCACGATGCGGTTGATGAATGGGGGCGCGCAGAAGGCCATTTACACGCTCGATGCGCAAGGTTCCATGGGGGCTCGCTACATCGATCCGGAGACCGGGTCGGTGACGATTAATACCGTATATGCTCAGTAGCTTGAAAACCCGGGTGTTGCTGGCAGGCGTCCTGGGCGCAGCTTCACTGCTGGCGCAGGACACGCCGCTCACCAACAGCCAGGTAAGGATCGATCTGCCCGAAGATTCTCCCGTGGCGGTGATGCGGAACGACACCGGGACCTCGCGCCAGATTGCGCGCGGGGCGGCGGTAGTGCTCGATCTCAATCTCTCACTCACGCTGCGCAATATCAGCAACAACCGGATTCACGGAGTCACGCTGCGGATCGTATCGCAGGAAGTGGCCATGGGCGGGGTGGGCTCGGTGTTTCAGCCGGGGTTGAATGTGGGGCCGGGCGAGGCTTTCCCGGTGCACATTGCCACCAAGCTCATGCGGCCCATGCAGATGGCCGGCGGCCCGCTGTTGCAGGTCAATCTGGACGGCGTGCTGTTCCAGGACCTGTCGTTCTACGGCCCCGATAAGCTGCACTCGCGCCGCATCATGACGGCGTCGGAGATGGAAGCGCAGCGCGATCGTACCTCGCTCAAGCGACTGCTGGCGCAGGGCGGCGCACCGGCGCTGAAGGATGAGATTCTGAAAATCCTGGCGCGACGCCAGGCGTTGCCGCAGATTCAGGGCCGCATCGTGCGCGGGCACGTGCTGACCAACGCCGGCCTGGCAGCGATTACGCCGGAGCGCGAACGGCAGGAAACCTTCGCTTTCGTGCAGTTCCCCGACGGACCGATTCAACTGATTCGCGGGTCGGCGATGATCGCCGGGAGCGATGCACGCACTCCAACCATCGACGTGGCGAACCTGACCGACCGGCCGGTGAAATACGTCGAGCTGGGATGGGTGCTGACCGATTCCAATGGCCGTTCGTACATGGCGGGATCGCTGCCGTCGAGCGATCCGGCGTTTACCCTTGCGGCGCGCGGCATGGGCAAGGTAACCACCGATAACACACTGGAATTCTCCGCCGCCGGCAAACCGCTGGACATCCGCAAGGTCACGGGATTCGTCGACCAGGTGGAATTCGCGGACGGCAAAGTCTGGGTACCCTCGCGACGGAATATGGAATCGGACCCATTGCTGATGCAGGTGATGGAACCTTCGGTGGAAGAAGAGCGGCTGGCGAATCTCTACATCACCAAAGGCTTGCCGGCGTTGATGGACGAGCTCAAGAAGTATTAAGCGCTCCGGCGAGCTTCAGTAATGAAGTTTCCAGCGGAACTCCAGGTACAACTGCCGCGGATCGTTGAAGTGGAATCCCCCGAACGTCAGGCTGTTATCCAGCAGCACCCGGCGATTGCCCACGTTCACCGCCGTAAACGACACCCGGTACTTGTCGCTCTCCCCGAAGCTCTTGCCTAGCGAGATATCGAAGGTGGTGTGTCCGGGAAGATAGTCGCCGGGATATTGCGCGTCGGGCGATCCGTTGCTGAATCCCGAGCCGTAATAGATATTGGTGGCGGCGAACATCCGGCCGGGCAGACTGGCGCTGAATCCCACGTTTAGCGTGTTGCGCTGATCGTGATCCACGGGCGAAAGTCCGGGCGGCGGCTCGCACCCGTCGGGCGCCGGGCTGGGGCAGATCAGGCCGCCGGTAAAAGGCCCGGCATCCTGCGCAATCTGGTTGGAGTAGGCCAGATGTACCTGTCCACGCCGCCAGAGGCGGGGCGAGCGCAGGGTGAATTCCCAGCCTTGGATCAATGCCGAGTTCCAGGTAAGAGGCCAGAAGAGATTCGATTCGCCGATATTGCTGTGATCCAGCCAATTCTGCGCGCTGGTCTGGAAATTGTCGGCGTCGAGAGTCCAGCCGTGGAACGGAATCATGACGCCGACCTGCCACTCCTTATCGCGCTCGCCCCGCAATGGGCCGAACGTCAAATCCTGGCTGCTCGCCAGATTGAGTAAAGGACCGGTGGCGGTCAATAGCGGGGGCGCCTGATAATATTTCCCCCAAAAGCCGCGGAATACCCAATTGAGGCGAGGGACCCGGACAGCGATGCCCAGGCGCGGATCGGTAGCGTTCTCCGTCACTCCGGCGGTAGTGAAGTGCGATTCCCGCAGGCCGGCGATCAGCGTCAGCCAGGGCGTCACCTTGAAGCGATCGCTGACGAACTCCTCGAGCAGGCCGCCGGTGACCGCGGCCGACGACGGGCCGACGTTCGCGCAGTCCGGCGCGCAATCCGTGAAGACGTTGTTGAAGTAGTTGCTCTGGTGTTGCGCGAACCCGTACGCGCCTATCTGCACGTCGCTATGTTTCGCTAAGGTGGCGGCCAGGGTAGCTTGCGCGCCGCCGTAGTTGGCGGTTTGGGTGACGTCGGTTACTACGGGCACGTCATTCGCAGAGGAACTATAGTTCGCCTGATTGTAGTGATAGAACGGCGACAGGGTCAGCAGAAGATTCGGAGTGAAGGTGTGGACCCAGGAGAACGCCGCGTACCCGTCGGGCTCGCGCTCGCTGTCGCGCAGGCCGTAGCTGGGGTAGTCCTGATTTCCCGAAGAGGCGGGGTTCGGGTCGATGGGGATCTGATAGAAGTCGCGCCGCAGCGAGGCCACCAAACGGAACTGATCTGCCGCCGTGGCGTTGAAGATCAGCGATGCGAAGGCTCCATAGCCGTTGTCGGCATCGTGGAAAACCCCGCCCACGGGAGTCTGCAGTCCGTAATTGCTGCGATTCCCGGTGAAGCTCACGTAATAGGCGAAGCGCTTGGTGTGGCCTCCGAGATTCAACTGATCGTTGCTCTGATACCAGTTGCCGAAAGAGGTGACGAATTCGGCCTGGTTGTCGCGCTCGAACCCGGTTCGCGGCACGACGTTGAAGATGCCGTACGTGCGATCGCCGTAGCTCGCGTCGTAACTGCCGCGCTGCACCTCCAGGTAATCGATGTCTTTGGGATCGATCAGCGGTCCTAGATTGGAGGCGATATTGGTATTCGGTATGGGCACGCCATCGATCAGCCAATCCACCTGGTGGCCGCCGCGGATGTGGAGCATGTCGTGGGTGGAGTAGGCGCCCGGCACGAAGTCGGTGATCATCGCCAGGCTATTGGTGCGGCCGGCGCCGGGAGTTTCGGCGATGTCGGCGCGGCCGATCAGGGTGGTGGGAGTCACCGAATCCGTCCCGACAGGTTCCGCCTGGGCGGTCACGGCGGCCGTTTCGTGCGTGGATGCTAGAGGCAGCTGCAGGTGCAGAATGCGCGACGTGTTGGCGTCCACGGTTAGGGGCTGTTCCACGGTCTGAAAGTTCGGTTGGCTGGCGGCAATCCGGTAGTCGCCCACCGGGACCGCGGTAAACGCGAACTCTCCGTTGTCGTCGGCCGCCAGGGTTTGCGACCAGTCCGAGGCGGCGGCACGCAGCGTAATGGAAGCGCCCGGCAGCGGGCGATGCTGCGGATCGTGAACCACACCCTGAATTTTTCCGAAGATGGTGGCGTATCCCAAATTCGCCACGCACAAAAAGAATACGAGCTTTCGCACAAAGCCTCCCGAGGCTGGAACTTTTCTCCGATTGGGGAACGGTTGCTAGGAGAGGACCACGGGAGGGCCGCGCTTCTGGCTCGAACGGCCGAGCGAAACGCGAAAAGCGGTCTCGGTGGGAACGTGAATGGCGGGGTGGCTGACCACCAGGCCAAAAATCGCGCCGGTGGTGTTCAGCACCGCCACGAACTCACCGGCTGGAACAGCCTGTGCGCCGGGATACATCGGACAGAGTTGCGGACCCGAGCGGAAGCATACGCCGCTGACCGGCGCGCCGCCCATCGACGTCATGTCGCAATGGTGTTTCCCGCCGCGGCGGCAGCAGGCCGGCAGATTCCATTCGGCGCCGGCCAACACCACGGGCGCTATCAGCGGGAAGCTGAATACCAGCAGCAGGAACGAAGCGAGGGTGCGGCGCATCCGGGTGTTCCCGATTCTATCATTGAAGAGCCGGCACTAACGGTCCGGTAAGTGAGGCGTCCAACAATTCGTGCGACCAAATTGGCTCGATGGCTTCTGGAAAGACCTGCGCTACTCGTTCCGCTCGCTTCGGCGCGATGCGGGATTCGCCACCTTCGCGATCCTGATTGTCGGGTTGGGAATCGGAGCCAGTTCCACTCTCTTCAGCGTGGTGAATGCGCTGCTGCTGCGTCCGCTGCCGTTTCACGATCCGCAGCGCCTGGTGTGGATTACCAATTTCGACGTCGCGGGGCTGTCCGGGCAGACCACGCAGGTGGACTACCTCATCGATTTGCGCGAGCAGAGCCATTCGTACAGCGATCTGGCCGGCTATTTCGCCTTCTACGGGGTAGGCGACAACGTGCTCGGCGGTGAAACTCCCGAGCGCGTGAGCAGTGTGCCGGTATCGTGTAATTTCTTTCCGGTGCTGGGACTCGCGCCGGAATTGGGACGGCAGTTCACCGCCGACGAGTGCAAGTGGAACGGATCGCGGGCTGTGCTGCTGAGTCATGGATTCTGGGAGCGGCGCTTCGCCGCCGACCCGAACATCGTGGGCCGCCCGCTGACCATCGACAACAACCCCGTCACGGTAGCGGGCGTGCTGCCGGCATCGTTCGATTTCTCTTCCATCTTCGCTCCCGGCAGCCACATCGACATGTTCTCGCCGTTCCCGCTCTCGCCGGAGACCAATCGCTGGGGCAATACCATGGCGATCGTGGCGCGGCTGAAACCGGGCGCATCGATAGCCGGCGCGCGGGCCGAGTTGCGCATCCTGGCGCAGCGCATGAAGCAGGCACACCCGGAGCGCAACAGCTTCGAAGGCCACATCGCTCCGCTCGCCGAGCATGTGAGCGGGCGCATGCGGCTGGCCTTGCTGGTGCTGGCCTGCGCGGTGGGTGTGGTGATGCTGATTGTGTGCGCCAACCTCTCCAACCTGCTGCTGGCGCGGACGGCAGCCCGCCAGAAAGAGATCGCGATCCGCACCGCACTGGGCGCCGGGCAATGGCGGCTCATCGGCCAGATGCTGACTGAGGGCGTGGCGCTCTCCTGTTGCGGCGCGGCGCTCGGTGTGCTGCTCGCGCTGGGCGGAACGCGCGCCCTGGCACACCTCAATTCCATCAACATCCCGCTGCTCGAAAACGTCCGCACCGATGGACAGGCGCTGGCGTTCACGCTGTTGATGGCGATCGCTACCGGCATTCTGTTCGGACTGGCGCCGGCCCTGCAGATTCCGGCCAACGCGCTGCACGACGTGCTGAAGGACAGCAATCGCGGGTCTACCGAGGGTAAAGGACGCGGCTGGATACGCGGCGGGCTGGTGGTTTCGGAGATCGCATTTGCCTGCGTGCTGCTGGTGGGCGCGGGCTTGCTGATTCGCAGCTTCGTTAAGGTGCTTGACGTCAACCTGGGGTTTAATCCGGAGCGCGTGGCATCGTTGCGCGTCGATCCGGATCAGAATTTCAAGACGCAGGAAGAGGCTGACGCCTACTTCGATGAAGTGCTGCGCCGCGCCAAGTCCGTGCCCGGTGTGGTCAACGCCGGGCTCACCGATTCCCTGCCGCTGGGACGCAATCGGAGTTGGGGCATCGGCGTCAAGGGACGGACATTCGAACGGGGAAAGAATCCGGTGGCCTTCGTACGTGTGGTCAGCGACGGCTACATCACGGCGATGGGAATACCGGTTCGCGCGGGCCGTGACCTTTCGCCGCGCGACGGCGCTACCGACGATCCCGTGATTCTGATCAACGAGACCATGGCGCACACCTTGTTTCCGCGAGGCGACGCGATCGGCCAGATCCTCAGCACGGATAAGGATCGCCGCATTGTGGGGGTAGTGGGCGATGTCCGCCACCTGGCGTTGGAACAGGGCTCCGGGATGGAGTTTTATCAGCCCATCCGCCAGGGTCGCGACTGGTCATCGGTGGACCTGGTGGTGCGCACCACCCTTCCGCCGGAGCAGTTCGCTGCCGCCATTCGCGCCGCCCTCAAGCCCATCAATCATAGCCTCACGGGGAACGATTTCCGGCTGGTGCAACAACTTGTGGACAAGGCGGTTTCGCCGCGGCGCTTCGTGGTGGTGCTATTGGGCGCCTTCGCGCTCTTCGCGCTGATTCTGGCGTCGCTCGGCATTTACGGCGTGATCTCGTATTCGGTGAGCCAGCGGACGCAGGAGATCGGCATTCGCATGGCGCTGGGCGCATCGGCCGGAAATCTGCAGGCGCGCATCATTCTGCATACGCTGTCGCTGGCGGCGGCGGGCATGGCGATCGGCGGGGTGGCGTCCTGGGTGCTCGCGCGCTGGATCAGCGGCATGCTGTTCGAGACGAAGGCGGGCGATCCGATGACCTTCCTGGCGATGCTGGTGGTGCTGGGAACGGTATCGGCCATCGCCGGCTATCTGCCGGCGCGGCGCGCCTCGCGGATCGACCCCTCAGTGGCGCTGCGGGCGAACTGAGGGTTCAGATCGAGCGGATAGAAAACCGCCATTTCCGACAATTTCTTTTTCAACACTTTGTAGGATTTCCCGCTAGCCCTAATGCCCCAATTGCAGGGGCTCCAATACTAATATAGAATTGCTCCGAACCTGTTACTTAGATTTATTGGTCGAATCTATGAGAATAAGCGGAGTCTTAGTGGGCCTGGCGGTATTGCTGGGGTTGCCCGTGGGTGCATCCGGAGCTGCCGATCGAATCACCGGGCCGGTGAATTATAGCCGCAGCAGAGTGATTCCGGGAAATGTGCACCCCCTGGCGCAGGCGCGCTTCGATCAGGGGGTAGCCGATGCCGGAGCGGAGCTCAATTCCGTTACCCTCCTGCTACGGCCCGATTCCAAGCTGCAGCCGTTCCTGCTGGAACAGATGACGCCCGGGTCGGCGAACTACCGCAAATGGCTGACGCCCGAGCAATTCGCCGGACGATTCGGACTGAGCGACGGCGATATCGCCAAGCTGCGAACCTGGTTGGAATCGCAAGGCCTGCATATCGGCGATGTGGCCCGCGGACGGCACTGGATCACTTTCAGCGGGACGGCGGAGAACATAGGGAAGGCGCTCCACACCGAATTTCACCGCTATCGCAGCGACGGTGTCACGCATATTGCCAACGCCTGGGAACCGTCGGTGCCGGAGGCGTTCGGGAACGTCGTGGCGGGATTCCGCGGACTGAACGACTTCCGTCCGGAGGCGCAGCGTCCCAGTCCGACGCCAGTCCCGAATGGCGCTGACCCCGCCGCCGGCGCCCCGTCTCCCAAATACGACAGCAACGGCTACCATTACCTGGCTCCCGGAGACCTGACTACCCTCTACGACTTGCAGCCGATTTATAGCGCCCAAATCACGGGCGCCGGGGAAACGATCGTGGTGATCGGCGAGTCGGGCATTTATCTTTCCGATATCACAATCTTCCGGCAATACTACCGGCTTCCGGTGAATAACCCTAAGCTCATGCTGTTCGGCCCGGATCCCGGCATCCAACCGGGTCCGCTGGGCGAGGCGGATCTTGACCTGGAATGGGCGGGAGCCATCGCTCCCAAAGCGACTATCGTCTATGCGTACGCCCAAGACATCTACACCGCCCTCCAGTATGCCGTAGACCAGGACCTCGGCAAGGTGATCAGCCTCAGTTTCGGAAGGTGCGAACTGGGGGAAACGAGCGCATTCGAGGCCGTGGCCCAGCAGGCGAACGCCCAAGGAATCACAATTGTGGCAGCCTCCGGGGATAGCGGCGCGGCGACCTGTGACCGGAACAATGTAAGTTCGCAAGCGTCAACCGGCCTGACGGCAAGTTGGCCGGCGAGTTTCCCGGAGGTCACGGCGGTAGGCGGTACCGAGCTCAATGAAGGCGGCGGGCAATATTGGGCCACCAGCAACGGCGCCACCGGCGGTTCCGTGATCTCCTACGTTCCCGAGATGCCTTGGAACGATTCGGCGGTGACCCCATTGGCCGCCGGCGGCGGCGGGCCGAGCGCACTTTTTCCGAAGCCTGCATGGCAGGCCGGCCCGGGCGTTCCAAACGACGGCGCCCGCGACCTGCCGGATATCTCGCTGACAGCGTCGTGGGATCACGATCCGTACCTGGTGGAGTCATTTGGCACGCTCTCATACAACGGCGGAACCTCGGCATCGACCCAGGTATTTGCCGGGATGCTCGCCCTGCTGAACCAGTATCTGATTTCGAACGGGACCCTCTCCGCGCCGGGACTGGGGAATATCAATCCCGCTTTATATCGCATGGCCCAGTCGGGCAGTCCCGCGTTCCACGACATTACCTCGGGCGACAACAGGGTTTCGTGCACGCAAGGCACAGCAGGGTGCGTGGACGGTCTGCTGGGCTTTGCCGCAGGTCCCGGTTACGATATGGCCACGGGGCTCGGTTCGATCGACTTCAACCTGCTGGCCAGCACCTGGAATCGCGGCCCGGCCGCGACCGTGACGCTCACCGCGAATCCGGCGTCGGCCGCTCCCGGCGCCACCGTACAATTGGCGGCCACAGTCACGGGCACGGGCAAGTCTGCGCCTACCGGATCGGTGGCGTTCACGGTGGATGGGGCGCCGGGGATTAATACCGCACAAGTCTCGACGAACACCGGAACCGGCGAACTCCCGGTTGGAAGCGCGACCCTGGACGCCAGCGGGACCGCCAGCCTGAGCGCGCCGGCGTCATTGCTTTCACTAGGCAGCGGGACCATCCGCGCGGTGTACAGCGGCGATCTGGTTTACGACAGCTCAGCCGGCGCGGCGATGGTGACGGTAAATTATCCGCAGACCGGAGCCTCGGCGGTGGTTCCTCTGATCACACCGAACCCCGTGATGGAAGACGGCTTCGGCGGTTGGCCGTACGACGTGGCCCTGGTGGAACGAGCCGGCGTCGCAACCACCCTGACGAGTTTCACGGTGGACGGGACGACGCAGAATCTCACCTTCTGGAACTCCACGCGCATCCCGGCGAACGGCGCGATTTTTGCGGAGCTCGATGCTTCAATCTCGTCCCCGCCGGCTAATCGCGTTTTCTCTTTTTCGGGACGGGATGCCAACGGGCAGACATGGACGCAACAGGTCTCGGTTCCTTTCCTCGCGGGGCCCGCGACCACTTTCGTACCGGGAATCTCGCTCACCACCCCGCTGCCGCTGGTGGCGCAGAATCCGCAGGCGCCGTCGAACTGCCAGTGGACCCAGCAGATCAGCGTGCAGGAGACCGGCGGCTTCCTCACCCAGCTCACTGCGATGTCGGTAAATGGCGCCGACACCACCTCGCAGATCCCCAACATTTTCGGCGCGACACGTTTGGCTCCCTACGGATTTCTCCAGGGAACGCTGTGCTTTTCGAACACCGGAGTCACGCAAACCAAACTGACCGGCGCCTCGCTCAGCGGCACCTACAACCAGATCGTTACCGCAACCATCAGCGCCACCATGACAGCTGCATCTAATGCGCCGCCTTCGCTCTCTTCCCCGCAGAACAGGATGACCGTCAGCCTGAGCGCGGACGCCACCGGCACGGTGGCCCCGGCCGCTATTCCGGTGAGCTTCGGCGGCGGCTCGCCGGCGTGGACGGTCACCATGACGCCCGCCAATCAGGCCAGCCGCTGGCTGACGGTCTCGCCGATGTCGGGGACCGGGGCGGGAACCGTCAACCTCTCCGCTTCCGCGGCCGGACTGTCGCCGGGAGCATACACGGCGGTGCTGTCGATCGGGGCCGCGGCCGCGCAGCCCCAGGTGGCCAATGTCGTGGTGACGTTGACTGTGGGCGGCGCTTCCGCCATGTCGATCGCGGGCCTGGTCAATAACTTTTCCGGCGGTCTGACGGCGGCGCCGGGAATGGTGGCGGCGGTCTTCGGAACGGATCTGGCGCCGGCGGGAACAGCGCTGCAGGCATCGGGTCTGCCTCTTCCGTTCTCACTGGCGGGCGTGTCGGCCACGGTCAACGGCGTGAGCGCACCGCTTTACTACGCTTCTCCGGGACAGGTCAACGTACAGATCCCATACGAGACCGGCGCGGGTACGGCGGTACTAGCCATCAATAACAACGGGCAGGTCGCCGCACTTCCATTTTCGGTGGCGGCGACCGCGCCTGGCCTGTTTCCGGCCGCAATCGACAATTTGAGCGGCGCCGAAGTGTCGGCCGTCTCGGCGGGACAGGTATTGCTGCTGTTCATGACCGGGGAAGGCGACGTGACACCCGGCCTGGGAACCGGCGCGGGGCCGTACTATAGCACCGATCCCACAACCTATCCGCAGCCACGGCAGCCGCTCACGTTGACTGTAGGCGGGGTGGCCACCACGCCGCTGTTTCAAGCGATCCCCTTTGGGCTGGCGGGAGTGACGCAAATCGATTTCATCGTGCCGGCCAGCCTTGCGCCCGGTGCGGTGCAGGCGGTGGTGACGGTAGGAGGGGTGGCGGCCCCACCGATAAACCTGACGGTGGCAACGGCGACATCCGCCCGGTAGCCCGCTCATTGCCACCGAGCGGGAATGCGACATTCCGCTCCCGCCCGCTGCGACGGACAGCTCGCTGCGTCAAGCGACAGTTCGCCGCTCATCGCACCGCGCGGGAATGCGCCGCTCTTCGCGCTACTCTGGCGACAACGCGCCGCACGACGGGAGTGCGGCATTGCGCTCCCACGCGCTGCGGCGCCCAGACGTCGGCTGATAACTCCCTGCGCCAGGTCCGTAGCGGCAGCAGGGCCGGCGGCATGGTCAACGTCTCCAGGTTCCGATGACACGCCAGGCAGCCCATGTGTACAAGCTGACGCGATGTGTCTACGGCCTGAAACAGCGCCGGTCCAAGCTGCAGCAGGTACGCCCGGTTGAAATGGGTCTGGTCCGGACCGTAATCCGCTTCGGAGGTGGAGAGTTCCAGGATGCGCGTGCGGTCGCGGCCCACCGCCTCGCGTTGGATCTCATCGATCAGCTCGCGGTGGCACGCCAGGGCGCTACGCTTTTCGAAGGCGGGTTGCAGCACCCAGATCAACTGTCCGCACCGCCGATCGAGCAGCAGCTTCACCAGCTCCCGCGTGCGGTCTCGATACGCCTCTCTCCACGGCGATGAACCGTAGGCGATCCATTGCTTCTGCGGCGATGGAATGCTCTGCATGTCATTGGAGCCGATCTGCACCAGGCACACGTCTACCGGCAGCGTCGCGGACTCGCGCAGTGACGCGACGTAATCGAAATAGTCGGTGCGCGCCAGCCCCACGATGGGCCGGCTCCAACGCGCCAGGTGCACGCCGTAGCGCTGCAACAGATCGGGGCGCGCGCGCAGCGCATTATATAGGGAATCCGCGAAACTGTCGCCGACAGTCGCCACGGAGATCGCCCGAACGGGTCCGACTGCGGTGAATATCAGGAATGAACAACTCATCAGCACTCTGCTCACACTCTGCCTCCACTCGGGAGTTCCGCGATGCAAGCGTGCGGCCAGACCTGCGCCACGCGGTCATTGTCAGACCGGACGTGCCAGCAGTGCGCCCCAGTTGAGGCCCGCGCCAAAGGCCGCCATGACGATGGGAGCGGCGAGCGGCTTCTCGCGCTCGCGCCACCATTCGTCGGCAGCGATGAGGAGCGACGCCGACGAGGTATTGCCGTACTTGGCGATGTTGCGGAAGAAGCGCTCGCCGGGAACGTCGAGCGCCTGAGCTACGCGCACGATAAGGTTCCCGTTGGCCTGATGCATCAGAAACGTGCCGATGGCGGAAGCCTTCACTTGATGGCGGTCGAGGACCTCGCCGATGATGCGCGGCAGCTTGCGCGAGGCTTGCAGGATGATGCTGCGGCCATCCATGTAGAGCGGAGCATCGAAATCAAGCCGTAGCGCCTCCGCGAAATCGCCGTCGGTGGCCAGGGCGGAATCGACGATTTCGGCGAAGCCGTTGTCGTGGCTCACCAGACAGGCCCCGGCGCCATCGCCGAAGAGAATAGCGGTGTCGCGGCCAGTGGGATGCAAGTGCACCACGCGCGACATGATCTCCGAGGCCACCACCAGCACGTGACCATAGCGCGGCGCCAATTGGGCGGCCAGCGCGATGCCGAAAAGGCTGCCGGCGCTGGCCATGGGCAAATCGATGGCGGGCTTCCCGGCGATGCCTGCGGCGGCGGCAATCACCGAGGCGGGGCCGGGGAAGCGCTGCTCCGCCGATCCGCTGGAGACGATCACCAAGCCCACATCTGCGGCGGCGACGGCGGCGTTCGCGAGGCAGTCTTTGGCGGCGGCGATTCCCAGCGTGGCGACACTCTCACCGGCACCGGCGTAGCGCCGCTGTTCGATGCCCGAGGCGTGCAGGATCCAGGCCGGATCGGCGCCCACCAGCGGCGCCAGTTCTGCGTTATCCACGATGCGGGAGGGCATCGCCGATCCGAAAGCGCGAAGGTATGGCACGGCTCACATCCGGCTCTGCAGATACGCCTGGATGCGCTCCACCGAATCGAACTTGCGCGGCGAGAGATCGGAATCGGGAATCTTCACCGAAAATTCTTTTTCGAGCGCGGTAACCAGATCGGCCAGTGTGAAGGAATCCAGAATACCCGATTCGAAAAGCGATTCGTCGGGCGCAACGTCGATGGGTTTCCCAGCGACCTGTTGGCAGATCTCAATGATCTTGGTTTGCGTGTCCATGAGCGGCAACTACTCCCATTTCAGCACGGTTCTTTCGATAAGCGTCGAACTGCTGCATCAAGTCGGAATACATTACGGCGGCGAGCCGATGGTATCCGGCAGAGGTGAAGTGTACGTGGTCAGCTTGGGCGAGTCCGGCGTTCACCCAGTCGCGCATCGCGCCCTTGCCGCCCATGCGGCCGCGCGTGTCCCAGAAGGCGCAGCCGTGCTCTTTGCAGGTGAGTTGCTGGGCGGCAACGATCTTATCGATGCCGTCCACAATCTGCCAGCGGCCGCGCACGTAGCGCCACCGGTCGCCCGGACCTACGACCAGAATGGAGGCGGTGGGCACGGCACGGCGTAGGCGATCGAGCAGGTCGGTGAACATGGCCTGATAACTGTCCGCGTCCCAGGCCGGGTCGGTGGCTTCGTTGGTGCCGTATGCCAACACAATCAATCCCGGATTGCGATGTTGCAAGTAAGTGGCCGTCGCCTGCTCGTTCCAATGTCCGATGACGGCGGCTTCGGCACCGTTCAATCCGAGCGCTTCATAAGTGACGCCGGTGTTGCGGTCGGCGGCCCACCCGAACAGGCGGACCGGACGGGCGCTAAGGGTGACCAGCTTGAAGCGATGCGGGCCGGGTGCGATGTCGTAGGTGGAGAAACCAGGGCCAAGTTCGCCATCGGTGGATATCTGATCGATGCGCTGGTCGTTGTCGTAAAGCGCCAGCGATCCGCCGCCCGGCTGGAGCAGGTAATCGATTTCGAGGCGGCCGCACTCGGCATCGAGATAGACGTATTGGCCGGGGATCGAGGAGAAAATGCTGACGCCGCCGAGCCCGAAGTAGCCGTCGCCCGTGCCGGCGCGTCCGCCGTAGGAATGCCAGAGGGTGGAGGCGCCGCCGCGGGCGTCGAAGCGGCGATATCCGGGGAACGGCCGGCCCGCGACCGAGAAGCCGGACCCGCCGTCGCCGAACTTTTGCTTGAACAGATCGCGTAAGCCGCCGGTCCACTCGTCGGCGGCAGTATGCGAGTCGCCGAAATGAATAATGTGGAGGGACTTCGGATCGTCGCCCGCGCTGAGGCGGGAGAGTTGCTCGAAGACCGGCACCAGCGCGCCCGGCTGATAGAGACTGATGCCGGCGGAGTCATCCAGATACTGGTCCACTTTAGCGGCGGCGGCGGCGCGCGCGACGGCAGTGATGCGGACGGCCGTGGTGGGCGCGGGCTTCCGTTTTCTGGCGGTGGCGGTTTGAAAGGAAGAGGCGGGGAAGGAGAGAATCGTTCCGGCCAGACAGAATGCAGTGATGGTAAGCGGCCGGAATCTCATCGCCTGTGACTAGCCTAACATTGGGTCGCGGTGGCGCTGCGACTAGTGCTTCCCCTTCCCTCCGCGAACCGCCGCAGTTGTCTGAAGCTGGCGGAGCTTATAGCGATTGAGCCCGGCGGCGAGTTCGCGCTCCACCACTACCGCGATCAGCTTGCCGCCGGCGGGGAACGGGTGGATGAGGTCGGCGGAGACCAGGCGCGGCCTAGCGTTGTACCAGCGCGCCATAGTGCCCTCGCCGCCCATGGCGTGGAACGTGTCAAAGAAACCGCAGCCCGTCTCTCGCGCGACACGGCGCTGTATCTCGACCAGGCGCGGAATGGTGGGCATGGTCTCGATCCCGTCGCCGGCATGGTGGCCGCGATCCATGGGGCTCATGATCAGGATCGACGTCTCGGGCAATGCGGCACGAATGCGGCGGATGGCTTCGCGCAGTTCCTTTTCGTATTGGTGGTCGATGTAGGAAGCGAAATCGGCCTCGTTGGTTCCATAGTTCACCACCACCAGGTCGGGGCGCCTCAGGCGCAACTCCGCGGCCCAGTGTTTGGCGTTCATCAATTGCGAGAGCACCACCACCGAAGCGCCGTTGAGCCCGAGAGTGTCATAGACCACGCCGGGGCGATTTTTTTCCGCCACCACGCCGAACAGGCGCACCGGCGGCCGCACGACGCGAAGTTCGAGCGTGTGCACACCGGCGGCGACATCGAACTCAGCGACGCCGGGCATCTTGTCAGGACCGTTGGTATCGACCTCTCCGAGGGGCTGACCGTCGCCGGTGACGGTGAGCGCACCGCCGCCGGTTTGTTTGAGATACCAGACCTCGAAATGAGTATGTCCCGGCGAGGAATAGACGATACTGCTGGACGCCCCGGCGCCGCCTGTGAAAGAGACGCCACCCAAGCCGAAGAGGCCGTCGCGCGATTCCGAGAAACTGGCGCGGCTCATACTCCATCCCGATGCCGTGATCTCGACGCCGTTGTGCCGGTACCACGCCCAGGGCTTGGCGATGAGGACGAACCCGTGGCCGGCGTCGCCATAGCGGTTTTGCAGAAGGGTGCGCACGTCGCCGGTGATGAGGTCGGCGGTGCTGGGCGAATCACCGTAATGAACGATGCGAGTGACGGCGCCGGGCTGCTGCTGTCCGGTGCGCCAGAGCGAAGCGTAGAAGTGATCGAGGGCCGGCGAGGCATCGTCCAACAGTGCGGATGCCACCACGCCTTTGACTACGGGGGCGGGCGGGGGAGGCGCGGGGTCGACGTGGCGGACCAGCGGACTGAGCAGGGTGGTCTCCGGCGGGAAATCCACCAGGGAGACGAACTGCCCGGGCGCGGCGCCGCGGACGGCTGGGAAGAGCAGATGCGCGCCGGCGAGCAGGGCTGCCAGCATCACGACGGTGAGAGCGGTTTGGCTGGGGAAGGATTTCATAGCTCAGAACCGCGAATACACGAACGCCACATTTCCCCGTCCGCCCAGAAGCTGAATAGCTACCGCAACCCCCAACAGCGCCGCGGCGTGTACATAGAAGGGGCTGGCGGCAAAGCTCTCCATGGCGCGCAGGTACCACTGCTTGGGTGTGAAGAGCAGGGCGGCGGAGACCGCCAGCACGCCCCAGAGCAGCGGCGGAACGGCATCCAAACCCATGCTCAGGGACCCGATCCGCTGCAGAATCTCGATGGCTTCCCGCAGGCTCGCGGCGCGGAAGAAGATCCAGGTGAAGCAGACGAATTGATAGGTGGCGAAGACGGTGGCGGCGTGAACCAGCGGGCTGGGACGCGGCCGATTGCGCCCGCGCAGTGTCTGCCAGAGGCGCGTAGCGGCCAGGGCACACCCGTGCAGCAATCCCCAGATGGCGAACGTCCAGGCGAAGCCGTGCCACAGGCCTCCCAGCAGCATGGTGATCACCAGGCCAAGGTAAGGCATGACGGTGGTGCGTTTGCCGGGGATAGAGTAATAAAGGTAATCGCGCAGCCAGTTGGAGAAGCTCATGTGCCAGCGCCGCCAGAATTCCGCCACGTTGGCCGAGAGATACGGCCGGTCGAAATTGCGGGGAAGGGTGAGGCCGAGCAGCATGGCGGAGCCGCGCGCGATATCGGTGTAGCCCGAAAAATCGAAGTAGAGCTGGAGGGAGTATGCGTAGACCGCGAGCAGCGCCTGCGCACCGCTGTAGAGATTGGGCGTATCAAAGACGCGATTCACCAGGTTTTCGGCCAGAAAGTCGGCGATCAGCGCCTTCTTGAGGACGCCGGTGGCAATGAGGAACAGAGCGCGCCCGCCATCGGTGCGGCTGAGAAGGGGACTCTTGGAAAACTGTTTGACGAGCTCGTCCACGCGCGTGATGGGGCCGGCCTGCAGGGTGGGGAAGAACGACACGGCGGAAAGGTGGGCCAGCAGGCTGGACGTTCCCGCGGCGTCCCGGCGGTAGAGATCGATGGTGTAAGTGAGGGCCTGCAGCGTATAGAAGGAGAGGCCAAGCGGAAAGATCCAGTCCCAGCCCTGTTTGAGGAACAAACCCATATGGCGCGAGCCGACGAGCAGAGACAGATTGACCAGGACGCTGAGGCCCACCAGCAAGCGGCGGAGGAGGGGCGCGCGGAAGCGCAGCAGGCCGAGGCCGATGACGAAGTCGATGGCAGCGCAGGCGGGAATCAGGACGACGTAGAAGAGGCCATAGTGAGCGCAGATGAGGAGGTTGGCAGCGAGGATGACGGTGAGGCGCGCCAGCCGCGACGGGGAACAGATCCAGTAGAGGAAGAAGGCGCTGGCGAGAAGGATAAAGTAAATTGCGCTACCGGATGGAACAGGCATATTCGTAACGGGGGAAGGCACGCGGAGTGCCAGAGGCGGTGCTCGCCGGCATTATGGCGAGCTGCGGCCGCATGGTAGCGATCGTTGGCAGAACTCGCTCGCCGGGCGCAGTGCCTGGCGGGCCGGCATACATGGTCCCCTGATTTCCTTTCCTTGCGATTATCCCGGGAAGACCGTTCCGGGGCGGGTCGCGGCCGGGCGGAGTGAACGGCGTTCGCTCGAAAGCGTTAGGATCCTGCGTTTCATGGCAGACCTATCGGAATTGTACCAGCCGGAAGCCGGGCTTGCTTCGGGGCCCTACGGTATGGCAGCTCGCACATCCCCTGGGAAATTCTTAGTATGATCCGCAGTAGTATGCCGTCGATCGTCTGGAAGGGGCATCTGACGTTCGGATTGATTTCGATCCCCGTAAAGCTTTTCCGCGCGGCCGGAGCGGGTGCGCATGCATTACGTCCAACGGCAGGAACCGGGCGAGCGAGCCGGAGACCGCCCCCCTCGACGGCCCTGTCAGTCGTGTCCGGCAATCGTTGGTGCTGTCTGGCGGTGAACAGCCGATCAGCCGCACAGACGTCCTCCGCGGCTATGAGGTCGAACCGGACCGGTACGTCACATTCGACCGTGCCGAGTTGAAGAGCCTGCAACGAAGGACGTCCCCGAACATGGAAATCGTCAGGTCTGTCCGCCTGTCGGAGATCGATCCCGTGTTCTTTGAAACCTCGTATTACGTGGTGCCGGATCGCGGCGGCGAGAAGCCGTACGCCATTCTCTTTGATGCCTTGAAGGAAACGCACCACGTTGCTCTTGCGCGCGTCGGCATGTATGGCCGGGAGCACGTGGTGATTGTGCGTCCCGGCGAACACGGCATACTGGCCCACACCATGTTCTACACGGACGAGATTCGGTTCGAAAACGAGTTTCGCGCAAATGTAGACGTGGCGGCGAACGAACTGGAACTCGCGAAGACATTTCTCGATATGATCGAAGCGCCGTTTGCTCCCGAGGATATCCACGACAGGCGCAGCCGGCGTGCGCACTGGCGGGGCAGGGGCGCCCCCCGCCTCAGGAAGCGCTGAAAAAGAGCATCGCCATGACCCGCAAGCCGCCGGGCCAGGAGACCGCGACGGCACCGAAAACGGCGGTCCACACGGGTAAACGGCAATCGCGCAGAGCCCGATAGCTCACCGGCGCTCGCTCTTCTCGCGATCCCCATCACCGCTGGCAAAATGCCGGATGGCTCGCACAACCCGACTCCACGTTCGAAGGTTCGGCATCCGGCATGCTAAGGCGACGCCATGACCGTTCGACCATTCCTCTGTCTGGTGCTGTTGAGTGCAACTCCGCGAGTTGAGTTTGCGGGTCAATTCGCCACAGCGCTGAGCGGTCCATACCCGCTCACCCCGTCCGCCATCGCCACCGATTCCGCCGGCAACACCTACGTAGCAGGCAGCACCCAGCTCGCCGGTGCGCCGGCCTTCATTAATTCGCAGATCGGCACGCAGGCTCACGTCTTCGTCACCAAACTGGATCCCAACGGCAACGTGGTCTTCACCGACACCTTCGCGGGCCAGGGTGTCGACACGGCGAACGCGATCGCGGTCGATCCGTCGGGGAATATCTATATCGCAGGGATGACGACATCGCCCGATTTTCCGATCAGCCACGCTCTGCAAACGCAGATGTGGGCGGGCGGCACGGAGAATGGCATTCCCGTGGGAAGCGGCTTCGTCACCAAACTCAGCAGCGACGGCACCGCCGTCCTCTACTCCACTTTCTTCGGGGGCACGCTGGGGCAAAGCGCGATCAGCGCACTCGCCGTCGACACAAGCGGCAACCTCTACCTGACCGGCTATACCCAGGCAACCGACTTTCCGCACACCCCGGGAATGCCGTTCGGCACTCTGAGTCAGAGCCTTCCCATCCCGGGCGCAATCATCGCGTCCATATCGCCGGCCGGCGACAAGATTCTGTACTCCGGCGCGATCCCCCTGAACCCGCCCTGCAATCAATACCCCCAGTCCGGCCCCTGTATCAACTCCGACGCGTGGGAAGGCGTCGGCATTGCGGTGGACCCGGCGGGGAACGCTTACATCGCGGGCAACGCCAACAATGCCACCGGTCTCCCCACCACTCCGGGCGTGCTCGCGCCCAACGGTGAAGGCGCATTTGTCGCCAAGATCACCGCCGGCGGCAGCGGATTGAGCTATCTCACCTTTCTAGGACCGGGACAACCGCTCAACGGGACCACCAATCCGCAGTACACGCTCGCCGCCATCGCCGTCGACGCAGAGGGCAATGCGTACTTAGGCGGCCAGACCACCGACCCGGATTTTCCGGCGACGCCGGGCTCCTTCCGCTCTGCCTCTCCCAACGGCATCTACAACGGGTTTCTGGCGAAGCTGAATCCCACGGGCAGCGCGCTGGTCTGGGCGAGTTTTTTCGACCCTCTGAATTCGATCGCCCTCGACGCCGCTGGAAATGTTTGGGCGAACGGCTCGCCCAGCACGCCGACGTTGCCCAACCAAAACGGATTGACGCCGGGTAATGACTACGTGGCGGGGCTGAATGCGGCAGGCTCCGGCCTGATCTACTCGGCCCTCGCTCCCACTGGGACGGTGGGGCAATCGCTGGCCGTCGACCCCTCCGGCCTTGTTCACGCTGCCGGACTCGGCGGGTTTGTCTCCGCCATCGACCCGTTTGCGGCACCCGGGCCGCAAATTTCCTATTTTGGAAACGCTGCCGGCAGTAGCCCCACCACGCGGCTAGCCCCCGGGGAAGCGATCGCGATTTATGGTGTGGGCATCGGCCCGGCAACTCCTGCCGTGGCCACGCCCGTGGGCAGCTTCTATCCCACCTCACTTGCCGGTGTGGAGGTTTCGATGAACGGTGTGAAGATGCCGCTCCTATATGCCGGCGCGAACCAAATCAACGCCATCGTCCCCATGGAACTCACCAACAACGCCGCCGCCACCGTTCACCTGGTGAACGGGACGACCATCGTAAGCTCCGGCTATCCGGTGTGGATCGTTCCCAGCGCACCGATGGCGTTTGGACCGGTCTCCAATCAGGACGGCACGCTGAATTCGTACACCAATCCGGCGAAGAGCGGCTCTATCGTGACGTTCTATGCGACCGGTTGGCAAGCGACCTTTTTCCCGCTCGCCGATGGCCAGGTGCAAACCATGGCGGCAGACGCCTGCCAAGGGAATTGCCTGGCGGGTGGGACAACCGCTCCCCCGCCTCCTACAGGCTTTCCATTTAGCTTCCCGGCTCCACGCCCCGCGACATCGCTCAAGCTCTCCGCTACCGTGCTGTACGGAGGCGATGCCCCGGGGATGGTCGCCGGCATTACGCAGTTCAATGTGCAGCTTGGTGCCCTTGGTTCAGGCGCGGGCACGGTCTGTTTTGATCTGGCGGTGCAAGGCCCAGTGTCGGCTATCAGCCCCGGTCCCGCGGTTAGCGTGGGTGTGTGTGTCGCCCCTTGAAATGGATCAAAGAAAGCGGGAACTTACTGGATTACCACGCTTGCCCGCGGGAACGCGAATTTGCGGCCAATCACGTCAATCACGTTTAGCTGGCAGGTGTACCGGCCCGGCGCGACATTCTTGAGCGGTACCTGGATACGCACAGGCACGGCGTCGGGGCGAGTGGCCACCAGTTGCGTGGCGGTTACCGGACCCACTTCGAACGTCTTGTCGCCCTTCTGGTTGAACAGGCTCATCTCCACTTTGACGTCGCGGGCAGCGGCGTTCCTGGGGTCGGGCGCGGCGTCGTAGACATCGAAATCGACATACATATTCTGTCCGCGGCGGAAGACCTTGTAGTCGCCGACGTTGGGGACGACTTTCTCGTCGCCGGTAATCAGCGGGTTGGCGGAGACGTTCCTTCTGGTCATCTGTTCGGCCTGTCCCACGGCGGCTTTGAGCGCCTCCCGCTGGCTGCTCCACACCACCGAACTGGTCTTCAGCGTCATGGAATCGGCGGCCAGGTCGGGGATTACGAACCTGGTGTCGAACGTCCCCATCTTGCCGGACTGGCCTTCGCGGACCAGGAATCGCATGCGATATCGGCCGGGCGAAAGCGTGAAGCCGGCATCGTAATGGAAATTGCGCTGCGCCACCTTCTCGGCATCGGTGGTGGGCAGTTTGATGTGGATGAAGTCGCGCACCATCCCCATCACCTGCTTGCGCTCATCCATCACATTGCCGATGAAATCGAACTCCGTCTCGCCCACCGCGCGCTTCTGCGCCAGCGCGATCACCGACCCGGGAATCTTCACCGAGACCGGCACGAAATACGCCGTTGGCGAGATGCGGAAATAATCCACCTCCACCGCCAGCGGAATGTCGGTCACGGGATTGTCGGACATCAGCGCATCCTTCAACTGCCGTTCCTTGTCGTCGCCGTTGAACTTCTTCCACTGCTTGTCGGCGTAGTAGCCGCTGCGGAAATCGAGCTTCGCCCCGGCGATCGGTTCCTTCAGCCTGACGGTGATCTTACGGAACTTGCCGTCGAGCGTGCTGTTCTGCGTGTTATATCCCAGGATGTAATAGCTGGCGTATTGCTCCTGCACCTGCTTGATGCCAAGCGCGAGATCGTTGCTGTCGAGGAAGACTTTGCCGCCGGTATCGGCCGCCAGCGTGGCCAGCGTCTCCTGCGAGTCGTTGATGCCGGCTCGCTGGCTGTTATAACTCGATAAACTCATGCCGCCGCGCGAGGAACCCTTGGAGGCCGCGCCTCCCGGAGGGTCGGCCATCAGGCCGCGGGCATCGATGGGATAAATCGCCACATTGGATTTCACCGCCGCGTTGATGCTGGCTTCGAGCTGCGCCTGGTTTTCGAGCGAACCCGATTTGCTGATGCCGCCGGTGACGTAGACCAGCGCCTTCTTTTCCGGCAGCGTCGACAACTGCCGGACCACTTGTTCGAGCGCGGCGAGCTTGAGATCGGTATTGAAGATGTTGAACTCGGTCTCATCGGCGACGAAGGCCGCGCCGGTGTCTTCGCCGTTATCGCTGGCGTCGTCCGCGGCGGCGGCGTTCTCGCTGGAATCGCCGATGGGCAGGCCCTTGATGACATCGGTCAGCAGGGTGCGATCGGCCGTGAAATCGGTCTTCACGCTCACCACAGAGGTAAAGAGCAGCACGGCCACCAGGTCTGAGGAGCTGATCTGCTCGTTGAGAAACTTGAGCGCGGCGTCTTGCGCGCGAAGTTGCTCGGGGATCTGCATGTTGGAGAAATCGAAGAAGAGCGCGATCAGGCGTTTGTCGTGGTACTGGACTTTATCTTTGCCAGCCGAGGCGATGGTGGTCTTAGGCGGATCGGGCAGAGCGTTCTTGTCTTCGAGCGACGGCGGCGGTTCCGGCGGTTCGGGATCGAGCGTGAGCTTTTGCGGTTCGAAGAACGAAATCTTCTGCGGCTTGCCGTCCTCGAGCACTACCAGGTCGTCTTTGGTCAGCCCTTCGATGGCCTTACCGTTCTTGTCTTTCACGGTGAGGTCGACAATCACCAGGTTGGAATTGATGGTGTAATTCGGAATGGTGGTCGACGCCGCGGGCGGCTTCTGCGGCGCTTTTCCCTGCCCGAAGGCGACGAGCGAGGCTATTACAGGGATCCAGATCTTTCGCATATGCCACTCAGAAATTGAAGCGCAGATTGCACGTTACCGTTCGCGTCCCCGACGCCGCGGTGGGCTGCCCGTAACTGCTCGACCCCACCACCGTGCCGAAATTGCTGATGTAGACGTGGTTCAGGACATTGTTGGTGCGGAACGACAACTGGATCTGTTTGCGGGTCTCGCCGAAGCGCCAGGCGCGATTGAGCTGCGCGTTCAAACTCAGCGTGGGGATGCCGGTGATGATGTCGCGCCCCGCATCGCCATACTCGTCCACCGGCGCGGTGGTGGAGAACGCCGCCAGGTTGAAGTACGGATAGCCGCCCGCGTAGAGAGGCTCGCCGGTGGTGTTGGGGCGCAGATAGAATTTGGAACTGGTGGCGACGCCTGCGAGCGTAGGCGTGAGCGGCATGCCGGTGGCATATGTGAAGCCGCCGGAAGTGGTCCAGCCGGAGAGCAGGCGGGTTTTCCAGCCGCCGTTACGCCACAGACCGCGCACCCCCACCGGCGAGGACAGCACGTAATTCACGTTCAGCCGATGGCTTTGATTATTGCTCGACAGCGCGCGCTCCAGGCTGAGGTTGAAGGGGTCCTGCGCCTGATTGGTATCGTCGTCGATGGACTTGGAGAAGGTGTACAGCGCCACCGCCGAGATTCCGCGGGTGAAGCGGCGCGTCAAACGCACCTGTCCGGCGTGCATGATGGAATCGGCAATGTCGGTCTGGTAGGTGAACGAGCTCGCGCCGGGAATACGCAGGGGCGCGTTGTTATCGGCCGGGATAGTCGGCTGGTTGGGCAGCAGCGTGACCGGCAGGCCGGTGCCCTTGATGCCCACGTATTCCAGCTCCATGACCACATTGTGCGGCAGGTTCTGCTGGTAGGTGGCGGTCCACGTCTGCGTGTATCCCAGACGGTAATTGGGATCGATGGAGTACTGGTTGTTGACCGGCTGCGGGATGAAGGCGTTCTGCAGCGGCAGCGGAGTAAGCAACGTACCAGTGTCGTTGATGTTGTTGGCGAACGGCGGCTGCGCGGCCATCGACGTAGCAAAGCTGCTGTAGCTCGATCCGCTATAGAAAATGCTGTAGCCCAGGCGGACCACGCGATTGCTCTTCTGCGAAGGCCGCCACGCCAGCCCGAAACGCGGCGAGAAGGCGTGCGGATCGCCCTTCACCAGGCTGGCGGGGTAGCGGCCGAAATACGATCCCACGCTGCCGATACCGTTGCTGCCGGTGCCGCCCGCGGTCACTACATCCACCGCAGTGAAGCTGGGATTGACGTCGAGATTCGCCAGGTGGCCGTACAGTTCCGTGTAAGGCGCGAAGTACTCGTAGCGCACGCCAAAATTGATGGTGAGGCCGCGGGCCGCACGCCAGTCGTCCATGGCGAACGCATTGGTGGCCCAGCCGCGAAAATAATTGTTGTCGTTGCCGGTGCGAATGCTGGAGACCTGCGCCAGGCCCAGCAGGTAATCGGCGAAATCGTATCCCGAGTTGGCCACCTTGCTGCCATCGCAGACCGGCCCGTTGACGATTTGTCCTTGCGTGCTGCCGCACTCGATGCCTTCGGTCATGGCGCCGCCGAAAGAAAAGCTGCCGCGCGAGCTGGCGTACGAGAGCACGTTATTCTGCATGCGGCGGTATCCGAACCCGAAGCTCAGATTGTGATTCTTGTGCGCCACGTAGGTGAACGTGTCGGTGAAGTTGGTGGTCTGCGCGCGCGTGGAGCTGTACGCCCCGTCGGAAAGAGACCCGAAGTTGGTAAAGCTCAAGTTGGGCGGACCGTAATCGATGGGACTGATGTCGGCGCCGGCGATTCCAAGCTCGCCTTCGATATCGGTCTTGTACGCGAAGTAGGGCTGGTTCTTGGCGAGATTCCGGCTGAACGCGAGCTGCGCGCTGTTGTTGATGCGGGGTTTGAAAACATGGGTCCAGCCCACGTTGGAGCTCAGGCCGTAGCCTTTGCTGGTGTCGTCGAAGCCGAAGAGCTGCTCAGAGGTGGAATGCCGGACCTGGTACTGCTCATTGAAGCTGAGGCGGTCTTTGGCCGTGACGGAGCCCTGCAGGCGTACGCCGATGGAATTATTCATCGAGGGGGTGGATTGCGAGATGGCGTAGTTATAAGTGGAGAGATTGGGATAAGTCGGCTGCGGAAAATAGTTCAACAGGCCGGATGCCACCGAACTGAGGCGCGTGGCCGGAATGATGGCGTTGGGGAAGGGCGAATTGCTGGTGGGGTCGAAAATCACCACCGGCACCGATTGCCGGACGCCGCCGACGGTGACGGTCTGGGTGGCGGCGGAGAAATCGCCGAGCCGTTCGGCGTCGGTGGGAACGGTATTCACCAGATTGTTCGCCGTGCGCCCATCGTGATTGCTGAAATTGACGTAGAACGACCACTTATCGTTGCTGACGACATGCGGAATACGCACCGGCCCGCCGAAGTTGAAGGCCAACGTCTCATTCGCCGACGAGGGCTTGGGCTGGTTCTGGCCGTTGAGCGAAAACGGCGCCGCGTTGAGCGCGGAATTGGTCACCGTAACGGCAATCGATCCTTGATAGGGTGATTGCTGGAAGCGCCCGCGGCGATTTCCGAATTGCGCGAATTGTCCGCCGAAGGGGCCGCGTCCACGGCCGCCTCGTCCGGCGCCTCGTCCGCCGCCACCCCGCCCTCCGCCGCGGCCGCCGCCGCCGGCGCCACCCCGGCCGCCGCCTCCTCCTCCCGAACCCCCGCCTCCCGGACCGCCGAAGCCGGCGCCCGGTCCGAAACCCGCATCGGCGCCCGAGGCGCCGAAGCCGCCCATACCCAGCGGGTCGCCACCGGCGCCCAGACTCGCTCCCAGCGTCATCAATCCATTGCCGTCCCCGCCGAGCGCGCCCGGACCCCCAGGGCCCCCGGGACCGCCCCGGCCGCCGCGGCCCATGCGCGCGAAATCGTCGGATGCCGCGCCCAGTCCGCCGCTGGTGCTGCCGTTCACCATGAAGGCGTCGGACGTATCGGCAGTAGCGGCGATATCGGAACCATCGCCGCCGGCCAGGGCAAGCGCCGCTGCGCCGGCGTCAGTCGCGGTGATATCGGCATTCTGATATCCCGGTTGGCCGGCTTGCTGCTGACGGCCGCCACCGCGACCCTGCTGCAGCGCGCCGCGGCCCTGTGCGCCGAACCGCCCCCGGCCCGCCCGCGGTGTTCCGGTGCCGGCTGTCGCCGCAGGTTTGGGCGCCGCCGCTGAAGCAGGTGCAGGCTTGGCCGCATCTCCCGGCCGTGGCATTTCGAGAGTCCAATCCTTGCTGGGCAATCCGTCCCGGACAGTGATAGTGGAGGTGAGCGTTTTGAAGCCGAACATCTGGATTTCGATTTGCCACTCGCCGGGCGTCAGATCGAGCGAATAGCGCCCATTCTCATCGGTATAGGTGACGATCTTGGCGCCGCCCTGCCGCGCCGTCACGGTGGCGCCGGGGATGAACTCGTCCGCCGCCCGCACGGTGCCGGAGTGTTCGATTGCCAGAAGCAGTCCGGGGGCCACAAGGAAAAGGGCGGCGATCAGAAAACGCATGAAGGGGGCTCTGTCTGTAAGTTCACTGAGCGGCGGGGGAAGTTCCCCTATTTATGCTCCGCGGGTGTAGCATAGGCGCCGATTTTCAACGCGAGCACCGCCGCCGATCGACCGCGAATCGCATAAAGGATCTGTGAGTCGTTACCTGCCGCGAAGGCGGGGCGCGGCGAAACCCCAGGGGATTCGTTCCTGTTCCAGGCGGACGTTCAGCCCCCAGCGCTGCTCTTTCAATCCGCGATAGACGTCCTGCTCGACGGTTCTAAGGGCCGTCAGCGCGCCGGCATGATGCTGCTCCTTCTCGTAGGCCCACAGATCGCGGAATGCGAGCAGCGTCTCCTCATCCATGAGCGCCGATTCCAGACCCGGCAGCGCGGCGCGCGCGCGGTCGAGAATGGCGAACCCGTGGGTGTCCAGATCGCCCCAGTAAATGCATCGCGCCTGCGCCACCCAGGGCAAGCGTGCCAGTTGCGCGACCCCGTATCCGAGCCCCATGACAACGGCAGCACCGGGCTCTTCTTCGAACGCCAGCCCGGTCTGCACGTTCTCCACAATATAGATGCGCACCGCCGGAAGATCAAGCGCCACCAGATCGTCAAGCCGCGCCGACACATCGCCCAGTCCGCCAATGCGGCGGCGCAATTCGCGATCCAGAATGCTGATGCGCACCAGATAGGGCAGGGGTCGCAGGCCTGGATCGGCGCCACGCAGATCGGCAATCAGCGGCAGGCGCGGCTCGAGCCATTTGGTATCGAGCCCGGCGATGGGTAATTGCCGTGGGTAGAGATTCGAATCGGGATGGCGATCGAGCCAGTCGAGCAGAGCTTCCAGGCGTGCGATGTCGACGTCGGAGTAACCGGCGAGCACTTCGAAGTAGCGAGCGAAGCGCGGCCAGCGTGGCGCCAGAAGCGCGTGCCGATCGCGCGCGGTTCGCCAGTTGCGGCTTTCATCCACACATGCGGCGGCTTCGCCGGCATCGCACAGCGTCAGCCGGAGGGGCAAGCTTTGCGTGCCGAGTGCGCGCCAGTGGTGCGGGCGCCACGTCACTTGCCCTGCGCACCGCCACTCGCGCCACGCATGCGACCACGCGCGCACGGCGTCAGGCTGGCGCTGCGCCTCCTCCTCGTTGGGACAGCCGAGTGCGATCCCCATGGGCCACGCGCCGCCGCCCGCCAGCCACTCGCCGCGGCGCGCGCGATAGCGCCGTGTGAGCAGGGCGCGAACGGCGTCAGGGAATAGCAAGGCCGGCCTCGCGGCGCGCCGGATCCGGTAGTTTCAAGCGCTGGCGCGCCTCATCGTACTCGATATTCAGCACGGCGGAATTGCGCCGGTCGGTAATGTGAACGAAACACGCGCCGCCGATGAACGGTTCCAGGGTCATTACCGATTTGAGCGGAGTGGCCACGATCATTTGAAATCCGAAATTGGCGAAGACGTTCATCGCCAGCGTAGTGAATTCGTTGTCGGCTTTATCGAACGCCTCATCCAGCACCACCGGCGCATAGCTCGGCGCGCCGTGCTCCACCCCGCCCAACTGATAGCGCAGCGCGGCCGCCAGGCATGTCGTTGCAAGCTTCTGCCGCTGTCCGCCCGATTTCCCGGCGCCGCTGCGATACACCTCGATTTCGCGTTTTTCCTGGTCGATCTCGCGGGCAATGAACTCCACGTGCAAGCGCACGTCCAGCACGATCTCGCGCCAGCGGCGCTGCTCAGCTTCCTGGCTGCCCAGCCGTTCCACCAGACCCCGGAGCGTGAGAAATCGCGTCTCGGCTTCCTGGCGGTCGTCATTCCAGGCGTGGCTCAGCGCCTCCCGAATTTTCTGGCGGAACTCCCGGACCTCCTCCAATTGGCGGTCGCTGGCGTCGATGTGCAGGAAGGTCCCAGTGTCGAACGGCGCCTTGCTGAGACTTTCATTGACCAGCTCCATGCGGTCGAGAATCATCTTGCGCGCCTGATTCAAATAGGTCGAAAGCGACGCCAGGTTCTGGTGGCTCTGGTTGCGCAGCAAATCGAAGAAGCGCTGTTCATGTGCCGGCAGGCCATCGGTTTCGAGGCGTTTGAGGCGGCCGAGATAGTCAGATGCCGATTGCACGGTGGCGTCCATGTCGCCGGCTTCCATGGGCCAGCGGCGGCGAAATTCGGCGAAGCGATCTTCGATGGCGCGCACCAATTTGGCGTGGCGGCCCGCCATTTCCTCCAATTCGTTGGCCAGGGCGCGTTCCACGCGGTGCGAGAGCTTGTCGAGATTATCGAGGGTGAGCGGTTCGTTTTGCGCGCCGAAGCGCGCCGACAGTTCGCTGCTTTGCGCCGGCGTTACCACGGTGAGAGCGGGCTCTTCACCCAATAGGCGAAGCCGTTTCTCGCGCTCGCGCATCTCGTCCTGCCGCGCCTGAATTTTGGCGCGCACCGCCACCACCGCATCGTCGGCTTTGCCGGCTTTCTGTTTCTGGCTCTCGATGCGGCGCCCGATATCCTGCAGCACCGTGTTGCCTTCGCGCGCTTCGCGCAAGCTTCGTTCGATAGCCGCGATGCGGTCGGCCAGCGGGACCGCGTCGATCTCCTGCCACTCGATGTTGGCCACCTCCTGGCAGACAAGCGCGCGGGCGGCGCGTTTTTCGTCCATGGCGGTGAGGCCTGCGACGGCGCGCTGGAGCGCGGCGATCTCATCGGCCAATTCCTGGGCGCGCCGTTCGAACAGCGCCAGCTTCTCGCGATTGTCGAAGCCCAGGGCCCACTGCCGCCGGTCGTCCACCCGTGACCGGTCGTCCTTCTCGTGGCGCGACTTGCCGTGCCGGATCTGGCCCTCGCGGGTGACGGCCTTCTCCGCATTGCGAAACTCCTGCAGGGAGGCGGCGCAGATATAGTCGAAGCGCTGCTTGATTTCGGCGTCGAGCCAGGGGGCGAAAGCGCCGGACTTGATGCGCAATTTGTGCCACAGCGAGTTGGCGGGTAGCGGACGGGCAGTGGCCTCGTGCGGGCGGCCCACACGATGGTAGACCAGGCGCCCGTTCAGGTGCGATTCGTTGACGTAAGCGGAGACGCGCGCGTAGTAGCGCTCCTCCACCATGACGGAGAGTGCCAGGCCGCGCAATACGCGCTCGACGGCTCCCTGCCACGCGGCTTCATCGGGATGCACGTCGATCCACTCGCCGGCGAACGGAAGCGCGGTTTCCGAGAGCGCCAACTCCTGCGCCACGCGCGCGCGCAAGTCGAGCATGTGGGCGGGAATATTCGAAGGCTGCCGGCGAAGGGCGCGCACTTCCGCCGAGGCGGCGGCGAATTCCCCTTCCTTTTCGGCTTTCTGATTCACCAGGGCGAACTGCTGCTCCTGCGTGCGGGCGCGCTGCCGCTGCCAGTCCTCTATTTCGCTGCGCGCCTGCGCGGCCAGCTCAGCGAAGGCTTGCGGCGTCTGCGGCATCTCCCATTCGAGCCTCCGGCAGGCCGCCTCCACGCGAGTCCGCTTGCGCGAAATCTCTTCGCGCGCCTTTTCCGCCGCGGCGCGCTCTCCTTCCAGCCGTTCGATCCGCTCGCCGCCCAGTTCGCGATGCTGCCGCTCCAGATCCTGCAACTGCGCACGCTCATTTTCAAGCGCGGCACGCTTGCGCTGCGCGTCGCCCTCCAGCCCTTCGATTTCCACCCGCAGTTCGTCGATGCGCGCTTTGAGCAGCGCGAGGCGGCACGTTTCGCGGTAGCCGTCCACACCGTCGCGCACGTCTTTGCCGGAACGCTGCCGGCCGATCAGTTCCTGTAGCTCGCCATGTTCCTGGCGCGCGGGCACGAGTGTCTGCACCTGTTCGCGCGCCGTCACGACGGCCTGATGGGCGGCATTCAACTCGGCGAATTCGTTCACCAGGCGCTCAGCCGCGTCAAACGTCTCTGGACGGTCGAGCATGAAATCGCGCAGGAAGGAGTTGAGGTCGCCCAGATTCTTGGCGGATTGCGTCTTGTGCAGCAGCTTCAACGCCAATTCGCTTTCGATGCCCAACAACCGCATGAAGCGCTCGCTATACGGGCGGAATTCCTCTTTCGTAAACGCGTCGGGGTAGGCGCGTTTCAGTTTGCGGATGTCGAGATCGAAGTCTTTCAGCTCGCGAAGATCGAACGGCCGCTCGAAAATCAGGTAGTGGCGGCGGACGTCGCCGGCCCCGTTGGCTGCGCCGCGCAACCAGAAGAGTTGCACCAGCACGACGGTGTTTCCAGCCGAACTGGTGAAGGTGAGCGCCAGGGCCGACCAGGTGGTGCCGGTGCGCAGATAGCGCGTGGCAATCTCGCCCGATTCGTCGTCCTTCTGTTCGGCCCACGCGCCACGCACATAGCTCACCAGATTGCGATCGCGCCCGGAACGGTCGGCCTCGCGGGCGGCGGCATTGAAGTCGGTCCAGCGGGGAGGCGTGAGCATCGCCGAAAAGGCGTCCAGCAGGGTAGTCTTGCCGGCGCCCGACGGTCCCACAAACAAAAAGCCGCGCTCGGCGATGGGGATATCGTGCAGACCGGTAAACGTGCCCCAGTTGAACACCTGCAAACGGCGCATCCGGAACTGGTCGGCGGTGAACAGAAGACCGCTCATGGCGCGTCCTCATCGTCGGGCTCGGCCGCGGGCGGGGCGATGGCTTCACCCGACGCCATGCGGTCGAAAAGCCTGGCGAGTTGCTGGATCTGTTCGGCGGAAAACAACAGCTTCAGCGTGGGCGATACCTCAAAGCGGTCCTCGCTGGCGCGAATCTTCTGCAGCATGTTGTTCTTCTTCATTTTCTCGATGGAGGCGTGGATGCGTTTTGCGAATCCCGCGCGGTCGGTGCTGGCAGCGGCTTGATAAATATTCAAATGCTCCAGGATTTCATCCACCGAAACCACCGCGCGCTCGCCTTTGGTGTCGGCCTGCGTCAGGCACTGGCGCAGGTAAAGCAGCAGGACAGAATCGAGAAACGTAAGCTGCGAACGGCGCAGCAGGACGGGAGAATCCGCGTCGCCCACATCGGCCTGCCGCGTGAACGCCACTTTCTGGTCGACATCCATCGCCAGATCGAGAAACAGCTCCGACAGATGGCGCCGCACCACCGCTTCGTCACGCACCAGCACCGGCCAGAGCTTGGGGTGGCGCCGCGCTTCGAGCGATGGTCCGGCCAGCAGTTGCACCAGCACGCGGCGCGTTTCCCACGGCAGTTCGCCGGCGTCGCTGGGGTAAAGGTTGCCGGGCACAACGCTGTCAGGCGAGCTCATCGGCACGCTCCCTCAGGAAATAAATAGCGGGAATGCGCGCGCTGCGCCACTGCCGGTCCATTCCACACCATTCTACGTGCTCGCTGTGTTCCCCGCGCAGACCGTGGCGTGCACCCAGCGCCATGTATCCCACTACGCTGCCTAACCCCTGCGCGGCCGGAAATTGCGCCAGCACATCGCCGATGGACGCCTGCGAATGCGCTTCCAGCATGGCCAGAATATTGGCCTTCAGGACGCGGAAATCGATCTCCGACTGCGCCACCAGATCACCCACGTCTTCGAGGCCGATCAGCGCAGCTTCGCCCTCCACCATCCCTCCGCCGGGCGCTTGCGCCGCGGGATCGAAGAGGGTCCATTGCGCCACCGAACGTAATCGGCTGCTGCTCAGTTCGAGCGTGAACGCGATCGGTTCGGCAGCTTTCACTTTGTCTTTGAGCGCCAGGGATGCGCGCTGGGCTTCGCGCAGCACTTGGTTCACGCGGCGCTGTTCCAGATATTCCCGGCTCTGCACGAAGTTCTTGAGGCTGCGCGCCAGGCTTTGCAAAACCTCATGCACCATGCCGCCCTGGTCGAGCAGGGTGCGCGTAATGCGCAGCAGGAAGCGGCGCTCGCGCGCTTCTAACGTGCCGGCGAACTCACGCGACAGGACGCTTTCGATCGACTGATCGAGCGCGGTGGATTGTTCGGGATCGGTGAGCAGGCGCCAGAACGCCGCGAACGTGCGCCCGGCCTCGCTATCGGCAATGAGATCGGCGCCCGCGAAAAGCGCCTCGAGCACTTCGCCCCGGCTCGACTCCTCGTCCATAATGCGCCCGCGCAAATCGCGATTGAGGAGTTCGAACTGGTCGCGCACGCGCCGGAAATCGCCCGCCAGACTGTCGGCGAGCGCGATCGCTTCGCGCACCCGCTCCCGGGCGCGCGGCCCATCTAGCGCGGGGACGGCGCCGCCGCGAATGGCCTCGATCTGGCGGTCGATGCGGTCGCGTTCGGCGAGCAGCGCGGCGACGCGGGTTTCCGGATTGGGATCCGTCTCCTCGGCAAGGCGCACCAGTTGCTGGATCACCACTGCCAGGCGGCTCTCTGTGGCCGCCGTGCGCGGCTCTACCAGCGAGGACACCACGCGGATGGCGCCCTCGGCGGCCGATGAAAGCTCGTACTCTTCTTCGGTGGCGCCAGGCGGAAAACGGCGCTCCAGGTATCCCGCGGCCAGCCAATGGGCCACGTAAGATTGCGCGGTCTGCGGCAGATGCTGGCCATGCCCGCGCAGTTCCTCGAGCGAGCGGCCCAGCCTGTCGAAAAGGATGGACGCGGGAAGACTGCGCGCTTCCTCGATAAGGTGCGTTTCGAGCAAACCGAGAATGATGGGGCCGTTATCGGCCGCCAGCAGCCGCCACAACGCTTGGTCGCGCAGGCGCAGGTAGCTGGATATGGCGCGTTCGCCCTTCATGAGCCTTCGATAATACCAATGTATACTGATGCTGATGAAGGCCGCCACGATCGCCTGCTATGCCTTCGCGCTGGCCGTCGGCGCGTTCCTGGGACGCTTCGAATTGCATACCGACGATACCGGCGTCGAGGTCTGCTTCATTCTGCTCGCCACCTTTCTATTGGGCTGCTGGCATCCGCGCCACGCCTGGCAATGGGCCCTCCTGGTAGGCGCGTGGATTCCAGGGGCGGACCTGATCTTCAAGACTTCGCAGACGGGTCTGCCGGCGGTTGCAGCGGTGGTCCTCGTCATCGGGCTCGCTGGCAGTTACACGGGTGCATTGCTGCGTAAGGGCCTGGCGCTATCGACGGGTCACGACGGGTAGTTCTCCAGCCCGAATCGCGCGCGCATCTCGCGCTTGCCCAAACTCGTGACGCTCAGCGCGCGGTTATCGAGTTCCTGCGTCACCCACTTTTTGCGCAGCGCCAGTTGGAGCAGCGCCGCTCCCAGCGCGCCGCCCAGATGCGATCGGCGCTCGCTCCAGTCGAGGCACGCGAAGGCGAACCGGCGATGCAGCGCGCGCGTCTCCGCGATATCGATGCCCAGCGTTGCGAACGCCTTCTCTCCCGCAGGCGTGAGGTCGTACACACTGGAGAGCCAGCCGGCGTTTTCCAGACGATCGTGCAGCGCTACCCCGAGCGTGCCGGCGATATGGTCGTAGCAGGTGCGCGCGGCGCGCAGGCGATTCGGCGTATTCGGCACGAACTTGGGACGGTCTCCGCCGGCCAGCACGCTCAGGCTTTCCAGCACGCGCGCCACTTCCGGTCCGCACAGGCTGTAATAGCGATGTTTGCCCTGCGCCAGCACCTTCACCAGGCGCCCGGCCAGCAGGCGGTTCAAGTGGACGCTCGCCGTGGAAGGGCTGATCTCCGCCACCACGGCGAGCTCCGTGCCGGTGCGCGCGTGGCCGTCCATCAGGGAGTAGAGCATGCGCGCCCGCGCCGGCTCCCCGATGGCAGACGCAATGGCGGCCGCCGCGGCGTCGGCATATTCTATTTCCATACTTTGATGGTAAGCGAAGTGTCGATAAGCGGCAAGCGGTATATCTGGAGCATGGCGATTGTCTGCGTGATCCGCTACCGGATCGACCCGTTCCAGCGCGACGGGTTCAAACGGTACGCCGAGAATTGGGGCCGCATTATCCCGCGATGCGGTGGGCGCCTGGTGGGATATTTTCTGCCGCACGAAGGCACCAACGACGTGGCGTGGGGTATGATTGCCTTCGACAGTCTGGCGGCATACGAGCAGTATCGCGAACGTCTGCGGTGCGACCCCGAGGGCATCGCGAATTTCAAGATGGCGATGGACGATCGGCTGATTCTGCGCGAAGAACGAAACTTCGTGGAAGCAGTGGACGGGACTTTTTCAATCCCATGCTGACGCAAGCGGAAAAAGGACTGGCTTTCGGCGCGCTGCATCTGCGCCCGCGCGCCTTCATCATTCCCAACCCCTGGGACACCGGCACCGCGCGGTTGCTGGCGCACCTGGGGTTCGAAGCGCTGGCCACCACCAGCATGGGATTCGCCTTCTCCACCGGCCGCTGCGATAACAGCGTGGGCCGCGCCGACACCATGGAGCACATCCAGAACATCGCGCGCGCTACTCACTTGCCGGTGAGTGCCGACCTGGAGAATGGCTTCGACGATTCGCCCGACGCAGTCGCGGAAACGATCGTGCTCGCCGCCACTGCGGGAGCTGTCGGCGGTTCTATCGAAGACGCCACCGGCCGGCCTGGCGATCCCATTTATGAAAAGGAGTTCGCCGCCGAGCGAATCCGCGCCGCGGCGGAAGCGGCGCGCGCGCTGCCCTTCACCTTCACCCTGACGGCGCGCGCCGAGAACTATCTGCATGGCCGTCCCGATCTGAAAGACACCATCGCGCGCCTGCAGGCCTATCGACAAGCGGGCGCGGACGTTCTCTACGCGCCCGGGCTCACCAGCAAGGACGACATCGCCGCTGTGGTCGGCGCCGTCGATCGTCCCGTCAACGCGCTGATGGGGTTGCAGGGCGCGCGTTTGTCGCTCGACGAGTTGTCCGCTCTCGGGGTGCGGCGCGTGAGCGTCGGCAGCGCGCTGTGCCGCACTGCACTGGCGGCGTTTTTGCGCGCCGCGCGCGAAATGCTTGAGCACGGCACGTTCACCTTCGCCAATGACGCCGCCCGGCCGCGCGATTTGAACGCCATCTTCAGCGGCCCGGCTTCAGACGGAATCGCAGAAAAAGGTTGACGCCCCACGGCCGGTCGCCGTAGTAGGGTTTGATGGCCGCGGGCATCGCGTACACGGAAGCGTTCGCGCCGATACCGCTCTCAATCAGGTGGAACGTGCCGATGTCGCGCGTGTAGCCGGCAGTGTAGGCGCGAATGCGAAAAGTGCTGCCGGCGGTGCGATCGAGCTGTTCTTCGAGCGCCGGCGTGTCGGCAAACAGTTCGTCTTTGTCGACATATTCAATGCGGCCGGTGAGAAAGTTCCGCCGCCGGAAGGGGTACACCGATTCCAGCAGGTAGGAGTTCAGATTGCGGCCGGTATCGGTATCGTGATTGCGCCCCCAGACGAGGCTGGTGGACCATGCTTCACCCCCATCCATCGGTTTGCTGTAGGCTATCGAGCCAGTAGTGCGGATCACGTCGCCCGGCGAGAGCGACTCGGGATGTGTAATCCGCCCCGTCGACACCTGCAACGTCCAGTTGCTGGACGGCAGGACAGAGAGGCGCGCCGCCCAGGAATCCATCGCGCCCCAGGGAATCTGCCAGCGATTCTCGCCCGGCTCGGCGCCGTGGAATCCGCTGGCCTCCAATCGGAACCAGGAATGCGCGACGGCGACGGTGGCCACATTGGCGGAGATGTGGGTGGAATCCTGCCAATGATGGCTCAGCGTCGCTTGCGGCAACTCGGCGGCCGAGGCGCGATGCGGATAGGCCACCGGCCCCAGCGCGGGATCGCCCACCGGCGCGTAGTACAACTGCAGCATCGTGCCGGCGCCGATGGAATGCGCATAGTCGAGGCCCGCGCCCATCAGGAAATTGTGCGGGTGCTGGCCGTCGACAATGGCGCGCCCATAGGCCGTTTCGCCGGTCTGGAACAGCTCGGGATAGCGGCGGTCCATCACCGTGAGCGGCTCCAGGCTGATCATGGTTTGAATTTGCAGCGTGCCACCAGCCAGACTGTGCGAGGCGGAAAACATGAAGGCGTTGGGGGAATACCACTTATCGCCGCCGCGCGGGCCGCTTTGCTGCGTGTCCACCAGGAAAGCTTGTCCCATGAACATAAAACTCCACGCGCCGGCGCCGCGCATCAGCATAGGCATGGGCACGGCGCCAGGATTCGTGCTCGTGCCGGACGCCATGTTCATGAGGTACATGCCGGCGTCGTTCATGGAAGACATCTGCGCGACCGATAGAAAAGGAAGCAGCATGCCGATGAGCGGCAATCGTCTATACATAGGATGCTCCTGCGAGTTCCGAATGCCCGGGCCGAGAATCGGGTGGGCTAAACTCGCAGGATGTGGATGGTTGGACCGCCGCTATCGGGCGCGGGTGAGGCGGGCCGGGGCTGCGCGGCCGGCCGCGTGAGCGGTGGCGCGGCAGGTTCCACCTGTACCGCCGGCGCAAGCGGTGCGATCGGTGTCGCGCCATGGGTGCGCGCTTCCGCCATGAAGATCGGCGTCGCGCAGGGCTTGGCCGCGGGAGTGGAGTGGCGGTGGCATGGCGGAAGATCGGATTGCGAGCCGGATTGACCGCATGGCATCACCGCGCAGCGCGCCATGCAGTGGACGCTCGCCAGGAGGGAAACCAGTGCCGCCAAAACGACCGGTAACTTCAGACAGCGCATGCCTGCCATTTAGAATACACCAGGGCCGTTACCAGACGATTCGCTTCACGCCGGTGACGAAATCGATGCTGTATTCTCATCCCCCAACAGCACTGGGCACGCCTCCAGGGGCTCCGCGAGCCAACGTTCCTACAGTTTCCGATTTTTTGTGAGCGAACGATACCGAACCAGTACTCACCGAGCACAATGGCCGGTATTGGTGAGCTCAGTGGTACCGAAGCTTCGCATCCATTGCCGTTCCTCGGGAGCTCCGGCGCGTAGTTTTTCCGCGAGGGCAACCGACACCAACTTCGCGCGCCGGAACCAGGCGTCGGGAATCTCGATGGGGTCTTCATCTTGATTTCATCTCGTCAGATTTATTGTTTAGCGGGAGATTTCCGCCGCGTCCGCCCGGCCTGATACGATAAAGAAACACCCTTGATTGACACCGTTCCAGATATTCTTGCCCGTATTGTCGTCAAGAAGCGGGAAGAGCTTACGCTGCGGGCGCACCGCCTCGGCCAGTGGGAGCGCGAGGCCGAATCGCGGCGTGCCGGACGGCGCGATTTTCGCGCGGCATTGTGTGCGCCTGTGCCGGCGGTCATCGCAGAGGTGAAGAAAGCGTCGCCCAGCAAGGGCCTGCTGTGCGCCGATTTCGACCCGGTGCGCATCGCGAGGGAATATCGGCGCGGCGGCGCTTGCGCCATCTCCGTGCTCACCGACGAGAGCTTTTTTCAAGGCAGCCTGGGCGATTTGGAAGCCGTGCAGGCGGCCGTCGACGTGCCCGTGCTGCGCAAAGATTTCACGATTGCGAACGTGCACGTGCTGGAAGCCGCGGCCCATGGCGCCGACGCCATCTTATTGATTGCCGCAATCCTCACGGAGCGCGAACTGCGCGATTTCCGCGAGTCGGCGGCCGGCTACCGCATGGCGGCGCTGGTGGAAGTGCACAATCGCCGCGAGCTGGAGGCGGCCATCGCCTCGGGCGCGGAGATCATCGGCGTCAACAATCGCAATCTGAGCACCTTCGAAGTGACGCTCGATACATCTCTCGCGCTCGCTGAGCACATGCCCGAGGGCGCGGTGCGCGTCAGTGAGAGCGGCATCCACAGTTCCGCCGATATCGCTCGCCTGCGCGCGGCCGGATATTCGGCGTTCCTGGTGGGTGAGCACCTGATGAAATCGGGCGACCCGGCGGCGGCGCTGCGCGACCTGGTGGCTGCATGATTCTGAAGATCTGCGGCATCGCCATCCAGGACGACGCTTCCGCGGCCATCGAAGCCGGCGCCACCGCCATCGGCTTCAATTTCTACGCGCGCAGCCCGCGCTACATTCGCCCAGAAGTGGCGGGGGAAATCGTGACGGCGCCCGGTGTGCGACGCGTGGGCGTGTTCGTCAATGAAGACCGCGACCGCATCGCGGAGGTCGCGCGCGCGGCGCGCCTCGATGTGGCACAACTTCACGGCGACGAGACTCCCGCCGATTACCCTGTGGAGCTGGCCGTCTGGAAAGCCGTGCGCGTCGACGCCGCCTTCGATTTCGCGCACTATCGGGACCCCGCGGAAGCGCTGCTGCTCGACGGCCCGGCGGGCGAACTCTACGGCGGCTCCGGCAAGCACTTCGATTGGAGCGTGGCTCGCCACACCAGCCGCCGAATCGTGCTGGCAGGCGGGCTCGACGCGTCCAACGTTGCGCTCGCGATCGAGTTGGTACGACCCTGGGGCGTGGATGCGTGTTCGCGCATCGAGAGCGCTCCCGGCAGGAAGGATCGCAGGAAGATGATGGAATTTTTGCAGGCGGCGATGGCGGCCGTGCACGCATGACCCCGCAGCCCGACCGGCGCGGCCACTTCGGCCCGTATGGGGGCCGTTATGTGCCGGAAGTCCTGATGGCGCCCATTGAGGAATTGGAAACGGCATACCTGGCAGCTCGTGAAGATCCGGCGTTTCAGGCCGAACTCGCCAACCTGCTGCACAACTATGCGGGCCGGCCGACTCCTCTTTATTACGCCAAACGTCTGAGCGAAAAGCTGGGCGGCGCGCGCCTCTGGCTGAAGCGCGAAGACCTGCTGCACACCGGCGCCCACAAGATCAATAACTGCCTGGGGCAGGCGCTGCTCGCCAGACGCATGGGCAAGCGGCGCATCATCGCCGAGACCGGGGCCGGGCAACACGGCGTCGCCACGGCCACGGTCTGCGCCCTCATGGGCTTCGATTGCGTGGTCTACATGGGCGAGGAGGACATGCGCCGCCAGCGCCTCAATGTGTTCCGCATGCGCATGCTGGGCGCGAAGGTGGTGAGCGTGGCAAGCGGCAGCCGCACCCTGAAAGACGCCATCAGCGAGGCCATGCGCGATTGGGTCACCAACGTCGCGGACACTCATTATCTGCTGGGTTCGGTGCTCGGCTCGCACCCCTACCCCATGATGGTGCGCGATTTTCATAAGGTGATCGGCGAAGAGGCGCGGCGGCAGATTCTGGAGGCCGAAGGCCGCCTGCCCGATACGGTTTTCGCCTGCGTGGGTGGCGGCTCGAACGCCATCGGCATCTTCCACGCGTTTCTGGGCGACGCGTCTGTGCGGTTGGTAGGTATCGAAGCGGGCGGCCGCGGCGAGGGCATCGGCGAACACGCGGCGCGCTATCGCGGCGGCGCCCCCGGCGTACTGCAGGGCGCGTACAGCGTGGTGCTGCAGGATGACGACGGCCAGATCGCACTCACTCATTCCGTCTCCGCCGGGCTGGACTACGCCATGATCGGGCCGGAACACGCCTGGCTGCACGACCAGAGCCGCGCCGAATACACCGCCGCATCCGACCAGGAAGCGCTGGCCGCGGCGCGCCTGCTCTCGCTCACCGAAGGTATCATTCCCGCGCTCGAATCGTCGCATGCCGTCGCCGAAGCGGTGCGGCGCGCTCCCGCTGAAGAGGGTGCGATTTTCCTGGTGAACGTTTCGGGACGCGGCGATAAGGACATCGACATCTACCGCGAAAATTTCAAGGAACTCGATTCGCAATGACGCGCCCCCCTCTCACGCGAATCGGCCGGCTCTTCGATGACCTGCAGAAGTCAGGCCGCAAAGGCCTGATCGCTTATCTCACGGTGGGCGATCCTTCGCCCGAGCGCACCCCCACGCTGGTGGAAGCGCTGGTACGCGGCGGCGCCGACCTGATCGAACTGGGCGTACCGTTCTCCGATCCGATCGGTGACGGCCCGGTGATTCAGGCCGCCGGTGAGCGCGCCCTGAAAGCCGGCACCACGCTGGCGCGCGTGCTTGCGGTGGCCGCCGAGATTCGCAAGGCGTCGCAGGTGCCGCTGCTGTTGTTTACCTATCTCAATCCCGTGATGCGCTACGGGCTCGACCGGCTGGCGCAGGACGCTGCCGCCGCCGGCATCGACGGCTGCCTTCTGATCGACGCGTCGGTGGAAGAGGCCGGCGATTACGTTGCCGCCATGCATCGCCACGGGCTCGATACCGTATTCCTCGCCACGCCCACCAGCACCGAGCGGCGCCTCAAACTGGTGGCGCAGTATTCCAGCGGTTTCGTCTATCTGGTGTCGCGCACCGGAGTGACCGGCGAGCGGGATTCCCTTTCCAACGCGGTGGCGCCGCTGGTGGCATCCATGCGCGCCATCACCGGTCTGCCGCTGGCCGTGGGATTCGGCGTCTCCCGGTCCGAGCATGTGACGGAGCTGGGTCGCCAGGTAGAGGCCGTCGTGGTGGGCAGCGCGATCGTGCGGCTGATCGAGCGTAATGCCGCCAACGCGTCGCTGGAGATTCAGCTCGAGTCGTTCGTGCGCGAACTGAAGCACGGACTGGGAGCGCATGCATGACGGCGGACGAAGCGCGGGCCAAACTGGAGGAGTTCCGGGTGCTCATCGATGACGTGGACCGGCGCATCGTGGCGCTGCTGAACGAACGCACCCAGGTGGTGGAAGAGATTGGGCGGGTGAAGCGCGCGAGCGAGTTGCCGATTTATGAGCCGCGGCGTGAGGAGCAGGTGTTCGCCAACGTCACAGGGTCGAATGAAGGCCCGATGAGTTCCGATGCGCTCCGCCGCATCTTCGAGCGCATCATCGACGAAATGCGCAAAATTCAGCGTGTGCGCATGGAGACCGGGGGGTAAATAGATGTTAGTGGTGATGCAGCAGGGCGCCACCGAAGAACAGATCGACACCGTGATCGAACGCCTGACGGAGCTGGGCTTCGACGTCCATCGCTCCACCGGCGTGGTTCATACCGTACTCGGCGGCGTAGGCGGCAAGGAAGACTTCGATCTCGATGTGTTCGAGTTGATGGAGGGCGTGAAAGAGGCTCACCGCATCAGCTCTCCGTACAAGCTCGCCAGCCGCAGTTTCAAGCCGGGCGGAACGGTGGTGAAGATTCGCGATGTGGAGATCGGCGCCGAGCGCGTGATCGTGATGGCCGGTCCTTGCAGCGTGGAGAATCGTGAGCAGATTGAGCGTTCGGCCGGGATTGTGGCGGAGGGCGGCGCGCGCGTAATCCGCGGCGGCGCATTCAAGCCGCGCAGCTCGCCGTATTCGTTTCAGGGGCTGGGAGAAGAGGGCTTGGTGATGCTGCGCGAAGCGGCCGATCGCCACGGTTTGCTGGTGGCCAGCGAAGCGATGGACCAGACACAGATTCCGCTGGTGGCGCAGTACGCCGATATCCTCCAGGTAGGCGCGCGCAACATGCAGAACTTCACGCTGCTACGCGAATTGGGCAGGCAGCGCAAGCCGGTGCTGCTGAAGCGCGGAATTTCGGCTACCATCGAAGAGCTGCTACTCTCGGCGGAATACATCATGTCGGGCGGTAATTACGATGTCATCCTCTGCGAGCGCGGCATCCGGACCTTTGAAACTTACACGCGCAACACCATGGACATCTCCGCCATCCCGGTGGTAAAGAAGCTCTCGCACCTGCCGATCCTGGCCGACCCGTCGCACGGTACCGGCCGCCGCGATAAAGTCTTGCCGATGGCGCGCGCCGCCGTGGCCGCGGGCGCCGACGGCCTTTTGGTGGAAGTTCATCCCGAACCGGACCGCGCCCTCAGCGACGGCGCACAGTCCTTGCGGCCGGAGCAGTTTCAGGAGATGATGCGCCAGCTTCGCCGGATTGCGGCGGCGGTGGAGAGGAGCATCTGAACACCGTCGCTATCGTCGGGACCGGGTTGATCGGCGCCTCCTTCGGGCTGGCGCTGCGCCGCACCGGTTTCGGCGGGGCCATCCTGGGAGTGAGCTCGCCGCAAGCACTGGAGAGCGCCCTGCAAGCGGGCGCCATCGATCGCGGGGCGCCGCTCGACGACGCCGTGCCGCAGGCGGACCTGGTATTCCTCTCTTCCACCATCGGGAGGATTCTCGACACTGTCCGGCATCTCGATTCCCTGGTCCGTCCCGACGCGCTGGTCACCGACGCGGGCAGCACCAAGTGTGAAATCGTGGATGTAGCCCGCCAGAATTTGCATCGCTGCCAGTTTCTGGGGGGCCATCCCATGGCCGGCAAGGAGACGCGCGGCGCCGTGTCGGCCGACGCCCGCCTGTTCGAAGGACGCGCCTGGGTGCTCACGCCGGACGAGCCGGCGGAGCTCGAAACCCGGGCGGCACGCGATTTCCGTAGCTGGCTCGGCCGCATCGGCGCCCACGTGGCGGTGCTCGATAGCGACGAACACGATCGCGTGGTATCCATCACGTCGCACCTGCCGCAACTCGCGTCCACCGGGCTGGCGGCGCTGGCCTCGGGAGTCCAAAAGCTGGAAGTCTCCGGCTCCGGATTAGCGGATATGACCCGTCTGGCAGGCAGTTCTTACGATTTGTGGCGTGACATTCTAGCAACCAACGCGGGCCACATCGATCGCGCTTTGGCGAGCTACATTCAAGAGCTCGAACATATCCGCGAGAATCTTCGTACCCGCCAACTACAACAGGAATTCGAACGCGGCGCCGCACTGGCTAGCCGCCTGCGGCGGACCTCATGAGAAAAGCCTCATACGGTCCGTCAATTTAGGATAAACTACGCATGAGGCGAGAAACTGTAACTCGGCTACCGGCGGACGGCCTGTCCGAAGGTGAGCCAGTGAGGATTTCGGCGCGGCGGACCAGACGCTCCTTCGCACCAATTGCCGAACGTAAGGATTTCAAAATGGAACAGAAACTCAAGATCGCCGTGTTCATCGATTTTGACAACATCGAAATCGGCGTCAAGTCCACTCTGCACCGCGAGTTCGACGTCGCCGCCGTGCTGGACGCGCTGAAGGAACGGGGCGAGATCGTCACCAAGTTCGCCTATGCGAACTGGGGCAGACAGGAATCGGCCACGCGCGCTCTCTCGGAGCACGCCGTGCAGATGGTGCAGCGCGATCCCTCGCCGCGCGGCGATAAGAACGGCGCCGACATCAATCTGGCGCTCGACGCGCTCGAAATGGCGTTCACCCACGACCACATCAACGCTTACGCGATTGTCAGCGGGGATAGCGACTTCATCGCCCTGGTCAACAAACTGAAGCAGTACGACAAGCGCATCTTCGTGGTGGGCGGGCGGGCATTCACCAGCACGATTCTGCAAAAGAACTGTCACGAATTCGTGGCATACGAATCCATCATCGACGACCGCCCGCGGTCCGGCGGGCATCAGCAGCAACAGCAGCAATCGCATGCGCAACCGCAGCAGCAGCCTCAACCCCAGGGGCAAGCGCTGCCGCAGGGCCAGCCTCTGCCGCAGGGCCAGCCGCAACAACCATCCCAGCAGGCGCCTCCGCCGCCTCCGCAGCAGCGGCCGCCGTCACAGAAGCGAGTGACGTTGGAGCTGTCGCAGTCCATGCCGTTGGTAGAGCGCGCCCTCGGTGTGCTCGAACGGCGCGAAGTGCGGCCTCAGCTTGGTCTTCTGAAGTCCACCATGCTGCAGCTCGATTCCACCTTCAACGAAAAGGCGTATGGCGCCAGTTCGTTCACCGATTTCGTGGAGAAACTGCAGAAGGCGGATTTCGTGGAAGTCACGGGCGGCGAGGGCCGCTACATGATCCGCATGAAGGGCGGCACCACGGCGGAGAAGCCCGGCGCCAAACCCGAAGAGGCCATTCCGATTCTGCGCGACGTGCTCGAAGTGCATCGCATGGAAATGGACAACGGCGCATCGGCCGACGAGCTCTCGGAGTTCGTCCATCAGGATCAGCCCAATTTCGACCTGCGCCAATACGGTTTCCAGCAATTCAACGAGCTGCTGAACTACGCCCAGGATAAGGGGCTGGTTCGCCTGGATGCCGACGAGGAGAAGGGCATCACGGTATACCTGGGCGCCGAGTTCCATCCGCCCGCCGCGCCTCCGGCTCCCGAGCCGGTTGCCGAAATGGAAGAGGAGGAAGACGAGCCGCAGCCGCTCGTTCCCGGCCAGCCGACCGCCACCGGCGAGATTCCGCTGCCCGAACTTCCGCCCAAGCCGCAACGCCGCCCGCGCGCCCCCCGTAAAACGGCGTCGCCTGAGGGCCAGAAGAAACGCACCAGCTCACCGCGCCGCAAGAAGCCGCCGGTACAGTAACTCGCCGGCCGGAGTTGCCTCACAGTCTCCGCCCAAAAAGCGCGGGAGGCGGGAGCGCATGCGCGTCTTCGGCCTGTACGCGACCACGGTCGGGAGCACGTAGACCGATGTCAGTGCACCGGACGTATAATCAAATCGTGCAGGTTCGCCGCAAGTCCAGTTCACGAAAAAAGGCCGCCTCGGTTCGTCAAAGCGTAACGATTCCGGCGTCACTGGCCCGTAAAGTCCGCCGCGTGGCGAAACAGCGCAACGTGACGATGAGCCGGGCACTGTTGGCGCTTGCCGAACGGGGTATCGAAGCTGAAGCGGCGGCACAGACCAACCTCACAGCTTCTTACGATGCCTTTATGGCGGAACGAGATCCCCCTGTGAAGAGCAAGGTGGGCGAGGATTTGATCCAGGCAGTCTTCGGAAGCTCAGCGATTGCCGAAGATCCGCTTTGTTAGTTAGTCTTCCGCGTCCGCTGTGGAGCACATCCTGGAGCGCGTTGCCGAACGGGCCATTACCCTGGAAGACCTACAAAAACTACGGCATTGGGTATTGACCGGGCCGTGGGCCCCTGACCATGACTGGGACAAGGACTTCGGGTCGTTCATCCTCTGCGGAACAGGCGAGTACCCGAAGACAATTCTGAAAAAAGGAATGAAGCCGTTCGGCAGGGCCCTGTGAGAGCTGCTTTCCACGTCACGCGATCAGCCCGTCCACCACTTGCCCCGCGACGTCCGTCAGCCGGAAATCCCGGCCCTGATACTTGTACGTCAATCTGGTGTGGTCGAAGCCCAGCAGCTTGAGCATGGTGGCGTGCAGGTCGTGCACGTGGACTTTGTCCTTCGCCACCTGGAAACCCAACTCGTCCGTTTCGCCAATGCGCGCGCCCGCCTTGATGCCGCCGCCCGCCATCCACATGCTGAACGCGTTGGGATGGTGGTCGCGCCCGTCCGACCCGCCCTGCACCATCGGCGTGCGGCCGAATTCTCCGCCCCAGATCACCAGCGTCTCGTCCAACAGTCCGCGGCGTTTGAGATCTTTGATGAGCGCGGCGGCGGCGCGGTCGGTCGCCAGGCAGTTCTTTTCCAGGTCCTTCACCAGGTTGGAATGCTGGTCCCACGCTTCGTGGTAGAGCTGCACGAAGCGCACGCCCTTTTCCACCAGGCGGCGCGCCAGCAGACAATTGTTGGCGAATGAAGCCTTGCCAGGCTCGGCACCGTATAGCTCGATGGTCTCCTTCGATTCCTTGGCGATATCCATCAGGTCGGGCGCCACAGCCTGCATACGGAAGGCCATCTCGAACGAGTTGATGCGCGTCGCCACTTCGGGATCGCCGGTGGCCTGAAGCCGCATTTGATTGAGCTCTTTCAGCGCGTCGAGCGAATCGCGCTGCAGTTGGCGGTCGACTCCCGGAGGGTTCGACAGGTACAGCACCGGATCGCCGCCGGTACGGAATTCCACGCCCTGGTACACCGTCGGCAGGAAGCCGCTGCCCCAGCAACTGTCGCCGCCGCTCGGCCCCTTCGCCCCCGAGCTGAAGACTACGAATCCCGGCAGGTCGCGCGTCTCCGATCCCAACCCGTAGAGCGTCCACGACCCCATGCTCGGCCGGCCGAACTGCATTGTGCCGGTGTTCATCAGAAGCTGCCCAGGCGCGTGATTAAAGGCGTCGGTCACCATCGATTTCACGATGGCGACGTCGTCCACCACCTCGCCCAGGAACGGCAACAGCTCCGACAGTTCGGTCTCGCTCTTGCCATATTTCAGGAACTTGAATTTCGGGCCGAGCAGCTTCGAGTTTGGATTGATAAACGCCGCGCGATAGCCTTTCAGCAACTCCGGCGGCGGCAGGGTGCCGTCGAATTTAGCGAGCTGCGGCTTGTAGTCGAAGAGTTCCAGGTGGCTGGGCGCGCCCGCCATGAACAGGAAGATGACGTGCTTCGCCTTGGCGGGAAATGGCGGCGCTTTGGGCGCCAAAGGATCGTCCGAAGCGTAGCCGTTCTCGGCCAGAAGCTGCATCAGCGCTGCCGCGCCAACGCCCACTCCGCATTGCTGGAAGAACCAGCGGCGCGAAACCTCGCGAGGGTGCATGCCGCGATAGAGATGGTCCTGGCAACTCATAGCTACTCCTTGGTGATGGTCTCGTCCAGATTCAGAATCACGCGCGCCACTGCGGTCCACGCGGCAAGTTGGCGCGGCGTGGCGCCTGCCGGCACGGTCTCCGCGTCCGGCTTGAGCCCGGCCAGATCGCGCGCGCTCACCCAGCCATCGGCCAGGCGGCGATCTTCTTTGGCCAGCAGCGCGAGCAGCACGTCCGTCTCGGCCTGCGTCGGTACCCGCGCCGTGCACAGCCGGAAAGCGTATGTCGCACGCGCGCGATCGGTCGCTCCGCCTTCCTTCAGCGCACGCGCCGCCAGCGCCTGCGCCGCTTCCACGAATACCGGTTCGTTCAACGTGGTCAGCGCCTGCAGCGGGGTGTTGGAGCGGGCGCGCCGCACACACGCCATCTCGCCGTTGGGCGCGTCGAACGCCTGCAGCGCGGGAAACGGCACGGAACGGAAGCGGAACGTGTAGAGTGCGCGGCGATACCGGTCGGGGCCTTGCGACACGACCCAGGTCTTGTGCGCGAAGCTGGCGGGAGGTTCGAACAGCAGCGAGGGCGCGGGCGGAAAGACGCTCGGCCCGCCGATCTTGCCGGTGAGCAACCCGCTCGCCGCCAGCGAAATGTCGCGCACTTCTTCGGCATCCACGCGGAAGCGCGGCCCGCGCGCGATCAGGCGATTATCGGGGTCTTTCGCCAGTAACTCCGGCGTGACGGTCGAACTCTGTCGATACGCCGCCGAGGTGGCGATCAGGCGCTGCAGCTTCTTCAGGCTCCAGCCGGAGTCCATGAAGTCCACCGCCAGCCAGTCGAGCAACTCTTGGTTAGACGGCGTCTCGGCCTGCGTGCCGAGATTCTCCACCGTCGCGACGATACCGGTGCCGAAGTACGCCTGCCATACGCGATTGACGATGGAGCGGGCGGTGGTGGGCGACTGGCGGTCGACCAGCCAGCGCGCGAAGGTGAGACGCGTGGGCGGCGCACCGGCGGGCAGGGGGTTGAGGAAGGCCGGCACGCCCGGCGTCACGGCCCGATCGGGCTGAAGAAAATCGCCGCGCTTCAGAATGTGCGTCACGCGCGCGTCTTCGGTGCGTTCGGCGAGCACGAGTTGAAGCGAACCTTCGGGATAGTCTCGCCACAATTCCGCGATGGCGTCATTGTCGGCGCTCCATGCGGAAACCGTGGTGCGCCAATAGCGGAACACTGTCTCTTCCTGGGCGGCGGTGCGCTGCGAGCGCGGCGTCTGCAAAACGCCACGCACGGCATCGGGCAGCGGATCGGCCACGGCGTTGGGCGCATCGGTCACCGAAAGACGAACGCGGCCCAGGTTGTTGCTCTGATTGTCGTCCGAATTCCAGCCGCCGTGATCCTGCTTCAAATAGAGGTTGAGCACCGAGCCGCCGCTGTTCTCCACCTGCTTCGCGAAAGCGAAAACCGCCTTGCGCGGTTGATTGCGCCGGCCCGGTCCATCGTCGATTCCCCAGGCAGTATCGTCGCGGCCGTCGATGGCAAACTGCACCGGCCCGGTGACACGGCGATTCCCGCTCTTATCGTCGAACTTCTTCTCCAGTTCGGTTTCGGGCGGATTGACATCGGCCGTGGCGCTGGCGATCTTGACGCTCGTAAACTGGTCCGGCGCGGCGCCGGGCGCGGAATCCACGCGGAACTCGGTGAGCGCGCCGGCGCCGTGGATGGACCGTCCGGGACCGCCCGCCGGCAGGTTCGGATCCATCAACAGCTCCAGCCGCACCGCCGTCACCTGCGGCAGATTGGTCTTCGCAGTGAACTTCACGGTGTGCTTGGTGGGAGCATATCCCAGCGCCAGCATGGAGCCGTCCTTCAGCGGAATCTCGCGCTCGCCGCCGGTGGAAATATCGTCCACTGTGAGGGTGAGCGGGCGCCACTCGGGTTGGCGCGGAAGAGCGTCTTCCCATGCCGCCATGCGCGCGCGCCAATCGGGATTGCGGCGTTGCAATCCGGTTTCGATCTCCGCCGTACGCCGCAGAATCTCATCGCGCCTGGCCTGCTCGTCCGGTGTGTAGACCACGATGTTCGACTCGTCGGTATTATTCAGGAACGCGAAAATACGGTAGTATTCTTCCTGCTTCAGTGGATCGAATTTGTGGTTGTGGCACTGCGCGCACTGAATCGTCACTCCGAGAATGCCCTTGCCGATGGCGTCGATACGGTCGTACATGGATTCCATGCGGAACTGCTCGGGGTCGATGCCGCCCTCTTCGTTGAGCATGGAGTTGCGCAGGAATCCCGTGGCCACGCGCTGATCCTGGGTCGCGTTGGGTAGCAGGTCTCCGCCAATCTGATCGATGACGAATTCGTTGTAAGGCATGTCGCGATTGAGCGAGTTGATTACCCAGTCGCGATAGAACCAGACCTGGCGCGGCGCGTCTTTCTCGTAGCCGTTCGAATCGGCGTAGCGGGCGGCATCCAGCCAGATGCGCGCCCAGCGCTCGCCGTAGTGCGGCGAGGCGAGCAGGCGGTCCACCTGCTTCTCATATGCGTGAGGACTGGAATCGGCCAGGAAGGCGTCGAGTTCGGCGGGAGTGGGCGGGAGTCCGGTGAGATCGAGGCTGGCGCGCCGCAGCAGGGTGGCCCGGTCGGCCTCAGACGAGGGCTTGAGTTCTTCGCGATCGAGCCGCGCCAACAGGAACGCGTCAATGGGATTGCGAACCCATGCCGGCCGGCTGGTTGACGGCACCGCGGGACGCACCGGCGGCACGAACGCCCAGTGACGCGCCGGCGCGGGTAGCGTGGCGCCCGCATCGATCCACCGGGCCAGCGTCGCGATTTTCGCGGCGGACAGCGGAGGCGCGCTCATCGGCATGCGGGCGAGACCTTCGGCTCCCCGCACCCGCTTGATCAATAAACTATCCGCGGAATGGCCGGCGGTGACCACCGCGCTCACGCCGGTATCGAGCCGCAAACCGGCCATCTGTTGCCCGGCACCGTGACAGCCGTAGCAGGATTCGGCAAGAATGGCTTGCGCCTGCCGACCCAGGGAATCGTCTTGCGCCGGCGCGCTCCACTGGAAGATCAGGACGGCGGCAGCGCCGGCCAGGACAACGTTCTTGATGTTCGCAGGCATCCGCAGTTGGACCACATCGTATCAAATTCAGACGCCGATGTTGCCCCCGCGCTGGCAGCACAAAGGGCAGGATCTGAACCCGCGGCAGGTCGGCGACCCGCCCCGTCCGCCATCCGTTGCCGTCGAGGGTCGAATACCACTCTGCCCTGGAGCTTCGCAATCCCGCCTCGTCCGCCACCCGTTGCCCGTCGAGGGCCGAATATCACTCTGCACTGGAGCTTCGCAATCCCGCCCCGTCCACCATCCGCTGCCCGTCGAGGGCCGGATCCCACTCTGCATTGGAGTTCGGCGACCCGCCCCGTCCGCCATCCGGCCGCAGAATGCCCTTCTGAGCCGCCGCTATCTTCTGGTGCGCAGCGGCAGGATGGCCGGCGGCCGCGACTTGCCCGCGTTGAAATCGGCGTCTCCTGAGTAAAGAGCCTCCACCAGGTGCACTGCGTTAGCCAGAGTCACGGTGGTCGAGCCGTTACTCAGCGTGCCGGTCGCCAGCACTTCCTGCGTCACCGTATCGACGAACTGCACCGTACCCGTCGGCGTCCCCGCGCCCGGCGGGAGCGCTACCACTACCGCTGTCCACGCAGTCCCGAAGCTCTTCAGCGTCACCGCCGTCAAGGCGCGATTCACCTTCAGGGTGACGGCCGCCGATTGCGCTGCCGGCCAGTTGGAATCTCCCGGCCAGGTGGCGGACATCGAATGCGTCCCCACATCGAGCGTCACCACTGCGTACGTGGAGCCCTGCGAGAGCATACCTGTCCCGACCGCTGTCTGGCCGTCGAGGAAAGTCACGGTCCCGGATGGCGGTGTGGCGATGTTCCCAGCCACTTGCGCGTACAGCACCACCTGCTGACCGTATGCCGCCATGGCGGCGCTGACGGTAAGTTTCAAACTGTCGGTCGGAACGGTCGATCCATTTACGGTTTGCGTGTAAGTCGGTGAGGCCGACTCCTGGTAGTTCTGGTCGCCGCTGTAGGCCGCGGAGAGCGAGTGCGTCCCGGCGGTCGTAAAGTTGGTGCCGAGCGTGGCGATGCCACCGGAGACGGCCACGGTCCCGAGCAGGATATTCCCGTCGAAGAAAGTCACTTGGCCGGTGGGGGCGGGAGCGGTGGACGCCGTAAGAACGGTCGCCGTGAGCGTCACCGATTGGCCCGTACTGCTGGGGTTCGGACTCGCGCTCAGGCCCACTCTGCTGGACGCCGCGGTCGGCGAACTGCTCGCCTGGAAATTCACATCGCCCGGATAGCTCGCCGAAATGCTGCCGATGGAGGTGAGGCCTGTGGTGATGAGAGTGGCGTTGGAAGAGACGTTCCCGGAGAAACTGGGCGCTAAGGTACCGGTTCCAACCTGGGTCGCGCCGTTGTAGAACGTCACTGTTCCGCTGGGATCCCCATCCACTTCGCCCGCGGAGGTCATCGCCTGGAAATGGTACGGACCGCCCTTGGGAGGCTGCGCGTCCGACACCGTGGCGAGAGCGTTGCTTGCCATCGCCAAACCGTCCACCGCACTGAATTGCGCGACAGTTGTGTTGCTGGGCGCCTTGCTGATCTGCTGCGTGAGAGGCGATGTCGTTGTGGCGGCGGCGTAGTTCGCATCGCCGCTATACTGAGCGGCAATCGCATGGGATCCCCCGCCCAGCACCAGCACATCGTATGACGGGCAGGTGACCAGGCAGGCCAGAGGAGTGGCGAGCGGTATGGGGAACTGCAAGGCGGCGTTGCCGCTGCTGTCGAGGGTCGTGGCCCAACCTAGACTCTGGGAGGCATCGGAGAACTCCACCGTACCGGTGGGAGTCGGGCCACCGGCGGTGGCCGGCACCACGGTGGCGAGAACCGTGAACGCCGCCCCGTAGACCGTCGGGTTGGCGCTCGATTGCAGCGTGACGGTGACGGCGCCGTTGCCCTTCCCGTCGGTGGGCGAACTGCTGCCGGTGTAATTGATATCGCCGGCGTACACTGCGCGGAGATCGGCCGGCAGGGTGGCGGCGGTGAATGTCGCGGTGGAAGTATACGGGATGCCGGGATTCAGCGGCGCGCTTCCCAGCAGCGTTGTGCCATCGAAGAACTGCACCGTTCCCGTGGGGCTGGTGTTCAGAGTGCCCGGCGCTGGAATGCGGAAGTCGACCTTGGATACGGACGATTCATCGATGCTCACGGTGGCCACAACCGTGGCCTGATTGACGGGATTGGCCGCCGGCGCCAGCAGGACGGTGGTCTGGCTGGCGGCTTGGTTCACGGCTTGATTGAAGACAGTCTGTCCGGCGGCAAAGTTGACGTCGCCGGAATATGTCACGTCGATGGCATTCGATCCCGTCGCCAACCCCCAGGGGAGATTGCCGAGCGAGTACGGATAAGGAGTCTGCAGCGGAACGACGATGGATGCTTTGCCCGAGGAGTCCAGTGTGGCGCTGCCCAGCACGTCCGACCCAAGCACCGTCGCCCGCACCGTGCCGGTGGGAATGGCATTGACAGCCGCGGCCCCGGTAACCGTGAAGGAGAGCGTTACCGGCTCGGCAAATGTCGATGAGTTGGAGCTCGACTGGACCGCTATCGCGACCGACGGGAGGGTGGGAATCGTTGCCGCCGGCGAAGTGCTGCCGATGTAATCGGAATCGCCGCTATACACCGCGATGATGGAGGCGGAGGACGCCAGCGCCGGCAGACTGAGGCTGGCAGTCGATTGGAAGAGTCCCGCCGGACTCAGCACTGCCGTTCCCACGACCGTATTGCCGCTGAGGAACTGCACCACGCCAGAAGGGTCGGCGCTTCCCGCCGGCGCTCCCGGAATCGCGAACCCGAGGGCCGAGACCGATGGCTCGCTGATACTGACGGTGGCGGTAACGATCGGGCCCGTGATGGCCGCCGCGGTCGCCGTCGCGGCCTTATTGACGATCTCGCTGAAGGTCGTCTGCGCGGCATCGTAGCTGGCATCTCCGCTATAGCTGAATGCGATCGAGTTGGTTCCCGCCGGCAGACCCCACGGGATGGCCGAGACCGAAGCGCCGGGCACCACCAGCGACCCTTTCCCGCTGCTATCCAGAGTCGTGCTTCCCAGGGTGAAGAGTCCCAGCAGGCTGACTGACACCGTGCCCGTGGGGATCGGGGTGCTGCCGGACGAAGGCGCGACTGCCACGGTGAAAGTCACCGGCTGGGCGAACGTCGACGGGTTGACGCTCGACGCGACGGTGAGCGCGACCGTGCCTTTCCCGCCGCCAGTGACGGGCGACGACGTGCTGCCATTGTAATTGTTGTCGCCGGCGTATACCGCCGTAAGCGACGCGGGCGTGACCGCCACCGGCAGCAGCGCGGAAGAGGTAAACAACCCCGAGGAAGTAAGCGGGGCGCTGCCAATCAGCACCGTGCCATTGAAGAACTGGACGGTGCCGGTGGGGCTGCTGCTGCTCAAGTTGCCGGGGAGCGAGAACGGCGAAGAGGAGGCCGACGGCTCATCGATGCTCACCGTAGCGACGAGTTGCTCGGGTTGCCCCGACCCTTTGACTGCGGCGGTGGTCTTGCTATTCGCCTTATTCACCCATTGGACGAACTTGGTCTGTGCGGCCCTGTATTTCGAATCGCCGGAATAGTCGAAGGTGATGTTGTCGGAACCGGCGGGCAGTCCCCAGGGAAAGGTCATCAAGGGGCTCGGCGGGTTGGGCACGACGATCACTGCCTTGCCGGAGCTATCGAGCGCGGCAGTGCCGATGGCGATCGGGCCCAGCAGGGTCGCGGTAATGGTCCCGGTAGGGGTGGGAGAGGCGGCAGAGGGGCCGGCGACGGTGATGGTAAAGGTCACCGGCGCGGCGAATACCGATGGGTTCGCACTGGAACTGACCGACACGGTGACACCGGAGACGGTGCTGACAGGCTGCGCCGGCAGAGGGCTCAACGCGGCCGAGAGAGCGAAAGCAGCAACGGGGACGATGAGCCTGTGACTGAGGTGGAACACGGAAGCCTCCTTACCCTACAACACGGGTTCAGGACGCGGGTTGCATCAACAGTATCGCCGAGCGCCGGCCGGTACAAGATTCTCTTTCTCGCAATCCGTGCGAAAGATCACAAGTCGAGCGCCGCAGGGTTGGCGACGGTGGAGACGTCGCCCAGCGGTTCGCCCAGATATTTCCGGCGGATGAGGCGGCGGACGATCTTGCCGCTCTGCGTCTTCGGCAGTTCGCGAACCAGGCGGACTTCGCGCGGGCGGAACATCTGCCCCATCACCTGCGCCACCGTCGCACACACCGCGCCGCTATCCACCGCGCTGCCCTCTCGCGCCACCGCGTAACCGACAATCGCTTCGCCCTTCACATCGTCGGGCACGCCGATGACGGCCGCTTCCGCCACGCCGGGGTGCTGCATCATGGCGTCTTCCACTTCCGCCGGCCCCACTTTGCGCCCGGCGACGTTCATCGATTCGTCGGCGCGGCCATGCAGCATCCAATGGCCGTCGTCATCGACGCTGGCCCAATCGCCGTGATACCACCAGCCGGGGAATCGCGACCAGTAGGTCTCTATATAACGCTGCGGATCGTTCCAGATGCCGCGTGTCATGGAAGGCGAAGGCGCGGTGCAGACCAGGTATCCCTTGCGCCCGCGCACCGAAACGCCGCTTTCATCCACCACTTCGGTGGCCATGCCGGGCGCCGGACCGCCCAGGCTGCACGGCTTGAGCGCCTGAATGGGGAGCGGAAAGAGAAAGCAGCCGACGATTTCCGTGCCGCCCGAAATGTTGATGATGGGGCAGCGGCCGCCGCCCACCTTCTGAAAGAACCACAGCCACGAAGCTTCGTCCCAGGGTTCGCCGGTCGACCCTAGCAGCCGCAACGACGGCATGGGCGGCGGGGGGGCATCGGCTTTGCTCAAAACGCGGATGGCGGTCGGGGAAACGCCGAAAGTGGTGATGCCGTGGCGCGCGATCGTCTCCCACAGGCGCATGGGCGTGGGGAAATCGGGCGCGCCGTCATACATAAAGATAGTGCCGCCGAACAGATGATTCCCCAGAATGCTCCACGGGCCCATCATCCAGCCGATATCGGAGAGCCAGAAGAAGCGATCGGAGGGCTGATGGTCGAACCCGAGCCAGATTTCCTTGCCCATCTGCGCCAGGCACCCGGCGTGTGTGTGGACGGCGCCCTTGGGCTTCCCGGTGGTGCCCGAGGTGTACAGAATGAGGGCGCGCGCTTCGGAATCGAGCGCCAGGGTGACGGCGGTATCCGGCTGATCGGCGAAAAGCGGACCTTCGCCCACCAGGATGTGGGGGATACCGGCCGGGATCTTCTCGCGCAGAGGCAGTTGTTTGCCGCGCCGCTGAAGGTGGGCGGCGGTGAAGACCGCGCGCGCGCCGGAATCCTCCAACCGCGTGGCGATGGCGCCGGCGCCGAAGCCCGCGAAGATGGGCACCACCGTCAATCCAGCCTTGAAGCAGCCGTAGAGAATCGCCAGGATTTCAGGCACCATGGGAAGGCACAAAGCGACCCGGTCGCCCTCCTGCAACCCCATGGATTGCAAGCCGTTTGCGACGCGATTGGCTTCCTTCCGCAACTCCCGGAAGGTCACCTGCCGGGTGGCGCCGTTCTCCGCTTCCCACAAGCAGGCGATGCGGCCGGAATCGGCCCAGCGGTCCAGGCAATTGTGAGCGATATTGAGGCGTCCACCGACGAACCACTGCGCCCATTCCGGACCGCGGCTGGCATCCAGCACCTGGCGGTAAGGGTGGAACCATTCGACGCGCATTTCGCGCATCATTTCATCCCAGAATCGCTCGGGCTCGTCGCGGCTGAAACGCAAAAACGCCTCGCGGTCCGAAAACCCGAGGCGTTGCATGAAGCTCCAGACGTTGGTCCGTTCAATGAACTCGCGCGAGGGCTCCCAGATCATGACGGGGCAGGCTCAAAGCTGCCCTCTCATTCTAGCGGCGGAAGAGGCGCAAAGCCAAACGTCATCGCACGGCCGGTTCGGGGGCCGAGTCCGCCAGATACAGTCCTGACCCACTCTGGCGCTCACTCACGTTCGCCGCTCGGCCGCTGCAAATTACCAGTGGCGGTTCGGTTTTCGGACTCTTGCGCATCCGGTTAGCGGTGGGCGGGCGCAAAGCCAAACGTCACCGCGAACATCACTGCACGGGCGGGCATGACGGTCAACTGGTCGTTGGGCGAAGACGCTGGATTGGGGCCGGCATTGGCGGCCGAGTCTCCTACGATATAGTGCTTGTCCAACAGGTTGTTGACGCTCAGACGGAGCTTGGTTCCGCGCCACACGGAGTCGCCTTTGATGGTGTAATTCACGAACAGGTTGGTCATCGAGAAGGCGTCGATCGGAATGGCCTGATTGTAGGTGCCGTTGTCGTTCCACATCGAACCGATATGCTTATCGAAGATGCCGGCGTCCCAGTTGCGGTACTGATACGTAACCCCCACGGTGCCGGTATTTCCGGGCGTATTTGCAACCCACAGGCCCGACGACTGATACTTCGCCTGGCCCACGGTTCCATTCAGGTAGAGGTTGAAACCGTGCCCGATGAAGATGTTGGTCTCAGCCTCTACGCCTTTGGTGTTGGAGGGACCCGTTTGGTAATAATTCTCGTTGCCGGTCTGGTCGGCCACCATGGCATAGGCGTTCTGGAAGTGGGTGTAATAGCCGTCCAGGTCGAGGGTGAACCGGTTAAACTTCCAGACCGAACCGGCCTGATAGGTCTTGGCTACCGTCGGGCTGGGCAGCACGCCGACCTGCGCGCCGCTCACGTCGAACACGCCGCTCGGCGGGATCACGCTACCCTCAGCGAACTGGGCGTACACCGACCAGTTGTCCTTGAGGAAATAGCGCGCGTCCAGCGAGGGCAGCCAGGAATTGTAATTGGCGTTGTGATGGACGAAGTCCACCCCGCCGACACAGGCGAGCAGCGTCTTATTGTAAGTTCCGCCCAGGCAGCCGACCGTCTTGCCGTTGTCCTGATACTGATTGAGCGCCATATTGTAAAAGGCGTCTTTCACGCCCGCCGTGACGCTGAAGCGGGGCGTGATTTTGAATTCGTACTCCACAAAAGGCTGTACCGAACTGGTGAGAAAATGTTCGTGAAAATTCGGCGCGGGGGTATCCACGTGAGTCAGCGGGCTGGAAGGAATCTGGTAGCGATCGGTGTAGGCCCATTCGTACCATAATCCCGTGCGCAGCACGCCAAAGTTGGACTCGTAAGTGAGATAGGCCACGTCGCCGATCTTACGGTACCCGTTCAGCTTGTCGATGGCGCTGGTGGCATTGATAGTGGTCGTGCTGTTGTTATAGAACTGCTTGTTCCAGTACCGGTAGGTATAAACCTTGTTGTCGAACCGCCAGCCGCCGCCCAGATTACTCGAGATGCCGATGTATTCGAAGTCCGTCTCCACGTGATACGTGCTGAAACCATAATAATTCGGCGCGGTGGGATCGCCGCTCATCAGATAGTTCCAGCCGAATTGCGAGAGCTGCGAACGGGTTGGCGAATTCTTGGGGGTATTGGTAAACAGGTCGGTGAGTCCGCCGAAAAGGGTGATGGTGGTGTTGGCGTTGACCTTCCATTGATATTTCAGAAATCCGCCGTCGCGCTTCTGGTTGTTGTAGGTCTGGTAGCCATCGGACTTCATCTGGTGCAGGTCCATGGTCAGGTTGGAGTTTCCGAACTGGCCGGAGTCGATGTTCAAGTCGTAAAGCGCGGTGTCGTAAGAGCCGTAGCTATAAGTGGCGCGAATGTCCGGGGTGGCCTGCACGGGACGGGAGAGAAGATTGATGGATCCGCCAAAATTAGTTGGTCCGATGGTGGCCGCCGAGCCGGGACTGCGATCGAAGGTGGCGCCGCCAATCCACTGGCCGGGAATGAAAGCCCACGAGTGGTGAGTGGGGGTGTTGGTGTCCTCGAACGGAATTCCGTCGTACGTCATGGTGTATTGACCGTCGGCGAAACCCCGGAAGAATGTCTTACTGTCGCCCAAGCCGATGCCGTTGGGATTAATGCCGAACGTGCCGGGGGCCATGTTGAGAATCTCGGTATAGTCGGACACCGGCGAGGTAAAGTTCTGTACGAAGTTCCCGGTGATGCGCGATTCCGCGGAACGCGCCTCTAGCGAATTCTGCGAGGGCGCCGCTTCCGATGCGAGCGACACACTGGCTTCCACGGTCACGGTTTGCGGCAACGCTGCCAAGGTGAGAGACATCGGGATATCCAGAGTCTGTCCAGCAGAGAGCTTGACGCCGTCACGCCGGCTGGTGGCGAAATTCGGGGATCGGACCTCCAGGGTATAGCTCCCGGCTGCCAGACTGGCAATGGTATAGTGCCCCGCGGCATCCGTGATAGCGCGGCCGACCGTCCCGTTGGTATCTTCTTTCGCGCTGACGGCAGCGGCGGCAATCGCGGTCCCGGATTGATCGACGACCGTCCCCGTGATGGTGGCGTCTCCCGGCGCGGAGGATGGAGACTGGGCGGCGAGCACGCAAGGCAGTAATAAGACAGACATCGACAAACCGAGACTCTTCAAGTTCCGACTCCTTTGAGCTAAGTTTCTATGGATTATTTCGTACAGGCTAGCAACGGAAAGTTACAACGGAATGAATAGTAGGAAAAACGTGACAGACGTGCGGGCGGGCACGCTCGTAACGATACTGTAACTACTTACTGTCCGTATCGTAATAAGCCGTTGATATACTCGGCATCTTTGGACTGAAACCACACCTGAGGATCAAACACATGTCTAACTCCCGCACTGTCACTCTTCCTGCAATTCTGGCCGCGGCCCTATTCAGCACCACCGCCTTCGGCCAGACCGCCTTTCCCGGATTTACCGCCGGGAATCTGGTGCTCTCGCGAAGCGTTTACGCCGGCGACGCCACTACGATTGTGAAGGGCCAGTTCCTCCCGCCCGTCTGCCCTTCGACCGCCGCCTGTGCCACGTCCGGCGCGGCAGCGACCGATAACGGAACCTACCCGTCTACCACCAGCACCAACAACGTCTGGAACAACGACAAAATAGACAGCAGTTTCGGCATCACCTCGCCCATTTATCTCGACCAGATCACGCCCACCGGTACCTTCGTGAACACGCTGCCGGTACCCAGCAGCGTAGTGAGCACAAGCTTCAGTTCGAAGTCGGAGATGGGGCTCAATCTGTCGACCGATGGCACGGCTCTTACCTTCATGGCCTATGTGGCTCCGCCCAACGCCATCGATGTGTCCAATTCCAATACCCCGGTGGTTTACGACCCTACCAATCCTTCCGGCGGAAGCTTCTTTCGCGGGGTGGTGCAGGTGGGGGCCAACGGCGCCATGGAATTGACCAAGACCAATGCGTATAACGGTAACAACGGCCGCGCCGCGATTCTGGCTAACGGTTTGTACTATATGGTGGGCAACTCCAATAACGGCAGCGGCACGCCTGCCAACGTGGTGGCGGCCGGCGGCGTGCAGATCGCCACTCCCGGACAGGCAGACACCACTTTGCCCCAGCAGATCGGCAATTTCTCTATCACGCAGTTGACTAATCCCGCCACTGGAATGCCGTACACGGCGGACAAGGCCGGCAAAGATGCCAACTACCGCGGCCTGACCATTTTCAATAACACGCTTTACATGAGTAAAGGGAGCGGCAGTAACGGCGTCAATACGGTATACCAGGTGGGCACTGCCGGCACCCTGCCGTCGCTGGCTACCGCCGCATCGGTCCCGGTGAACATTCTGCCGGGCTTCAATGCGACGCCCAACAAGTCCGCCACTACCGTGGTGAATTATCCCTTCGGGCTCTGGTTCGCCAATGCCAACACCCTGTACGTTGCCGACGAAGGCGACGGCACGGCGGCCGATGCGGCTACCAGCGCCACCGCAGGACTCGAAAAGTGGATCCTGGTGAACGGCACCTGGCAGATGGCGTACGTGTTGCAGAACGGCCTGAATCTGGGCCAGCAGTACACCGTTCCCAACTATCCGACATCGCTCAATCCCGCCACCGACGGCCTGCGCAACATGACCGGCAAGGTCAATGGCGATGGCACCGTCACTATCTGGGCCGTCACTTCCACCATCAGCACAAATGGCGATCCGGGCGCCGACCCCAACATGCTGGTGTCGATCACCGACACCCTGGCCGATACCACCGCCGCCAGCGCTGCCAGCGAGAAATTCACAGTCCTGCGCACCGCCAATGCCGGCGAAGTCTTCCGCGGCGTCGCGTTCGCGCCCACGGCCGGTTCGACTTCAATGAAAGACTCTCCCTCGATTGTTTCCGCCGCTAGCTGGAGTACGCCGCAGATCGCGCCGGGCGAGCTCGCCGTGGCCTTCGGACAAAACATGGCGCCCGGCACGCCCGACGAGATCTTCGGACCGCTGCCCACCACCTATTACGGCAATTCGGTCTCGATCGTGGATTCGGCGAATACCACCTGGCCGGCGCTGTTGAACTTCGTTTCGCCGGGTCAGTTCACGTTCACGGTTCCAGCCGGCGTCGCCACCGGATCGGCTACCGTCAATGTGGTCAGCAGCAATGGAACGCAGACGGCCGGCAACATCCAGATCGCTTCCGTGGCGCCCGCGCTGTTCACGCTCAACGGCTCCCAATTGGCCGCCGCTGAGACCATCACCGTCGCGGCAAATGGTACGCAGACGTATGGGTCCACCTATCAAACGACCTCGGGTATGGACTTCGCGGCGATGCCTGTCGACGTTTCGACTGGCCAAGTTTACCTGGTGCTATACGGCACCGGGCTCGACGCCGCCACCGCGGCCAACACCACCGTTACCGTAAACGGCGTGAGTGCGCAGGTGTTCTACGCCGGGACGCAGAATCTCTTTGGGGGACTCGATCAGGTGAACGTGCTGCTGCCCTCGACGCTCGCCGGCAAAGGCACGGTCACGGTCCAACTGACGGCCAACGGCACAGCGGCGAACGCGGTGCAAATCGTGCTGAAGTAAGCCGCCTACCGCATCAGCTTCTCGACCTTCAACAGCGCGTCGTCCAGGGTTTGCGGCGCGTTCAACACGCCGGCGAATAAGTCGCCGCGCTCGGCGAAGCGATCGAGCGCGTTGGTGATGTTGAACTGGGTGGGGTGCAGGCCGTGCTGCACCTCGCTCCATTCGAGCGGCGTGGCCACCGGCGCGCCGGCATAGGCGCGCAGCACGTAGGGCGCGGCGATGGTCTTCGAGCGGCCGTTCTGCAGGTAATCGAAATACACCCGATTCTTCTGCCGCTTGGCTACCGTTCGCGGCGTGGTGAACAGGCCTGGATTCTCCGCGATAGTGAGACGCGAGATGAGGTCGGCAAAGGTGCGCGTCTCTTCGTACGAATAGACCGGCTCCACGGGCACATATACGTGCATGCCGTCGCCGCCGGTGGTCTTCGGATAGCCAGTCAGCCCGATGCGATCCAGCACCGTCTTCACCAACAGCGCCGCGTCCACGATCTTATCGAACACGCACTCCTGCGGGTCGAGATCGATAAGGATGAAATCGGGATTGTCGAGCGAAGGCGAGCGGCTCATCCAGGGATTCTGGTCGATGCAGCCGAGGTTGACCAGATAGAGCAGGCTGGCGCGATCCCCGGCGAACACGTATTCAATGTCGTCGATGCGCTCGGTGCGCAGCCACGAAGCGAAGCTGTCGGCTGCGTTCTTCTGAAAAAAGTAGTCTTCTTTAATGCCGTTGGGATATCGCTTGAGCGAGAGCGGGCGGTCCTTGAGGTGGGGCAGAATCAGATCGGCGACACCATCGTAGTAATTCAGGACGTCGCGCTTAGTGAAGCCCTCATCGGGGTAGAAGACCTTCTTCAGATTGGTAAACTTCAGCGCCTGGCCGTCGATACGCAGCGACGCTTCCTTCCCATCGGCGAGCAGTGGCTTGCGCTCCTCGCTCGCGGGCTCTTCGCGCACCACGCCGGAGGCCGCCACATCGTTCCGCAGACCGAGAAACACGGGCGCGCGCAAGCGGCGGTCGGTGGTCCAATTTGCGAACTTCACTTGGCAGACCAGCTCAGGCTTGACCCAGGTCATCCCTTTATCCGGCTTGGGACGCGTTTCGAACGGACACTTGTCCACGATCAGCGGCTTCAGCTTGGCGAACAGGCTCGCCAACAGCTTTTGATCGAACCCGGTGCCGACATTGCCCACCCAGCGCAGTTCTCCCTCATCTTGAACCCCCAGCACCAGCGCGCCGAAATAATCGCGATCGCCCTGCGGGGCCGTGAACCCGCCGATGACGAACTCCTGCTCGCCGACGATCTTGATTTTGAGCCACTCGCGGCTGCGGCGCGACTCGTACAGGCTCGACCCGTGCTTGGCCACGACGCCTTCCAGTCCGATCCCGCGGGCCGCCTCTAGCAGCTCCTCACCGGCGCCCGGAAATACTTCCGAAATCCGCAGGACGCCTCCCGGCGCGATCACGGTCTGCAGCAACTCCCGCCGCTTCGCGAGTTCGACGCCGCGGAGGTCGTAGCCATCCAGGTAGAGCAGATCGAAGGCGAAAAGTACCACCGGGGTGGATCGCGAAAGGTGCGCGATGGAATTGGGATCGGTATTAGAAATGCGCGGCTGGATGAGGTGAAAGCGCGAGACGCCGAGCTCATCGAGCACCGCGATTTCGCCGTCGAGAATGGCGCTTTGCCCGGCGACTTGATGCGGCAGCACGGCCAGTTCGGGATACTGCCGCTCGCAGCGAATTCCATTGCGCGAACTGATGCGCACCTCTTCCCGCTCCAGGGAAACGATGGCGCGGATGCCGTCCCATTTAATCTCGAAGAGCCAGTCCTCGCCGCGCGGCGCCTTTTCAGTCAGCGTCGCCAGCATGGGGTCGATAGCGGCCGGCATTTCGGCTTTCCGCGCGCCTTTGACAGCGGCGAGATCGAGCTTGGTTTTCTTCTTCGCACGCGGTGGCGCGGCGGGCGCGGGCGCAGGCGCAGCTTTGGCGGCGCGCTTCGCCGGCGGGCTGGTGGCCCAGACGCGTTCAGTGTCGCCAGCCGTCTTTTGCTTCGTCTGGCGGGCCGGCAGATTGCTCGCGATCTCGGCCTGCGTGCGGCCGGAAAGCACGCTGTAGGCGTGCGCCTCCACCTCCCAGCCGGGCACGGCGAACTGGTCGCGCTTCTTGAGGATCAGCCACTCGTTCCCTTTACCGCGACCCTTCATGTGGACCAGCGCGAAATCGCCATTCAGCTTCTCGCCGTGAAGCTGGAATTTCAGGTCGCCGCGCGCGATCTGTTCCACCCCGCTCACATCGCCGAGCAGGGTGAACGTGCCGCGATCCCACAGCATCACGCTGCCCCCGCCGTAATTGCCCTTGGGGATGTTGCCCTCGAAATCGCCGTAATCGATGGGGTGATCTTCCACGTGGGCCGCGAAATGTTTGAGCGCGGGATCGAGCGTGGGCCCTTTCGGCACGGCCCACGACTTCAGGACGCCATCGATCTCCAGGCGGAAATCGTAATGCAGGCGCGTGGCGTCATGCCGCTGCACACAGAAATAATGGGGCGGAAACTTGGATTTCCCCGCCGACGGCGCAGGCTCCGGCGTCTTCTCGAAGCGGCGTTTGGCGGCATACTCTTCGAGCGGCATGATTCTTTACGCGGCATCCTCGAATCTCACCACGATCCGCTTGCCCATTATGGCTAGAGCCGCCTGGATTTTTTCCGGCTTGGTGTTGTGTTTGGGATCCAACATGCGCCGCACCACCGTCTCACTCACCCCCAACCGGCGAGCCAATTGCGTGTTTCTGATTCCGCCCTCGCGCATGGCGAGATAAAGGGCAAGTTTTGGCGCCAGATATAGCGGGACACTGATGGAATACTGGCCGCGCTTCACATGGGATGGCACAGGTATATCGTCCCCTCGCGCGATGCGCCCGGCGAGCGCTTCCGCCAGGCAATCGGCGGCCTCCGCGCGGGTATCTTCCAGGTCTGCCGCGCCTGTGAGGGCCTCAGGCAAGTCGGGAAACCGAACGTGAAACCCTTTCCCGTTCGGTTCCGGCAGAAAACTGGCCGGGTAGGTTGCGGTGAACATCAGAGGTCCTCCTTACGAATGCCGAGTTGCTTACACATGTCGGACAACAGTCCCGGGCCGAGTTCCTTCTTGAGGTCCTTCACGACTGTCAAATTATTTCCAACGTACAGAGTGCCGTGGCTGCCGGCGCCACGTTCCGGAACCCAGCGGCAGGGGAGACGCGCTCGTCGCGCAATCCTCTTCACCTTGCGGAGAAACTCGCCGCCCTTCACATCTGAATTATCGAACACTTGTGTTCGATTTGCAAATGGTTATCGGACGCCAGCAGCAATCCCAACCTATTCTTCGTCGTGCTGCGCCGCGAGCTTCGTCACTACCGACAGATCTTCCAGCGTCGTCACATCGCCCACCACGGTATTCGACGTCACGATCTCGCGCAGCAGGCGCCGCATGATCTTGCCGCTGCGGGTCTTCGGCAGCGCATCGGTGAAGCGGATCTGCTCGGGCTTGGCGAAGCTCCCGATCTCGTGCGCCACCCACTTGCGCAGCTCTTCGCCGAGCTCCGCCTGATTCCAATCGCCCTTCTTCAGCGTCACGAAGCACGCCACCGACTGTCCCGTGATCTCGTGCGGCTTGCCGACCACCGCCGCTTCCGCCACCGCGGGATGCTTCACCAGCGCCGACTCCACCTCCATGGTGCTCAGCCGGTGGCCGCTGACGTTCATCACGTCGTCCACGCGCCCCAGAATCCAGAAGTAGCCGTCCTCGTCCTGCCGCGCCGCGTCGCCCGCGAGGTACACGCCTTCGATGCGCTCCCAGTACTGCTGCTTGTAACGATCGGGATCGCGCCACAGGGTGCGCGCGATGCTCGGCCACGGCCGCTTGATAATCAGGAAGCCCTCCTGATTCGCCGCCACCGGCTTACCCTGCAGGTCCACGATTTCCGCCAGCACTCCCGGCATGGGCAGCGTTCCCGAGCCCGGTTTGAGCGGTACCGCGCCGGGCATGGGCGCGATCATGATAGCCCCCGTCTCCGTCTGCCACCAGGTATCGACGATGGGGCAGCGCTCCTTGCCGATCGTCCGGTAATACCACTCCCACGCCGCCGGATTGATGGGTTCGCCCACTGACCCGAGCAGGCGCAGGCTCGACATGTCGTGCCCGTTCGGCCATTGATCGCCCTGCCTGATGAAGGCGCGGATGGCCGTCGGCGAGGTATAGAAAATGTTGACGCGATATTTCTCGATCAGCCGCCAGAAACGGTCGGGGTGCGGAAAATCGGGCGCGCCTTCGTACATCATCGTGGTGGCGCCGGCGGAGAGCGGGCCATAGACGATGTAGCTGTGGCCGGTCACCCAGCCGATATCGGCAGTGCACCAATAGGTGTCGGAATCGCGCAGGTCGAAGACCCACTTCATCGTCATGGTGGTCTGCAACAGGTAGCCGCCGGTGGTGTGCACGATGCCTTTGGGCTTGCCCGTGGTGCCCGAGGTGTACAGCACGAACAGTGGATGCTCGCTATCGAGGTGCTCCGCCGGACAGTCTTCCGAGACTCCTTCGTCCAGCACGTGCCACCAGTGATCGCGCCCCTCTTTCATGGTGACCGTGCCGCCGGTCCGCTGGTAGACGATTACGTCGCGCACGGTGGCGCAATCGGCCACCGATTCGTCCACCGCGTCCTTGAGCCGCACTTCCTTGCCGCGCCGCCACGCGCCATCGCAGGTAATCACCACCTGCGCTTCCAGATCCTGTATGCGCGCCTTCAGCGCTTCCGAAGAGAAGCCGCCAAAAACCACGCTGTGGATGATGCCCAGGCGCGCGCACGCCAACAGCGCGATGGGCAACTCCGGCACCATCCCCATATAAATGATGGCGCGATCGCCGGCCTTCAGGCCGCGGCCTTTGAGCACGTTGGCGAAGCGGCACACCAGGCGGTGCAATTCCTGATAGGAGATCTGCCGCTGATCGCCGGGCTCGCCCTCCCACAGGATCGCGACCTTATTCTTGCGATGTGTGGAGAGGTGCCGGTCGATGCAGTTATAGGAGGCGTTGATAGTCGCGCCGGCGAACCATTTGGCGAACGGCGGATGCCACTCGAACACGTGGGTCCACTTGGTGAACCACGCCAGCTCCTTTTCGGCTAGTTCGCCCCAAAACTCTTCGGGCTTTTCGGCCGCCTTCTGGTAGAGCTCACGATAGCCTTCCAGGCCTTTTACGTGGGCATGATGAGCGAATTCGCGACTGGGGGAATACACCGGCTCGGCCATATAGGGAGCATGTTATCAGAAGAGGTTCCGCTATAGGTCGCGCAGAAAATAGTTATATTGTTTTTCCCGCCCGATGGTAGTATTCGGACCGTGGCCCGGCACCACCACCGTCTCATCGGGCAGCGGCAGCAGCTTCTCGTGGATCGACCGCAGGATCTGGCGGCCATCGCCGCCCGGCAGGTCGGTGCGTCCAATGCTGTCGCGGAATAGCGTATCGCCGGCCACCAGCTTATGCTCCGCGGGAATCCACAGGCTGATACTGCCCTGCGTGTGGCCGGGCGTATGCAGCACATGGAATTCGCTCGCCCCGATCGCCAGCACCGCGCCATCCCTGGCATCGCTGTCGATGGCGACGGTTTCCGGCGGCTCCACTCCCAGCCATCCAGCCTGCTCGTCCATCATCTTATGTAGCTCGGCGTCGTTCCGGTTCATATAGACGGGCGCGCCGGTGGCCTTCTTCAGCTTTTGCGCGCCGCCGATATGATCGATGTGCGCGTGGGTGATCACAATGGCCTTCACGGTGAGGCCGTGGCGCGCGAGCGCTTGGAGAATCGTGTCGATTTCGTCCCCCGGATCCACCACGATCGCCTCGCGCGTCTGTTCGTCGCCGAAAACCGAGCAATTGCACTGCAACATTCCCACGGGAAGTACTTCGTGGATCATCAACCCGATTGTATACTCAGGGGATGGGTGACGTGCTCTTCGTTGTGATGCGTTGGCTGCACATCGCGTCGGTGGCAACTCTGATCGGCGGAATGATCTTTGGAAGCATGGTGATGTCGCGGGCGGTCGAAGGGCTCTCGCCCGACGCGAGAGAGAGTTTCATGGACAAGGCGGCGGCGCTTTACCGGCCGCTGGTGTTCACCGCAATGGCGGCGCTGCTGATTTCCGGCACCTACAATATTCTTTCAACTCTAGGTCATACCGTGCTCTACCACATGCTGCTGGGAATCAAGCTGCTGCTGGTAATGCACGTGTTCGCGGTGGCAATCCTGATCACGCGGCCCCACAATAAGCGCCGCGCCCGCATGATGACCGGGGCGGCTATCTCGGGGCTCGTCATCATCGCTATCTCGGCGTACTTGCGGCATATTTTCTAGGCCCACTGGGGGTGTCGATGAGATCGATACGCGTTTTCTTTGCGATCGCCGCGCTATCCATCCTCCCCTGTAGCGCCCAGACCACCGGCTTCGCGGCGCTCGACCAGACGGCTACCGCCGAACTGGCCCACCTCAAGATCCCGGGCGCGTCCATCGCCATCGTCCGTGGCGATCGCGTGGTGTTTGCCAAGGCGTACGGTGTCGCCGACGTGGAGACGGGCGAAGCGATGGGTCCGGAAATGCTGTTCCGCCTGGGATCCACCACCAAGATGATGACCGCGGCAGCGCTCGCCGGGCTCGCCGTGGATGGCAAGATCGACCTCAATCAGCCCATCGGCAAGTACCTCTCGGGCATCACGCCAATGCTCGCCGGCGTCACCGCCAACCAACTTCTGAGTCACACCGCCGGCATCCACGACGAGGCGCCCATGCTGGGCCTACACGACGACGAGGCTCTGGGCGCCGGGATTCGCGCCTGGACGGACGCATGGTTCTTCACCGCACCCGGCAAAATCATCTCCTACGCCAACCCGGGCTATTGGGTGGCTGGCTACCTGGTAGAGACTCTCACCGGCAAACCGTACGCGGACGCGATGGCCGACCGCCTGTTCCGGCCGCTCGGCATGGTGCGCACCACTCTGCGTCCCACTATCGCCATGACCTACCCGCTGGCGCAAGGCCATGAAGAGGTCGACGGAAAGGCGCGCATTATCCGGCCTGCCGCCGACAACGCCTCGGGATGGCCCGCCGGGTCGATCTTCAGCAACACGCACGACCTGGCGCAATTCGTCATCGCATTTCTCAATGACGGACGGATCGACGGTAAGCAGGTGCTCGACCCCAAGACGATCACGTTGCTCTCAACTCCGCATGCCGCTATCCCCGGCACCGATCGCTCCTATGGCTACGGCCTCGAGATTTCCGAATGGCGCGGCGTTCGTTTGCTGCAGCACAACGGGTCGCGCGCGGGATACGGGTCGGAGATCCGTATGCTTCCGGCGGAGCGCGTGGCGATCATCGTGCAGTGCAACAAATCGGGCGCGACCCTGCCGAAAACGGCCGACCAGGCGCTAGAGATGATGGTGCCGCTCGCTCCGCCGGAGGCCGTGAAGCGCGTTGCCCAGGCAATCGCGCCGGAAAATCTCAGTCACGACACCGGCACCTTTCAAAACGGCGCCGATCGAATCGAAATCACCGCACGCGACGGTGGTCTGTACCTGAAACACGGCGACGCCTCGGAAATCGAGCTCGTGAAATACGGCGACGCGGAATATGGGCCGGGGACGTACATCATGGTTCGCGACGCCGGCGGGAAGACAGAGTACGTCCACACCGGGTTGCGCTCTTTCGCTCGGGTGCGGTAATGGGTCCCCGGTCAGCCGGGCAGCGGATCGTGAACCCGCAGTTCCCGCAGAAGGGCGACATCGTCGAGAATTCTGATGCCATGCGCGGCACAGACTTCTTGGACGGCTTCGTGGCGGAAGTCTTCATCCAGGGTGCAAAGAACATCGGCTTTGCCGGCAATGGCGGTTTGCAAAATAGGGTCGTCGTCAGGATCGCTCACAATGGCCGCAAACTCCATCGGTAGATCCACAACTGTTCCCGCTGCCGCCAGGAATATGACGTACTTTTCTATGTCTTCTTCCGACAGGCGCTACCGAGCCTGCACGCGAGGATAGCTCAGTACCCGCGCCACCTCGCTCAATATCGCCGCCGACAGCGTCAGTACGTGCGGGCCCGATACGAGAGTTATCAGAAAATCGCGAGCAAGTCCCTGAGGCGAGGCCTGTGGGTTGGCGCGGACCAGGATATTCGTTTCCAGGACAACCCTCAGGGCTGCCAGTTACGCCGCTGCCGGACGTGCGAGAGGGCTTCCCGCAAAGCACCCTCCATCTCTTCAGGGGTCGTTTCCGGTACGACTTGGGATGCCATGTGGACGAGATGGGCTTCCAGGTTTTGAACGTCCTGACGATGCTGCGCTTCGAGCGCGCAGGAGACGATATCGGCGAGATAGCGCTCTGCCGGCATATGAGCGGCGCGTGCCTGCGCTTCCAGCGCGGCGGCAATCCGGTCCGACAGGTCAATCGTCACATTCATTGCGTCTACCCGATATTTTATCAGCGAATTTTCGCGATGCCATGCAGCTATGCTGAGCGCCATTCCGCCGGCCCTAAAAAGCGCTGTAGGCAAACCGGCGCCGCCGGGGTCTTTGTAGTATGAGTCAACGATTCCCGGTCTACATTTTCCTTTCTTCGTTCTCATTCCGGCCGCCAATTCACAGACCGCTCCCGCGCTGGTGGGGTCCACTTACGGGACGGCGCCGTCGATCCCTCTGGTCCCCGGCCAGATCATGACGTTCTGGGTCGCCGGACTGAACCCGATCGCCAATTCCCCGGTGCAAGCGACCGCTCCGCTGCCTCCCGAACTGGCGGGTATTTCGCTCCAGATCTCCCAACTCACTTATGGCAAGGGCTTCCCATTGCCCACCCTCCAGGTACCCATCCTCTCCATTGCGCAGTCGAACGACTGCATCAGTCCCCTCACAGGCCAGCCGACTTCCACTACACCAGGCTGCCTGATGAGCGCGATCGCTGTTCAGATTCCCTACGAACTGGTGGTCGATCCATTCACACAACCACCCTACACCGCCGTCACCATCTCGCAGAACGGAGTTCCCGGCCCGACCCTCAACGTCGCCACCGCCCATGACAACATCCACATCCTGACGTGCGCCGGACTGGCTCCCTGCATCACGCACGCGGATGGCTCTCTGATCTCCAGCAGCGCGCCGCCGGTGGCGGGAGAAACTCTCACCCTCTATGTCGTGGGCTTGGGTGCTCCCAGTCCCTTGCCCCCACGGGCCAGGTGACGCCGACACCTGCTCCCACAGTTCTTGGGGTATTCGTCGATCTGGTTTTCGGCGCGAATGCGGGGCCACGCCCCCCGGTTCTGACCGATAATCCGCCGGCAGGCCAGTCAGCCAAAGTGACATTCGCCGGTCTGACGCCGGGCCAGGTCGGACTCGACCAGATTAACTTTCAATTGCCGGCGACCTTCCCCTCCATCCCGCCGTGTGGAGTGAATGGAAATCTCACGGTCGTCAGCAATCTCGCCATCAATATCGGAACGCCCTACTATTCTCACGATGGCGTCGCCATCTGCGTCCAGCCGTAGCGCGGGGTAAAATGAAAGGTATCCCACCCTCCCCCGGGCCAGGAGCCTTAACGCGCGATGTCCTTTGTCCACCTGCATTGCCACACCGATTATTCTCTGCTCGATGGCGCATGCGAGATCGACCAACTCATGCAAATCGTGGTCGAACAGAAAATGCCGGCCGTGGCCATGACCGATCACGGGAACCTCTTTGGCGCCGTGCAGTTCTATAACGCCGCCAAAGCTAACGGCGTGCATCCGGTCATCGGGTGCGAGGTCTACGTTTCGCAGAAGGGCCACAAGACGCGCTCCGATACCGACCGCTACAACCACCTCGTGCTCCTGTGCGAGAACCAGGACGGCTATCGCAACCTCATCAACCTGGTCTCCACTGCCTACCTTGACGGCTTCTATTACAAGCCGCGCATCGACATGGACCTGCTGAACCAGCACTCCAAGGGCCTCATCGCCATGTCGGCTTGCCTGCGAGGGCACATCCCGGAGACCATCCTCTCCGACAAATACGACGACGCCAAACGACTCGCCCTCACTTACGCCGATATCTTCGGCCCTAAGAATTTCTTCCTCGAAATCCAGGACCACCACCTGGAACAGGACGGCCGCCTGACGCCCCAGTTGAATCGCCTCTCGCAGGAGACCGGACTGCCGCTGGTAGCGACCAACGATTCGCACTATCTCCGCCGCGACGATGCGCGCGCTCACGAAATCCTGCTGTGCGTGCAGACCGGCAAGATGATGAGCGACCCCAATCGCATGCATTGGCACTCGCCCGATTTCTACCTGAAGTCGCGTGCCGAGATGATGGAGCTGTTCGGCGAGTTGGAAGATTCGCTCGACCGCACCTGGGAGATCGCGCAGCGCTGCCAGGTGAAGCTCGAAAAGGTGAAGGAGCCGTTCCCCCGATTCGACGTTCCGCCCGAGCACAGTGCCGACAGCTATTTCGAGTTCGTTGCGCGCCAGGGCTTCGAACGGCGCCGCCCGCGCCTGGAAGCCATGCGCACCAAGGGGATTCTGAAACACGATCTCGCCGAGTACGCCGAGCGCCTGGACCGCGAAATCCTGATGATCCAGAAGATGAAGTTCTCGGGCTATTTTCTGATCGTTTGGGACTTTATCCGCTACGCCAAATCGCTCAATATTCCGGTCGGCCCGGGCCGCGGATCGGCCGCCGGCAGCCTGGTGGGCTATGCCATGGCGATCACCGATATCGATCCGCTGCAGTACGGCCTGCTGTTCGAGCGCTTCCTGAATCCGGAGCGCATCAGCATGCCCGATATCGACGTCGATTTCTGCATGAATCGCCGCGGCGAGGTGATTCAGTATGTCACCCAGAAGTACGGGCGCGAGCAGGTGGCGCAGATCATCACCTTCAACACGCTGGGCGCGCGCGCCGCTATTAAGGATGTCGCGCGCGTGCTCGAGGTCCCGTTCGCGGACGTCGAACGCCTCACCAAGATGATGCCCACCACCTTGAACATTAAGCTCAAGGACGCGATGGAGCAGGAGCCGGGATTCAACGAAGCCGCGAAAAAGGATCCCAAAATCGACGAAGTGCTGAAGACCGCGCTCCGCCTCGAAGGCCTGGCGCGCAACTGCTCCGTGCACGCCGCCGGCGTGGTGATTTCGCCGCAACCGCTCAAGGAACTGGTCCCGCTGTACAAGACCAACCGCGACGAAATCGTGACGCAGTACGACATGGGCGGGCTGGAGAAACTCTCGCTCCTGAAGATGGACTTCCTGGGGCTCACCACCCTCACGCTCATCCAGGACGCGCTCCGTCTCATCAAGAAACGTCACGGTGTCGACATCGTCCCGGAAGACCTGCCCCTCGACGATAAAGACACTTACGAAACCTTCACCAAGGGGCTCACCAGCGGAGTCTTCCAGTTCGAGTCGCCGGGCATGCGCGACATTCTGCGCCGCTATCAGCCCAACCGCCTGGAGGATCTCACCGCTCTCAATGCGCTCTACCGCCCCGGCCCGATTCAAGGCGGCATGGTGGACGATTTCATCGACCGCAAGTGGGGCCGCAAGGAAGTCCGGTACGACCTGCCCGAGCTCAAGGAGTTGTTAGAGGAGACCTACGGCGTCATCGTGTATCAGGAACAGGTGATGCAGATCTCCAACAAGATCGCCGGCTACTCGCTGGGCGATGCCGATCTGTTGCGCCGCGCCATGGGCAAGAAGAAGCTCGAGGAAATGGAGAAGCAGCGCGAGCGCTTCCTCGCCGGGGCGGTGGAGAAAGGTCACCCGCAGAAGAAGGTCGAAAAAATTTTTGACCTGATGGAGCAATTCGCCGGCTACGGTTTCAATAAGTCGCATTCCGCCGCCTACGCGTATCTGGCGTTCGTAACGGCGTACCTGAAGGCGCACTACCCGGTGGATTTCATGGCGGCGCTGCTCACCTCCGAAACCGGCAACACCGCGAAGGTGGTGAAGTACATCAACGAATGCCGCGAAATGGGCATCGTGATTCTGCCGCCCGACGTCAATCACAGCGAGTGGAGCTTCACGCCCGACGATACCGCGCCCGGCGGCCGCGGCATCCGCTTCGGCATGGGGGCGGTGAAGAATCTCGGCCAGTCCGCGGTGGAAGCTATCGGCAAAGCGCGCGAAGAAGTACGCGCCTTCCGCTCGCTGCACGAGTTTTGCGAGAAAGTCGATCTCAGCGCCGTCAATCGCCGCATGATCGAGAGTTTGATTAAAGCGGGCGCCATGGATACCCTCGATGGCGCACGCAGCCAGAAGATGGCGGTGCTCGATGGCGCCATGGAATCCGGCCAGCGCGTCTGGCGCGATCGCGCCAGCGGACAGGAGGGACTTTTCGGCGAGATGCCGGGCGAAGAGATCGATGTACCGCTGCCCAATGTCCCGGATTGGACGGACAAGGAAAAGCTGGCTGGCGAAAAGGAGTTGCTGGGATTCTGGGTGACCGGCCATCCGCTCGATCGCTATACCGACCGGATTGCGGAGCTCGCCTCACACGATACGTCGACGCTCGAAGGTCTTGCCAAAGGCGTGGAAGTGAAGCTGTGCGGCGTGTTCACATCGGTCACACGCAAGCGCAATAAAGAGGGTAAACCGTGGGCCGCGACCGTGCTGGAAGACCGCCTGGGATCGGTGGAAGCGCTCATCTTCGCCACCAGCTACGAACGGCTGGCGGCCGAGGTTCTGGAAGACCAGGCAGTGCTGGTGACGGCGCTGGCGCTTCCCGAAGAAGGCGCCTCTACGAAGCTTTCGGTGCAGAATATCGTGGCGCTGGATAATGCGCGCGTCGATTTCGATTCGGTGATCGCCATTCGTGTCTGGCTTGGCAAAAACGGGCACCTGGATCGCGCCCAGGCGCTATCGGAGTTGTTCCAGCGCAAGCCGGGCGATACGCAGGTGCGGCTCCGCCTCGAGGCGCCGCGCGATTTCTCGGTGCTGCTCGACGTCACATCGAAGGTGCGGCCCGATAAGGAATTTCGCGCCGCGGTGCAAGAGATCTGCGGCAGCGATTGTATCGAGCGGGTCGCGGGATAGGGCGGTTTTGGGCCAGGCTTCAGCCGGCGAAGTTCACCAACGTGTTCAGAAGCAATGCAGCATCGGCAATGGCGATTGGCCTCTCAGTCGCGGCAATCGTGGTGTTAGCTCAGACGACGGACTGGGACCCCATACGCGCGCGGCCTTTGGAAGAAGTGAGGCTATTCCTCGAGAACCAATACGCGAAGCCTGTGACGTATGAGGATCCTGTCTGGCGATGGGCCGGTGATTCGGTCGCTCGCGGATCGGAGCCCGACGGTCCATTTGGCCGCTGGCTTTGGGATCGTCACTTGGATCTGCCGCGCGGCGTGACCCGCGAAGAGAACAGCGGGCTTACCGCAACTCTGCTCCAGCGGATCCTTGACGCCTATCGGCAGCAGAACCCTGGGGACACTCGCTTCCAGGTGGTGCAATCCTCGTTGGGCCTCCATATCATACCCGCCTTCGCTCATGACGAGAATGGCTCCCTCGTGAAGGCATCGAGCTTGCTCGATACCACAATCACAGTTCCGCTCGCGGCGCGAATGCCATCCGAACACCTGCGCGCGCTCTGTCAGGCTGTCGGTGGCGCAGCCGGCGCCAAAGTCGATCTGAGCGCAAAATGGGTCGACCGGTTCTTCGCGCCAAACCGCGCGGTACCACGTTACGAAGCAGCGAGGCTGCTCACCGCTGAGGAAAAGGAGCGGTACTCATTCAGGTGGGGCGCAAGTGGCGTGCCGGCCCGGGAGGCACTGATCGGACTCATCGACTCTTCCAACACGACGCTCACTTGGGCGCTACTGTGCCAACCGAGTCTCAAACCGCAGAATCGGTCGTGCACTCTAAATGTGGCGCCTCTTCAGCTCACGCGGGAGGGGCCGGACGGAAAGCCAATCCAAAAGGCGCTCAGCTACGATCGCTGCGGGGCGTGCGAGTTTCTGCATCGCTGAGCCGCCTCTAAAGCTTTTTCCCGTTCATGATACCCTGAGCCATGCGTGTGATTGGGGTGATACTGCTTCTGGTTGGGTGCCTGATGGGCCAATCGAATATTCAGACCCAAACGCTGGCGAACGGCATGAAAGTGATCGTGCAGGAAGATCACGCCATTCCGAATGTCGCCATGTATTTCTTCTTCAAAGTGGGCTCGCGCAACGAACATCCGGGCGCCACCGGCGTCTCCCATTTCTTCGAACACATGATGTTCAACGGCGCCAAGAAGTATGGCCCCAAGGAATTCGACCGCAACATGGAGAAGAACGGCGGCAGCAACAACGCCTACACCTCCAACGATGTCACGGTCTACACCGACTGGTTCCCCAGCTCCGCCCTCGAGCTGATGTTCGACATGGAGGCCGACCGCATCGGTGACCTGGCCTTCGATCCCAAGATGATCGCGTCCGAGCGCGGCGTGGTCTATTCGGAGCGTCGCAGTTCGGTGGACAACAGCAACTTCGGATTGCTCCGCGAGCTGGCGGAAGCGTCCGCTTTCGAGGCTCATCCCTACCACTGGCCGGTGCTCGGCTGGCCGTCCGATATCGAATCCTGGACCATGGAGGATCTCAAGAGCCACTGGAGCATGGGATATGCGCCCAATAATTGCGTAATGGTGATCGTGGGCGATGTCAACTTCGACAATGTGATGGCGCTCTCCAGGAAATTTCTGGAGCCGATTCCGCGGCGCGAGCCGCCACCGCCGGTGCGCACCAAGGAACCGGAGCAGTTGGGCGAGCGCCGCGTTACGTTGGATAAGCCGGCGCAACTGCCCATCCAGTTGGTCCTCTACCACATCCCCGATTCGCGCGATCCCGATACTCCGGTGCTCGACGTGATCTCCAATATTTTGTCGAACGGGCAAAGTTCCCGCCTCTACAAGCGGCTGGTGGATTCGCAAATGGCGATCTCCGCCAACGGCGGCTTTGGCGAAGCTCTCGACCCCACTGTCTTCACCTTCTCCATTCAGCCGCGTACCGGAATCGATCCGGCGCAAACCGAGAAGGCCCTGTTCGAGGAGCTTTCCAAACTGCAGGGCGAACCCGTTTCGGAAGCTGAGCTGAGCAAGGCCAAGAACCAGATGCTGGCGAATATGTACCGGCGTCTCAAGACCATTCAAGGGCGGGCCAACTTGCTGGGCACGTATGAAGTTTTCTACGGCGGCTACGCCCGGGCCTTCGATGAAGACAAGCGCGTGGATGCCGTTACGGCGGCCGACATTCAACGGGTAGCGCGCAAATATTTCGGCGCGAAGAACCGCACCGTCGCCACGCTGGTTCCCGAAAAGCCGGAGGTGAAACCGTGATGCGCTTACTGCTGGCTCTCGGCATGTGCGGCCTGTTGGCGGCGCAGGTGAAGCTGCCCCCTTATACGCGGGAAGTGTTGCCCAACGGGACCGTCCTGTATTTCATGCATCGCGGCGGGATCCCGCTGGTGCGTTTTCTGGTGGTGGTGAAGGGCGGCAGCGAGGCCGACCCGGCCGGACGCAGCGGCCTTGCAGCGATCACCGCCGAACTCCTCCGGCGCGGAACGGCCCAATACTCCGCCGCGCAGTTTTCCGAAGAGGTCGATGGTCTGGGCGGCACACTTTTCGCCAATGCGAGCGAGCAAGCCACCACCGTATCGGCCGAATTCCTCAGTAAGGACTTCGATCGCGGGCTGGCGCTCGTCTCGCAGGCCATCCTGCATCCCTCGTTTCCCGAGGATGAGGTGCGCAAAACTGTGGCGCGCCGCGTAGACTCGCTGAAATCGGCAAAGGACAATCCCGGCGCCGCTATCCGGTCCTTCTATGACACCTTCTTCTTCGGTGCGAACCATCCCTATGGACGAGTGCCCGATGAAGCTTCCTACGACCATATCCAGCGCGCGCAGATCGTGGAAAGCCATCAGCGGCTCTTCGTCGGGAAGAATTTGATCGTCATCGTCGCCGGCGATTTCGATCCCGCCGCAGCGAAGGCTTCGGTGGTGAAGACTTTTGGATCGGTACCCGCCGGCGAGGCGTTTTCCTATCTGGCAGCGGCGGCCGTGCCGCGGCCTTCCGCCCCGCGCGTGCTCCTTATCGATAAGCCCGACGCCACCCAGACCTACTTCGTGATCGCCCAGCCGGGCGTGCGCCGCTCCACGCCGGACCGCGTGCCGCTCATCCTGGTGAACACGCTCTTCGGCGGCCGTTTCACCTCCATGATCAATGACGCGCTGCGCGTCAACAGCGGCCTCACTTATGGCGCCAGTTCAAGCGTACAGATGGGGAGGCTGGACGGCGCCATCACCATCAACAGCTACACAAAGACCGATACCACCGAAAAGGCCATCGACATGGCGCTCGACGTCCTCAAGAGCTTCGGCGAAAAAGGCATGACGGCAGAGCAGTTGGCTTCCGTGAAAGCCTACGTGAAGGGCGAATACCCCACCGCCACCGTCCAGACAGCCGACCAGATCGCCGGCGTCCTCTCCGAAATGGAGCTGTACGGACTGGGGCGCGATGAGGTGGACGAGTACTTCGCACGCATCGATGCCGTCACGCTCGAACAGGTCAACGCGGTAGCGCGAAAATATTTCCGCGCCGATGATCTAACGTTCGTGCTGCTGGGCAACGCCGCCAAGATTCGCGACGTGGCGCGAAAATACGGCACGGTGACTGAAAAACTGGCGAGGCTGCCTGGCTGGGCGCCGGTAACCTCCCAATAATCCCGCGCCCCCTCAAACGGGTGCTATCTGTCGCCAATCTTGTTTTTCTGTCCATTTCATTTCATTGTTGGATAGATTACCAACGCGCGACATGAAACAAGTTCTCTTTGTCGACGATGAGCCTCGCGTATTGGAAGGCCTCAAGCGAATGCTGCGGCCGCTCCGCCGGGAGTGGGCCATGGAATTTGCCTCCAGCGGACGCGATGCGCTTCTGCTTTTAAACGAATCCCGCTATGACGTGCTGGTCACCGGCGTTCGTCTGCCGGAGATGGATGGCTTCGCGCTGCTTTCCGAAGCGCTGCGCGTATCCCCGCAAACCGTTCGCATTGTTCTCTGCGGTCCGTCCGATTACGACGCGACCATGCGGTCCGTCTCCCTCGCCCATCAGTACCTGGTGAAACCGTGCGACGCTTACACACTGCAAGCCACGGTGGAAAAGGCGCTCACCCTCCGCAATATTCTGGATGCGCCGGAGCTCGCATCTCTCTTAGGGCGCATTAAATCTCTGCCCAGCCCGCCCACCATCTATTACAGACTGATGCACGCCGTGCTTTCGGACACCATCTCCGCCGCGGAGTTGGGTTCGATCATCGCACAGGATCTCGGCATGACGGCCAAGATTCTGCAGATGGTGAACTCGCCGCTGTTCGCTCCCAGCCGCGTTATCTCCAGTCCGGAACAGGCAGTGGTATATCTCGGCATCGATACCGTGCGGGCACTGGCCATCACGGAATCGGTCTTCTGCCAGTTCGGGTCGCGGAATCACCCCGGGTTTTCGCCCGAAGAGTTACGCGAGCACAGTTTCCAGGTGGCCACGCTAGCGCGGCGCATCGCGAAGGAGAGGCGGCTCGCTCCGGCCTTCCTTGCCGACGTCTACCTGGGGGGCCTGATGCACGATATCGGAAAACTCGTACTGGGCAGCAATTTTCCTACCGAATACCGCGAGGTGGTTCGCTGTTTCGGCGATTCCGAGGCGCTGCGCGAAACCGAACGCCAACTCTTCGGCGCCACCCATGCCGAGGTGGGAGCTTACCTTTTGTGGTTGTGGGGCGTACCGGCCAGCATCGCTGGAATCGTGGCGCAACACCACCCGGCAAATCCCGATACCGCCGGCGCAAACGATCCGGCGACCATCGTGCACCTCGCCGACCGCATCGTCCGCGGAGGTGAAGAGGCGCCGGACAGCGAATACCTCAGTTCCATCGGACTGTCCCCCGCCCTGCTCCGTCTGCCCGAATGGTCCGACGAACGGCTAGGCCGTTCCCCACTCAATCATTCGGTCGCGTAGCTGCCGGTCGCGCTGCGTCCATCGCAGGTAGCGGGACTCCGGTCCGGCGGCTTTGGCCTGAGCGATCTGCTTCAGCGCGCGTCTCTCGGCAGCGCCACCCTGCTGCAATCGCTGCGCCAGCGTGCGAGTGCGAAATCCATCCCAGACACCGGTTTCGGCGCCTGCCATTTCGTACAACAGGCAGCCGTCCGCCAGGTTTTCCAGGGTGCGGCGGGAGCTGCGGTACCCCGGCGCCTTGCGCATGCGGGTCTCTTCGCGCTGCACCAGACCGGCAACCGCCGGACAGGTCGGACGGAAGCCCAATTTCCGATAGAACCAGAAGGCTCCGGACTGCACCGCCTCGGCGTTTTCGTGCCCGATCTGGTAGGGGTCCACCGAAAAGCAGGTCACCCCCAGCACTTGGTGGAACAGCCGAAGCAGTTTCGCGTAGAGCCACGCCGATTCCCCTTCGCGAAAGGTGTAATAGAGGTTGAACCCCACTTCGGCGCGCTCGCACAGCGAGAGCAGCTCCACATATCCCGCGGGCACCCCGTTCTTGAAAAACATGGCGGCATGATAGGCGCGCAGCGGCAGCCGCCAGGCCGACGGCACTCCAAAGAAATAGATGTCCACGCCGCGGCCGGCGGCGGCGTGATGGACGCCCGCCTCATCGGGATGGCTGAATCCGTAGAGCTCGCGGTAGCGCATCGCCGACGTGGCCGCGATGGTGTCGAGAATGGCGCGCGCCTGGCTGCGGTTCAGGCGTTCGATGGGAAGAGGAGCGCTCTGCAGTTCGCGCTCGAGCGACACATCTGCCCGTTTGAGCAGCGGCTCGCGGTGCACGAACAGTTTCCGTACCGGCAATCGCAGGCGTGACCGCGAGTAGCGTGACGCTGCCAGCCGCCAGATGAGCGGCACCTGCATGGAGTCATACTCTTGGGCGCTGCGCACACGGGAGAGTAGCCAGGCGAGATCGCTGTGGCGTTTGCCATGGGCCGCCGAGATCCATTCTGCGAACGGCACATGGGCCTCGACCGGCCAATCTTCTTTCAGCAGCGGCAGCAGTTCGCTCACCACCGGACCGAGCCGGTCCTGCTCGTCGTACCGGTCCCAGGCGATTTCCACGTTGGGGGGTTCAAGCGCCGCCAGACTCGCGGCGATTTCATAGGAGAAGACGGCGCTCACCGATGTTCCGGCAATCCCGGAAATCTCGGGATCTTCGAGCGCCTCACTCTCTTCCGGGATGCGCGTCTCGAACGCCAACAGGATCTCGTCGGCTGCCCGGGCGACGCGGAGGCTGTGGGGATAGGCCCGCAGGAAGAGCAGCGTCTCATGCAGGCGGATGAGGTCTCCGCTTTCCGGGAATCGCTGCTGTTTTGCTTCCGCCAGCAGGCGGAGCAAGTCTCCTTCGGAGGCGGGGTCAAAGCTCCGCTTCCACGCTTCCAGGCGATCGAGAAGCTGGTTGGACATCGCTCAAAAGCTTAACGCACCGCGGCGTCGGAAAGTGCGTTAAATTACGCCTGTCCGAAGCTTCCGCCAGGAGTGTTTTGGAGCGTAAATTGAGAAGGGATACTGGAGCGGGAGACGGGATTCGAACCCGCGACATCGACCTTGGCAAGGTCGCACTCTACCAGCTGAGTTACTCCCGCTCGGGGGGAAACTCCCATTCTCACCCACAAACAATACCAGTGTCAAACGTTGTTGAGATGTTATTGATTTTAAACGCTTTATAAACTTGCGGGAAAGCGATTTCGTTGTGCTATGCTGAATTCCGGTCGCTCAACTGGCAGACTCCGGACGACCTTTCGCGGGTGGCGATTCCCGCAGACAATTTCTATTCTGCTTAACGCAGCAATCATCCCATAGTGCTGTTGAAAACGCTGTGGAAATCTGACGCTGGCGGTGTGTATAAACTAATGAATCATTGGGACCAAATCCGGGATTATCTTCGAAAAAAGATCAGTGAGGAAAGTTACGACAACTGGTTCAGCGGAACCGCTTTCGGAGAAGTCTCGGGAGACACTCTTTTCGTTGCCGTTCCGGATCGCGGAACTCGCGCCTGGCTGGAGCGTGAATACGGACCGCTGGTCAAGGCGGCCATCGAGGAATTGGGCCTGCCAATCCGCCAGGTAGCGTACGAACCCGTACCGGTTCGAAACGTTCAGGAGCAGTCGATCACGGCCGTAGAAAACTCCGACGTGGATAGCGGAGTCGCCAATCTAAATCCCAAGTTCACGTTCGATTCGTTCGTGGTTGGCGCGTGCAACCAGTTTGCCCACGCCGCTGCCAGGTCGGTCGCCACCAATCCCTCTCGCAGCTACAATCCGCTGTTCCTATATGGCGGTGTGGGAATGGGCAAGACCCACCTGATGCACGCCATCGGCCGGGAACTGATGGACAAGCACGCTTCCATGCGGATCATCTACACCTCCAGCGAGCGCTTCATGAACGAGATGATCGCCTGCATCCGCACCGACCGAATGCAGCACTTTCACCATCGCTACCGCGAGGCGGACGTCCTGCTGATCGACGACATCCACGTGCTGGGAACGAAGGAACGAACCCAAGAGGAGTTCTTCCATACCTTCAACGAGCTGCACGACCATCAGAAGCAGATTGTGATCTCTAGCGATTCCCCGCCCAAAGAAATTCCTGGTCTGGTGGAGCGTCTCCGCTCGCGCTTCGAGTGGGGCCTGCTGGCCGACATACAGCCGCCCGACCTGGAGACGAAGATGGCGATCCTCGATAAGAAGGCGGAGGCGGAAGGCGTGCGCCTGCCCGACGAGGTCCGGTCGTTCATGGCGTCCAAAACGAAATCCAACGTCCGTGAATTGGAAGGGGCGCTGGTGAAGCTGATCGCCTATTCCTCGCTCACCGGGACGCCTATCCATCTACAGATGGCCCAGCAGGTGCTCAAGCATTTGGTGCACGTCGTAGATCGCCGGGTCACCATCGATTCCATCCAAAAGGCAGTTGCCGAACGCTTTGAGATCCGGCAATTACAGCTCAAGGAAAAGAGCAATACCAAGAAGGTGGTTTACCCGCGCCAGGTGGCCATGTACCTGGTCAAAGAGCTCACCGACGCCTCCCTGCCGGAGATCGGCCGGGCCTTCGGCGGCAAGCACCACACCACCGTTATCCACTCCATAAACAAAATCGAGAAGTCGCGTCATAATGATCCGGAATTGAACAGACTACTCCACAGTCTAATGGACTCACTGCAATGAGCTTACGGAGTTTTCCTCAGGTGGCTGCCCAACGCCTTGAGCAAAACTGTGTAAAATCCCGGCCGGACCTCCCTTTTGCACTCTTTTGCGATCCGCTTTCCGCAAGTTCGAGTGGTCTAAAGTAGTTGAATTTAGTATAATTTAGAAGACCTTCAACATTTGCACAGGCCCTATGAATGCGGTTCTTATAGTGCTCATCTTAAATACAGAAACAGTAGACAGGAGTTGAGGCCGTATGGAGTTCACCGTAAGTAAGGCCGATTTGGTGCGAGAGCTGAGTTTGTCGCAGGGTGTGGTGGAGAAGAAAACCACCATTCCGATCCTTTCCAACGTTCTGATCGAGGCTGTGGGGGAGCGGATTGTCCTCACTGCCACCGACCTGGAGCTCGGCATCCGCTGCTCATGCCCCGCACGCGTGAAGAAGGAAGGTTCGGGGACGGTTCCCGCCCGGAAACTGCTGGATTTCGTTCGCCTGCTGCCGGAAGGCGATGTCACCATCAAGTTCCTGGAGAATCACTGGGCGAGCATCACCGCCGGCCGGTCGCGCACGCGCATCGCCGGCATGTCGCGCGAGAGCTTTCCGGAATTGCCCCAGATGCCGGCCAAGATGGCCGAGCTTCCGGTGAAGACAGTGGCGACCATGATCGCGCGCACGCAGTTCGCGATCTCCACCGAGGAGTCGCGCTTCACCTTGAGTGGCGCTCTGCTCCTGCTGAGCCCGGGGATGCTGACCATGGTGGCTACCGACGGCCATCGCTTGGCATATGTACAGACGAAAGCGGGCGATTCGTCGCAGGTGGATACGACCTTCCGGGCCCTGGTCCCGAAGAAGGCCATGGGCGAACTGGTGAAATTGGCAGATGGCGCCGATGGCGAGAACGCGAAAGCGAATTTCGCCGGCGACGATAACCACCTCTTCTTCGAGGTGGGAGACCGCCTGCTGATCACTCGCAAACTGACCGGCAACTTCCCGGATTTCGAGCGGGCACTGCCGAAAGACCACAACCTGGAAGCCAGACTGCAAAAAGATTCCATTCGTACCGCAATCGAACGAGTGGCGCAGTTTGCCGATGAGCGCTCGCGGGCAATCCGCGTGCAGTTCACCAAGGGCGAAGTGAAAATTTTCTCCTCTTCGGTGGAGATGGGCGAGAGCGAAGAGACAGTAGACAGTGCGTATGAAGGTCCCGACCTGGAGATCGGATTCAACGCACAATACCTGCTCGATTTTCTGCGCGCCATCTCGCAGGATGAGGTCGCATTCCAGCTAAAAGATCAGAAGAGCGCCGGTGAGTTGCGGCCCGCCGGCGAATCGATTCCGGATACTTATCGGTATGTAGTGATGCCGATGCGCATCTGACGGGATTTTTAGGAGATTATGGCAAACGACGCAAACGGCGGACAGAGCGATATCTACGATTCCAGTAGCATTAAGGTGCTGGAAGGCCTGGAGGCAGTCCGGTTGCGGCCGGCGATGTATATCGGGTCGACCGGCGAAATGGGATTGCACCACCTGGTTTACGAGGTGGTGGACAATTCAGTAGACGAAGCTCTGGCCGGCTATTGCAATGAAGTAAACGTCACCATCCACGACGACAATTCGGTCACGGTGGTGGACAATGGCCGCGGTATTCCGGTGGACATGCACGAAGAGGAAGGCGTGTCGGCGGCGCAGGTGGTCATGACCAAGCTGCACGCCGGCGGCAAGTTCGATTCCAAGAGCTACAAGGTTTCGGGCGGATTGCACGGCGTGGGCGTGAGCTGCGTCAACGCGCTCTCTGAGCGGCTCGAACTGGAGATTTGGCGTCCCGAGGGCGAGAGCGGCCCCAGCTTCACGTGGTATCAGGAGTACGCCTGCGGTGCTCCTAAGGCGCCCCTCGCGAAGGCGGGCAAAGCCGGCCGCAAGACCGGCACCAGCATTACCTTCAAGCCCGACAGCACCATCATGACGGCGACCGTCTTCAACTTCGTGACGCTCGAGCAGCGCCTACGCGAGCTGGCCTTCCTCAACAAGGGCCTCACCATCACGTTGAAAGACGAGCGCGTCGACCCCGAAAAGGAAGTGGTCTTCAAGTACGACGGCGGCATCGCTGAGTTCATCAAGCACCTCAACAAGACCAAGGCCGTTCTGCACGAGAAGCCGATCCATTTTGAAGCCGAGCGCGAATTGCCGAACAACGCCGGCACGCTCACCATGGAAGTGGCGCTGCAGTATAACGACACTTACAGCGAGACCATTTTCAGCTTCGCCAACAACATCAACACGGTGGACGGCGGCACGCACCTCACCGGCTTCCGTACCGCGCTCACCCGCACCATCAACAAGTTCGGCCAGGACAACGGCCTTTTCAAGGACGTCAAGGAAAACCTCACCGGGGACGACGTACGCGAAGGTCTCACCGCGGTGGTCAGCGTCAAAGTCCCGCAGCCGCAGTTTGAGGGGCAGACCAAAGGCAAGCTGAATAGCGATATTGCCGGCTACATGACGCAGTTCGTCAACGAAAAGCTGGAAGAGTACTTCGACAAGAACGCCACCGTAGGCCGCAAAATCGTCGGCAAGGCGATTGAGGCGTCCCGAGCGCGCGAAGCGGCGCGCCATGCTCGCGATCTGACCCGCCGCAAGGGCGCGCTGGAATCGGGCGGGATGCCGCACAAACTGGCCGATTGCCAGGAGAAGGATCCCGAACGCTGCGAGCTCTTCCTGGTAGAGGGCGAATCGGCCGGCGGGACAGCCAAGCAGGGACGCGATCGCCGCTTCCAGGCGATCCTGCCGCTCAAGGGAAAGATCCTCAACGTTGAGAAGGCCCGCTACGACAAGATGCTGGCGCACGAAGAAATTCGGACGCTGATTACTGCCCTGGGCACGGGCATCGGCAAGGACGATTTCGACGCCACTAAGATCCGCTACGGCAAGATCATCATCATGACCGATGCCGACGTGGACGGTGCGCACATCCGCACGCTATTGTTGACGTTTTTCTTCCGCCACATGCACGAGTTGATCCTGCGCGATCGGGTGTACATCGCGCAGCCGCCGCTGTACCGCATCAAGAAGGGCAAGAGCGAGAAGTACATCAAGGACGAGAAGGAATTCACAAAGGAGATCATGCGCCGGGCTACCGAGAACCTGACGCTTGAAATCCATTCGAACGGCAACGGCCCCAAATCGACGCTGGAAGGCGGCGACCTGCGTACGTTCCTGCTCAATCTGGACGAGTACGAGCAGATGTTCCACAAAGTGCAACGGCGCCTGCGCGATGCCCGCGTGGTGGAACTGCTGGCCAACACCGATCTCGTAATCGACCACAAGAGCGATTTTCAGAACGAGACCAACCTCAAGCCGATTTTCGACGCATTGGTGGCCTTCGGACTGAACCCGCAGATGCGCCACGACGAGGAGCACTCCTCCTACGCCGTGGTTTACCACGATTCCACCAACGCCGAGCGCTCCGTGGGCCTGGCGCTGGCGGCACAGCCGGAGTATCGCCGTTTCCGCACATTGGCGAAGACCGTCGCTCGCTACAACGATCCCCCGTTCCAGGTGGTGAAGAACGAGCATCGCCAGGCGCAGCCCAACTGGCGCGAGTTGCTGGAATACCTCAAGAACGAAGGCAAGAAGGACGCCTCCGTGCAGCGCTATAAGGGTCTGGGCGAAATGAACTCCGAGCAGTTGGCGGAAACCACCATGAATCCCGACAAGCGAACTCTGCTGCAGGTCAGGCTGGAGGACGCCGCGGAGAGCGAGATCATCTTCTCGACGCTGATGGGCGAAGACGTGGAAAGCCGCCGCAAGTTCATCGAAGACAACGCGCTCGACGTGAAGAATCTGGACATCTAGTTTCCAGCACCGTTGGCGTGACATTGTGTGTGGAGAGTCCGTCCAAAGGGTGTTCGAATTCGACGGAACGTGAAACGTCGCCGTTCACTGGGCACGAGAGCAGTCGCGGGCCCGTCCGTCAGCCTCTCCTTTGGGATTTCAAGGGACCAGCCCTTGGTTATTCTTAGTTTCCGCTGGCGCTGCAGACCGAGCTCAGGACCGCAGTGAGCACAACCTGAATATCGGCCACCGTTACCGTGTTATTGCCGCTGAGCGCGTGTAAGGGCGCCGCCGTTCCCAGCGCCTCGTTGACCATTTCCTGAACATCCGCCACACCGGGTTGGCCGTCGCCCGATACATCGCAGGTGAGGTTCGCCGCCTGGGCAATCGACAGACTGACACCAGCAACCGTGATCGAAGCGCTTCTCTGCGCCGTGGTATCGTTCGGCGCCACCGTGAACGTCACCGATCCTTCTCCCGATCCGAGTCCCGAGGGAGGCTGGAGGGTGATCCAGGAGACCGGGCCGGTATATCCCCAGGAGCACCCGTTCGCAGCGCCGACCTGCACCGAGGCACCCCCGCCAGTGGAGGCCACAGTATAAGGGTTCGAAGCTGTCACCGGCGCGGAGCACGATTGCGCCGTGGTAAACGACCAGACGGCGGAAGCATTCGACCCAGCGCTGTTTTTGGCGACCACTTGCCAGTAGTAAGTGGATCCCGGATTCAGCGTAGGAGGGGAATAGCTGTTGATCGAAACGTTGCCGACAAGAGGCGGCGTTAACGAAGTGCCCAGGTAAATGTCATAACTACTGGCGCCGCTGGCGACCCAGTTCAAATTAGGAGAAGCGGAAACATCGATTGAGAGGTCCGCCGGGCTGGGCCCTACCGGGATGCCTGGCAGCGAGCTCACCCGCCACGTTCCCAGAACGTTCGTCTCGCTCTGCGTACCCGTCATATCCGTGGCCGTCGCAGTGACATACTTGGAACCAGCGAACGCTGAAGCGAAGGTAAGGTCGAAGAATGCCGTAACGTAGCTTTCCGCCCCCGCGAAAGATGACCCGGCCGCACGCAAAGTGCAGAGATTGTTTTGCAGCACACCGGAACCGGGAAGGTACAGAGGGCCAGTCAAGGACCCCAATGCGCCTGAGAGATACAGACTTCCCTGTCCCTGGAACGAGGACATCACGGCGTGGCATTGCGATCCGTCGGCGCCAGTGAACGTAAGGTCTAACTCCCCGATATTGGTGTAGCCCGCTTCGTGATATGCCTGTAGCGCAAAAACCTGTGCGGAGCCGGAGCCGTGCTGAGGCGCGAGGCTGACCGTTCCCGGAATGCCATTTCCCTCAGCCCCCTGGGTAACGGAGTATGAGGCAGTCTCGCTGGACAGCACTTCCTGGTACAACTCCGAGCCGCGGTTCTCGGTTGGAGCCGAGAACGGAATGGCATTGAATCCATCCGACGAATACGAGGTCCCGACCGTGAGCCAGCCCGGTGCAGTGGTTTCGGTAACTGTGCACCCGAGGCCGGATGTCCACAGCAACAGCGCATGAAACGGCCCGGGACTACTTCCATTGATAAACGGTCCGTACTTGGTGAACTGGCACGCGAAATACGCCGTCACTGTCTGCGGCGCATTCATCAGCACGGCGTACGGCTGCAGACTCGTAAACTGGCCGGGTTGGTTCAAGACGCCCGACACCGCGAATCCCTGGTTCGGGATGGGCGTAATCACGACGGTTTGCCCGGCGTTGTAGTAACCGTCGGCTGTGACCGGCGATGCTGTCACCGATCCATACGCCGCCGGGTTCAGGTCAATCGTCAGTAGATACTGCGCCGATACATTCGCGGTATAGGTTCCGGCGGTACCGCCGGTGAATGTTCGGGGATTGGCGCCGCCATCGGCCCAGTTCTGGAACGCGTAACGCGCGCCAGCCTGGCCGGGCGCCGCGGAAAGCCACGTCACCGTGTGTTGCTGGCCGGCCGGCCAGTAAAAGGTGACCGGCGCCTGGTAGGTAGCCGCGTTATCCAGAGCGAATGGCACGCCCGTAACGCCGGCTTGGATCGTGATTGCCGCTGAGTGAGGAAGGACCACAGTCGTATCGGTAGCTGTAATATACGAGGGGCCGGTAACCGAGATTGAGTTGACCAACGGCGAGCTGACGGTGGCCGTAATGTTCACGGTAATCGTGACCGGCGGAAAACTGCTGCCGGCAGCCAAAGAGTCGCTACGTGAGCAGTAACCCAGGGTGTAGGTGCTGCAATTCCATCCGGTTCCGCTGATCGACACCAGCGTCAGCCCTGCCGGCAGGTAGTCCGAAAAGGAGGTAGTTGTTCCCGGTAGTGACGGCGCGACCCCGGCTTTGTTGGATATCGTGAGCATGTAGGTCGCATTGTTTTCGCCCTGGGTGAAGTTCCCACTATCTGTCAGGCTCACGGAGAGCGAGGCAGGGGCCAGGATGACGGTTGGATCGCTGGCGGTGAGGTTGGCTGCGCTTCCCCCGGAAACTCTCACCTGCGTAACCAACGGTGAAGTGGCGCCATATACATAGATCCCGATCGCGATCGGCGGATAGCCGTGGCCGCCGCCCAATGCGTCGCTGCGGGAGCAGGATCCCGTGGACGGGGGATAGCTGGGCGACACCGTGCAAGTCCAGCCGTCTCCGCCCATCGATAGGATTTGCAGGCCGGTTGGCGGGGCAGCGCTTACCGTCAGAGTCCCCGTGGTAGCTGGTGAGCCCGCTTGATTGGAGACTATCACGGTAAACGCCGCGCCGTCTTCGGCGCTATAAAACGGTCCGTTATCCGTGATCGAGACACTCAATATCGGCGGACTGGTAATGATCGCAGTGGAATCGCTGGCGCTGGCATTCGCCGATCCGCCGCCACTCACTGCGACCTGGTTGACCAGCGGCGAGGTCGCGTCCATTGCCACCAGAACCGTCGCGGTCAGTGCCGGATAGGAACCGCCGGCGCTCAAGCTGTCACTGCGCGTGCAGGAGGAGCCGTTGCAATTCCAACCTGTCCCACTCAGCGATTCCAGAGTCAGGCCGGTAGGAAGGTTCTCGGTCACCGTTACGGTGCCGGAGGTCGGAAGAGAGACGTAGTGGTTGGTGACGATGATGTTATAGCTAGCGTCGGACTGCCCGATCGCAAAGGCGCCGGTATGGCTGCTCTGGATGGATAAGTTAGGGGGGCCGTTGATATACGCCGGATCGAAACCGGTGAATGAGGCCGATCCGCCGCCGGACGCGGTTACTACCGCGTTTTGTGTCCCCGTGGCGTCGGCGGCCACATTTGCATACACGAGGATTGGGGGATAACTGCTGCCTCCGGAAAGAGGGTCTCCGCGGGTACAGGTATTGGCAGGGCAGTTCCAGCCCGTCCCGGACATAGAGGCCACCGATAGTCCGGCCGGCACGGTCTGGGTCAGGGTGACGGTTCCCGAAGTATCCGCCGCGCCGGGCGAATTGGTTACCGTCGCGGTGAAACGTACGTTAGTTTGCCCGGGGTTTAAGCCATACGTGCCGTAAACCTCTGTGGCCGAGAGCGCGGGCACGGTGGAGTCCGGCCCGACTGCCCAGAGCCCGATCGGTTGCATTCCCTGGCTCGCATCGTAAATAAACTGGCTGCTCTCCATCACGGTCTGGAAGCTCATGCCCAACTGAACGGTGGCAAAATCGCCGGAACCTGAAATCGACGAACTAGCTGCGTCGACCGCACAACTGGAGTTCTGCATGGTCCCGAAGCCGGGTAGGGTCAGTTGTTGAAAGTCCCCCGTGTCAGAGGGGAGCGACAATACCGGGCTGCCATTGAATCCCGACACGGTCACACGGCAGGTCAGTCCAAAAGAAAGAACCACAGCGTTGATCTGGGAGTAGCCGTTCCAGTTGAAGACTTGAAATGTGAAGACCTGGCTCGAGCCAGTTCCGATACTTGGCGTGACCGATACGACGTTGCTTTGGCTGGCATCGTCAAGCGCCGAGAACTGCGCGAAGGAAAAGTAGCCCGACGGCGTGGTCACTTGAGCCGTAAGGTCGGACACGCCGGTGTTTTCGGGTATCGAGTACGGTATGACGTTATATCCAGCAAACACCGACGGCTGGCCCAGGCTGAACCAGGACGGCAGACCGTTGAAAGGCGGCACTGGACACGCAGAGTTCGCCGCCCAGGCAATGACCCCTTGGAGAGGGCCAGGTCCAGTGGATTTCGGCTTGGCGGCGAAAGTGTTCGAACAGTAGAAACCGACGTTTGCTGTGTAAGGCGCATTCATCGTCACCGTATAGGGGTTGGAAGTGTACGACGTTCCGCTAAAACCGGCGACGGAAATTCCCGGCGCGTTTGTCGCGGTGAGTGTCACGATTGTCCCGGCGGGGTAGTAACCGTCAATGGACGACGGGCTGACTGCGACCGTGCTGCCTCCCGAAAAAGGGATGTTCACGGTCAACAGGTATTGTGCTCCAACGGTCGCCGTGTAGGTGGCGGTAGAGGCGGCCGTGAAGGTGCGCGGATTTGATCCGCCGTCACTCCAGCTCTGGAATGCGTATAGCGAACCTGGACTGGCCGGCGATGAGGTCAACCAGGTAACGGTGTGCTGCTCGCCAGTTAGCCAATAGAAGGTATATGGTGACTGGTAGACGGTGCCGTCTTCAAGAGAGAATGGCGCGCCGGTCACGCTGGACTGAATGGTGGTCACGGGTCCATGCGGGTCGATGACGGTGGAATCGTTAGCGACTGCCCCTCCCGTGCCGTCACTCGTTACCGAGATAGAGTTGACCAGAGGAGAGGAGGCAGTGGGGCTTACCTTCACGGCAAGCGTGAGAGGCGGATAGCTTTCTCCCGGATTCAGCGCGTCATTTCGCGAGCAAGCCGGCGAAGTAGCACTGCAGCTCCAGCCATCTCCCACGATCGATACGAAGCTGAGGCCGTAGGGAAGGGTGTCGGTGACGTTGACCGCGGCCGAAGTTGCCACCGCACCGGCTTGGTTGGATACCGTAATGGTGTAGCCGGCATTGGCTTGCGCCTGAGTGAAATTTCCGCTGTGGCTGCTGGTTACCGACAACTGCGGATCGTTAGCGGTGTAAAAGGTGTAATCGGACACCGTGAACGCGACAGCGCCGCCGCCGGATACCGTGGCCTCATTCGCGCCTCCCAAGAACGTCGCCCCGACAGTCACGTTTACGGTGATGGGCGGGTAGATGCCTCCGGCCGGCAGAAGATCGGCGCGCGTGCAGGAACTGCCCGTGCAAGTCCACCCGTCGCCGGACATCGATACCAGAGCGATCCCCTGCGGCAGCGCGTCGGTGACCGTTACGGTTCCGGAAGTAGCCGCGGCGCCCGGATAGTTTGAGACCGCAAGGCTATAGCTGTCCGGCAGCCCCTGGGTAAAGAATCCCGTGTGTGAACTGACGATCCGCAGCGCCGGCGTACCGGGATCGACCGGCACTACCCAGGTGGCGTAGATGGAAGGGACCTCAACCCCTAGTTCCTCGCTGGCTGAAAGATACCGCGGGCCCGCAAACCCTTGCGAAAAGTCCATCGCCAACTGAAACGTAATCTCGTCACCGGAGCTGGAAACACCGGAGAGCGCGCCATTGAGGGTGCAGACGCTGTTCTGGAGATTCTCCACGCTAGGCAGATTCAACGGGCCCGAAAAGAATCCCGAGTCTAAACCCAGCAACGCGTATGGCGGATTGCCGCTCCAACCCGGTACCAGCCGCAAGATGCAAGTGGAGGTGTCAGCGCCCTGGAACTGCAAGTCGAGAACAAGGCCATAAGTGCCCGCCGTAAACTCCGTGACCGAAAACACCTGGCTGCTTCCTGTGCCTGAGAGCGGCAAGACGGAAACCAGGTCCGCACCGCTGACCTGGTTGACGTTAAAGAGTTGGGAGAAATTGGTCCCTGTGAAGGTGATGGATCCGTATCGCGGTTGGTGGGTATTATTCGCCGAAACCGTAATTGGGATGAAGTTGTAAATGCCTGCCGCACCCGGCGCACCGAGGGTAAACCAGGGCCCGCTGCCGGTCGCGCTGCCCTGGCATCCCAGGTTGGTTGTCCACACCAGCAGAATGGTCGAGGCGCCAAGGCCGAATTGGCCGAAAGACGTGGAGAAGTTCGGAAACGTATACGGACAGCCGGAGCTCGTCTGCGCGGTGGCGGAATCAAGTGTTGACGTAATGGCCGGGGCGGGATCCGTCCACAGGGAGACGGGGGTCAACGCCGCTCCGTTTTTCGTCAGCGCAATGGCCGAAAGGGATCTTCCCGCATCGAGGGGCCTCGGAATCGATGCTTCGACGTTGATGCTCAGTTCGTCTCCCGCCGCGGCGACGGAGGTCGCTGAGATCGAGCATTCCGCTCCCGACAGTTTCGCGAGAGAGCCTATCGCTGCTACCCGGGAGCGCCGCGCCTGGCGCCCATCCAGCAGATCGAACTGTCCGGTAGCTGGATAAACCTCTACCTGGCAGCGCTCGGACCCCAGCGCCACCATAGCCTTTGTAATATCCCGGTAACCTTGGGGGTCCGAGAATCTGACTGTGAACTGTGTGGCTGGCTGGGCGAACGCGATGTTCGCGGAAAAGATACCGCTTAAGAAACAGAACCATAGGGTACTGCCACGGATCGGCATAGGCGGCTCGACTAAGATGGATTAGTCTAACACGGACAGGCCGCCCGCACATCGTCCAGCACCCGCTCCATATCTTCCCGCGTTGTCCGATAATTCAGCACACACCCGCGAAGCGCGAACTTTCCCCCGACTCGCGCATTCGACAGGTAAGTACTGCCGCCGCGTTGCACCCCCACCAGCAACCGCTCATTATACGCATCGAGATCGCCCGAGAATCCCTTGGGCACGTGCCGGAAACAGAATACCGATAGCTCCACCGGCGCCAGCATCTCGAAGTCGTCCGACGCTTTCACTAACTCCTCAAAGTATTTCGCGCACGCGATATTTTCTTCGATCGCCTGCCCCAACCGCTCCGTTCCCGCGAACTTGATCAGCATCCACAGATCGAGTGCACGGAACGGCCTGGTCAATTCCGGACCGTAATCCCAGAACGCAAACGCTTCGTCATTGGCCAGTCCGATGGTGCGGGTGTAATCGGCGCCGTGCGCGAAGGCGGCGCGCGCTGTCTCGGGATCCTTATACAGCACGCATCCGCAGCCCACCGGAAGATACAGCCACTTATGCGGATCGAGCGCGATGGAGTCGGCCTGCTCGATACCCTTGAATAAGTGCCGCGCCGAGGGCGCCAACGCCGCGAAGCCGCCATACGCGCCATCGACGTGCATCCACAGGTCGTGCCGGCGTGCGCACTCGGCGACCTCCGCCAGTGGGTCGAACGCTCCCGTGGCCGTAGTCCCCGCGTTGGCCACCACGCAGACTGGCACGTGCCCCGCCGCGCGGTCGGCCGTCACCAGGCACTCCAGGTCCGCCAGATCGATGTGCAGGCGCTCGTCAGTCTTCACCGACCGCACATTCGCCTCGCCCAGTCCCAGCATCCCCGCGGCCTTCGCCACCGAATAATGCGACTCCTCCGACACATACACGCACATCCGGCGGCCCACCGCGCCCATACCTTCGCGGACGATGTCCACTCCCGCTTTGGCGCTGCGGGCCGCTCCCAGGGCCGCAAAGTTGGCCATCGACCCGCCGCTCACCAGCAACCCGCCGGCCTCGGCAGGGTACCCGAACATCTGCTTCATCCAGTCGATGGTCAGCCGTTCCAGGTCCGCGGCTGAAGGCGCCGACCGCCACGCCGTTACGTTGATATTCATGGCCGCGGCGATCATGTGGCTGAGCGATGTCACCGGCGTGCCGGGTGACGCCACGTACCCGAACATCCGCGGATGCGCGCTGTGGCGGCTATACTGTGCGATTACGTCGCGTACAGTGGCCAGCAGCACTTCGAAGCCGGTTCCTTGCCTGGGTAGCGGCTCGTCGATCCGTTCCCGGATAGCGCGCGAGGTAGTCGGGACCACCACCGGCATCTCGCGGATGCCGTCGAAGTAGGACGCCAGGAAGTCCACCGCGGCGGAGGCGATGGCCCGAAAATCGTCAGAAGGCAGAGAGAGAGGGTCGGGCATGGAGTTGGAGTCGGAAATCCTATACACGTTTTGGGGCTAGTATCAGTTCTATCTTATGAAAGGAGGGGCCCTGGCGTTCGTCACGATGGAACAGACGGTGGATGGCCCCGACTCGCGGACCCACGCGGACGATCTGGCCGCGTTTGAGACGATCATGCGCCAATACGAACGGCTCGTGCTGGTGACCGCGTACCGTCTCCTCGGCAACATGGAAGACGCCAAGGACGTATCGCAGGAGGCCTTCCTCCGGCTCTATCGCAACATGGGGAAGGCCAGTGCGGCACAGAATTATCAGGCGTGGCTGTACCGCGTCACCGTCAACTTGTGCCATGACGCCGGGAGGAGGCGCAAACCGTCGGTAGCGGTGGAGGATGTGCCGGAGTTAGTATCGCCCGCCGCCGGTCCGCAAGAGAGCCTCGCCGGCTCCGAACGGCAGCGAATCCTGCAAATGAGTTTGCGGGCGCTGTCGCCGACGGAGCGCGACGCAGTGGTGTTGCGCGATCTCGAGGGGCTTTCGACCGAAGAGGTGGCGCGTGCATTGGGGTCGAGCGAGGCGACGGTGCGGTCGCAGATCTCCAAGGGGCGCGTGAAGATGCGGAATTTCGTGGAGCGCTATTTCCGGAGGCGGGTATGAATTGCGCGGATTGGGAAGAGCGCGTTGCGCTATACGCGGGGGGCGACCTGCCGCCGGCGGAAGCGGACGAAGTGGAACGGCACGTGGCCGATTGCGCCGGCTGCCAGGTGCTACTGAGCGGATTGCGCGAGAGCCTCGCGCTGGTTCGCGATGCGCACCGCGAGCCGATCGAAGAAGCGCACCTGGCGTCGGTGCGGGCGCGCGTGTTGTCGGAACTGGAGCGTCCGGCGCGCCGATGGCGTTGGGTGTGGTTACCAGGGTTGGTGGCAGTTGCCGTGGTCGTGCTGTTCGTCACGCTCTGGCCGCGGTCGGAACTGCGGATGGCGCTCCCGCCGCCTGCGTCGCCGAGTGCGCCCACGGTGGCGAAGGTAGTTTCGGTTCCCGCCGGTCCAGTCCAGCGGACGGTTCAGACCGTGCGGACGGTGCCCGCGCCCCAAGTCTCGGGAAGCATCGTCGTGAGACTCGAGACCAATAACCCGGATGTGGTGATTTATTGGATTGCAGAAACCAAAGGAGAGACGAAATGAAACGGATGTTACTGGCAGTAGCCCTCATGATGACGCCCCTACTGGCGCAAAGCGGACCGGATCCCAACGAGCAAATTCAGAAGGTAGTGGTGCTGAAATACGCCGATCCGAGAGCGGTAGAAAATCTTCTGGGCATATTTGGAGTGCAGACGCGGGTCGATCCGCAGATGAAGGTGATCACCTTGAGCGGCCACCGGGCCAACGTGACCACCGCCGAGGAGGCCATCAAGCAATTGGATATTCCCGGCGCGGCGCAAAAGGACATCGATCTCACGATCTTTTTCCTGCTCGGCACCGACAACAGCGGACCAACCGGGAGCCCGGTCCCCGCCGATCTGCAAAGCACGGTCGCGACACTCAAGAGCACATTTCCCTTCAAGAGCTACGGACTGTTGGATGTCCTGTCTTTGCGCACGCGCTCGGGAGCGTCGGCCAGCACCTCCGGCCAATTGAGCCAGGGCCGGCTGACCACGTTCAGCGTCCGGTCGGCGGCGCTGGAAAACGAAGGGACCATGATCCAGTTGAGCAACCTAAATGCCGGGCTGAAGATTCCCATCATCGACAAGGAGGGAAAGACAACTTTCATGAATACCGGATTGGACACCGCTGTGGTGGATGTGAAGGAAGGCCAGAAACTGGTGGTGGGGCGAAGCAGTTTGAACGGCCCGGATACCGCACTCTTCCTGGTGTTGATCGCCAAGGTGGCGCAGTAGCTACTTGACCTTCTCGTCCTTCTCCACCTTGCCGTCGCGGATATGGATAATGCGGTGGGCGTGGAGGGCGATATCGTGCTCGTGAGTTACCAGCACGATGGTGTTCCCTTCCTCGTAGAGCCTCTCGAATAGCGCCATGATTTCGTTGCCGGTGGCGGTGTCCAGGTTTCCCGTAGGTTCGTCGGCCAGCAGAATCGAAGGATTGTTCACCAGCGCCCGCGCGATGGCCACGCGCTGGCGCTGGCCGCCGGAGAGTTCGTTGGGCTTGTGGTGCATGCGCTTTTCGAGATCCACCTGGCGCATGGCGTTCTTGGCCATTTCGATGCGCTTCTCCGAACCGATCCCCGAATAGATCAGCGGCAGCTCCACATTGTGCAGCGAAGTGGCGCGCGGCAGCAGATTGAACGTCTGGAATACGAATCCGATTTCCTTGTTGCGAATGCGCGCCAGTTCATCGTCGGTCATCTCGCTGACCAGATTTCCGTTGATGTAGTATTGGCCCGTGCTCGGCGTATCCAGGCAGCCGATGAGGTTCATCAGGGTGGATTTCCCTGAACCCGAAGGGCCCATGATGGCGACGTATTCGCCGCGTTTGATCTCGATATCCACACCGGAAACGGCATGAATCTCCTGATCGCCCATCACGTACGTCTTCCAGAGGTTGTAGGTGCGGATGACGATACCGTCCCGCTTTAACTGTTCGCCGCGCTGGAGGAGTTCCTTCTCGACTGCTGTGGCCATTCGGATACCTATTTCCCCGATTGTATCGTGAATTACGATTTTGCCGGGACGATCGGTTTGTTGTCGATCTTCACTTCCGCGTCGTTGGCGATGGTGCGGATCACCTGGTACGTCCCGGTGATGATCTGGTCGCCTTCATTGAGGCCGCTGAGCACTTCGATATCGGTCGTCCCGGTGATCCCGGTATCCACTTTATGGAAAACGGCTTTTCCGTTGGACACAACGAACACGCCCTGCACTTCCTCTTTGCGCGCCTTTTCCGTCGCCGGGTCGAGTTTCACCGGGGTAGCGCTCGGACTGGCGGTGCTCTTCGGCTCCAAGTCGCCCTTCTGCCGAACGGTGAGCGCCTGGATCGGAATGGCGAGAGTGTTCTTGCGCGTGGCGGTAGTGATCTTGGCGGTGCACGACAATCCCGGGCGGACTTCGTCGGGCGGGTTGTCCATGGCGATGACCACCTTGAAGTCCTTGGCTTCCTGGCTCGAAATGGCGCTCTGGGAAGCCGCCACTCCGGTGGATCGCAGAATGGCGGTGTCGCCGATCTCGGTGACCTTGCCGGTGAACGTCTTATTGGGAATCGCGTCGATGGTGATTTCTGCCACCTGGCCCACCTGCACATTCACGATGTCGGTCTCATCCACCTTCACTTCGGCGGTGATCACCGACATATCGGCGATGGTCATGATGTTAGTGCCGGTCTGGTTCTGCAGTCCGGGAACCACCGATTCGCCCGCCCGTACCGACAGGTTGGTGACCATGCCATCCAGCGGCGAGCGCGAATCGTACTTGTCGAGGACGTCGGAACTGCGCGTCAACGACGCGCGCGCCACCGAGATGCGGCGCTGCGACGAGGTCAACTGCGCGGCGGTCTGCTCGCGCTGCGTGCGCGCCTGCAGTATCCGTGCCTGGGCCTGCGCCACCGCCGACTTCTGTGCTTCGTAGAGAGAGAGCTTGCTGTCGTAATCCTGCTTGGCTCCCAGTTTCTCCTTGAACAGCTCCTCCGCCCGGTCGGAATCCTGCTTCATGCGTGACAGGTCTGCCTGCGTTTCGGCCAGCGCGGCTTGCAGCATGGTGATGTTGTCGTCGGCCGCCTTCAGGCCGGCCTCGGAGGCGGCGGAATCGGCCTCGGCGGACGCCAGATTGGCCTTCTGCGAATCGACATCGGCTCGCGGTTGGGTGTTCTCGATCTTGGCCAGCAACTGCCCCTTGCGGACGTGGTCGCCTTCCTTCACCAGCAACTCGGTGATATTGCCCATCGCGTTGGCGCCGATATTAATGTAATTCTTGGGCTTGATTTCGCCCGACGCGGTCACCTGCGCGGTGAGATCCTCGCGCGTAACGGGACCTGTTTGCACGGTGACCACCCCGCGCTTGCTGTACACCGTGCTGGCATACACGCCGGCCCCGGCCACCACTACGGCCGCAAGAGTGAGGCTCACCTTCCACTTAGTTTTCACAACAATCTCCGATATTCCGTAATCACAGAGTTAGACGTTAAACGACGGCGTGAAGTTCAATACTTTGATTTTACACCCGTAGGGATGACCACCCCTTTAGGGCGGAGGTACTCACAGAAGGTGACGAATGACCCGGGCGGAAATTAGCGGCGGGCGAGCCACTGCACCGAATCGGGCGGCGTATTCTCGCACTGGTTGGTTTCGGTCACTCCGCCGGAGAGTTGCGCGCAGGCGATGGTAGTGGCCGTGCGGACGGCTTCCGACTCGGTTTGCGACGCCCCTATGCCGCAATCGCGCTGTCCTTTAAAGGAGATGCAGATCTGGCAGCGGTACGGTTGCCTCCGGAAACTGGAGGTCACCAGGTACCCCAACACCAGCACCACGAACAGAATCCCGAGCCAGGTGGTCTTCTTCACGCGAAGAAGTTCCCCATCTGGCGAAACTTGGCGTAACGGTGCTCCACCAGTTCCGCGGGACTCAAGTACGCCAGGTTGTCCAGGCTGACCAGCAATTGCCGCCGCAGACTGTCGGCCGCCGCGTCGTAATCTTCCTGCGCGCCGCCCGGCGGCTCCGGAACGATGCCATCGATCAGCCCCAGCCCGAGCAGATCCTGCGCCGTGAGCTTTAGCGCTTCGGCAGCCTGCTCGGCGCGCGCACGGTCGCGGTAAATAATGGTGGAACAGCTCTCCGGTGAGATCACGCTATAAATGGCGTTCTCCAGCATGAGGACGATATTGGCCACTCCCATGGCCAGTGCGCCGCCGCTGCCGCCTTCCCCGATCACCACCGCGATCACGGGAGTGTCGAGCCGGGCCATCTCGCGGAGGTTGCGCGCGATGGCTTCGCCCTGGCCCCGCTCCTCGGCGTCAATGCCAGGGTAGGCCCCTTGGGTGTCTAAAAGCGTAATGATCGGGCGCCGGAATTTGGCAGCCAACTGCATCACGCGCAGCGCTTTCCGGTAGCCTTCGGGTTTGGGCATGCCGAAATTGCGGTGCAGGCGCTGCTTGGTGTCGCGGCCTTTCTCCTGCGCCACTACCGCTACCGGACGTTCGGCCAACTGCGCCATGCCCGCGATGATGGCGGCGTCGTCCCCAAAGTTGCGGTCGCCATGGAGCTCCTGGAAATCAGAGAACAGCCGCTGGACGTAATCCACGGCATGGGGCCGTTTAGGGTGCCGTGCCAGTTGGACGCGTTGCCAGGCCGGATGTGTGTCGGGGCTCTCCGCCTGATTGTCGTCAGAACTCACCTTCACATATTAACAGGGTGAAACAATTCGCCCCGCGCAACGGTGGCGATTAGAACAATCCACCTATTGTCATTCCGCCGGACTGGGCGGAAACTCAAAAGTGGGAGGAGACTCAAAAACCTATGTGCGACTATTCCTTGATGGCCGTTCCGAATCGTCTGGCTCACGAAGGTGAGGAACTCGTTACCCACCGGTTTCCAACCGGGTCTTTGGGCATGGCATCGCCGGCCGACATTCAGGCCGCAATTACCCCCCGCAACCCGGGGCAACAGTCTGTGTGGCAAAAAATCCGCGCCTTCTTCGATCCCACGGCTGCGCCCGCCGTTTGTGCGGTTTGCCTGCCGCCGGGCGCCAAACTCCTGATCTGCGATATCCCCCCGCGCCAGCAGCAGCAATGGCATGTGGGCGAGTGCGAGGAAGGCGTTTTTACCCAGATTTCAGCCGCGGCCAATACCTACCGCGATGCCGTCCGGTTCCCCAACGGGTGCGAAGTCCGCCTGCAGGAATTCCGCGAACGCATGCGCGTCAAGGTGCTGGATCTGAGCGGTACCGAGCAGGTAGAACTGGAGACCCTGCGGGCGTTGGGGTAGGCCAAAATCCTACGGCAGTAAGCCAAACACCGCTAGCGAGCTGCCGGTGCCGAAGTACACCTTACCGTCCACCACGGTGGGCGTAATGAAATGTCCGCCCACCGTGGAAAACACATCGCGTGAGCCCGCAGCCTGATTGGAATTGTACAGGTTGGTTGCAAGGTTGGTGGCGTCGTAGGCGTAGAGCGTGGCGTGCGGTGAAGTGCTGTAATCCAGCGCCCACACGATGCCGTTCGCAATGCCGTTGGAGGAAGCGCTGATCACCGCGCCGTTACGACCGAAGGTGTTCGAGCTCTGCATGGTCGGGCTGGTGGCCAGCAGCGCATGGGAGATGGCGAAGGCTCTCAGGCTGCTATTGCTGGGGCTCAGGTAAACGGTCCCGTTGCAGTACACCGGGGTGGAGAAATTCAGCGAGTTCGAAAGTGTAAACTGCTGGTAGACGCTGTTCTCGCTGCTGTTGAACCCTCCCATATCGTCACGGTCGATTACATATAACTGTCCGTCTTTGCCGCCGCTTACCGCCAGGCGGTGGGTGATCCCGCCGTTGTCCATCAGATCGGGAAGAAGCAGCGGTCCAGCCGAGCCGAAGTCGGCGTCGTGCATGTTCTCGCTGGTGGTATCGTCGGGCGTGAAATAGTCGGCCACCCCCAGGCCGCCAAGGGCGGACAGCTTGACCATGGAGTTGTTATAGCTCCCGGTGGGCAGTCCGCCATCGGGAGTTCCGCCGAATCCGTTCCCCGTGATGGTATAGACGTAGCCGCTGGAATCAGCCGACGGACCGGCTCCCCCCATCCACATACCGCCGCCATAATTATTGGGAGCCAGATCGAGCGCCGCGGTCTGCGCCAGCGTGTCTGCGCTATACGTGATGATCCAGGGCGAGTATTGTCCGCAATCGCCATCCAGGCCGGACCAGACCGTATAGATAGTGTCGCCGGTGTCGAGCAGCGCGGCGCGATCGTGCTGATGGCTCGGATTGAAGGTCACGACTCCGTTCTGGCTGTAGCCGCCGGTTCCGGGGTAGGTTGCGGTGATGACCGTAGGACCGCCGAAGAGCTCCTCGCCGGTGGTCAGGTTGAGCGCGTGCAACCGGTGAATTACGTTGCCGCTTGAATCCTGCGACATGGCGACCAGATAGATGGCATTGCGTGCCCGGTCGATCACCGGAGTCTGCATGACGCCGGTGGGTGTTGGCCCGCACGGCAGACTGGTGGCCGCGGTCTCCCCCGTCCCCACTAGCGAAGTCTTCCAGAGAACCGTAGCGCTCGAGCCGCTGACCGACGCCGCATCCAGCGCGTAAACCGAATCGTTTTCGGTTGCGAAGTAAACCACGTTCTTCATTCCGAGATTGGGGATGTCGACCTGATGCAGATAGAGAATCTGTCCGTCGATCTGCCCATCGACCTGCAACTCCGCCACCTTGCCAAAGGAAGTGGAGTTTACATTGGCGGGTGTCAGGATTGTCTCATTGGGGTTCAGGCCGGAACGGGTAGTGTCGTAATGCCAGGTGATGACGTCGCCAGTCAGGTTCGGGCTGGTCAGTGTGAACCCGCCGTTTAACGTAACCACCTCCCGGCCGCTGGTGACGGTCACATCGTTGGTCGTGAGTGTAGCGCCCGCGGCGATATCGAGTACCGCGGTGGCGCTCACTGCCGAATTCACGGTGAGCGAGCTCACGGTGACGCCCGGTCCGAAGCTCGCGGCCGAGGTGCCTTGCGAGAAATGCGTGTCCTGGCCGGCGATAGTGACCGAAAGATTCTGCTGCCCCTGCCGCCCGGAATTCGGCGTTACGGACAGGAGCTTGGGAACCACCACCGGCACGATGGCAATCGGCGATCTTCGCCGGCGCACCTCGCCGGGAAGCGGTACCGACGACTGAACCTGCATCTGCGCCACCGACGCTGCCGAAAACAGCAGAGTGTAAGTGCCGTCGTTGGCCACGGCGTCGCCATTCAGCCCGTCGTCATGCATGCTGCCGAGGTTGACGGGCGTCGCGCCATCCACCCGGAGCAAGTTCAGACCACGGGCGATGGGCGCGGGGCTGCCGGTGAGTTGCGCCGTCACGGTAACCAGGTAGGATCCGTTGACGAGTACCGCCGAGGTAGTGGGCGCGGTGACCGGAGAGCTGGCGCGCGCCTGGAAGGAAGCGGCTGCCAGAAAAATCGGCATGATGATTCGTGCGTGTCGCCCGTACATGGTCCCTCTATGTCGCGGCGCAGGTCCATCCCAGCGCGGCATTCATTACGATTTCGACATCCACCACATTGACCGCGCCGTCCAGGTTCAGATCGTCGGCCGCGGCGGTCGCCCCCAAGGCTTCATTGATGATTGCCTGCGCGTCGCTCACGTTGGCGACCCCGTCCAGATTGAGGTCGCATTTGCCCGACACGATCGCGTCATCCAGAGTGAAAGACGCGCCCTGGGCGCTTCCCGTGATCACGATCTTATAGATACTTGTGGCGGAACTCACTTGCAGGAACTCGTTGGGGCGGCTGCCGGAAGCGCCCGAGAGCGCCTCATTATTCGAAAAGGCGGAACTGGCGGAGGCGACCAGGCGATTGGCGCCGTCGAACGCCTGCACGGTGAGCGCCTGCCCGTAAGTGAAGTAACCGGCGAACGCCCGCAGCGGCGCGGAGAAGGCGATAGCGATGGGCCCGCCATCGTCGGACGCGGCGTTGCTGCCCGAATGCGGCGGGAATTCCAATTCGTTCAGCGTGATGCCGGACGTGAGAACGATGGCGTTGCTGAAGACTGCGCCGGCGTACTGATTGGTGAGCGAGGCGCTGTCAGCAAAGATTTCGAAAGTGAACGGCCCGGCTTGCGCGGACAGCGGCCGGGCAGCCCCGGCGGCGATGATAAACAGCAGGATCGTGCGCAAGTCCCTCTCCCGGTCAGCTCAAGATAACATGCTCGGCGGGTTCATCCCGGAACCGCCTTCATGATAATCTCAATAGAGATTGGGATTATCAGACGAACTCGAGTCTCTCCCGGCCGCCGATCTGGTCGCGTGGGCTGTTTCCACCTATGCGAACGGGTTCGCCATCGCCACCAGCTTTCAGAAAGAAGGTATGGCGATCGTGGATATGGCATGGCGTGTGGCCGGGCCGGAGTGCCGCGTATTTACGCTCGACACCGGCCGGTTGCCTGAAGAGACGCATCAGATGGTGGAGACCGTGCGCCAGCGGTATGGCATTGCGGTCGAGATCGTCACACCATTGCGCGAGGAGTTGGAGCCGATGATCGCGGCCCACGGCCCGAACCTCTTTTATCAGAGTCCCGACTTGCGCGCGCGGTGCTGCGGGATTCGCAAAGTTCGACCGTTAGAGCGAAAGTTGCGCGAGTTTCAGGCGTGGGCCGCGGGATTGCGTCGGGAGCAATCCGCAACGCGCGCCGGTATCCGCAAAGTGGAGGAAGTGGACGGCCGTATTCGCGTCTCTCCGCTGGCCGACTGGAGCACGGAAGAAGTCGAGCGCTACATGCTCGCGCACGACGTGCCGGTGCATCCTTTATATGCGCGCGGTTATACCAGCATCGGCTGCGCTCCGTGCACACGCGCGGTGGGGCCGGGCGAGGACGCACGCGCCGGCCGCTGGTGGTGGGAGCTCGAATCGCGCAAAGAGTGCGGCATTCACTTTTCGGCCAATGGTACAGTGGAGCGCAATGCATAAGGGCTTCGTCCTGTGGTTCACGGGGCTTTCGGGCGCGGGCAAGAGCACGGTGTCGCGCCTGGTCGCCGAGCGCCTGCGCGCCCAAGGCGCCAAAGTGGAACTGCTGGACGGCGACGAAGTCCGCGAGCATCTCTCCAAGGGCCTGGGATTCAGCAAGGAAGATCGCGATGAGAATGTCCGCCGTATCGGGTATGTTTGCGAACTGCTGGCGCGCAATGGCGTGATCGCCATGGCGGCGGCGATTTCGCCGTATCGCGCAGCGCGCGAGGAACTGCGCGCGCGCATTCCCGATTTCATTGAGATCTATGCCGAGTGCCCGCTGGAAGTTCTGGCGGCGCGCGACGTGAAGGGCTTGTATCGCAAAGCGCTCGCCGGCGAGATCGCGCAATTCACCGGGGTGTCTGACCCGTATGAGCCGCCCGACCATCCGCAAGTGACCATCCGCTCCGACCAGGAAACGCCCGAGCAGAGTGCCGCCCGTATTTGGGCTACACTGGAACGCTTGGGTCTGATTTCCTTTGATCGATCTCCACTCGCACACCAATCAATCTGACGGCAGTTGCTCTCCCGCGGAACTGGTCGAAGAAGCGGTACGCGCCGGCGTTACCATTCTCGGCATCACCGATCACGATACCTTCGCGGGCTATGACGATGCACTTTCGGCGGCTGCGCCGGCGGGCCTCGAGCTGGTGTGCGGGATTGAGCTCTCCACCAAGCTGCACGGCCACTCGGTCCATTTGCTGGGCTACTTCTTCGGACCAGGCGGACTGGCGGAATTCCGGCGATGGGTGCTGGAGTTGCAGGCGGCGCGGCGGGAACGCAACGTACGTCTGGCGGAGCGCCTGCGCGAGCTCGGCTTCGATATCACGATTGAAGAAGCGGAGGCGCGCGGCCGGGGCATGACGGGGCGCCCGCACTTCGCGCAGATCATGGTGGAGAAGGGCTACGTGCGCGGCATCCGACAGGCGTTCGACGAGTATTTGGACGAATCAGCGAAGGGCTATGTGTACCGCCAGGAGCCGCAGTTCGCGGAGGGCGTGCAGCACATTCGCGACGCCGGCGGGATCGCGTCGCTGGCGCACCCCATCCGCGTGAACGGCGATGTGCCGGCGCTCATGCCGGAACTTCGCGAAGCGGGGCTGAACGCCATCGAGGCGTACCACAGCGACCATGACGCGGAGCATACCGCGAGGTATCTGGCGCTGGCGGAGCAATACGGGATGCGGGTGACCGGCGGGTCGGATTTCCACGGGGACGTGAAGCCCGGAGTGAAATTGGGCAGCGGATACCACGGCAATCTACACGTGCCGGACGATCTGCTGACGCGTCTGCGCGGACGCTAGTCCCGTCAGTTCGTACGCACGAACGCCAGGGCGATCATCTTCCGCAAATTGGGCGAATATACCGACGACGTGATTTCAGCTTCGTGGCCGTCCACCGTGAGTTTTGTGCCGGGAGTGCCGGGCTGCGACGCGTCTAGCTCCAGACGTTCCAGTTTCTTATTCACGCGCCCCTGCGAGCGGATGCGCTCCACGATTTCCTGCCCCAGGTAACAGCCTTTGGTGAAACTGATGGCCTGCATCTGTTGCGTTTCCTGCGGCAAGGTAGTGTCGCGGATGTCCTCACCGAAAAGCGGTTTGCCGTTTTCGATGCGCACGATGCGCGCGTCTTCTTCTGTGGCCTCAGGCACGCGGCGGGATTCCAGTTGTTTTACCAGCCCGGCTTTACTCTCTTTGGAGCAGTAGATCCGATACCCGGGTTGGCCCGTGACGGTGAACGGCGCGATGGTGTAATCGCCGATTTCCAGCTTGAGATCCTGCGCCTTCGGGCCTTCGACGCCGATGGACGAAGTCTCGCCGCTGACGTCGGTGAGTTCCACCTGGTCGGCAATGATGTAACGGCGGATGTGCTGCAGCACTTTCTCTCGCAGACCGGGGTCGGTATCGATGAGGAAGTGGTCGGCCAGGCAGAGCAGGTGCAGGTCGGCCTGGATCCGTCCCTGGGGGTTGAGCAGGAAGGCGTAACACGAGTCGCCCAGGTTCATTTTCTTGACTTCGTTGCTGGTGAGGTTGTGGAGCAGGCGCGCGCGATCGCGGCCGCGCGCCACGATCCGCCCGCGCGCGTCGAGATCGAGCCAGGCCGCAGTGTCGAGCAGGGCGGTGTAACCCACAGTCATAAGTCCACTGTAGCAAGCGCGTCAATGGGAACATCGCTGCTGGCTGCGGAGTCTAAGCGGTTACGATGTCTTCGGCGCGTCTCTACTGCCTGCTCACGCTGATGGCCGCCGCCGCGTTTGGGCAACCCAGGGAGTTCGATGCCGCATCCGTCAAGCCGGCTGCACAGAATGAGGGCCTGATCCAGCCGATTGAGGAGGTCACGCCCGGCCGCATCACCATCCGCAACTATGTGGTGAAGAAGTTGGTGATGGAGGCCTACGAATTGTCGCGCTTTCAGGTGGACGGGCCCCCGTGGATTGAACGCGACAGATTCGACATCGTCGCCACCAAACCGAGCGGCACTGGCGCCGACGATCAGCGTGCCATGCTGCAGAGTTTATTGGCGTCACGCTTTCACCTGGTACAGCATCGCGAGACCCGGCAATTGCAGACCTACGTTCTGCTGGCCGGTCAGGATACCTCGAAGCTGCACGCCGTGAAGGAAGACGCGACGGACCCGGCCTGCGGGCGCTCTGGCACGATGGCGCGATTCGCCCAGAACCTCGCGACCATACTCGACAAGCCCGTAATCGACCAGACCGGCATCTCCGGCCGCTACTATTTCATCCTGACGTGGTCCAGCCAGCCGGTGGTGGTCCCACAAGGTGGCGCTCCGCCACCGCCGCCCCCACCTTCGGCGGACGGTTGCCCGTCGTGGAGTGGCAAGATGCCGCCGGTCGAATCGAACCTGTTTGGCGCAGTGCGCGAGCAAATGGGCCTGCGGCTGGAGCACAAGGGCGCGGTTCCGATAGATGTGATGGTGCTCGACCACGTGGAGCGCCCGTCGAAGAATTGAGGCCATAATAGGGCATGCGGCCGGCCGACACATCGCCCGAAGCGTGGGAAGTGCTCACCAGATTGCAGCGGGAGATGCCGCCGGCCGAGAAACTGCGGCTCGCGCTCGAATGGTCGGAAATCGTCCGCCAGTTCGCGGAGGCCGGACTGCGCGAGAAGTATCCGCAGGCGACCGAGCGCGAACTGTTCCTGCGATACGCCCGGCAGTCGCTGGGCCTGGAGTTATTCCAAAAAGTGCATGGGGCGGAATGGGATGCTGAGGCTCGCCAGGACGCTTGAGCTGCTCGCAGCGGCTTTCGGGCGCCTGACGATCCGGTACGCGATCGTTGGGTCGGTGGCATCGTCTGCGCGCGGCAGTTATCGCGCTACCGAGGACATCGACGTGGTGGCTGCAATCGGGCCGTCACAGGTCGCGGGATTGTGTGAAATCCTCGGCGTGGATTGGTACGCGGACGGCGATCAGATTCGCGCCGCGATCGCGGCTGGCCGGTCATTCAACCTGATTTACCTTCCGTTCAGCCAGAAGGTGGATGTGTTTCCAGTTAAGGATGAGTTCGGTTCCGCGCAGGTGGAACACGCGAGTGCGCTACAGATCTCGGCTTTGGGCGATAGCGCCGCTTATCCGGTCGCCTCGGCAGAAGACATCGTGCTGGCAAAGCTGCAGTGGTACCGTGCCGGAGGCGAAGTCTCGGAACGGCAGTGGACCGACATCCTCAGCGTGATTCGCGCGACGCCCGGGCTCAACTGGAATTACACCACGGAATGGGCCGAACGACTGGGCGTGGCGCAGTTGCTGGAACGGGCCCGCCTGGAGCAAACAGCCTGACATTCGGGGAAGTGGTAGGGACGGGCAGATTCGAACTGCCGACCTGTCGCTTAGGAGGCGGCCGCTCTATCCATCTGAGCTACGTCCCCACTTGATAGCTATTATACTGGCACTGGATATGAAACTCGACTTGACGCGTCGCGCCTTCGCCGGCTCGGTTGCCGCGGCTGCGATATCCGCCGTGGCGGCGGACAGCGGGTGGACGCAACTGTTCAACGGGCACAGCCTGGAAGGCTGGCGCCCCAGTGAGAATAAGGCGTCCTGGAAAGTAGTGGGCGGCCAACTGGCGGCCGACGGTCCGCGGTCGCACCTGTTCTATACCGGGCCGGTGCACGGTGCGAACTTCCGCAATTTCGAACTCGAAGTGGAGGCGATGGCTCGGCCGGGTTGCAATTCCGGCGTCTACTTTCACACCGCCTATCAGGAGAGTAACTTTCCGCAAAAGGGCTTCGAGGTGCAGATCGCCAACACCGCCGGAGGCGAGGGCGGCTACCGCGAGCGCAAGAAAACGGGTTCGCTCTACGGAGTCCGCAACGTCTACAAGCAGTTCATCGCCGACGACCAATGGTTCAAGATCCACGTCGCCCTGCGCGGCAAAAACGTGCAGGTGCGGCTCGACGGCATGCTGGTGGTGGATTACGTGGAACCCACGCCCCCCGTGATTCCCGATGGCATGGAGCGCGAGCGCTTCCTGGATCGCGGGACGTTCGCATTGCAATGCCACAACGACGGATCGCGCGCTTTCTTCCGCAGTATTCGCGTGCGGCCCCTGCCTGACGATACGGCCACACCGGCCGGACTGGCGCCGGTGGCGGACGAAACATTCCGCCAGATTCTCGATATCGGCCGCCACAATGTCCCGATGGTGGATTATCACGTTCATCTGAAAGAAGGGCTGACGCTCGAGCAGGCGCTGGCGAAATCGCGGTGCGACGGCATCGAATACGGTATCGCCATCAATTGCGGCCGCGGCTTTCCGGTAAATAGCGACGCCGGCGTTCGCCAATACCTGGCGACCATGAAGGGCCAGCCGATATTCGTCGCCATGCAGGCCGAAGGACGCGAGTGGATCGATGTGGTGTCGCGCCGTTCGGTGGTGGGGTTCGATTACATTTTCACCGATTCCATGACCTGGACCGATAACAACGGTCTGCGGCGCCGGCTCTGGCTACCGGACGAGGTGGGGCCGATTCCCGACTCACAGGAATTCATGGATCTGCTGGTGAATCGCACGGTGGGTATTCTGGAACGCGAGCCGATCGATATCTATGCCAATCCCACATTCCTGCCGGCCGCTATCGCCAAAAGTTACGACACGCTGTGGACCGACGAGCGGATGAAGAAGGTGATCGCCGCGGCGAAACAGGGCGGCGTAGCGATCGAGATCAACAATCGTTACAAGCTGCCGAGCGCCACGTTCATTCAGATGGCGAAAGCCGAGGGCTGCAAATTCTCGTTCGGCACCAACAATACGGGCCCCGCGGACCTGCTGCGTTGCGAATATGGTTTGCGGATGGTGGAAGAATGCAAGTTGGTGTGGCAGGACTTCTTCGTCCCGGCCGCATGGATGGCGAAAGCCGTGGACCGGAAGCCGGAGGCGCTGAAGGGCTGATGGCAGCCGAGGATCCCAGGCTCGCGCGAGTGACGGAGATCTGCTCGGCGCTTCCGGAAGTGACGCGCGAGCTGCACGGCTCGCATGCGAGCTTTCTGGTAGCGAAGAAGAAGAAGTTCGCGTATTTCCTGAACGACCATCACGGCGACGGTATCGTGGGCATCGCCTGCAAAGTTCTGCCGGGCGACAACGACCCGCTGGTGGCCGCCCACCCGCGATTCTACCGGCCGGCCTATCTGGCTTCGAGCGGCTGGGTGGGATTGCGACTCGATCGCGGTAAGGTGGACTGGCGCGAAGTGGCGCAGTTGTTGGAGACGAGTTATCGTCTGCTCGCGCCCAAGCGGCTCACGCGGATGCTGCCGGAGGAGTAGGACGCCGCAAGCCTTTGCGGCCGATATCGCGGCGGTAGTGCATCCCCTCGAAAGAGATCTTGTCGACGCCGCGATAAGCATTGTCGATCGCCTCCGACAATGTCGCGCCGCTTGCCGTCACTCCGAGCACGCGGCCACCGGCAGTGACGGGTCCGTTGGAATCGACTTTTGTGCCGGCGTGGAAGACGGTTGTACCGGCGGCTTCGGCATCTTCGATACCGTGAATCGCTTTGCCTGTGGGGAAGGCGCCTGGATAGCCACCCGAGGCAAGCACCACACACACCGTCGGAGCGGCGTGCCATTCCAGATTGACGCCGGCGAGTTCGCCCGTAGCGGCGGCCATCAGAACGGGGACGAAGTCGGAGGCCATGCGCTTCATGAGCGGTTGCGTCTCGGGGTCGCCCAGACGCACGTTGAACTCGAGAACTTTCGGACCGCCGTCGGTCATCATCAGGCCGGCGTAGAGGAATCCAGTGAAGCCGGTGGCCTTCACCGTTGGAAGGATCACGCGATCCAGGACGAACTGCTCTTGAGCAGGGGTGAGGATGGCGGAATCGCAATACGCGCCCATGCCGCCGGTGTTCGGTCCCGTGTCGCCATCGAAGACCGCCTTATGATCCTGCGTGGGCGCCAGTGGCACGACGTTGCGGCCGTCGCAGAGCGCGATGAAGCTCACTTCTTCGCCGCGCAGGAATTCTTCCACCACCAGGCGGCCGGTGAGAGTGGCGAGAGCGGCCTCAGTCTCAACCCGGTCGTGCACGATGATGACGCCTTTGCCGGCAGCCAGCCCATCGGCTTTGAGGACTACAGGGAAACCGAAGCGATCGATGGCAGAGCGGGCGTCCTGCGGATTGTCGACGGTGGCGTATTCTGCCGTGGGAATTCCAGTTTGCTGGAAAAAGTACTTTGCAAAAATCTTACTGCCTTCCAGTTGGGAAGCGGCGCGGTTCGGTCCGACAATCTTCTTGCCATGCGCGCGGAACTCGTCCACCACGCCGGCGACCAGCGGCGCTTCCGGTCCGACCACCGTCAAGTCCGCCGCAATTTTGTCCGCCAGCGCGAGATAGGAAGACGCGCTCGGAAGGCACGTGCCAAGCTGGCCGATGCCGGGATTGCCGGGTGAGGCGAACACCTCGACACCCTTGGACTGCGCCAATTTCCAACACAACGCGTGTTCTCTGCCACCGCCGCCGAGGACGAGGATTCTCATTTCGCTACAATCATAACAATGCACGAGAGGTACGATGTCGTCGTGATTGGGGCGGGCCACGCCGGGTGCGAAGCGGCGCGGGCGTGCGCCCGCATGGGCCTACGGACCGCCATGGTGACGATGAATCTCGACCTGATCGCGCAGATGTCGTGCAACCCCGCCATCGGCGGTATCGCCAAGGGACACCTGGTCCGCGAGATCGATGCGCTCGGCGGGTTGATGGGGGAAGCGGCGGACGCCGTGGGGATTCAGTTCCGGCTGTTGAATACCAGCCGTGGGCCGGCGGTCTGGTCGCCGCGCGCCCAGATGGACAAGCGGATGTATCGCGTGCACATGCGCGAGGTGCTGGAGCAGGAACCGAACCTGCGCATCAAGCAGGCGGAGGTCGCGGCGCTGGCGCTGGACGGCCGCCGGGTGACGGGCGTGCATCTGCGTGACGGCCGGAGGATCGATGCGGGCGCGGTGGTCATCACCACCGGGACATTTCTAAACGGCCTGGCGCACGTGGGCGGGAACCGGTACAGTTGCGGGCGCAATGGCGAGGCGCCGTCCGAATTGCTGGGCGATCAACTGCGCACCCTCGGGCTGCCCTGGACGCGGCTAAAGACCGGGACCCCGCCGCGGCTCGACGGTCGCAGTATCGATTGGGCGCAGTTCGAACCGCAACCCGGAGACGCCGATCCGACGCCGTTTTCGTTTCTAACCGGTAAGATTTCACGGCCGCAGATCCAGTGCCACATCGGCTACACCACGGAGGAGACCGGGCGCATTCTGCGTGAAGCGATTCCGCGATCGCCACTCTACTCGGGGCAAATCGAGGGCGTCGGGCCGCGTTACTGTCCCTCCATCGAAGACAAGATCGTCAAGTTCCCGGATAAGACGCGTCACCAGATTTTTCTAGAGCCCGAGGGACTCGACACCCACGAGGTATACGTGAATGGGATGTCGACCAGTATGCCGATCGACGTGCAGGTCGCGGTGGTGGCGTCCATTCCGGGGCTTGAGAACGCCGAGATGATCCGGCCCGGGTATGCCATCGAGTACGACGCGATCGACCCGCGCGAGCTCGATCACACCCTGGCCGTGAAGTCGATTGAGGGGCTCTACCTGGCTGGCCAGATCAACGGGACTTCGGGTTACGAGGAGGCCGGTTGCCAGGGATTGATCGCCGGAATAAACGCCGCGTGCAAGCTCAGCGGTAGGGATCCGGTAATCATTGGGCGGACGGAAGGGTACACGGGGATCCTGATCGACGATCTGATTACGAAGGGCGCGGAGGAGCCGTACCGTATGTTTACGTCGCGTGCCGAGTTCCGCTTGCACCTGCGCATCGATAATGCCGACTTGCGGCTGACGCCGATCGGACGGCGAGTCGGCTTAGTAACGGATGAGCGATGGGCGGCCTTCAGTCAAAAGGAGGCGCAAAAGGTGCGGCTCGTGGCGGCCCTGGAAGGGCATCGCAATGCGCAATGGCTGAAGCGGCCTGAAGCGTCGATCGGGGAGTTGGCGGGGTGGGTTCGTCAGGTGCTTGGCGAAGAGCCGGCTCGTGGGTTGTTAGCGACGGTGGAAACCGAGGTCAAGTACAGCGGTTATATCGCGCAGCAGGAGCGGCAGATGGTGCGTCTCAAGGATGCCGAGCGGCGCGCCATTCCGGGCGACTTCCAGTTCGCCGGAATCCCGGGACTGTCTCGCGAGATACAGGATAAGTTGGCGCGCGTTCGGCCGGAAACGCTGGGGCAAGCGGCGCGGATTCCGGGTGTCACTCCGGCGGCGGTGGCAATTCTGGACTGCTATCTGAGTGTCGGGCGTGTTTGCTGATTTCGCACTGACGCGCGAGCAGGAAGCCACGCTTGAGGCGCATCTCGATCTGCTGCTGCGCTGGAATCAAAAGCTCAATTTGACCGCGATCCGGAGCAGGGAAGAAGCGATCGAGCGCCACTACTGTGAGTCGTTGTTTCTAGGGTCTCGGTTGCCGGCGGGGCCACTGCGGATAGCCGATGTGGGGTCAGGGGCGGGCTTTCCTGGTTTTCCGGTGGCGATCTTGCGGCCCGATTGTTCGGTAACATTAATCGAGTCGCACCAGCGGAAGGCGGTGTTCTTGCGGGAGACGTCACGGGGAATGCCGAATGTGCGGGTGCTGGCAAAGCGGGCGGAAGATGTGGCGGATACTTTCGATTGGGTAATCTCTCGGGCGGTAAGCTATGTGGATATGGCTTCGTTCCTAAAGAAGTTGGCTCCGAATGCCGATCTATTGACTGGAGCGGAGGCGCCTCCGTCAAATCTCGGGTTCGAATGGGAGGCTCCGGTCGCGCTGCCATGGGGCGAGCAGCGGTTCTTGAGAAGTGGGCGCGCAAAGTAGTGGTTTCCAGGCAGAATTGCGTAGGTTGTTTCACGTGAAACACTTACTCGGGAAATCTTGATCCTTCTGTTCCACGTGAAACCGCAGTGCAGTTTCACCAGAAACGCCAACCATGCTAGTATGGCCGCTTGAGCCGAGTCTTCGCGATCGCTAACCAAAAGGGCGGGGTAGGGAAAACCACCACCGCCATCAATCTCGCTGCCGCCTTGGCGGCTAATGACTTTCGGGTCTTGGTCGTTGATTCCGACCCCCAGGGCAACGCCACCACCGGGTTGGGTGTCGCCAAAGATCCAACACGCCCGAGTCTGTACAACGTACTTCTTGGCGATACGGCGCCAGAGGCAGCCATTGCCGAGACCGAATTCGAAGGTCTTTACGTCATTTCCGCCGACAAGAACCTCATCGGCGCCAATCTGGAACTCATCGACGTGGAGAACCGCGAATTCCGCCTGCGAGAGCGAATCCAGGCCATCCGCGATCAATACCGCTTCATCCTGATCGACTGCCCCCCCGCCCTCGACCTCCTGACTCTGAACGCCTTAATCGCCTCCGACGCCGTTCTCGTCCCGATTCAATGCGAATTTTTCGCCTTGGAAGGCATTTCCGAGTTGATGGACACCATCGAGCGGATCAGAAATTCCTTTCAGCACAGTCTTGAAGTCGAGGGCATCCTGCTGACAATGTACGATGACCGGACCAATCTGACACGCCAGGTTTCCAATGACTTAACCGAATTCTTCGGGGAAAAGGTCTTCAAGACCATCATTCCTCGGAGCATTCGACTAGCCGAGGCGCCGAGTTTCGGCAAAACTATCCTCAGCTACGATCCCCGCTCCCGTGGCGCGGAAAGCTACATCAAACTGGCCAAAGAAATCCTCGACCATGAACAAACCCGAAAACCCGCGTAAGGCTCTTGGTAGGGGCCTGGGGTCGCTCCTTCCTACGCGCCCACCGAACCCGCCTGCCACTCCGCACGCGCCGGAGCCCGAAACACCGCAAACCCTGCCGGTCGACCTGATCGACGCGAATCCGCTCCAACCGCGCCGGATGTTCCAGAATGAGCGCCTCGCAGAATTGGCGCAGTCGATTCGCTCCAATGGAATTGTCCAGCCGCTGGTGGTCCGCCGTATGGGCGACCGGTATCAACTCGTGGCGGGAGAGCGCCGCTGGCGTGCCGCGAAATTAGCCGACGTGGCGGAAGTGCCCGTCGTCATTCGCGACATCCCCGACGAGCGCTTGCTCGAAATCTCGTTGATCGAGAATATCCAACGGGAAGAGTTAAACGCCATCGAAACCGCCCATGCCTTTGCCCGCCTCGCGGAGGAACTACAACTCAGCCCCGAACAAATTGGCGTCCGGACCGGGAAAGACCGCAGCACCATCTCGAACTTCGTCCGGCTTCTCCAGTTGCCGGAAGACCTGCAGCAACTGGTAGCGGAACGGCGCCTCTCCGGCGGCCATGCCCGCTGTCTCCTGTCGCTACCCACCGCCGCCCTGCAAAGAGAAGTCGCCGAGAAGGCCGTTGCGCAGGGGTGGTCAGTGCGGCAAACGGAGCGGACCACACAGAAGATGATGGCCGACCGCCAGCCCAAGCACGTCGATGACGTGCAGGTAGACCCCAACGTGAAGGCTGCCATTCAGGAAATGGAACGGACGCTTGGCACGAAGGTGAAGATCGTCGAGAAGGGCAAGAAGGGCGGCCGGATCGAAATCGAATATTATTCCCCGGAGGACCTCGACCGTATCTACGAAGTCATTGTGAAGTAGCGAAAAAGATGGCCGTTCCGCGCTCATATGAGGATCGGCTCAGAATTCAGTTCCGCAAACGCCTGACCAAGGGCCATGTGCGGAACGCGGAATTGGATCCTACTCCATCCCTAGAGCTTCAGGTTATGCTCGAAGCGGCAGAAACGGTCGCTGTCCGAGTGGATTCCAGGACGGGAGCACGCTATTGGTTTACGGATCGCCGCCTGTTGCTTCAGAAGAACGGCACGGCTGAGTTACTACGTTATAGTGCCGTTCGACGAGTCCACTGGATGGTGAAAGGGGCTTTAAAGATCGCGGAAGACCCGTGGGGGCGAGGGGAATTAAAAACACGCTGCTACGATCGGCTCGAGGTTGAACTCTCGCACCGCATTGTCGTACTGGAGGGCCTCGATCGGGCTTATGCGCCCATCCTAAGTTTCTTCCGGTGGAGTGCGAATTCCCTTACCGCTGACTTCCCTCCCCCGACGCCACCTTCCGATTGAACTCCGCCGACCGATTCCGCGGAATGCTCAACGATTGCCAACCATCCGACGCGAAGTGCTTCGCCAGCATCACGATCTGTCCAATGTGCATCGAGTAATGCGCAATCTGGCGGTTGACGGCCTGCATCACCGAGTGCGCCTCACCGCGAATGGCCACCGTCCTGCCAAGATCGGCGTCGATCAGCGGTTCGAGTGCGGCGAAGACATGGCCCCAGCCCGCCTCCCAAACCTGCATTAGCGCCTCCCGGGTAGCCGGCGGATCCACGAATTCGCGATCGCGATCACGGTCGGGCTTTTCGCCATCGGTGGTCAAGAAATCTACCCACCGGGAGCGCATGTTCCCAGCCATGTGCTTGATAATAATCGCGATCGAGTTTCCACCCGCGCCCAATTCGGTGAAAAGATCGCTGTCGGGAACCTGCTCCAGAGCTCGTTCCGCCAGTTTTTTGGAATGGCGGAACAGATCGAGAGAGTCTTTCAGGTATGAGGTGGTGAACTCCAGCGGCATAGTGCCCCCTTTATTTCAGCAGTGCCAGAATGTCGGCGAGCTCGCGGCGTATTTCGGGTAACGGGTCGTTGGAGAAGAGTTCCTGCTGCGCTTCGCGAGCTTTGACCACGCGCGGCTTGGGCGCCTTAGCCTCCGCCTGCAATGTTTGGCGAGCTCCTTCGATGGTGAACCGGCGGTCGCGCAACAGGTGCTTGATGCGCAGAAGCAGTTCGACGTCTTTGCGGCGGTACAGCCGATGTCCCGTGCCCGATTTCTTGGGCGAGAGCACCGGAAACTCCGTCTCCCAGTAACGCAACACGTACGGCTCCACACCCAGAAGTTCGCTCACTTCGCCGATCTTAAAGTAGAGCTTATCCGGAATTTCGGGCGCGGCTTGTAACGCGACATCGGTCATCTGACATCCGCCATCCTAGCTCACTCACTCGTGATTGTCACCACGTGCTGGCCGCGCGGCAGGAGAATAGTGTCGGGACCGGCGAATTCGATGGCCTGCTCGGTGCCGTCCACTGTTAGCTTACAGGGCCGCCGATCGAAGACTGCGATAGCCCTGGCAGACGATTCGTAGAAGAATTCCACGCCATTCGGCCCGGTGCTTCGGGCCTCCCGCAGGTCGGCGTTCAGACGGAGCACGTGCAATCCCACGCCCTCCTTCGCAGCTTCCACGGAATGGGCGCCTGGCGGGAGCCAGATGGTATCGCCGTCGGCTACCGGCCAGGGTAGATCGTCTACTATCGCCGGACCCTTCCAGGGCAGACCGACCCCATTCGCCGACTCCACCACCGTCTTCCCTCCCACACGCTCGATGCGCGTAACCTTCGCCGCGGCCGATGGCAGCAGCGACAAATCGGGAGGGAGGAGAGAGTTTTCGAAATACAGAGCGACGCGCTGGAAGCTGGCCGCCGCCTGGTGCACCAGTTGAAATAACTCGGTGCCGGTCTGTTGCTTGGTGGGGTAAACATTTTGATATCGGTCGACGATATTAAGGTCGATGGCCAGTTTCTCGGCATGCGGAGTGAGCGCGCGATACCTTTCAGCGATCGCCTGGTAGCGCTGCGGACCCTGATTCCATACCGTAGCGGGGTCCTCGATCAGGAAGGTAAAGTTGTGCGACCCGAGCAGCGGCAGCACGCGGGCGGCGTCGGCTCCGATCGCGTCCCGCATGCCGGTATCGAAGCGGTCGTCCACGTGGGTCAGGACCAAATCGAGTTGCGGCTTCTCGCGGCGGACCGACTCCAACTCGCCCAGCCACTCTTCCTGCATCTTGCGAGCGAGCCCGGCACGGAAATCGAGGAATTCCTGGCGCGACATGGCGTCCTTGCGCGTGCTGAAGAGCTCGATGGGGTCGAACCCGGACTGCTGGCGGAAGAGAGAGCGCACATCGTCGTCCATGGGAGTGAAGCGCGAGGGGTTGCCGATGCCCTCGAGCGATTCGAAATACAGCTCGGCCAGATTGACGCCATCCCAATCGAAGCCGGTCACCAGTCGTTTCACTCCCGCCGAGACGGCGTGGAAACAGTCGCGATTGGTGAGATTCATCAATTTGCGCCAGTCGAGTTGGGCGTCCTGCAAGAGGGCGGTCTTCTCACGCCATTCGGGGTGAGCGGCCCAGAACTTGTCGCTCACATGCGGCAATTCTACCCAGGCGTACACCTGAATGCCTTCGCGATGACAGGCCACGATGAGCTTCCGCAAATAGGCGTCGTTCTCGGGATCGGGATCGTAGAAATGCCATGCCGCCACCTGAAGGGTCGAAATCCCGGAGCGGCGCCAGCGTGCGGCGAAGTAATCGAGATCGACGCGCGAGCGGTAGGCCGAGTCGAAGAAGGCCCAAAGGCGCGCCGAGCGGAACGGCGTTTCCATGCCCAGGTCGCAGAGCGCCGCCAGAATGTAGGGAAACCGTTCGTACCCATGCTCGCCCGGAGTACTGGCGATCCACAGCACCGCCCCCATCCCGCGCCGGATGCCCGCCGAAAGCGGCACGCCGTTCCAACGTTCGCGCGCGAATACTTGCGCGCCCTCCGGCAGGCTGAAGACCGGCAGTTCTTCGCTTTTCTCCCACACGATCGAGAGCTTGGGACTGTGGACGTCGGCGAGGCTGGTCACGCGCACCCGATCCTTTCCCGGCTTGAACCCGAACATCTCGGCCAGCGACGATTCGCCTTCCAGAATCAGGATCGCGCCCTGCTCCACGCGCGCGTTCCATTCGGCCGACGCCGGAGCGCCTGCCCGCGCCACGAAAATGTGCGCCTTCGATGCCGGTTGCGGTTCGAGTCCGATCGAGGAAAGGATGGCGGGCCATGCACCGGCATTGTCGGAGAGGACCGAGAAGTAAGGAAGTGCGGCATGGGCGGTCGCCACCCCAACCGACAGAAGAAGACTAGCGGCTCGTAAACGCATACCAAACTCCTAACCGGACATCGTTAAACGTAGCGTGACCGCCGATCAGATAAATTCCGCGCACCAGATTGGCGGTGATCCACATCGACTTCGGCAGCAGCGCGCTGGACAACCGGACACCAGGACCCGTTTCGGCGAAATTGGCCCACTCTTGCCCTTTCATGTCGAGGGTGACGTTGCCGTTCCAGTACAGCTGCATGTGCGGGGACGCCACATAGCCCGCGCGCGTCTGGCTGTACAGCATCTCGTCGTGATTGAACCGGCTTATGTACAGTGCATCCGCGGTGGTGTCGAGGAACCAGCCGGTCGTTTCGGGCATTTTCCGCCACTCACCGGAGATGCCGCCGCGATAATCGGGCAGCATGTGGCCCGTAACGTAGCTCATCGCCGAGCCGGCTTCGAACCAACCTGTCGCTCCGTGCCACTGCTCCGTCCGTACCCCGCCCGCCACAATGAAGGCGCTCTCAGACAACATATCGGGTAGCACGCCGGGCGTAATCCCGTTCATCGATACCCTCGTATCGCCGATAAAGCGGATGGACACGTAGGGCTGCACCCATTTGTTTCTGCGAAACTCCGTCTTCACCTGGCCGTAACCGAACAGATCGTGCCAGCGCGTCGAGTAGGTCGGAAAGAGCCAGACGGACGTCCGGAACGTCTGGTTCGCCTCATGCAGACTGCGATACGCTTTCGCGCCCTGGGTGGACACTTCGGGGTCGGTACTGCGCCGTGCCAGGTCGAACCAGCGGATGGCGTTGCGGTCGTCGTGCAGGATGTTGAGCGCCCATCCCATCTTGAGCATCACGTCGAAATCGCCCGGGTCGGCCTCATGTGCGATCTGCAAATACTTGAGAGCGTCTTTCATGTACCCGGCCTGCATGCTGCGTTCGGCCATCACCTTAGCATCGGGAGCCGGGGGAGCCTGCGACGCCGCGCGGGCATGCAGCTTTTGCGGGATGCGCAACACGGCGCGCACGCGATTCGCGAGCTCGTCGTCATCCGCGGCAAGTACGCGGTCGAACAGCACTTGGGCGCCAGCATGGTCGCCCCGGGAGTAGAGCAGAAAGCCGAGTTGCGTGGCCGACAACAGATCGGCGGGCGCTTCTTTCGCCAGAACCTGGAATTGCTCCTCGGCCGCGTCCTCGCGATTCATGCGGAGCAATAAGTACGCCAGCTCGCGCCGCAACTCTACATTTGCCGGATCGAGCCGGAGCGCCGCCTGGAATTCCGGCACATAAGGATAGCGATCGGGTAGCAACTCGCGCGCCATCTCGGCGGCGCGCGGCTCGCCCCCGCGCGAGGCGGCGAGCAGTGCCGCCGTGGCATCCTCGGTGCGATTCAAGGCCTTCCATGCGCGACCCAAATCCACCAGCACAGAGCGCCGGTCGGGCAGAATGCGCCAAGCCTTCTCGTAATGTTCGGCGGCCAGCGCCAGTTCGTCGCGCTGCTCGGCCAGGGTGGCCAGTTCGAAATGGGCGCTGAAATTATCGCCGCCCATGGCGAGGGCGCTCTTCCATCGTTCGATGCCGGCCGCGAGCGGCGCGTCGATGTTTTGGAATGCCTGTTCCGCAGTGGCGGCGCCAGGTCCGCCCAGCTTTCGGAGGCGGTTGAACACTCGCCGCGCCTCGGCCTGTTCCTTGGTTTCGTAGGCCAGGAAGGCGAACTCCATGGCCACCTGACTGTCCGCGGGGTCGAGTTGCATGGCGGCGCGGAACTGATCGCGCGCCTCCACGTTCTCGCCTACCTTTATATAGGTGTAGCCCAGATTCTTGCGGATATCCGCGCGCTTGGGCGCCCGGGAGGCCGCTTTCTCGAAGAGGCGGATGGCGTCATCGTAGGAGTGCGAACGGAGGGCGGCGAATGCCCGGTCGAGGGGCTCGTACGCCGGGTCGCTGGGGGCCTGGGCGAAGGCTAACGACACCAAAAATAGTACCCAAACTGCTCTATGTATCACTTTGGTGTCATAGTGTGGGGCCTATTAACGGAATCTCCTCAGAAATCGGAGTACAATAGCCCATCGGACAACACGCACATGTGGAAAGACTTCAAAGTTTTCATCATGAAGGGCAACGTGCTCGATCTGGCGGTTGCCGTGATCATTGGCGGAGCCTTCGGCGCGATCGTCACCTCACTGGTGAACGACATCATCATGCCGCCCATAGGCATGATCTTGGGCCACATCGATTTCAAAGACCTGTTCCTCAGCTTGAACGGCCAAACTTACGCCAGCCTGGATGCGGCGAAGAAGGCCGGTGCCCCTGTGATTGGATACGGGAATTTCCTGAACACGGTGGTCAATTTCATGATCATCGCAGGCGTGGTCTTTATGGCGGTGCGGATGGTGAGCAAGCTTCATCGCGCGCCCGCCGATGCGCCGGCTGCCCCGCCCACAACAAAGGATTGTCCGTTTTGCACCATGGCGATTCCCCTCGCCGCCAAGCGCTGCCCGCACTGCACTTCGCAGCTGGCGTGATCCGGCCCCGGCCACCTGCGCGCCCGCTAGCTGCTTGACAATCCATAGTCCGCACGGCACACTCACCTATAGGTGGACTATGGGACGTACCGAAATACCGCCAGGCACGCTTTACATGTTGATCCTCAAAAGCTTGGCGCGGTTGGGTCCGACGCACGGGTATGGCATCGCACAGCACATCCAGCAGCAGTCGGAGGATGTACTGCAGGTGGAAGAAGGGTCGCTCTATCCGGCGCTCCAGCGCATGCTGATTAAAGGATGGGTCACGGCCGAGTGGGGCCACTCGGAGAACAACCGGCGCGCGCGCTATTACCACCTGACGCCTGCTGGAAGGAAACAGTTGACCGCCGAGATCGGCGAATTCGAGCGCGTGATGGCAGCCATCGGAAGAGTGATCCAACCCGCATAGTTCCGGCAGGTGCATTGCCGACAGGCCGGATCTCAACCAGCGCACGATGGGTTCGTTCCGCAGCCTGCGGAAGAGCCACCGGAAGTCAGTAGGTAGCCTGAGCCCGGTATGTGAGGGGCCGGGCTCACCGCGCCGGGCTTTTTCCTTTACAACGTGTTCAAATAGGAGAAACGAAAATGCCATTCCGAGGCGTAGACTATTTTTGCGTCGATTCGCTCTTCAGCGAAGAGGAATTGATGGTGCGGCAGACCGCGCGGCGGTTTGCCGAAGAGCGCGTTGCGCCGCTCATTCGCGATTGCTTCCGCGATGCTCGCTTTCCCTCCGAATTGATTCCCGAAATGGCGGAGTTGGGCTTCCTCGGCGCGAACCTCGAAGGCTACGGATGCGCAGGCATGAGCAACCTGGAGTACGGGCTGGTCATGCAGGAACTGGAACGCATCGATTCCGGCTTGCGCAGCTTCGTCTCCGTGCAGGGCGCGCTGGTGATGTACCCCATCCTTACTTATGGATCGGAAGAGCAGAAGCAGAAATGGCTGCCCCTGCTGCAGAGCGGCAAGGCCGTGGGGTGTTTCGGGCTGACCGAGCCCGATTTCGGGTCAAACCCCGCCGGCATGCGCACCACCGCGAAGCGCGACGGTGCGGAGTGGGTGCTCAATGGCGAAAAGACGTGGATCACCAACGGCTCGGCCGCCGACATCGCGATTGTGTGGGCGCGCGCCGATGACGGCGTAGTCTACGGCTACCTGGTGGAGCGCGGAACCCCCGGGTACACCACCTCTGACATTCACGGCAAGTGGTCGATGCGGGCATCGGTCACCTCCAGCCTGTCTATGGCAGATTGCCGCGTGAAAGAATCGGACCGCCTGCCCGGAGCGAAGGGCTTGAAAGGTCCGCTCGGCTGCCTCTCGCAGGCACGCTACGGCATCGGATGGGGTGTCATCGGCGCTGCCATGGATTGCTACGAAACGGCACGCCAATATACCATCCTGCGCAAGCAGTTTGACGACCGGCCGATCGCCTCGCACCAACTGGTACAGGAAAAGCTCGCCTGGATGATCACCGAAATCACCAAGGCGCAACTGTTGGCGGTGCAGGCGGGACGCTTGAAGGACCGCGGCAAGCTCGAGCCGGCGCATATCTCCATGCTGAAGCGGAATAATGTGGCGATGGCGCTGGACTGCGCCCGCCTCAGCCGCGACCTGCTGGGCGCCAACGGAATCACCGACGAATACTCCATCATGCGTCACCTCTGCAACCTGGAAACCGTCAAGACATATGAAGGTACCGATCATATTCATGCGCTGGTAATCGGTGAGCGGGTCACGGGAATCGCCGCGTATAAATAGGACCGGAATTTCATCCATGTTGCTTTACGCTTTTACGGTGGTGGTCAGCGCTTTTCTGCTATTCCAGGTGGAGCCGGTCATCGCCAAGATTATCTTGCCGTGGTTCGGCGGGTCGGCCGCAGTGTGGACCGTATGCCTGCTCTTCTTTCAGGTGGTGCTGTTGCTGGGCTATGCCTACGCGCACGCCATCGTCCGTTATCTGACGCCGCGCCTGCAAACCGCGGTGCATGTCGTTCTGCTGCTGGCGAGCGTGGCCGTGCTGCCGATCTATCCCAGCCAGGCGCTCAAACCGGCGGGCGCCGCCGATCCCACTTGGGGAATCCTGGGCGTGCTCGGGCTCACGGTCGGGCTGCCCTATTTTCTGCTCTCCTCCACCGGGCCGCTGCTGCAGGCCTGGTACACGCGCGAGCACAAGGGCGCCCTGCCCTACCGCCTGTTCTCGCTGTCGAACGCCGGGTCGATGTTCGCGCTGCTCAGCTATCCGGTATTATTCGAGCCGCGGCTCACCACCCACGAGCAGACTGGCACGTGGTCCATCGCGTACGTTGGGTTTGTTTTGCTGTGCGGGTTTATGGCTTTCCGGGCGCGAAACTTCGCGCCTCTCGGGGCGATGGTCCGCGACCAGCCGGTGAAGCGGCCGGAAGCGCGGCAATACATCATGTGGCTCCTGCTGCCCTTCACGGCGTCGCTGCTGCTGCTGGCCATCACCAATCACATTTCACAAAACGTGGCGGCGATTCCGTTTCTGTGGATCGTGCCGCTCAGCTTGTATCTGCTCAGCTTTATTCTGTGTTTCGAAGGTAGCGGCTGGTACCGGCGCAATCCGTATCTGCAACTGGTGGCGGTGGCGCTGGGCGGCATGTCGTACGGCATCACGGTGGATACCACGGGCAACATGCCCATCTGGTGGATGCTGGTGCTGTTCGGCCTGGGACTGTTTACCTGCTGCATGGTGTGCCACGGTGAACTGGCCCGCCTGAAGCCCGACCCAAAATACCTCACGCACTTCTATCTCACCATTGCGGCCGGCGGGGCGCTGGGTGGAATCTTCGTGGGGTTGGTCGCGCCGCACATCTTCCCGAGTTTTTATGAGTTGCAAGTAGGCTTCGTGTTGTGCGCAGTGTTGATTCTATTCGCGCTCAGCCTGGACCCCGAGACCGCCCACTGGTTCCGCGGATGGCGCACCATCGCGCCGTTGGCCGGCGCCGCCGCGACGGTGTATATGGGGGTATACATGGGCCAGAATATCCGCTTACAGGCCATGGATTCGCGCGTGCTTGTGCGCAACTTTTACGGCTCGCTGCGGGTGCGCGACAGCGGTGATGAGGATGCTCTCGATACCGTCCGCACCCTGACCAACGGGACCATCAACCACGGCGAGGAATATGTGAATGTGGCGCGTCGCCGTTTGCCCACCACCTATTACGGCCCCAATACCGGCGTGGGGATCGCGATCCGCGAGAAGCAGAAGAAGGGCGCGATTCGCATCGGTGTGGTCGGTTTGGGAACCGGCACCATTGCAGCCTACGGGCGGCTGGGCGACTACATCCGCTATTACGAAATCAATCCGCTGGTTCCGCCGATTACGAAAGGCCAGTTCTACTTCGTGCCCAGTTGTCCGTCGAAACTCGACATCGCTATGGGAGATGCACGCCTGAGCCTGGAGCGGGAAGCGCCGGAGAATTTCGACGTGCTGGCGGTGGACGCATTTTCAAGCGACGCTATTCCGGTGCACCTGCTGACGAAGGAAGCGATGGCGCTGTTTTTCCGCCACCTGCGGCCCGACGGTGTGCTGGCAGTCCACATCTCCAATCGATATCTGGATCTGCAACCGGTGGTGGAAGGCGAGGCCGCGGTGCTGGGCAAACTGACACGCACCATCGACAGCGAAGGCGAACCCTCAGTGGACGTATTCTCGGCTACATGGGTCCTGGTTTTTGGGACCGACAGCGGTTTCAATCCTCCGGAATTTTCGGATTCGGCGGATATAAAGTCGCGTCTCAAGGTTCGCTTGTGGACCGACGACTACAGCAATCTCTTCCAGATCCTGAAGCATCAGTGATAAGATAGATCTGTCCGCGTCCATATCCCAGTTTTTTGGTAAACAGAGCCAAGTGTCTGTTATCATCGAGACTGTCGAGGAAAATCATGGACGCTGCACAAATAAATTTAAAGAAGATAGCTTTCTTTTTCACGACCGCGCTGTTGTTGACGGCGCCTATTCGGGCGTTCGCTCTGCCCACTTTGAATGTGACCGGCACGACCGTGACGATCGGTAGTTCGACGTGCAACGATTCCGCCAATCTTACGGTAACCAGCAGCGACGGCACCGATCAGGCGTTCACCGTTGCGGTGCAATACTCCAACGGCAATCAATTCGGTAACTGGTTGTTCGCCGATCTCACCTACGGCGGCGGTGCCACCTCGACCGGCACCCCGTTCAGCGCGACTACCAGTACCTCGGGGATTTCGCTCACCATAGGGCTGAACTATGGCCTCGCCGCGAACACCGCAACGGCTTCGGTGGTGCTCACTCCCACTTCGAACCCGGGTTCGCCGACGTACATCACGGTTTACTATAGTCAGAATTCCAGTTGCGGCGGCAACACCGGAACGGCGAGCAACGGTTTCATCAGCGTATCGCCGGGCAACATTTCCCTTGCCGCGCCTACCAATGGCCAGCAGTCGCAAGCCGTCACCGTGCAGAATATCGGCGGCGGTTCGTACGCCTTCGCGGTCAGCGTTTCGCCCTCCAATACATGGTTGGCTGCCTCTTCCAACTCGGTGGCCCTCAACCCCGGTGGCACCACGAGCGTGAGCGTAACCGGCACCGGCAGCAAGACTGCGGGCGTTGGAACTTACACCGGCTCGCTGGTCATCACTCCGGCGTCGGGGTATGCCGGCACCACCATTAATATTCCAGTAACTTTTACGGTAGGCAACGGAACTTCGGGCGGCGGCACCGGCAGCACCGGCACCACGTTGACCATCAATGGCGCCACCAGCAACACCTATACCACCAGTTTCGATTACATCGCACCCAATGCGCCCGGCCCACAGTGCATTCCGATTCAGGACACGGCGCAAGGCGCCAGCGGATATACCGCGACAGTTACCACCGCTAACGGAGGAAACTGGCTTCTCGCGAACAACCAACAGAGTGTCTTCACGCCGCAGTTGCTCGATCCGAGCGATAATGCGTGCGTCAATCTCTCGCTGAATCCCGCCGTCGCTTACGGACTTTCGCCGGGGGCCTACCAGGGATCGGTTGCTCTATCGTCCACCAGCGGCGCCAGCGCGACTCTGAGTGTGAATTACTATGTGAGCGCCGGCGCAGGGCCGGGAGTGACGGTGACAGCACAAGGGCAATCGTCGTCAGGCCTGATTTACGTATTTCCCAACGTCGCCTCCAACAGCACGGTAGTGCAGCAGCAGACCTTCACTATTAGCGGCACCACCGGTGTGTCCCTGAGCACGGCCACGTTGAGCGGCGGCGCCACCGGCTTCAGCATGACCACGCCAACGGCCTCGAACAATACCGAGACTTTCACGGTCACCTCCAACTCCACCGGCCTGGTAACAGGTGTGTACACATCCACCATCACCACGGCGAGCACCTATAACAATCAGACCAGCACCACCAGCATCACCATCATCCAACCGGTGGGCCAGTCCGGCACCACCTATACCGGAGGCGGCGGAAGCGGCACCGGTACGGCGGTGGTAGCGCCCACTTCGATCTCGTTCCAGCAGCAGGCGGGCAGTTCCTTCTGGACGGGCGGCAAAGAGGCGCAGGCGATTACTCTGGTGGGACCGCAGGGTACGGCGTGGAGCGCCAACATCGTCTACGGTAGCGGCTCGGGATGGTTGATCTTCGATTCGTCCAACTCCGGCACCTTCGGCAACGGACCGGCGACTCTGTTGCTGGACCTGTCCAACGGCATCACCGGCCTGGCGGCGTCCAGCACGCCCTACCAGGCGACGGTCAACATCACGGTCGGCAGCCAGACGATCACCCTGAGCGTCAGTCTTCTGGTCACGTCGTCAAACCAGCCCGTACTGCTGGGCATTCCCCCGGTCTCGACGTTTAACGCGACTACCGGAAATACGATATCGAGCCAATCCGTTACGATTGTCGGTAGCGACAACACCGGTTCGCTTACCAGCCCGCCCATCACGGCAGGGACTCCCACTGCCACGTGGGTTACCGCCAGCACCGGCGGGAACACTCTCACCATGAGTATCAACCTCACGGGCCTGAGCACGGGAGTGTATACGGCGAGTATCCTGGTGACCGCCAACGCCTACAACAATGCGATCAATTATCCGGTCGTCGTAGTGGTAAACGGCGGCGGCGGCGGGACCGGCGGCGGCAATAGCGGACCGCTGACCCTGAGCACCACGGCGCTCTCGTACCCCAGCATCACTACGTCGACGTCGCAGAATCTCGGTGTGACGGCCAGCTCAACTACGCAGTTCACCCTGTCTGCTTCGCAGACCAGTTGCACCAATTCCAACTGGCTGGTGGTTACCTCCGGGGGTTACACCGCCTCGAGCACCACAACCCAGATCCCGGTGACGGTCAACCCGTCAGGCATTGCCAACGGGACCACTTGCGCCGGCGTGCTGACGTTGACTTCGCCGGGCGGCGCCCAAATGGTGAACGTGTCGATGACGGTAGGAACGTCATCGGGCAGCGGCAATGTCACGTTGAGCAGCACGTCGCTGAGCTTCCCGTATACCCAGGGCCAATCCGTTCCCGCCGCGCAGACCGTCACGATTGTGAACGCAGCCAGCGGGACGGCGTCCATCCCATTCACGGTGGCAGTTTCGGAAACCAACGGCACGTCGGTTACCTGGTTGCAAACCAACGTGACCACCGCGCAGACTCCGTACAATAGCCCGGGCCTTACTGTCAGCGTGACACCCGGCAACCTGCCTCCCGCCACTTACACCGGCACGGTGACGATTACGCCCACCGGCGGCGCGGCCCAGACCATCGGTGTCACCATGACTGTCACCGGAACGGCGACCGTGACAGCCACGCCGACCAGTGTGAGCTGGACTTACATCGTGGGCAGCACCGCCCCGACCGCCACCATTCAAGTATCGGCCGCGGGCGCGACGGCGGCCTTCACCGCCGCCGCCACCAGCACCGGCGGATGGCTGCAAGTGACTCCCACTTCGGGAAACACGCCCAATACCGGGACCTTCAATCTGAACGTTTCCACAGTGGCATCGGCCTTGGCGGCGCTATTGCCCAGCGCGACTCCTTATACCGGGACCATCACCGTGCAGGGAACCAGCCCGGCCACCGGGACCACGATCATCAATGTGAGCCTGACGATCACCGCGCCCCTGCCGGTAATTACCGGAATCACCAACGCGGCCAGCGGCGCGACCGGCTCGGTGGCGCCCGGCGAGATCATCTCTATATATGGCACGCCGGCCAATCCCATCGGTCCGGCGAACTCCGTCCAGCTCGATTCCACCACCTGCCCCAACCCCTGCACCCTGGTTCCCACCACCATGGGCGGCGTGCAGGTCGTGTTCCTGCCGGGGAACGAAATCGCTCCCCTGTTATTCGTCAATCAGGGACAGATCAATGCCGTCGTGCCCTATACGGTGGCGGGCATCGCGGCGCTCTCGGTGGAGGTGAAGTATCTCGGCCAGAGCTCCAACGCGTTCCCGGTTTCCCTGGCGTCGGCCATCCCGGGACTCTTCACAGCCAATAGTTCCGGTACGGGACAAATCGCGGCAGACCAATACGATCTGCAAGGGAACGAGAGCCAAAATCTCCCCTCGGCGCCCGCTAAGGCTGGGTGGACACTGGTTCTGTATATGACGGGCGAAGGCAGCGTCAGCCCGCAACCGGCCAACGGCGCGGTAACTGTCTATAATGCCAACTCCAATCCGGCTGTGCCGGTACCGCTGGTGGCGCCGACCGTGCTGATCGGGAACCAGCCGGCCACGGTCAGCTTCTACGGGGAAGCGCCCGGCCTGGTATCGGGCGTCCTGCAGATCAATGTGGTAGTTCCCGCCGGGGCCGGTACCGGAGCGGTGTCGATTTCGGTGGCGATGGGGAATAAAGCCAGCCAGGCCGGCGCCACAGTCTCGCTGCAATAGGGAACGGGCTCTCGCGGTCGCGGCCCGGCACGTTCCGGGCCGCGACTCCGGTTTCCCTTACACGCTTTCCCTGCCCGGTACGTCAAAAGTATTGTGAACCGGATTTGCCTGTTGGTGTGCCTGCTCGCAGTGTCGGCATGCGCCGCCGATACCCCCACCACCGCTCTCCTGAAGACCGTCGAACAACGGTATAACCACACCGATGGCCTGCAAGTCCTTTTCCGTGAAGATTATACGAAGTCGGGCCACGCTCCGCGTTCGGAGAACGGAGTGCTCGACCTGCGCAAACCGGGGCGCATGCGCTGGGACTATACCGATCCCAAAGGCAAGCTCGTGGTCTGCGACGGCAAGACGCTGTGGATGTATACGCCTTCCGAGAATCACGTCGACAAGATGGCGCTGAAAGAGACCGACGACGTCGAGGCGCCGATCGCGTTTCTCCTCGGTAAGTTACACTTCGATAAGGAGTTCCGGAATATTAAGGGGACGGCGCAAGGGGCCGATACGCTGATTACGGCGGAGCCGAAGACGGACAGCCTGCCCTACTCGGCGGTGCAGTTTCTGGTGACCTCCGAGGGCCGCATCCGCAATGTCAAAGTGACGCGCTTCGACAACTCCACCATGAGTTACACCTTCGACCAGGAGAAGTTGAACCAACGGTTCGACGACAAGCTGTTCCATTTTCAGGTACCTAAGGGAGCGGAAGTGGTGGAGGCCGAAAAGAATTAGCCATGGCCGAATTTGTCCTGAAATATGCCGATGGGCGCGGCCAGGTACACCAGCAGGTGCTGGCGGCGACCTCCGAAAAGGAATTACGCGACCGGTACTCCTCGCAGGGGTTCCTGGTCTATTCCATCAAGCCGCGGGCGGCGACGGGCGGCATATTTCAGCGCCGCAAGAAGATCAATGTAGAGAAATTCCTGATCTTCAACCAGCAGTTCGTTACGCTCATTCGCGCCGGCCTGCCCATCCTCAAAGGTCTCGATCTGCTGGCCGACCGGCTCACCGATCCCAAACTCGGCCCCTACATCCAGGCGGTACGCGACGAAGTCCGTAATGGCACGCTGTTGTCGGAAGCGTTCCGCGCGCAGGGTGTCTTTCCGAAGATCTACGTGACGTCGGTGATGGCGGGTGAAAAAAGCGGCAGCCTGGTGGAAGTGCTCGACCGGTTCATCCATTATCAAAAGCTGTCGCTGGCGGTGCGGAAGAAGGTCATAGTCTCGCTGATGTACCCCAGCGTCCTGATCGTGCTGGTGATCTGCCTCATGGTCTTCCTGGTGACGTTCGTGGTGCCGCGATTCGCCAGCCTGTACGACAGTTTCCACGCCACTCTGCCGGCCATGACGCGCATCCTGATTACCATCGGGACGGCGGCGCAGGGGTCGATTCTGGCGGGGGCGGGTGTGCTGGTGGCGGCCGTGGTGGGGTTCCGGTTCTGGGCGCGGCGGGAATCGGCGCGGAATACGCTCGATCGAATCAAGTTGAAAGTCCCGGGATTGGGCGAGATCTGGTTGAAATATCAGGTGGCGCAGCTTTCGCGCATTCTGAGCACGCTGCTGACGGGCGGCATTCCGCTGGTGCAGGCGATGGAGACGGCGGCCGAGAGTTTGAATTCGCCGTTGTTGCAAAGAGCGGTGGAGAATGCCGGCCGGAGCGTTCGCGAAGGGCAACCGCTGTCGAAATCGCTGGCGGCGTCGAAATTCGTGCCCGGCCTGGCGATCGACATGATCGAAGTGGGCGAATCGACGGGGGCTTTGCCGCAGATGTTGAACAGCGTGGCGGAATTCTTCGAGGACGACGTCAATGTGCGCATGCAAGCCCTCCTTTCCATGATCGAGCCGGCCATCATGCTGCTCATGGGGACGTTTGTGGCGTTTGTGTTGGTGGCGCTGTATCTACCGATCTTTTCGCTGGCGGATACGATTCGATAAGCAGGGAACGGAAGTATGGCGACGACTGATAAATTCCGGTTGAAAGACCCCGCGGGGGAGATTGACCAAGCCAAGAGTATGGCGGCGCGGTACCGCTGCGAGTTCGTGGATTTGCGCGAATCGTCCATCGATCACGACCTCTTCCGCTCCATTCCCGTGGACCTGATGTTCCGCTACAACTTTGTGCCCATGCAGGCGCGCAACGGGACACTCGAAATCGCTCTCTCCGATCCGCGCAACCTCAACCTGATCGACGAGCTGACGCTGCTGCTCAATAAGAAACTGCGCGTCAAAGTAGCCACCCTCTCGCAGATTTCCGAACTGCTCAAGAAGACCGAGCAATCGCAGCGCGTGCTGGAGGAAGTGACCGAAGGGTTCGCGCTCGACGTAGTGGTGGAAGACGGCGATTCCGACGAGACGCTGTCCATCGACAAGCTCACCGCTACCGATAGCGATATCGCGCCGGTGATCAAGCTGGTGGATACCACCATCTTCAACGCGCTCGAACGTCGCGCGAGCGATATTCACATCGAATCGCGCGACCAGGAAGTGGCCATCAAGTACCGCATCGACGGCGTGCTGCATTATGCCATGCCGCCCATCGCCAAGGACTGGCAATCGACCATCATCTCGCGCATCAAGGTGATGAGCGAGCTGGATATCGCCGAGAAGCGCGTGCCGCAGGACGGCCGTTTCCGCGTGCGCTATAAAAATCGCCTGATCGATTTCCGCGTATCCATCATGCCGACAGTGCATGGCGAAGACGCCGTGCTCCGCGTGCTGGATAAAGAGTCGATGAGAGAGAAGTTCGCCAAGCTGTCGCTCGACGTGGTGGGTTTTTCGGAGAGCGACCTGGTGAAGTTCCGCCGGTATATCCAGGAACCGTACGGCATGGTGCTGGTGACCGGGCCCACGGGGTCGGGCAAGACGACCACGCTGTATGCCGCGGTGAGCGAAATCAAGAACGACGAAGACAAGATCATCACCATCGAAGACCCGGTGGAATACCAGATCAAGGGCATCACGCAGATTCCGGTGAATGAGAAAAAGGGGCTGACGTTTGCGCGCGGGCTGCGCTCCATTCTGCGCCACGACCCCGACAAGATCATGGTGGGCGAAATCCGCGACCAGGAGACGGCGCAGATCGCCATCAACTCGGCGCTCACCGGCCACCTGGTGTTCACCACGGTGCACGCCAATAACGTGCTCGACGTGCTGGGCCGCTTCCTGAATATGGGAGTGGAGGCGTACAACTTCGTCTCGGCCTTGAATTGCATTCTGGCGCAGCGGCTGGTGCGCGTGATCTGCGAACACTGCAAGAAGCAGGTGCAGTATCCCGATTCGCTGCTGATCGAAGCCGGTCTGCATCCCGACGAGTGGCGCGATGTGCCGCTGATGGAAGGGGCCGGCTGTTTCGAATGCGGCGGCACCGGATTCCGCGGACGCTCGGCGATCCACGAACTGCTCGACCTCACAGATAATATCCGCGAAATGATTCTCAACCGGCGTCCGGCGCCGGAGATCAAGCGGGCGGCGCGCGACGAAGGGATGACTTTCCTGCGCGAATCGGCGGTGGCCAAGCTACGCACCGGCATCACCACGCTGCGCGAGATTAATAAAGTGACGTTCATCGAAGGTTAACCTCTCGTGGCATTGGAACAACTCAAATCTCTTCTGCTGGATCCGCCGCCAGGCATGGCGTTCGAAGTATCGGAGGCGGGAATTGCGGCGGCGCGCATCGGCCACAAGACGGAACTGGATTTCCGGCCGCTCGAACCGGGCGTGCTCTCCGCGTCGCCGTTGAAAGAGAACGTGCTCGACGAGGCGGCATTCAGCGCCGCCGTGAAGTCGCTGGCCACCGCCCATGCGGCGCGCAAGGGCAAAGACGCGGCGCTCATCCTGCCGGATTTCAGTACGCGCACCACGGTTCTGGATTTCGATACTTTCCCGGCCGCTCCTGAGGAGCAACTCGCTTTGATCCGCTTCCGGTTAAAGCGAAGCGTGCCGTTCGATGTGGAGACGGCGGCCGTCAGTTATGCGGCGCAGCCGGCAGCGAAGCGCGTGGACGTGGTAGTGGTGATGCTGCCGCGCGACATCGTGGCGCACTTCGAAGCGCCGTTCCGGGCGGCGGGACTGAATCCGGGCCTGGTGACGACGTCGTCGCTGGCAGCACTCGAACTGGCGCCCGAAGGCGGGCTGACGATGGTCGCCAAGCTCACCGGAAAATCGATCAGCCTGCTGGTGCGCGACAAGTCGGCGCTCAAGCTGGTGCGCTGCCTGGAGCTGCCCTCCACCGAGCTCGAAGACATTACCGCCGTCCTGGTTCCGACTTTCGTCTATATGGAAGACAATCTGGGCGGGCGCGCGGAGAAGTTGCTGCTCTGTGGATTCGGCGCGCGCACGGACGAGGCGAAGCGGCTGTTCGAGCAGGACCTGGCCGTGGAAGTGGACGAACTCCGGTCGCCGCTGGGCGTGCCGGGCGAACACAACGCGGGGCTGCTGGGGTATCTGCGCTCGGTCGCCAGGAACAACTGATATGAAGATAGCGATTAATCTGGCGAGCCAGCCGTTCCGCCGCGACCGTGCCATGGTGGTGGCGTCGAGCCTGGTATGCCTGCTGCTGGTGGTGAGCCTGGTGGTGCTGATCCACCTGTCGAACGAAGACAACCGCCAACTGGCCGATGTGCGCGGTGAAGTGGCAGCGCTCAAACGCCAGGTACAAACCGTAAACGATCAGCAGGCCAAGCTCAACGGCGTGATCCACCAACCGCAGAATGAGACCGTGCTGGAACGCAGCGTCTTCATCAATACGCTGCTGCTGCGCAAGGGCATCAGTTGGAACCAGATTTTCAGCGATCTGGAAAAGACCATTCCGTACAACGTGAAGCTGACGCGCATCCGCCCCTCGGTGGACGGGCAGGGGAGGGTGACACTGGATATGATCCTGGCGTCGGACACCCCCGTCACTATGTTGGGCGCGCTCAAAGCTTTTCAAGATAGCCCGATATTCGGAGCGGTGCAGCCGAAAGGCGCAATTCCTCCCACGCAGACGGACCCGCTATACCGGTTCGCAATGGATGTGACTTATGCCCAAAAGCTCTGAGCTAGCCCCCAAAATCCGGCTCTCGGGCTTCTCGCTGAAAGACCCGCGGGTGGCCATGCGGGCGGCGATCGGCGTGCTGCTGGTGGCAAACCTGGCGATGGCGGTGGTGGCGTTCAAGCCGTTTGGCGGATCGGCGGACGATTTGCGCAAGGATCAGGCCAGCCTGAGTTCGCAGTTGCGGCAACTGCAGGCAAGTCTGGAGAAGAGCAAGCAGCACGTGGGGAAGATCGAAATCGCGCGCACCGAAGGTGACGAGTTCATGTCCAAATATATTATGGACAAGCGTTCCGCGCCGGTCGCCATCGTGGAGGAGTTGAACAAAGCGGCCACCGACGCCGGCGTCCACGTTCTACCGAATACTTTCTCCTACGAAGATATTGAGGGCAGCGACGCGCTGCAAATGATCTCCATCGCGGCGCCGTTCGAGGGCAACTATGCGGGGTTGGCGAAGCTGGTGAATGTGCTGGAGAAATCGCCGCGTTTCTGGATCATCGACGAGATGAGCCTGAACGCGCCGCAACAGCAGAACCAGCGGGTAGCCACGGCACAGCAGAACATCAACGTCAATCTGAAACTGCTCGCCTTTGTGCGCCAGGATGTGGGGGCGCCGGAATGAAGATCGGAGCGGAGAATAAGAAATCGGTCTATGCGCTGAGTGTGCTGGGCGTGCTGGCGGCGTACATGGTGTACTCGCAGTTCTTCGCCGGGCCGTCGTACGCGCCGGTGACGCCGCAAACAGCACGCACGCCCGCGAACTCCGGCACTTCCGGTCCGGACATCTCGCAGGCCAAGAGTAAAGTGGCGCGGGGGACATCGGGCAAGTCGAAGAACGGCGAGTTTCACCCCGTATATATCGCCAAGAAGATTGAGGATCGTGTGGATACGGGCGCTGTCGATCCGACCATCCGTTTCGACCTGCTGGCTCGCGTGATGACAATCGCGCCGGCGGGAGGAGATCGCGACCTGTTTCAGATTTTGAAAGCGCCGCCAGTGAAGGATGTTCCCAAACTGGCCGGCGTGGAACCTATGGTCAAGCCATTCGTTCCCTATGGGCCGCGCGAGCCGCAAAAGCCGCCGCCCCCACAGCCTCCGCCGCCCCCGGCCCCGATGGTGATCCCGTTCAAATTCTATGGGACCTCCACCGTGCACCCCGACGGCAAGCGGACGGCGTATTTCATCATCCCCGGGTCGTCGCCCGACGCCGACGAGATCTTCATGGCGGATGAAGGGGACGTAATCAAGAAGCGTTTTCGCATCGTGCAGATCAGTGTGGATAAGGTGCTGGTGGAGGATGTCACCGACAAGCGCCGCCAGCCGCTCAACCTGGAAAAAGAGGTGACGCAGTGAAGCGCCGCCGCAAAGATTCCGGTTTCGCGATGATGCTGGTGTTCCTGATGTCGGCCTGCATCGCCATTACGCTGTACATGGAAGTACCGCGCGTGGCGTTCGAGGCGGAGCGGCAGCGTGAGTTGCTGCTGGTGGATCGCGGCGACCAGTTCAAGCGCGCGATCCAGGTTTTCGTCACCGATAAGACCAACAACCCCATGCGGCGCTGGCCGGCCTCGGTCGACGAACTGGAGAGTTTCAACAATCACCGCTATCTGCGCCGCCGCTACATCGACCCCATGACGGGCAAGGACGAATGGCGGCTGATCCACATTAACGGCGGCGTGCTGACAGACTCGGTGACCACGCAGGCGAAGACCGACACCAAGAATGCGCAGTCGGGATCGAGCGGATCGACGTACCTGTCCACGCAGGCGTACATGGATGTTCCCACGGGCGATGGCACTGGCGGCGCCAACGGCGGAGTGAATCGCGCGTTGAACCGGCGTCCGAGCGAAGGCGGCGGCGCTGCGGGCGACCCCAATAATCCGGGCGCGCCAGGAGAAATTGGCGGTACGCCGGTGGCGGGATTACCGCCTGGTATGCCCGGTGTACCCGGTGCGAACCCGCCGGGAGCTCCGCCCATTCCGGGCATGCCGGGGCAGGCGGGAACAACCGGAATTCCCGGGCAGCCGGATCAGACGGGATTGCAGGCGGGAGGAGCGATGCCCGGGGGGCAGGGCACGATCGGTCCCGGAGGCGCGGGAGTTCCGGGCCTGCCGGGCAACGGGCAATCGAACACGCAATCCGCGGCGGCCGCGATGATCGGCAATATTCTGACGACACCGCGTCCCGGCGGCATGCCCACAAATATGCCGGGCGCCACCATCGGCGGCGGGATCGCCGGTGTGGCCAGTAAGTATGAGGCCGAAGGGATCATGGTGATCAATCAGCGCACCAAGATCAATGAGTGGGAGTATATCTTCGACATCACCAAGTGGCGTCCGCCACCAAATCCGATAGCCGGTGCGGTGGGGACTCCGCAGCAGCCACAGACCGGCCCGGGAACGAACAACACCACCACTTCCAGTCCGGGCGGAAGTACCACTCAGAGTCCCATCGTCAAATAAGGAATCGGGCCACGTTCCCAATCGTGCCAAAAGAAAAAACCCGCGGATGCCCGTTTCGGGCCGCCGCGGGTTGGGAAGGGGTTTCGGTTTGGCAGACTCGGCGAACTTTAGAAGAATACCTTCGCCGACATTTGAATGATGCGCGGAGATCCGAAAGAGCTGATTACACCGAACGTGCTGCTGGTGGTAATGCTGGTTCCGGGGTTGCCCCAGTTCGCATGATTGAGCATATTGAAGAAATCGCCGCGAAGGACCAGTTTCCAACGTTCGGTCACGGCGAAGTTCCGGCTGAGAGCCATATCGAAGTTAATGTAGCCGGGCCCATAAACCGAATTGCGGCCCAGATTGCCGAACAGCCCGCTGGACACGGTGCAAGTGGCGTTGGAACCATTGCATGCAAAGGCGGCCGGATTGAAGTATTCCGCCAGGGTTTTGGTGGCCGGGTGTACCTGGTCCGGCAGGATCACTTCCGGCCGGTCCAGGAGTTGGCCGCTCAGAGAAATGTCCTTGCCTCCATCGGTAAGCTGAATCGGATTGCCGGTGCCGAAACCAACCAACGGCGAAAGCTGCCAGCCCTCGGTCACCGCCTTCACGACTGTGCTGCCAAACCCGGGGCTGGTGGCCACGATCGAAAAGTTCAACTGCTGGCGGTGATCGAATCCGCAATTACCGCGCTCGCCGGTGGCGCGATTCGTGGGATTTTGATAGACCGGACCAGCCAACTCTCCGGCGAAATCCCAGGAACTGATGCAATGACTCCAGGTGTAGTTTGCCTGGCCGCTGAAGTTGTGAGAAACACGCTTCACCAAGGTGAGGAACAGGCCGTGGTATTCGGCATTGGCCCCATCGTCAGTCTGCTGGATATCGGCGTAATACTGGCCGGTGGTAGGATTGGCCAGATAAGTGAGGCGGCGATTATTGGTGTTGGACGTGCTGGCGCCGGCCACCGAAGGCACCGAGTAATTGACGTCGGTCGAGCCCCAGATGTGACGGGTCGCGTTGCCCATGTAATTCGCAGTCACTAACAAGTCCTTGGCCAACTGGCGCTGATAGCTGAAATTCCACTGCATCATGTATTGCGGCCGGATATGCTGTGGAATGCTGACATAGGCGCCTTGCGTGGGGAAGACAACAGCGCCCGGGAAGGGGTCGCCGGTGACTCCGTTCAGGGTATAGCTGGCGAACGGATTGGAGAACTGACCGCTGGTCAGGGAGAGCGAAGAAACGTAAGGCGAGTTGGTGGTCCAGCGCTCGGGATAGAACATCTCCGGCGTGTCGTGCATGAGATTGAAAGCCGCGCGGATGGTCTGTTTTCCGCTGCCGGTGGGATCCCAAACCAAGCCGAAGCGAGGGGAGATCAAAGCCCAATGGGAAGCTGTGAATTTCGAGCCGTAAGGATCCTGGGCGGTATCTTTGGAGAAGATCAGGCCGGCCGGGGCCGTCGGATATTCCGCACTATGCCAGCCTTGCTGGAACAGCGGCCAACTAAACTGGTTGCCGCGGCCGTACTTGTCGTAGGTCGGATCCCAGGGCTCCCAGCGAGCGCCGAAGTTGATGGTGAAGTTGTGTGCGATGCGGAAAGAATCCTGCGCATACCCCGCGACTACGGTCTGGCGGAGGTAATCGGAAATTACGTTGCCGTCAGTAAGGCCGGAAAAACGGCCGATCAGCAGGTCGGCCAAACCATCGCCGGAGGTTTGTCCGTTGAAGGTGAATTGTCCATTGGCCTGCTGGTAGTTGTAGGAGTTGAACTGGATCTTGCGGCCGTCGAACCCAACGGCGATCTGGTGCGCTCCCTTAATCCACGTGAAGTCGTCCGAAAGTTGATAGGTGTTGACGTCGAAATTAGCCGCGGCGCAGGTGCCGCAACCGATATTGAAACCGCCACCGGAGTAGTTACTGACGCTGAGCTGCGTGTAACTCGGGGAATTAATAAACATGTTCACGCCCAGATCCTTCGGGCTGAAGAGAGTGGAGGCGCGGTTGTCGCGCCGCCGGTCGAACGTGGCGTGGAATGAGTTCACTTTGGTGCCGCCCGAGAAGGAATAGCTGTCGCCGAAAGTTGCGGTTTGCGACAGATCCTGGTTGGCCGGCGAAGCGGTGGTAAGGGCGTTATGGCCGTCGAACGGGTTGACCGCATCGAAGTGGTAGAGGTAGTAACGGGCGTACATATTATGCTTATCGCTCACGGTCCAATCGACGCGGCCAATGAGGTTATCGTCGGGGTTGTTACTGTGATAGCCGAACTGATAAGCGCCGCATGGATTGGTAGAGATGGGAAGGTAAGTGGAAGCCAGCTTCAATCCGGCCTGATCGAACGCCGACAGGGGGATCTGGTTGCCTGGAAAGACCTTGCCGCTGGCATCCTTTAACACCCTGGCGGTCTTGAGGCAACCGCCGCTGGTGGTGGCCCCATCGAGCACGCTGAAGTCTCCCAGAAGCGCCGCCGCGGTGGGCACGTATGCCGTGTTGGATGAGGGGTCGCTGCGCTGCCGCGTCCCTTGATAGCCGGCGAAGAAAAACAGCTTGTCTTTCTTAATCCGGCCACCTACGGTGCCCCCGAACTGGTTTCGCTTCAGCGAATCGCGGGTCTGTTGGGTGTTTACAGAGTAACCTGGGCCGCCGTAACCCTCGGGGCGGGCATTGAGATCGCCGTTCCGAAAGTAATCGAACAGGTCTCCATGGAGCGCATTGGCGCCCGATTTCGTGACGACGTTGACTACGCCGCCCGGATGCAAACCGTACTGCGCCGGCAGTCCTTCGAATTGCACGTTGAATTCCTGGATCGCGTCCGGGAATGGGATGGGCATGCCGACATTGCTGAAGGAATCGTTGTTGTCGCCGCCGTCCAGCAGGAAGTTAATGCCATTCGCCTGCGAGCCGGCCACCGAGAATTGACCACTACCGTTGGAGCCTTGAATGTTCTTACTTCCAGTGAGGTCTCCGCCATTCAATTGCATGTTGGAGGTTGCGCCGGAAAGAATGAACAACTGAGTCGGATTGCGGCCGTTCAAAGGCAAGTCTTCAATGGCCTGCTGGCCGATCAACTGGGAGACCGCATTTTCCTTGGTCTCCACCATATTCGCGTTGGCGGCGACTTCGACCGTGTCGGTGGTGGCGCCCACCTGCAACACGACGTTCTGTTGCACATTGTGTGCAATCTCGAGCGTCATGCCGGTCTGACGATAATTCTTAAATCCCGGAGCGGACACTTCCAGCATGTATGAACCCACCGGCAGGCCGGGAAAGCGAAAGGTTCCTGCGCTGTCAGTGGTAAAGCTGTGAATCTGTCGCGTGTCGACTTCCGTCATTTTTACGGTGGCGCCGGCGACCAGGGCGCCACTAGGATCGTGCACAGTGCCGTCTACTTCCGCGACGGCAACTTCCTGTGCGTGCGCGCGAGGCGCCGCGAAAAAGAAAAATGCAACGGCTAGAACGAGGCCGGTTGCCAGTTTGGTACGATCTACGTGGTTCGCGAGTACCCTCATATCAACTCCTCCCGTTTTCGGACATAGAAATTACTCCCTGCCACTCCCCAGTGGCGTTCAGTAACTTTGTAAGACCCCTCGCAGTTATCGATATAACCGCGACGGCCAATCATACTGCCGATCTAGTACAAAATCAAAGCAAATTGTCTGAACGATGGATTTAGAAAAACTGAACGTTGGAGCTGAGGCGAGGCTGGAATCAATCGCCCAAGAATTTGCCGATGGGGCGCAATTCCTTGACGTTGTCGCAGACGGCTTTCAATCCCGCGGTGAGGGGAATGGCGAGGAGCAGTCCCGGGGCATCCCAGAGAAAACCCCAAAGCATCAGCGAGAAGGTGACGACCAGCGGATTGAGATGTACGCGCGAGCCCACCACCTTGGGATACAGCAGGTTCATGGTGATGAGATGCAGCAGGGAGACGGAGACCACCACCAGCACATAGGTGGGGACGGTGTTGGGCCCGAGGGCGGCGAACAGCGGCGGCAGCATGGCGAGCGGCAGGCCGATATAGGGCACGAGGCTCATTAATCCGCTGAGGGGGCCGACCAGGAAGGGGTAGGGAAGCTGGATGAAGTAAAACATCGCCGAACTGATGATGGCGAGCAGAAAACCCAGCATGAAATTACCCACCACGAAGCCGCGCACCATCTCGGCGATGCCCTCCAGGCTGCGCGCGGCCACGCCGCGCGCCTCGCCGTGGAACAATTGCAGGAAGCTGCGGTTGATGTGGTCGCGCCAACTCAACATGAAGTACACCAGAAACGGAATGAACGACACCATCAACAGCATCTGGTAAAAAGTATTCAGATGGGCGCCGATATACTCTGAGACGGCCGATCCGGGAGGGGGCGGAACCTGCTGCGGCGCGACGGGAACTACCGCGGCGGGGGGAGCGGCGCGGGAGTTTCGGGTTTTCCTGCTTGCCTGCCGTTGCCGTTCCTCTTCTTCCAGGCGTTGGCGCGTGGGAACGAGCATGCGGTAGGTGTCCGATTCCAGGCCTTGAATCTTTTGCTGGACGCCATCCACAATGTCGGCGACGCGCTGTCCGTACTTGGGTAGTTCGTTGTACAGGCCCGTGAGCTGGGAATAAGCGCCCAGCCCGATGACGTAAAGGAACAGGAGCGCCAGGCTGCACACCACGAAACTGGCGAAACTGCGCGGCAGGCGCAGGCGCATCAGCACAGTGACGAACGGCTCCAGAATGAAGGCAATGGTGACCGCCGTCATGGCGGTAATCAAGAAGACGCGCCCGAAGTAGAGAATGGCGATCAGGACTCCGAGGGCGATGATGGGCAAAGACGCGTGACGCACTTCCTGTACGGCGGTATTTGCGATGGTGGAGGGCTTGGTGAGAGACGCCACGGCGCGATTCGACCCTTGCCTCGAATGTAGCATGGCGGAGTCTATAATGAAATTGATTTGACGCCGGCCAAGTCCCGCATCCTCGCCTTAGATCTGGGTAAAAAACGTATTGGGCTCGCGATTAGCGATCCGTTGGGAATTACCGCCCAAGGGCTGCCCAATCTGGTGCGAACCAACAAGCGCTCCGACCTGGCCGCCCTCACGCAACTCATCGGGGAGCGCGAAGTGGGCGCTATTCTGCTCGGCAATCCCATCAATATGCGCGGCACCGAAGGGCGGCAATCGGGTTGGGTGCATGAGTTCGCCGCCGCGCTCGAAAAGCATACCAATCTGCCGATCACCCTCTGGGACGAACGCCTGACCAGTGTGGAAGCCGGCCGAGTGCTGCGGTCGAGCGGCATCAGCATCGAGAAACGGGCCGCCGCCGTGGACCGGCTTTCCGCCGTCATCCTGCTGCAGAGTTATCTGGACTCGTTATGAAGCTACTGCGCGCGCTGGGAGTCATGCTTGCGCTGGGGGCGCTGGCCGCGGGCTTCGCCTATTACCGTGTGGCGCGGCCGTACGGCCATTTTTCCGGCACTGTGTATGTGGATTTCCCGCGGGGCACGTCTACGGACGGGATCGCGGCGGAGTTGGCGAAGGCAGGTGTGATCGGCAGCAGATTGGATTTTTGGCTGGCACGGATGGCGGAGCGCGGCCACACGCTGCAGGCGGGCGAGTACGCGTTTTCGCGCCCTGCGTCGGCCCTGGACGTGGTGGGCCGCATCGCGCGCGGCGACATTTTCTACCTCGAACTGGTGGTGCCGGAAGGCAAGAATATGTTCGATATCGGGGCGGAGGCGGCGCCCCTGGGAATCTTCACGGCGGACGACTTTGTGAAAGCGGCGCGCAATCCGGCGCTGATTCACGATCTGGATCCCAAGGCGCCGACGCTCGAAGGATACCTCTTTCCCAGCACGTACCGGCTGAATCATAAGACTACAGCGGAACAGTTGTGCCGCTCGATGACCGAACGCTTTCGCGCGGCATGGCGAAGCCTCAACGCCCCTGCCGGCGTTCACGACGCCGTCACCCTGGCGTCGCTGGTGGAGAAGGAAGGCAAGTTGGACGGGGAACGGCCCCTGATTGCCGCGGTCTTCACCAACCGGTTGCGGCTCGGCATGAAGCTCGATTGCGACCCCACCACCATTTACGCGGCGGAGCTTCTGGGTGTGTATCGCGGGACCATCTACCGGAGCGATCTGGATCGCGACCATCCTTATAATACGTACAGCCATGCGGGGCTGCCACCCGGACCGATTGCCAACCCGGGCATCCGGTCGCTGGAGGCGGCGCTGCACCCGGCCGATTCCGACGCCCTCTATTTTGTCCGCCGGCCCGACGATTCGGGCGGCCACGAATTCTCCAACAGCCTCGCGGCGCACACCCAAGCTGTCGAGAAATATCGACATGGAAGCCGGCAGTTCCGTTAAGCAGCGGTTCCGCGAGTATCTCGCCGATGCACGGCCGGCGGCGATCACGGAAGCCGTGTGGCGTGAGCTCCTGACCGTGCTGGCGCCGGTTTCGGAGAGCTATTTGCGCGAGTTGCTCCGCCAGACCGGGCTGCCCTTCGACCAGCCTTTTGCGGGCATCCGGCAACATACCCTCGACGAGCTGGAGCACTCGCTGCTTGAGATGGGAACTAAGTATGAGGAAGCGGTGGCGGCCGGCGACCGGGAACGCGCCCGCTATTGCCGGCGGCAAGTGATCGGGGCCAAGGATCGTGCGAAGTTTCTGGCGCGAACCGAGCGGATGCCGGCGGAGAAACGAGCGTTGAAAGAGGAGATGGCGGAGTGGATGCTGGTGTGGTTGGGAAGCCCCGAGGTATTTCCGGCGTGGGTGGCAGCGCGCAAGCGTGTGCGAGCGGGCGAGGCACACTGACGGGGCATCGACAGCGTATCGAGGCCCGGACAATGAATCTGGGGTTGGCCAGCCGCGATATCCTGGACCCCAGGAGTTCCATCCAAGACCTCAAGACTGTCGCGCAACAGGATGGCGAGAACATTCGTACGCTGGCGCGCATTGCCCAAATCCACGAACGCCGTCTCACGGAACGGGAAGGCGGAGAATAGCTAACCTTTACATTTCATTGGGCTTGTAGTACGCTTAGGGGCAAGAGAGGATGCAACTATGGCATCGAGCGTCTGGAAGGGTCACCTGACATTCGGGCTGGTATCGTTCCCCGTGCGGCTGTTCAGCGCGGCGCGAAGCGAAACCATCAGCTTCAATCTGCTCCACAAAGACGATCATTCGCGTATCCGTCAGGTAGTTTACTGCCAGGCGGAAGATAAGCCGGTGCCGCGCAGCGAACTCGTCAAAGGCTACGAGTACGAGAAGGATCACTATGTGGAGATTGAGGACGAGGATATCAAGAAGGTAGCGCCTAAGACTGCTAAGGTGATGGAGATACTCGAATTCGTGAAGGCCGATGACGTCGACCCGATCTACTTAGAGAGCTCTTACTATGTCGCGCCCGATGAAGGCGGCGAAAAGCCCTACGCTCTCCTCTTTCAAGCGTTGCGCGATTCCAAGTACTTTGCGGTGGCCAAAGTGGCGATGCACAATCGCGAACACATCATCATCCTGCGGCCCGGCGCCAAGGGAATTCTCTCGCACACCATGTATTACCAGGACGAGATCCGACAGGTGGACGAATTCCGCACCGATACCAGCCTGGTCAAAGATAAAGAACTGGCGATGGCGAAGATGTTGATCTCCTCGCTGGAAGCGGAGTTCGAACCGCAGAAATACCAGGACGACTATCGCACCAATCTGCAGAAGATGATTGAGGCGAAAGTGGCGGGCCAGAAGGTGGTGGCCACGCCGGAAACGCATATCGCCCCGGTCATCGACATTATGGAAGCGCTGAAGAAGAGTCTGGCGGAGAAGCGCAAACCGGCGAGTGTAGCGACGGCTGTTGCCGGCGCCGCGGCGGAAGAAAAAGAGGAAACGGCGGCGCCCAAGAAGCGCGCGCGCAAGACGAGTTAGGCGTTAGAGGACAGCTTGCTTGCGCGCGCGGCGCGGAATCGGTCTACATGCGCGCGGCTTCGAGCTTCAGGTAATGCAGCGCGATTTCGGTAAGTTTGCGGTCGGTGGCGCGTTCTTCCTGCAAGGTAGCCTGGAGTAACTTGGCATCTTCGTTGTAATCCAGGTGGGTAGCATAAGCGTGCATCGAGCCGTAAGCGGCTATCTCGAAGTGCTTGATCTGTTGGAATGCGGCTACCATGACGGTGTCGCGGATATGCGCGTTGCCGGCCTCACTCAAATCCTCTTCCACTTCCTTCAGAATGCCTTGCAGAACCTGTCCTTCTTTCGCGGCGGGCTTTTCCCCGCGGGCCTGAAAGATTTTTTCAAGGCGAGTCATCTGGCCGCGCACTTCAGTTAAATGATTCGAAAGTGTCTGCCGGAGCTCGGTCAGATCAGCCGTTTCGATGATCTTCGGCAGCCAGGCGGCAAGCTGCTTTTCAGATCCGTAGAGATCGCGCAACTCCTTTAAATACAGATCTTCCAATTTCTCGATTTTCATGGCTGGGACCTCCCACTACCAGTGTGGCAAAACACGTTCGAAATCTCAGTGCTTCCAGGCACCGATGGCGGAGACTTGTGTGAGGCCTAATCCCTCGAAAGACTGCGCGAATGGAAGATCCAAGCGGCCAGCAGAAAACAGACGAGAGCGTAGTCGAGGCCATAGGTGAGCGCGGTCACGTGGTCCGTCCAGACGGCGGCGCGCAAGGTAGCGCGGGTGATGGTGAGGAAGCGCGTTTCGGAAAGCAGATTGCTCGACGGCAGGACGTAGAAGATGCCCGTGCGGAGCCAATCGGGCATGAAACTCTGCGGGTTGCCGGGCGCCACCAGGCTGGAGGCAATCATCACCACCAGCACGATGCAAAATGCCAGGATGGGATGCATCATGGTAACCAGCAGGATACCGAGCGCGCTATATACCATGTACCTTACTAAGGGGTAGACGATTAATACCCATGGAGTAGTCTGGATGGTAGCGCCGCCGATCCAGGCCAGTAAGTAGTTCAGCCCCAGCATGAGCACCACAAAGATCAGCATCATGAGCTGCACGCCAAGGAACTTACCCAGCAGGAACTCCCACCGGCGCACGGGGCGCGCCAGTACCGCCAGCACGGTGCCGGAGCGCATTTCGCTGGAGATCACATCGGCGGCCGCCCACGCCGCCAGCAGGCTGCCGAATCCGCTGACCAATTGCATCATGCTGGCGATCAGCGGCAGCACCGCCATCTGCATCATCTCGGCGTTTTGAGCGCCGCGGCCATTGCGGATCACCAGCAGCGGAGTGAGCATCAGGAGCAGGATGCAGACGATACCGGCGCAGAACAGGATGATGATCTTATTGCGCAACAGTCCGGAGAAGGTGTTCAACGCGATCGCGCGGATTCTCATTGCGCACCTCCCGGAGCGTCCACTTCCTTAAGGAACAATTCCTCCAATGTGTTGCGCTGCGGAGTCATGGCGATGACGTCGCAGCCCGCGGCCCACAGGGCTTCCACTGCCTGGCGCTTGCGCGCAGGATCCACCAGCACACGCACGCCGTTCGGTCCGGGCTCTACCACGGCGTCGCGCAGCACGGACTGGCGCAGGTCATCCGGCACACGGTCGGCCAGGATTTCGACGCGTCCATCGGACGTCAACAGCTCGCGCAGGCTGCCGGAGCGCACCATCCTGCCGCGATTGATGATTATGACATGGTCGGCGATCTGTTCCACTTCGGGCAGGATGTGCGAGCTGAGGAAAATGGTCTTGCCTTCGGCCTTGAGCTGGGTGAGCAGTTGCAGAACCTCACGACGTCCGGCGGGATCCAGGCCGGACGTGGGTTCGTCCAGCACGATCAGTTTGGGGTCGCAGAGCAGGGCCTGGGCGATGCCGATGCGCTGCACCATCCCGCGGGAATACTTGCCGATTTTCAGTTTCTCGAAGCCGTTGAGCTTGACTTTGTTGAGTAAGTCGGCGATCAGCGACCCGGCGTTATTGGGATTGCGGCCCGCTAACTGCAGGTGGAAGCGGAGTAGCTTGGGAGCCGTGAGGAACTTATGGAACGCGAAGTTCTCGGGTAGAAAACCGATTTGCTGCTTGGAGGCAAGGTCGCCCGGCGGCCGGCCGAAGACGCGTATCTGGCCCGAGGTGGGGAAGAAAAAGCCCATCAGCATGCTGATGGAGGTGGTTTTACCGGCGCCGTTCGGCCCCAGGAAGGCGCACACCTGCCCGGGCGCCATCTCGAAAGACACGTCCGAAAGGGCGGCCAGTTTTTCCTCGCTGAAGAGGCGCTGGTAGACCTTGGTGACGTGCTGGAATTCAATTACCGCGGACACGCGGGCCCCCCATCATTTCCATCCGCACGGCGCCCGGTTGCAGGCCGAGGTGGCGGGCGAATTCTCCCTGGCGATCGCGGGCAAAGCCGACGCCCCCGTAGCTCACCTTGCCGTCGGAGTCGATAATGAGCGCGGTGGGAAGGCTGCGAATGCCGTAGGCGTTGGTCAATTCGCGATTGCGGTCGAGCACCAGCGGAAAGGCGATCTTGCTGTCGGCGGCGAACCGTTTGACGGCCGCCGCCTCGTCGTCCACCGCGACGCCGACAATGTCGAAATCGGAGCTGGCATGCAGGCGGTCATAGAGCATGCCGAGCACCAGCATTTCGGGATGGCTGCCGTTGTTCCAGGTGGCCCAGAACATCAGCACCAGTTTCTTTCCGTGATAAGACGCCAAGGAGACGGGACGTCCATCGATGGAAGTCAGATGAAAATCGGGGGCAGGTTTATCGAGGAGGGCAATCTTCTGGGACGATGCATCGAGGTCCTGCTCCAGCGCTTTTGCCTGTCGGGTAATCCAGGCAGTGAAGATCGCCAGGGCAACACCGGCTGCGATCGCGACCGAAGAGGTACGCATAGTGCGAAAGGGCGCACAGGCGGCCCGTGAGCCACCTGTGCGCCAGATTTTTATGCGAAGCTGCGCACGGCGCCGGCTTCGTCCTCATGAACGTCGAAGACGGTGTACAGCTTGGTGATTTGCAGCAGATCCTTGACCCGCTTGTTGAGGTTGAGGAGCTTCAATTGGCCGCCGCTGTTGGTTACCGTGGTGAAGCCCGACACGAGCTCGCCGATCCCCGAGCTGTCGATGTAGGAGACTTCTCCCAAATTGAGCAGGATCTTCTTGTTGCCCTTGCTCGTCATGTCGCGCAGCAAGTCGCGGAGTGCGCTCGATCCCTCGCCCAGCGTGATACGCCCCGCCACATCCACAACGCTCACGTCGCCTACCTGCCGAGTATTCAACTTTACGCTCACTGAATATGCCTCCTGGCTGAAAACTGCACTTTACTTAGACACCACGTACTTGACCAAAGTTACTTCAGTACCCTGGGGTTCCCGGTGGCGCATTTCGAACTCATCCATAAAAGACCGGATGAGAAAAATACCCCGTCCGGAAGTGCGCATCAGGTTCTCCGGCGCCAACGGGTCGGGAATGTTGGCCACATCGAACCCTTCACCCTCGTCGGCGATGCGAATCGTGAACCGTTCGGGGCTGTGGGTCACCAGAAGCCGCACCTTTTTATTGGCGCTATAGCGGTTGCCATGCACCACAGCGTTTACCATGGATTCCCGGACGGCCATCCCGATCTTCATCAGATCGTCCTCGTCGAACCCTGCACGCTCAGCCACGCTCAACGCCAGTTCTTCGGCGCTGTCGACGCTTTCGAGCGTCGAATCCAGAGACCGTTCTAAGGTTTCCGGGGCGTGATTCTTATTTTCCCGCATACGTGGAACGGCCTTGATGCGCCGTCAAAGCGAATCGTCAGAATAATGTACGGGGGTCGCGAAAGTCAAGGCGAACAGCGCTCTGCCGGTGGTCCGCAGAGCCTGCTTCCCCCCTTCATCTCACCTATTCTACTCCACCGTGACTTCAGTCACTGCCCTGGGTTGTGCCGCCGATTAGCGTGTGGATAGAGGTCCCAGACCATGGCAGCCAGCGCGCCTTCGACAGTCACCCTACCCAAGCGCAAGAAGCTTCAGAAGCGGGCGGCGCCTGACCGGTCGCAAGTGCTGCGACGGGCGTTTCAAGCGGCGTTCCTGCTGCTCAATCTTTGGATCGGCGCGCAGTTTATTCTTTTCGTCCACTATTACGAAAGCGGCGGGCATGGCCTCGGCGTCTCCCGGCCGCCCGGAGTGGAAGGCTGGCTGCCGATCGCGGCGCTGATGAATCTCAAGGTCCTGCTGGAAACGGGCGAGGTGCCGACTTTACACCCCGCAGGCATGTTTCTACTGGGGGCGTTCCTGGGAATTTCGTGGCTGGTGCGCAAGAGCTTCTGCGGCTGGTTGTGCCCGGTAGGAACGATGTCGGAAAGCCTTTGGCGCCTGGGGCGGCGGATGTTCGGGCGGAATTTCCGGCTGCCTCGCAAGCTCGATATCGGCCTCCGTAGCCTGAAGTATCTTCTGCTGGCGCTGTTCGCGTACGCTGTGGGATCGATGTCGGTGTCCGCCATCCAGGCATTTCTTGGGGGCCCTTATGGCATTCTGGACGACGTCAAAATGCTCAATTTCTTCCGCTTCCTGGGAGCCACCGGCGTTCTTGTGATTGCGTTGCTGGCGGTGGCGTCGATGCTGGTGGAGAATTTCTGGTGCCGCTATCTGTGCCCGTACGGCGCGCTCCTGGGGCTGGCGGCGCTAGCGAGCCCGTTGCGCATTCGCCGCAACACGTCGCTCTGTATCGATTGCGGCAAGTGCACCAACGCATGCCCGTCGGCGTTGCCGGTGGCGCAACTGGTCACCATCGGGTCGGCGGAGTGCACGGGTTGTCTGCAATGTGTAGCGGTATGCCCTGCCGCGGGGGCGCTCGCCATGTCGGCCCCCGGACGTCAACACGTTCCGGCGTGGGCGATGGCCGCCCTGATCGCAGGCTTATTCGTGGGAATCTGCGGGTACGCCCGCTGGAGCGGTCACTGGAACACCGATCTGCCGGCGCGAACGTACTTCCAGCTGATTCCGCGGGCGGCGGAATTCGAGCACCCATAGCGCGACTGGTATGCTGAAAAAACGTGGAAGAAGAGGTCCTAGGCAAAGCGTATGATGCCCGGCTGATGCGCCGCCTGCTGGGCTACATGCGGCCGTATGGCGGACTGGTCTTCTTTTCCCTGGTTTTCCTGCTGGCGCAATCCATTTTGCAGGTGATGAATCCGCTGCTCACGCGCCTGGCGGTGGACAATTACATCCGCCCGGAGGCGCACCCGCTCCACACCCCCATCGACGCCTGGCTGCCGGCCGATCCATGGGCCGGGCTGACGCGCATCGCGCTGATTTATGTGGCCGTGCTGATCGGCTCGTTTCTCACCGAGTTCGCCCAAACCTACCTCATGCAGTGGACCGGGCAACTCGCGATGTTCGACCTTCGTAAGCAGCTCATGGAGCACCTCCAGGGGCTCGACTTGGCCTTCTACGACCGCAATCCAGTAGGCCGGCTGGTAACGCGCGTGACCACAGACGTCGATGTGCTTAACGACCTCTTCGCCTCCGGGCTGGTGACCATCCTGGGCGACGTGATGGTGCTCGGCTTCATCATCGCCATCATGTACCGCATGAGCCCGATGCTTACCGGCATCCTCATGGCGGCCATGCCGGTGGTGATCGGCGCGACCCTTATCTTCCGGCGCACGGTGCAGCAGAGCTATCGCCGCATCCGCGTGGCCATCGCCAAAATCAATGCGTACCTGCAGGAGCACATCACCGGAATCGTGGTCCTGCAACTTTTCAATCGCGAACAGCGCAGCGGGCGCGAGTTCGACCGCATCAATCGCGACCACATGATCGCTTACAAGGATGCGATCAACGCCTACGGCTGGTTTTATCCCGCGGTAGAGCTCATTTCCATGCTCTCGCTGGCCGCGATCCTGACGTACGGCGGACTGCGCATCGAAAGCGGACGCCTCTCCCTGGGCGTGATGGTGGCGTTCCTGCAATACGGCCTGCGCTTCTTCCGGCCGATCCAGGATTTGAGCGAGAAGTACAACATCCTGCAGGGCGCCATGGCGTCCTCCGAGCGCATCTTCAAGCTGCTCGATACGGACGCGACGATCCTGCCGCCGCGCGATCCGCGACCGGCCCCCACGGCGATCGCTGCCATCGAGTTCGACCACGTCTGGTTCGCCTACCAGGGCGAGGACTGGGTGCTGTGCGACGTCAGCTTCACCATCGCGCCCGACGAGACTGTGGCGGTGGTGGGCCACACCGGCGCGGGGAAGACCACGCTCATTTCGCTGCTGCTACGGTTCTACGACGTGCAGAAGGGCGCCATCCGCATCGGCGGTGTCGATATTCGCGAGCTCGATCCGCTGGAGCTGCGGCGTCAATTCGGAGTGGTGCTGCAGGATCCGTTCCTGTTCACGGGGACGATCGCGGACAACATCCGGCTGGGCACGGAGACGATTCGCGACGAAGAGGTGGAATCGGCCGCCGAGCAGGTGAATGTACTGGAATTCGTCCGCGGGCTGCCCGAAGGTTTCGGCCACGCCATCCGCGAACGGGGCAGCGGCCTATCCACCGGCCAGAAACAACTCATCAGCTTCGCCCGCGCGCTGGCGCACAATCCGCGTTATTTGATTCTGGACGAAGCGACATCGAGCGTCGACACCGATACCGAATTCCGCGTGCGCGCCGCGCTCCTGAAGATGGTGGAAGGGCGCACCTCGATCGTGATCGCGCACAGGCTGTCGACTATTCAGCGGGCGGATCGCATTCTGGTGATGCATAAAGGAAAGCTGCGGGAAATCGGGACGCACCAGGAATTGCTGGCGATGCGCGGGATTTACTGGAAGCTGTATCAGTTGCAATATAAGGATCAGGAGCGGGTGGCGGGATAAAGAGGCAGGGGCGCGGGTCACTGGGGCAGAGTCTGGAGTATTGGCCAACCGTAATGGTAACGTAAGTGTTACCATCAAAGCGTGCAGGAAATCGAGATTCTGGAGTTCTTGAATGCCTCCGGCCGGTCTCCATTTTGCACGCTGGTTCGATGGTTTGAATGCCACTGCGGCAGCGAAGGTAACGATTGGATTGACCAGGCTGAGCCAGGGGAACTTCTCAAATGTCGAAGGCGTCGGCTCTGGCGTGTTCGAACTAAAAGTGGATTTCGGACCGGGCTATCGCGTCTATTTTGGCAAGGAAGGCTTGCGGATCGTGGTGCTTCTTGGCGGTAGTGCAAAGAAGAGGCAGTCTGCCGCGATCGATGCGGCATTAACCGCCTGGTCTGAGCATAAACGCAGGAAAGTCTGAAAGGAAACGCCAATGCCACTAACGAAAGCATTTCGCGAGACGGTTTACAAGCGCGCGCAGCGTGACAGCGCGTTCCGTAAGGCGCTTCTGACAGAAGCGGTGAACGCTTATCTGGCCGGCGACGAGATTACCGGGAAGACAGTCTTGCGCGACGTTGTCAACGCGACCATCGGGTTCGAGCAGTTAGCCGCCAATCTCGGGAAGCCGAGTAAGAGCCTCCATCGCATGTTGGGTCCACACGGCAATCCCAAAACGGCCAATTTCTTCGCCATTCTCCAAGTGCTCCAAAAGAGCGTGGGCGTGAAGTTGACCGTAAGAGCTGCGTGAGCTTAGCTCGCCCCGCCGTACGCCCGATCGAGCAACTCCACCACGTGCATCACCCTCTGCCCCTTGCCGTGCATGCGGACTCCGGCCTCCAACTGCAGCAGACAGCCGGGATTGGCCGTCGCGATGATGCCGGCGTCCGTAGCGTTGACCGACTTGATCTTTGACCCCAATATCTGCATCGACATCTCGTTCTGCACCACGTTGTAAATGCCCGCGCTGCCGCAGCAGATGTCGGCGCCGCGCATCTCGCGGAATTCCACGCCGGGGATCGCCGCCAGCAGTTTGCGCGGCGCGCTGCGGATGCGCTGGCCGTGCGCCAGGTGGCACGAATCCTGGTACGTCACCACGGCGGTTACCGGCGTCATCTCGCGATTGAGTTCGATGCCCGCCAGGAACTCCGTCACATCGCGCATCTGCGCCGCGAAGGCGTGCGCTTTGGCCGCGTATTGCGGGTCTTCCGCCAGGAGTTCGCCGTACTCTTTCAGGGTCGATCCGCATCCCGCCGCATTGGTGACGATGGCATCGAAGTTGCCATCTTCCAGCGCGTCGATATTGCGCCGCGCCAGCCGCTGGGCATCCTCGCGCAAGCCGCTATGCAAGTGGAGCGCACCGCAACAGCCCTGCCCGCCCGGGATCGCGACTTCGCAGCCGTTCTTCTGCAGCACGCGCACCGTCGCTTCATTCAGGCGGGCGAAGCTAACGTTGGCGATGCATCCCGCGAGAAACGCCACGCGATAGCGGCGCTGTCCCTCTGGCGGAAAGGTCTTGCCGATCTGGCTGAAGAAGAATGGCAACTCCGCCGAAGGCGCCAGTTGCGCGATCTCTCCCAGGCGGCCTCCCAGGTGGCAAAAACCGAGGACGCGCATCAGCCCTTTAACGCCGATTTTTTCAGAGAGATAGAGTCCCACTCCGGCCGCCGTGAGCAGGCGCGGCGAGAGCAGGAGCTTGCGGAATACGAAGTCGCGGAACCACCCGGTGAGGCGCCCGCGTTTGGCCAGCGACTCGATCTGGCAGCGCGCGTCCTCCACCATGCGCCCATACGGCACGCCCGAAGGGCAGGCCGATTCGCATCCGCGGCAGGCCAGGCAAAGCCCGATATGTTCTTCATACGACGGCGTGACCGGCGCGCCGTTCGACACCTGCACCATCTGATAGACTCGTCCCCGCGGCGAATCCATCTCGAGCCCAAGCTCGCGATAGGTGGGACATGCGTTCAGGCACAGTCCGCAGTGAACGCAGCGGTCCAGGTCGAACTGCTTCGGTCCTACGCGGGTTGTGTCAGATACGGCTGTAGAGTCTGCCACGGTTCAATAAATTAGACGGATCGAAGAGCGCTTTGACCCGCCGCATGATTTCAAAGTCGCCGCCCGGTGACGGCCACAGGACGAGCGTCTGTTTGCGCGCTTCCGGCGCAAATTCGATAACAGCCTTCCATCCTAACGCGTTGGCGCGGGCGAACCAGGCGGAGGTAGCCCCGGCCTCCGCGAAATATCCGTAGCAGACTCCGGAAGCGGCCCGCGCCACCGCCGGGCAGGGGAACGATCCCATTACCGCGGGAACGTCCTTTAACGTACAGGACACGCGCACCACGGCGCCGTCGCGGTACCGATGGAGAAATCGCAAAGTGAAGTTTTCCACGTCCGGCCAAAAGCCCTCCGGGCATCCCGATTCTACGGCGAGGCGCCCGGCGATGTGCGCCAGTTCCGCCACACTGCGGCGGATGGCGGCCGGACTCCCTCCGGTGCGCACCGCCAGCAGCCACGCACTGCCGCCGAAGGACTCGGCCGCTGCGGGATTCAGCAGATCGATGGCGGCGGGCTGGAGCGGGCTGGCCAGAATGCGGTCGCGTACGGCGATCGCGTCGGCTGCCGTGGGCGCGGGTAGCAGGAGGCTGTGTTCCTCCTCGGGCGCCGGGAGCAGCTTGAAATTGACGCTGGCGATGGCGGCGAGCGTGCCGAACGAACCGATCATCAGCTTCGCCATATCCAGCCCGGCGACGTTCTTCACCACCATCCCGCCGGTTTGCACGAGTTTGCCTTCGAGAGTGGCGAAGGTCATGCCGATCACGAGGTCGCGCGCCGTCCCGTAGAGGCGGCGGCGCGGTCCGCTGGAATTGGCGGCCACCACTCCGCCCACCGTGGCGGCGGTAGCGAAGGGCGGGTCAAGGGGCACGATCTGGCGATTTGCGGCGAGGAGCGACATGAACTCGCGCCACGGCAGCCCGGCTTCCACGCTGATGGTGAGGTCGTGCGGTTCGTACTGCAGCACGCGGCGAAGCGCGGAGGTGGTGATTTCGACGTCGGCCGGCACTTGCGGGCCGGCCATCAGGCGCTTACTGGCATTCCCCTCGAGCGCGATGGTGCGCTTGCTGCCGGCGGCCTCATGCAGGGCCTGCGCGAGTTCGGCGGGGGTGGACGGCGCCAGCACTACAACACCACGAAGCGCAGCACAGATTCGAGAACGGTCAGCAGCAGCGCGCCGATAATCGCGTCCAGGAATCCGCGCACACGAAATCCCGGAGAGAACATCGACGCCAGTTTCAGCAGAATGGCGTTGACGATCAGCTTAAACAGGCCGAGCGTCAGAATGGTAAGCGGCCACGCAAAGAAGCGCAGCACCGGGCCGACGATGGCGTTGACGATTGCGATCACGATCGTGGCGAGCAGCGCCGCACCGAAATCGCGAACTTCGATTCCGGGAACAATCTGCGCGACCAGCCAAAGCGCAAGCGCGCTGACCAGCCAGACAAGGATGATGTGAACGAGCATGAAAATCTCCGGCCAGAGATAATAATATGCCATGGCGACCTTGTATGCCGGTACCTCCGGCTTTGCGTATCCGGCGTGGAAGCCGGGCTTCTATCCGGCCAAGCTGCCGTCCAAGCAATTCCTGAAACATTACGCCGAGCGGCTCAACTGCGTGGAGATCAACTACACCTTCCGGCGGCTGCCCTCGGCGTCCACGCTACAGAACTGGGTGGACGCCACGCCCGCGGGGTTCGTATTCGCGGTGAAAGCCAACCAGCGGATTACTCACATTTTGCGCCTCAAGGACGCCGGGCAGGCGACCGAGTTGTTCCTCAAAATGATCGACCCGTTACGCACCGCGCGCCGTCTGGGTCCGATTCTCTTTCAACTGGGGCCCACGCTGAAGTGCGATGTGTCGCTACTGCACGACTACCTGGAACTGCTGCCGCCCGATCTGCATTACGCCTTCGAATTCCGGCACGCTTCCTGGTTGGCGGAGCCGGTTTACGAGGAATTGCGGCGGCGAAACGTGTCGCTATGCGTGGCGGAAAGCGAGCACCTGGAAGTGCCGGAAGTGATCACCGCGGATTTCGTATATTACCGGCTGCGCAAGCCCGAATACACGGCTGAGGACGTCGCCGCCATTCGGTCGCGGACTCAGGACTTGCTGGCGGCGGGGAGGGATCTGTATCTGATGTTCAAGCACGAAGACACGCCCGACGGCGCGCTGAATGCGGAGTTGCTGCTGAAGGGCGGGGACTTGGCGATGAGTCCGAAATCATGATTAAATGGTCTCAAACTATAGTAAGCTCGGGGACCATCAGCGACCCAGTTGGTGCGGTGGTTCCCGATCGTAATCCCGCACTCTTCACGCTTGCGGAGGGAGACGGTTCTCCAGGTTGGAAAGACGCTTCCGGAGATCGCCGATTTCGCGATCTTTCGTTTCGAGGGCGGCATCGACTTTTTCGGCCCAATCGTCCATGCGGGAGCTCCACCGACGTCCGGTCTGCCAATTGGACCCTTGCCGGTCCAAACGCAGAGCTTGCCTGTCCAGGCGAGTGTTGACTTCTGCGAACCCGGCTTGGATCTCGCGCTCCAGGCTTTCTTTCATGTCGGTGATCAGTTCTTCGATGTTGCTCAATTTGGGTTCCTTCTTCTACCGCATGTGCCTTTGACGGGTGGACCGTCTCACCGAAATCGACGATCTCATTATCCCCCGCCGACGAACTGTACGATCTCCAACTGAGAGCCTGGCCGCAGCACGGTCTCCTGCCAGAGTACCTGCTTCACGATATTGCGATCGAACTCCACCGCCACGCGCGCGGGCTCCAGGCCCAATTCGCGCAGCAGTTCCAGGATCGTCTGGCCCTGTCGAGCCATCCGCGGCTCGCCGTTCACTACAATCTGCATCTCCACTTTGGTTGACACCCCACTTTTCGAACCACTATAGTCAAATTTAGACCCAAATTTGCCCAAAACCAAATGCCTACGACACTAACAGAAGAGTACTTCCCCGTTCTCCTGCAGGCATTGGTCGCCATGTTGCTCGCGGCCGGCCTGATCACTGTGTCGTATCTGCTCGGAAAGCGCGTCCGGAACCGCGTGAAAGATATGCCTTACGAGTCCGGAATGGTACCCACGGGAGACGCCAGGCAGCGTTTCAGTGTGAAGTTCTACCTGGTCGCGATGCTCTTTATCCTGTTCGATATCGAGGCCATCTTCCTATACCCGTGGGCGGTGGTATATCGCGAACTGTTGATGCCCGGCTTCATCGAAATGTTGATTTTCGTGATTTTGATCCTGTCCGGGTTCTTCTACATCTGGAAAAAAGGCGCACTGGATTGGTCCGGTGCGGATTCCAGGCGGAAATAGTAGACAACTCGAAATGTTATCCGAAAACCTGCGACAGAACGCCGTTGCTACGGCGGTGGACGCCTTCGATGCCGACGCCATTACGGCGGGCAAACTCGATCGCGGCGAATTGACGCTCGAAATCGCCGGCGGCAAGATCGTGAGCATTTGCGGCTTTCTGAAATACGACCAGAAGTTCATTCGTCTCAGTTCGGTGACAGCCGTCGACTGGTATCCCGCCGAACCGCGCTTCGAGGTGGTTTACCATCTTCATTCCATTGAACTCAAACAACGGGTCCGCCTGAAGTGCCGGTTGTCCGGCATCGATCCCGCAATTGAGTCGATAACCTCCGTGTGGCGGGGCGCCAACTGGTACGAGCGCGAGGTCTTCGACCTGTTCGGCATCAATTTCGTGGGCCATCCGGACCTGCGGCGGATCATGATGCCGGACGATTGGGACGGCCACCCGTTGCGCAAGGATTACCCTGTGACGGGGACGAGGATTTAGTTATGAGCGACCCGGCCATTCCCGGAGTATCGGTCACCGCGGTAGCCGACGAGCAGCCTAAGCCCGGCCCGCATCGCATGGTCCTCAACATGGGCCCGCAGCACCCGTCGACACACGGCGTGCTGCGCCTGCTGCTGGAGCTCGATGGCGAGAACGTCATGAAGTGCCAGCCCGATATCGGCTATCTGCACACCGGCATCGAGAAGGAGTTCGAGCAGAAGAATTACCAGCAGGATGTCACCCTGACCGACCGGGTGGATTACCTGGCGCCGCTTTCGAACAACCTGGGCTGGTGCCTGGCCACGGAAAAACTGCTCGGCCTGGAAATTCCGCCGCAGGCGCAGTGGATGCGGGTAATGCTGACGGAGTTGACACGGCTCAACAGCCACCTGGTCTGGCTCGGCACGCACGCCATCGATATCGGCGCGATGAGTGTCTTCCTCTACTGCTTCCGCGAGCGCGAGGACATCCTCCGCATCTTCGAAATGTTCTCCGGCCAGCGGATGATGACCAGCTACTTCCGCATCGGAGGGCTGGCGCTCGAGCCGCCGCGCGGCTGGCAGCAGCGCGTGAAGAAATTCATCGACGTGTTCCCCAGCCGGGTGGACGAATACGAGGATCTGCTCACCAACAACCGCATCTGGACCGGCCGCACCAAGGGAATTGGCCACATTTCCATCGAGGATATGCTCGATCTCGGGGTCACCGGCCCTATGCTGCGCGCCGCCGGCCTGAAAGTGGATGTGCGCAAAGACACCCCGTACACCAGCTACGAGAAGTTCGATTTCGAAGTGCCCACGCGCACCGAGAACGACGTTTTCGCGCGCTACCAGGTGCGCGTCGAAGAGATGCGGCAGAGCGCGCGCATCGTCAAACAGGCGCTGGAAGGCATGCCCCCTGGGGCATGGAAGGCCGATGCGCCGCACGTGGTGCTGCCCGACCGCGAAAAGATGAAGACCCAGATGGAGGCGCTCATCTACCATTTCAAGATTGTGACCGAGGGCTTCCGCGTGCCCGCAGGCGAGGTCTATCAGGTGATCGAATCGCCGCGCGGCGAGTTAGGCTATTACGTGGTGAGCGACGGTACGGCGCGGCCTTACCGGGTGCACATGCGCACCCCCAGTTTCGGCAATCTGCAATGCACGCCGACGCTGGTCATGGGCTCTCTGATTGCGGATGTAATCGCTTCCATTGGAAGCATGGATTTTGTTTTGGGCGATACGGATCGATGACTTTTTCACCGGAACTGGAAGGCAGGTTCGAAAAGCTCCTGAGGAGCTATCCGCCGGGGCGGCAGCGTTCGGCGTTGATTCCCATGCTGCTGTACGCGCAGGATGAGGTCGGATGCGTTTCCGACGAATTGATCGATGAAGTGGCCAAGCGAATCGGCGTCACCACCCTGGTAGTCAATGAGGTGATGTCGTACTATTCGATGCTGCACCGCAAGCCGCTCGGTAAGTTTCACGTGCAGGTGTGCACCAATATCAGTTGCCTGCTGAACGATGGCGACAAGCTTTACGAGCACGCCTGCAAGAAACTCGGCATCGGACACAAAGGCGTGACGCCCGATGGCGAGTTCTCGCTTGAAGAGGTGGAATGCATGGGCGCTTGTTCGTGGGCGCCTGCCATCCAGGTGAATTACGACTTTCACCACTTCGTGACGCCCGAAAAGCTGGACCGGTTGCTGGACGGGCTGAAGGACGGACCGCCTGGCGGTCCAAGGAAGAAATAGATAGCGCATGCTGTATAACGAACCCAGCCCGCTCGAAACCAGAGTGCTCTCGCGCCGTTTCGGACAGCCGAACTCAACGTCCATCGAGACCTATCTCGCAGATGAAGGCTACGCGGCGTTTAAGAAGGCCGCCGGCATGACGCCCGAGAAGATCATCGAAGAGGTGAAGATTTCCAACCTCCGCGGGCGCGGCGGCGCCGGATTCCCCACGGGGATGAAGTGGAGCTTTGTGCCGCGCACGTCGCCCAAGCCCAAGTACATCGTGGTGAACGCCGATGAGAGCGAGCCGGGAACCTGCAAAGATCGCGTGCTCATCGAGAACGATCCGCACCAGTTGATTGAAGGCGTCCTCATCGCCGGCCTGGCGGTCGATGCGCACGCCGGCTATATTTACGTCCGCGGCGAGTATCGCTACCTCATCGAGATTCTGGATAAGGCGATCGCCGAGGCGTACGAAAAGGGTTTTCTCGGCAAGAATATTCAGGGCACGGGGTTCGATTTCGAGCTCTACACGCACACCGGCGCGGGCGCTTACGAGTGCGGCGAGGAATCGGCGCTGCTGGAATCGCTCGAAGGCAAGCGCGGCATCCCGCGCATTCGCCCTCCGTTTCCCGCGGTGGCAGGCGCATTTCAATGTCCCACCGTATTGAATAACGTGGAGACGTATTGCGCGGTACCGGCGATCCTGCGCGATGGCGGCGCGGCTTTCGCGGCCCTCGGTATACCCAAGGCGGGCGGGACCAAAATGACCTGCCTCACGGGTCACATCAACAAGCCTGGCGTGTACGAATTGAAGCTCGGCTTCCCGGTGAAACAGATGATCGAGGAAGTGGGCGGCGGAATTCGCATGGGCCACAAACTGAAGGCGTTCATCCCCGGCGGGTCGTCTTGCCCGGTGCTGACGGCGGCGGAGGTGGAAGGCGCCAACATGGATTACGATTCGATGGCGTCGCGCAAGAGCATGCTCGGGTCGGGCGGCGTGATCATTATGGACGACCAGACGTGCATGGTGAAGGCCGCGTTGCGCATCATGAAATTTTACGCGCATGAAAGCTGCGGCTGGTGCATTCCGTGCCGCGAGGGCACCACCTGGCTGCGCAAGATTCTCGACCGCTTCCATAGCGGCGGCGGAACGCGCGCCGACATCAATTTGATCGGCGACATTTCGCGCAACATGCTGGGCCGCACATTCTGTCCGCTGGGCGACGCTGCCGCCATGCCGACGCTCTCCATTGTGGAGAAGTTCCGCGGCGAATTCGAAGACCACCTGAACGGTAAGCCGTGCCCCTACGAGCACGAAATGGCGACCGCATGAGTCATTTGCGCACGGTGTGGCGCGCGCCAGTTCGCCAGAGTGAGAACGCGAGTTAATTTACATGCCAGACCCGGTAAAACTGACAATCGACGGAAGGGCGATCACCGCGGCGCCCGGAACGCTGCTGATCGATGCCGCCAAAGCGGCGGGGATCGAGATTCCGGCATTCTGCTATTACGAAGGACTCTCGCTCGCTGCCGCCTGCCGCATGTGCCTGGTGGAAGTGGAGAAGATGCCCAAGCTGATGACGGCTTGCACTCTCCCCGTGGCCGAAGGCATGGTAGTCCGCACCGATACTCCGCAGGTAGCCACCGCGCGCAAGTATACGCTGGAGTTCCTGCTCACCAACCATCCACTTGATTGCCCGGTGTGCGACAAGGGCGGCGAGTGCGAATTGCAGGATATGGTATTCCGCTACGGAGCGGGTGAAAGCCGCTATACCGAGATCAAAGTCCACACCCCCGAAAAACAATTTTCGCCGGTGGTGTTTTTCGATGCGCCGCGCTGCATTCTCTGCTTCCGCTGCGTGCGCATCTGTAATGAAGGCATGGGCGTGGGCGCACTGGGCGTCATCCAGCGCGGCGTGGTTTCCGAGATCGCTCCCAACATGGGCGACCACCTGGAATGCGACGAGTGCGGCGCCTGCATCGACATCTGCCCGGTGGGCGCGCTCACCAGCGGGAGCTATCGCTATCAGACCCGGCCCTGGGAAATGACGCACGTGGGCACCATCTGCACCCACTGCGCCGACGGCTGCAAGACTACGCTCGGCACGCGCAACAACCACATCATCCGCGGGAATAATCGCGATCATTCGGGCATCAACGGCGAATTCCTGTGTATCAAAGGACGCTACGCCTTCGACTTCTACGACCATCCCGACCGCCTGCAGGCGCCGCTCATCCGCAAGAACGGCAAGCTGGAAGAAGTCTCCTGGAGTGAAGCGCTCACCACCGTGGCGAAGAAGTTCACCAAGACGCTGGCCGATAACGGCACGTTTGGCGTGATCGGCTCCAACCACACCACCAACGAAGAGAATTTCTATCTCCAGAAGTTCGCCCGCAAAGTTCTGCATACCAATAACGTGGACCACCATCGCACCGGCGATGTGGTGACCCTCCTCGATGCCCTCAGCGAAGCGGGCCAGGGCAAGCTCGCGAGCGTGGCCGATCTTTACGAGCGCAAGGCTTTCCTGATCTTGGGCGCCGATCTCGCCCTTGAACATCCCCTGCTCTCCAACCAGATCCGCAGCAACTTCCGCCATCACCAGGCGCGCATTTATGTGGTTACCGAGAAACCGGTGCGCGAAGACAAGTACTGCGCGGCATCGCTGCGCGGGCGCGATTATAGTTCGCTTACCGAAAAGCTGCAAAAGGAATCCGAACTGGTAATCGTGTTCGACGATTCCTATTGCGGCGAAGATGTTCGCAAGCTGGTGGCCTTCGGAACATCGCTGGGAATTCCGGTCTCCTACGTTCCGTTGGTGGATTATTCCAACTCGCGCGGCGCCATCGATATGGGGATGGTGCCCGAGTTATTGCCGGGCTATAAGCCGTCCGGCCAGCCCGGCCTGCACGTGAATGAAATGCTCGAGGGAAATCTCGACGTGCTCTGGGTGGTGGGAGCGAATCCCTTCAAGGCCGGCGGCAAGAAACCGGCTTTCCTGGTGGTGCAGGACCTCTTCCTCACCGAGACCGCCAGCCAGGCGGATATCGTGCTGCCCGCCGCCTGCGCCTATGAAAAGTACGGCACCATTACCAATGTCACCGGTGAAGTGCAGCGCCTGAAGTTGGCCATTAATACGATGGGCGCCAAGCCCGATCTCGACATTATGGGATTCATCGCCCGCGAAATGAGCGCGGCGGCGATACTGGGGCCATGGTTCCCTGATACCATAACGGATCAGATCGTTAAGACCGTCCACGGTTACAAGGTGCCCATGGCGACTCTGGCAACAGGCGGAGCGGCGCAAACCATGCCGGTGAACGGGCGAATTTCCCCCGGAACTTTGCCTGGGCTGGTCCATTCCGACCACAACGGGCTGTTCGCGTCAGGAACGCTCGGGCGCTATTCTAAAGTACTGAATTCCGTGGTTGAGAATCGAGCGCGCCATTAAGATGACCGATCTAACCAACCAGCAATTCTTCTATCTGATCAGCGTGGTTAAGGTCCTGGTGGTATTTGCCGTTCTCATGACCGTGCTCGCCTACCTGCAATGGGTGGAGAGGAAGGTGATCGCGCATATTCAGGTACGCCCCGGACCGTATCGCGTGGGTCCGCACGGATTGCTCCAGCCGCTGGCCGACGTTATCAAGCTGGTCACCAAAGAGGATCTGATTCCGCCGCATGTCAACAAGCCGCTTTACATACTGGCGCCGTTCCTCGCGATCACCATGGCGCTGCTCTCGATTTCGGTGATTCCCTTCGGCCCGGAGATCACGGTGGCCGGACGCCAGACGTACATGCAGCTCGCCAATCTGAACATCGGCGTGCTGTTCATCCTGGCAGTCTCCTCCATGGGTGTGTACGGTATCGCGCTGGCGGGATGGTCGTCGAATAACAAGTACTCGCTGCTGGGCGGATTGCGCAGTTCGGCGCAGATGATCAGTTATGAGCTGCCGCTTTCGCTCGCGATCGCCGCGCCGCTGCTGATTTCCAACACGCTCGACCTTCGCCAACTGGTGAACGATCAGAGCGGCGGCTTCTGGCACTGGAATGTGCTGCACGGACCGTTCCCGCAGATTTTCAGCTTCATCATCTTTATCATTGCCGCCTTCGCCGAGACGAACCGCGTGCCCTTCGATTTGCCGGAGGCGGAGAACGAACTGGTCGCCGGCTTCCATACCGAATACAGCAGTATGAAATTCGCGTCGTTCTTCATGGCGGAATACGCCAACATGATTACCGTGAGCTGCATGGCCACCCTGCTCTTCCTGGGCGGCTGGGTCGCGCCCTGGCCGGCCGAATATGGATCGAGCTTCGTACCCGTCCTGATCTTCGCGGCCGCCGGCGTGATCGCGCTGTATCACGGCGCCCAGGCCAAGCTCAAGATGGATAAGATTACCTTCCCGGCGTTCGGCGTGATCTTCCTCATCATTGCGGCGATTTTCCTGCTGCCGATGGTGCAAAGCTGGCTGCTGCCGCTCTTCTGGTTCTGTTCCAAGGTGGGCGCTATCCTTTTCGTGTTTATCTGGATTCGCGGGACGCTGCCGCGCTTCCGCTATGACCAACTGATGAGCTTCACGTGGAAGTTCCTCTTCCCGGTGGCCATGCTCAACCTGCTGGTAACCGGCTTTCTGGTAGCTTTGAGACCCTGAAATGGACGTAATTCTCTTCTTCGTGTTCGCCATCATCGCGGTAGTTTGCGCCATCAATGTGGTGGTGCAAACCCATCCCATTTCGAGCGCGATTTCGCTGGTGGGAGTGATGGGGTCACTAGCGGTGCTCTACCTCCTGCTGGGGGCGGAATTTCTGGCAGCCGCACAAGTGATTGTTTACGCCGGCGCCGTGATGGTGCTGTTCATCTTCACTATCATGTTGCTTAATGCCGGCTCTGAGAAGAAGGAAGGCAAGTCGCTTGCCGCGCAGTTGCTGGGCGTCCCTCTGCTGGTCGCCTTCCTGGGCGCGATGGCGTATTTTGTGCAGCGCCTGTTCCCGTCGACCACCATGGTGCACTTCGGTGGGTTTACCGGCGGCGGCGTGCGTGAGATCGGCAGGGCGCTCTTCGGTCCTTATCTGCTGCCCTTCGAAGTGACGTCCATCCTCATCCTGATCGCCATTCTGGGCGCCGTCGTTCTGGCGCGGAAGGAGATGGATTGATGTCGCAAGTGCCCATATCGTGGTTTCTCACCCTGAGCGCGATCCTGTTTGCGCTCGGTGTGGCGGGCTTCCTGTTCCGCCGCAGCATCATCACGGTCTTCATGTCGATCGAACTGATGCTGAATGCCGTAAATCTCAGTTTCGTGACGTTTTCGTATCAGAACAAGTCGATCAACGGCCATCTGTTCGCATTTTTCGTGATGGTAGTGGCCGCCGCGGAAGCCGCCGTCGGCCTCGCGATTATCCTGACGATCTTCAAGAACAGGCAGACCTTGAACATCGATGACATCGAGTCGATGAAGAACTAATGCTACTCTGGCTCATCCCAATCCTCCCGCTGGCGGGGTTCCTGATCAACGGCATCTTCGGGCGCCGCTTCTCCAAAGCTGCAGTCAACACGGTAGCCATCGGCAGCGTGGTGCTGGCCTTCCTCTGGGTGCTGAAGACGGTGGCCGCCTTCGCCTCCATGGGCACGCCGATCGCCGAACACTACTTCACCTGGATCCAAAGCGGCAGCCTGAATATCGGCTGCGACTTCGCGGTCGACCGCCTCACCGTCGTGATGCTCCTCATTGTCACCGGCATCGGCTCGCTGATTCACATTTACGCTGCGGGCTACATGGCGCACGAAGGCGGCTATTACCGCTTCTTCGCCTACATGAACCTGTTCATGTTCTTCATGCTGGTGCTGGTGCTGGCCGCCAATTACCTGCTGCTGTTCGTGGGATGGGAAGGCGTGGGATTGTGCAGCTACCTGCTGATCGGCTTTTACTTCGATAAGAAGTTCGCCACCAACGCCGGCAACAAGGCATTCATCGTCAATCGCATCGGCGATTTCGGCTTTTCGCTGGCGATGTTCCTGATTTTCGTCAATTTCGGCTCGCTCGATTTCGGCAAGGTGTTTCACCAGGCGCCCACCGCCGATACCGGCCTGCTCACCACCATCGGGCTGCTGCTGCTGGTAGGAGCGTGCGGCAAATCGGCGCAGCTTCCGCTCTATGTCTGGCTGCCCGACGCCATGGCCGGCCCTACGCCGGTTTCGGCACTGATCCACGCCGCCACCATGGTGACCGCCGGCGTCTACATGACGTCGCGCTCCTGGCCCATCTTCATTCATGCCCCCGCCGCCATGGACACCATCGCCATCGTGGGTATTGCGACGGCATTCTTCGCGGCCTCCATCGGACTGGTGCAGAACGATATTAAGAAAGTGTTCGCTTACTCCACCGTCTCGCAACTCGGCTACATGTTCGTGGGCGTGGGCTGCGGCGCTTTCTCCGCGGGCATCTGGCACCTGATGACGCATGCGTTCTTCAAGGCGCTGCTCTTCCTCGGTTCCGGTAGTGTCATCCACGCCCTTTCCGGTGAGCAGGACCTGCGCAATATGGGCGGCCTGCGCAAAAAGATTCCCTACACCTTCTGGACCATGATGTGCGCGGCCGTGGCCATTGCCGGCGTGCCGCCGTTCTCGGGATTTTTCAGCAAGGACGCCATTCTGCTGGCGGCCTACAATCACGCGCCCTGGATGTACTGGCTGGGCGTGCTGGCCGCGGCCATGACGGCGTTCTATGTCTTCCGCGCCATGTTCCTGGCATTTTTCGGCACCTATCGCGGCAACCAGCATCCGCACGAATCGCCGCCCGTGATGTGGATTCCGCTGGCGGTACTGGCGCTGCTTTCGCTCGGCGGCGGATTCATCAACATCCCTGCGTTCCTTCACGATTTCTTCCGCGGCGTGCCGGAGATTCCGGAAAATCCGTCGCTCATGGTGTTCTCGGTGAGTGCCGGCCTGATCGGCATTTTCCTGGCGTGGCTGATGTACATGGCGAAACCGGCGCTCGCCGATTCGCTCGCTTCGGGTCTGAAACCGCTCTACACCACGCTCTACAACAAGTACTTCGTGGATGAGATTTACGACGCCACCGTGGTCAAGCCGCTTGTCGGCGGATCGCGCTGGGTGCTTTGGAAAGGCGCCGACGCCGGCTTGATCGACGGCTCGGTGAATGGCGTGGGTAGTCTCGCGCAAGGCGTCGGCGGGGTCCTTCGCAAGCTGCAATCCGGCAACATACGCAGTTACGCCACCTGGGTGCTCTTCGGTTCGGTGCTGGCGATCGTGGCCCTAGCCATCGCCACTACCAGCCTTTGGGGAGGTCCGCAATGAACCTCCTGACGGTGGTTTTGTTCCTGCCTTTGGCCGGCTTCCTGGCCTCCCTGGCGATTCCGCGATCATCCCCGCAGACCAGCCGCAATTTCGGCATCGCGGTCTCGTTGGCGACGTTCCTGGCGTCGCTTGGCCTGCTCATCTGGTTCGACCGCGGGGTGGCCGGCGAGCAGTTCACCGTTGACCTGCCCTGGATCTCCACCCCGGACATCCATTTCCACGTCGGCGTAGACGGCATCAGTCTCTGGTTGATTCTGCTGTCCACCCTGCTCACCCCCATATGCATGCTGGCTTCCTGGCAGGCCGTGCAGGATCGCGTGAAGGAGTTCTTCGCCTTTCTGCTGCTGCTCGAATTCGCGTTGATTGGCGTCTTCATGGCGCAGGATCTCTTCCTCTTTTTCACTTTCTGGGAAGTCTCCTTGGTGCCCATGTATTTCCTGATCGGTATCTGGGGTCACGATCGCCGCATCTACGCCACCGTGAAGTTTTTCCTCTACACCATGGCCGGCTCCGCGCTGATGCTGGTGGCCATCATCTACCTCTACAACAAGGCGCAAACCTTCAGCTATCCCATACTGCTCGATATGCTGGCCAGCGGCCGCCTCACCTTCACGTCGCAAGAGCAGACGCTGCTTTTCCTGGCATTCTTCATCGCCTTCGCCATCAAGGTCCCGCTCTTTCCGCTGCACACCTGGCTGCCCGATGCGCACGTGGAAGCGCCTGTGGCCGGCTCCATCATGCTGGCCTCCGTCATGCTGAAAATGGGCACTTACGGGATTCTACACTTCTGCCTGCCGCTGTTCCCGGTGGCGGCGCGCCAGTGCGCTTCGTGGATCGCAGTGTTGGCCATCATCGGAATTCTGTATGGCGCGCTGGTCGCCATGGTGCAGCCCAATATGAAGAAACTGGTGGCGTACTCTTCGGTGAGCCACCTGGGCTTCGTAGTCCTGGGGATCTTTTCGTTTACACAGATCGGCTTCGATGGCGCGGTCTACCAGATGCTCAGCCACGGGATCTCTACCGGCGCGTTGTTCCTGCTCGTGGGCATGCTCTATGATCGCCGCCACTCGCTCGAAATCAAAGATTACGGCGGTGTCGCGACGGTGGCGCCGTGGCTCGCCAGCGCGTTCCTGGTCACCACGCTGGCCAGCATCGGGCTGCCCATGTTGAACAATTTCGTGGGCGAATTCCTGGTGCTGCAGGGAACCGCTACCGCCCACTATTCGTGGGCCGTCTGGGCGGCCGTCGGGGTCATCTTCTCCGCCTGCTATATGCTCTGGCTTTACCAGCGTGTGTTTTTCGGAGAGGCCGGCGAAGAAGTCCGCCATCATATGCCCGACCTGAAACCGCGCGAATGGGCGGCGGTCGTTCCCCTCATCGTCATGATGGTCTGGATGGGTGTTTATTCGCAGAGTTTCCTGCCGCCGGTGAGCAAGACCACCGCGCGCGTGCTCGATCAAACGCGGCTCAACGTTCCCATACGCGTAGGAAACCAGAAGAACCAGCCGGTACTGGAGGCGCACAATGGCCGCTAGCCTGGTCAGTTCAACCGACCTGATCCGCTTCCTGCCGGAGATCATCCTCACGGTAGCGGGCACCGCCATGATGGTGATCGATCCGCTGGTCAACAAGCGCGATTCCAAGTTTTTCGGCAACATGGCCATCGCCGCGCTCCTCGCCGGGATTGCGGGCGCGATCTTCGCTTATTCGAATCCCGGAACGGCTTTCGGCGGCATGCTGGTGGTCGACGGCTTTGCCACGTTCTTTCGCGTGGTAGTCATGTCGGTGGGGATTCTGGCGATTCTGCCGTCGTTCAGCTTTCTCTCCCGGCAGGATGCCGAAACCAGCGAGTATCATGCCCTGCTGCTGTTCTCGATTGCCGGCCAGTGCCTGATGGCGGCGGCCAACGATCTCATCATCGTCTTCATCGGGCTCGAAATTTCGTCGATTGCGAGCTATGTGCTCGCCGGCTATCTGCGCGACGACAAGCGCTCCAACGAATCGTCGCTCAAGTACTTCTTGCTGGGGTCATTCGCCACGGCGTTTTTTCTATACGGCGTGGCCATCGTCTACGGCGTCACCGGCACGGTGAACCTGGGCGGTGTGCGCGACGCCATCGCCGGGCAGGATCAGGCGCGGGTGATTTATCTGGGACTGGCGGCGGCGCTGATGTTCGTCGGGTTGGGCTTCAAGGTTTCGGCGGCGCCCTTCCAGATCTGGGCGCCGGACGTGTATCAGGGCGCGCCTTCGCCGGTGTCGGCGTTTCTGTCGGCCGGTCCCAAGGCTGCCGCTTTCGCGGTCTTCCTGCGGATTTTCCTGACGGCCTTCGGGCCGATCGGCTCGGGCTGGGAACCGCTGGTGTGGCTGGCGGCGCTGCTTTCGATGACCATCGGGAATTTCGCCGCGCTTCTGCAGACCAACGTCAAACGCCTGCTGGCGTACAGTTCCATCGCGCACGCCGGATACGTGCTGGTGGCGCTCACCGCGCGTTCCGAAGTGGGGACGGCGGCCGCGATGTTCTACCTGGCGGGTTACGCCTTCATGAATATCGGGGCGTTTTCGGTGGTGGCGCATCTGTCGGGCAAGGGCGAGAAGTATCAGAACCTGGAGGATCTCGCAGGACTGGGCAAGAAGCAGCCGCTCACCGCGGCGCTGTTCAGTATCTATCTGCTATCCCTCATCGGCATTCCGCTGACCGCCGGATTTTTCGGTAAGTTCTATATCTTCAAGGCGGCGTTGGAATCGCACCTGGTCTGGCTGGCGGTGCTCGGTTTGTTGAACAGCGCAGTCGGGGCGTACTACTATCTGCGCATTCTGGTGATGATGTACATGCACGAGCCGGGCGAGGCTGCGTCGAATATAAAGCCGCTCAGCCCGAGCATGCGGCTTGCATTGCTGATACCCGCCGCGGGCACACTCTTCCTCGGAATCTTTCCCAGTTGGCTGTTGGAATTCGCCAGCCGGTCCGCCGCCCTCGTTAAATAAGGGCGGCAAATAAGGGCGGCGAATCGCGGCGGCGCATTTACCGCCGGCGCAGCGCCGACCGTAGCGCCACTTCCTGCCGCAGGGTAGCCACCAGGCGGGCGAGCCCATCGATCCAGTCGGGAAAGAGGTCCACATACTGAATCTCGCGTTGTATGGAGCGGGGGACGCGGCACACGCCCAGGCGAACCGGCACGATGAAAATCTCCTCCAGCGGGATCTGCCGGGCGCAATCCAGGGCGTAGCGGATCTCGGCCTGGAAACCGCCCTTCTTGTTCACCGAATTTCCGGAGTAGCAGGCGATGAAGAAGTCCGAGGTCTCGATGGCCGCCTCGATGGCGCGCGGCCAGTTCTGTCCGGGAACCAGCTTGCGCTCGTCCATCCAGGGGTCAAACCCCACGGCCTCCAGGGCATCGCAAAGGCGGCGGACCAACAAGGCGTCCTCCTTGCCGTATGCCAGGAATACCTGCGGGAGTTGCCGGGGTTCGAAGCGGAGGCCGAGCACGTCGTCCGGCACAAACGAACCCAGTCCGTCGATCTCTACCACCTTTCCGGCGGCCACCCCGCGAATCACAATCTGGGCCAATTGTTCGATGTAGGTTTCACTCATGGCGTTTGCGGACCTCCCGTTCGAACACGACCTGACCGTCGGGACCGTGCTTGAAGATTCCCAGGCCTGGGAGCGCCGGTTGGCGGCCTTTTCGCAGATCGGAGACGATCTTCTGGAGCATTACATCCAGGCGGTCGGCGGCTTCTCCCTGGCTCACGCGCGACCGCCGGGCCAGTTGCCTGGCGATTTCCGGCTTTCTCATTACGGCCGTCAAAATAGCAGGCACGCCTCGCCAGTTGGCAGCGGGGGGACTGTGCCGTTTCCGTAATCTATTGAAATTAAGTCAACTTAAGTAGACGAAAAATCTGAAGATCCGTGTGACTGGCGATAAATGAAGCGATTTTAATAGTAGTTTAAGGTACTATTCATGTGCCGTTCGATATCATGAACGCCAGGACGACATAGCTCGTCGCAATCCAAAGGAGAACTGTAAAATGAAGAAACTGATCCCGCTGGTCGCCGCTTTGGCCCTGACGTTTGGCGCCGTTACCGCTTTCGCTGGCAAGAACACCCCCGCATCGAAGGCCACCTCGAAGACCAAGAGCACCAAGAAGAAAGCTACCAAGTCGTAATCGGAGCCCTTCCAGGAACAAGTTTAAATGCCGCGTGTGTTTCAAGACCCGCGCGGCATTTTCATTTTGTCTATCAGATGTTGATGGGGTTGTCGAGCACGAACGTCAGCCGCGTTTCCGAAGGTACGCGGACGCGCTGACCCTTGGTGGCCAGTTCCACCGCCGTCCCGCCCGCTGCACCGCCGGCCGCGCCTATTGCCGCACCTTTTCCGCCGCCGAGAATGCCTCCCAGAATCGCGCCGCCAATGGCGCCTCCGCCGATGGTTCCCGCTGACCGGCCGCCGCGATTGGTGCTCTTCTCCGATACCGTCTGGGTGTTGATGTCCACCCACTGCCCTTTGACGCGAATCTGGGTGAGAGCCAGCGCCAGTTCGGTCCGCCCGGCGATCTTACCGGACTGTTTGGCATCCACCAGTTTCACCGTCACATCGGCGCCGCGTGGGATCAGAATATTTCCATCGGGATCGGTCACCGCTTCATCGAGACTGGCGGCGAAGTTCTGGCCCGTGCGGGCGGTCTGCGAATCGACGCCGTCGATCATGCGGATCGTGAAGTTAGTGCCGGCAGGCAGGGTGATGCCGAGCGGCGCCGCGGTCTCCCGGACTGGCTCCGAGGACGGTGGAGGCGGCTGAGGAACCGAAGGGTTGTCGGCGTTGAACTCGATCCTTCTGATATCGGAAATGTCGAAGGTCTCCACGTGGTCGCCCATGTCGAGCCTCACCTGGCGCGCAGTGCCTCCCAGGAAGGTGCCGTTCGCCACCTGCCCGCTTTTGAGCGTGATGGAATCCGCAAAACCGGCCGTCACTACGGCCAACGACAATACGATCCGTGACAGGCGCATCATGTCCTCTATTTTACGACGGGCGGCGTCTCCCGATTATTGAGTCGTATCTTTGCTCACGCTGGGCGGGGCGGCACTGCCGGGGATCACGCGGGCCGCCAGGTCCCGTCCCCGGTCGAGCGCCTCGCGGTAAATGGAACGGCGCTGCCCGTGGCTGAGCGTCCCGTTACCGCTGTAAAGGAACTCCAAGCCCTTGCCCACCGCATACGTGCCCGCATAGGCGATAGCGCCTTTGGGAATCAGGCCGCCGCCGAGTGGAATTTTTCCCACCAGTTCGCGCGCCAGGGCACGCCAGCCGAACGCGCCTGCGCCAATCGAGAGAATAGCGGCCTTCTGATGCAGGAAGCCGACCTCCTGGCCGTAAGCAGCCGCGACCACAAACGCCATGCGGATCTGGTTACCGGTAAGGAAGACGGTATCGGAAGCGAATTCGCTGACGGCCCAGGGGAGCTCCACCAGGCTGGGTACGATGTCGGGCAGGGCAGTGGCAATAGCGAACAGGGCATTCTCGGCGGCCACCGCGTGAATCGTTCTCTCCACTACGCGCTGCCGGAACGGCGGAAACTGCCGCGCCAACGCCAGTTCGATATCTTCATTCGCCTGCAGGATTTCCGTAACCGTGGCGGCCGGATTATGGCGATAGAAGGTGTAGGTGCCTTTCGGACCGGGCGTGCCCTCTTCAAATAAGATCAGGTCCACCGCTTCCGGTGTGTTCGGATCGTTGACGCGGTGGAGATGGTCGAGCAGGTAGGTGCGCTCTTCGAGTGGAAGGGAGGCAGGCAGAAGGTAGTCTTCCATCTGCTCGTACGCCTGCTCGCTCGATGCCACTAAGCCGATGTGCAACGGCTCGCGGGCGCGGTTCAGGATTTCCTCGGGATTCAGCAGCGCGATGGCCGCACGGGCCTGCTTCAAGGCAGTAAGCATGGAAGTACCGGTGGAATTCTTTTTTAGCGGGGCAGTTCGGCGCCGGTGAGACGGAACATCACCCTAAGCCCCTTCCGCCATTCTACCGCCAGCCCGATTCGTTCCACAGCAACCTCCGGAGCGAAGTAGCACAGTATGGTTTCCGAACTGGGATGGAATTCGAGCGAAGGGGAGACCAGGAGTAGCCGCGGCGGGTCGGGCCGCAGTTCGATGCCCGGAAAGTAACCGCGGGCGGTAAACTCGCCGCGGTCGAGGTGCCACTTCACCCGAAGCCAGTAGTCGAGTGCCTGCAGCGGGAGTTGCAGATCGGCGGATGCCTTCAGTTCCACCACCGCCAGGCGGCCGGAGTGGTCCACCGCCAGCAGATCGAGAATGCCGCGTTCGCCGCCGGCGAAGGCCGGTACCTGCCCGTAGACCGGCTGCCGGCGGAGCGAGGCGTCGAGCGTCTCGATCTCGGCCCGCGCCTGCGATTCCAGCCAGGCTTCGGGATATTGACGATAGAGCGGGTGTTCGCGATCGCATGCCAGGGGGGAGCGGGCGCGGTCCAGTTCCTCGACCAGCCGTTCGATTTCGGCGGCGTGGTGGGGCTTGGCAGGCCGTTTCTCTGCCATTCCGAAGAGCAATTCGCCGGCCGCCAGCTCGGCGAATTCGATGCCGCGCACGCGCAGACTGACACGGCCATCGTGAAGCGGAATGCGTTCCACGGCAGGAAGGTCCGCGATGGCCTGCCAGGCGCTTGAATGGTTGGGGGCAGGACGGCTGCACGGCTTGAGACGGGTATCGAGATTGCCGTGGTCGCGCGGATCGGCGGCGGCAATGAAATCCTCATCGGTATAGGTGAAGAGTTCGTACCGCGCGGCGGCGGGATTCAGGCAGAGCAGCCGCAGCGCGGTGGAGCGCTCGTGTCCGGCCGGCACATAGAGCGCCAGCCCTTCCACGGTGAGCCGCCGTTCGCGCGCGCGCAGATAGGAGAGCCAGATGAGGCCGAAAGCCAGCAGCGAACCGGCATCCGCGCGGGGCGGGCAGCCGATGGCGGCCCATCCATGCTGCCCATGGCGGAGAAATGCGCGCGGAAAGGCGGGCGACAGGCTGAATTCGAGGTTGGGCTCGGCGCTCAGTTCATACAGGTTCCATTCGGGGAACTGGCGGCGCAGGAAGAGGCGGAAGCGCTCGCGGAAGACCAACTTGTTGCTGCGGCGGCCCAATTCGGCGCCGGCGGGGCGGTCCAGATCGATCAGGAAGAGCTGTCCTTCGCGCTTGGGGAAGCGCTCGACGGTCATCTCAAGCCGCCCGGTGCTGGTCTGTTTGATGGCGGTGACGCGGCGCGAAAGATTGCGCACGCGATCCCAGGCTTGCAAAGTGAGGCGTTCGCCGCGGATATCGAGGGCGAAGTTGCCGGGCGTGAGGGGGAGGAGTTCCTCGCCGGGTTCGAGCAGGGCGGGCTGGCGGGAAGCTTTGAGAAAGGCCTCAATTTCCGTGCGCGTCTCATCGGCACTGCGCACGGCGGCCCGGCGGAGGGGCGGCATGAAATCGGATGGTAGCGCGGGGCGGGCGCAATTCTCGGATATTGGGAAAAACTCACCGCTGAGACGCAGAGACGTGGAGAAGAACGGAGAACAGAGCGGGCAGTGGGGCGGCGCCCTCTACTGGCAAGGCCGTCGCATGGAGCCCTTAGTCGAAAGTGCGCGTTGGTCCGCCACGCCGCTGCGCGCCGGCGCCCATGGCTATTGCGGTGCTCGGATTCCCGCGGACCATGCTCCGCCTTTGGACCCTGGAGGGTCTTTCGCTAGTCGAGTTGATACGCCGGACGGTGGTCGAATCCTGGAAGGACAGCGTGTTCGGCCAGGGCGGCCGGATGGCCTTCTATCAGTTTCTGGCCCTCTTTCCGGCGCTTGCCGTCTTCCTCGCGGCCGGCACGCGAATTCCCCATCTGGTGGACTACATGAGGGGCGCACTGCAGGATTTCTCCCGTCATCTTTTTCCGGCGCAAGTCTCGCAACTTCTGGAGAATGTGCTGGACCAGCCGTATCGCCGCGTTCTTACAGGGCCTCAGCTTCTATTCACGTGCATGGGCACCCTGTGGGCCGCGTTCAATAGCACGTGGGCGATGATCTACGGGCTCAACCGCGCCTACGAAGTGCGCGAGCACCGGCGGCGGTGGAAGCTGGCGCTGACAGTTTGCGGATTGACGGTGGCCATGGCGCTGACCGGTTGCGTCGCCATCCTCATGATTTTCGGCGCAGTGCGATCAGAAATGGTGGAGTATACCGTGCTGGTGGCGGCGCTCTCCTTCGCCTTCTCACTGCTGTATCGTTTCGCTCCCAACGTGCCCGACCATGAATGGCGCTGGAGCACGCCGGGCGCGATCCTGGCGCTGGTGCTCTGGCTGGGCGCCACTTTCGCGGCGCGCTTCTACTTCGGGCGGGTCAACGACTATTCGCGCACTTACGGCCATTTGAACGGGGTGGCGATGCTGCTGCTGTGGCTCTATGTGACGAATGGCGCGATCCTCATGGGAGGTGAGATGAACTCCGAAATCGAGAAGGCCGCCGCGTCCCGGCGCTCTTCGGGCTGATTGGCCGGCGCGCAAATTATTTGCTTTGACAAAGCAAATTTTCGACATATACTAGATTTCCATGAGCCCGGCGGAAGTCCAGACTGTTTTACGGTGCTATCCGCAGATCTACTTCGCCTGCCACTGCCGTCACGTTCGCGACGAGAAGACCAAGATCCAACTGAGCTCCCATCAGGCAAGCGTGCTCGACCATCTGGACGACGTGGAAGGTACCTCGCTGCTCTCCCTGGCGCAGCATATGGGCGTCACGGCGTCGACCATGTCCCTCATGGTGGACCGGCTGGAGCGCGGGGGACATGTGCGGCGGGAGCGCAGCCCGCAGGACGGCCGCCGGGTCGAACTGCGCCTGACGGAAGCCGGGGTAGGCATCAAGAAGCAGCAGAAAGTTCTGGAACCGGAGTTGATTGCGGCCATGCTGAAACATTTGGAGCCGGCGCTGCGCGCGCAAGCGTTGCGCGGACTGGAATTACTGGCGGAGGCGGCCAGGGAGATGGTCTCCTCCGGGGATTTGCAGCGAATTTTGAGAGGAGGGGCGGCATGAAGTGGGTATTTCTGATCGTCGGCGGACTGGCGCTTCTGGCAGCCGTAATGGCGGCGGTGGGTTCCCTGCTGCCGCGCGATCATCATGTCACGCGCAAAGCGCGCTTCCACGTATCGCCGGCCGCGCTATTCGCGGTGTTGGCCGGCCCGCCGAACTGGCGCACCGGAGTGAAGAGCTACGGCGAACTGGCGGAGCGCGACGGTAAAAGGCTCTGGTGGGAAGCGGATACGCACGGCCAGAAGATCACCTATGAACTGGTGGAAGCGAAGCCGCCGGAGCGGTTGGTGACGCGGATCGCGCAGCCCGGCCTGGGATTCGGAGGTGGCTGGACGTTCGAAATTGCGCCTTTGGCGGGCGGCGGCTCGGAGCTTCGTATCCACGAGAATGGCGAGATCTATAACGTCATGTTCCGCTTCATGGCGCGTTATCTGTTCGGGTACACTGGCAGCATCGAGACGTACATGCGGGATCTGGGCGTTAAATTCGACGAGCCGGTCGCCATCGAGGCTTGATTATGGGGCAGGAAATCGAGTGCAAGGTTTGCTATCGGGACCAGTCCCAGACCGGAAAGGCTTACCTCGAAACCGACCATCTCCTGTTCCGCGGTAGGGACCGCTTCAAAGTGCCCTTCAAGGACATGACGAAGGTCGCGGCCAAGGATGGCGTTCTCAAAATCGAGTTTGCCGGCGGGCCGGCGGAACTGGAACTGGGCGCCAAGGCGGACAAATGGGCGGAGAAGATCCTCCACCCGCCCACCCGCATGCACAAGCTCGGGGTAAAACCGGGGATGACCGTGCTGGTGCTGGGCGAATTCGAGGCCGATTTTCTAGAGGACCTGCAAAAGAGCCATCTGGAGCCGGCCGGCGAATCCGCCGACCTGATCTTCGTGGCAGCCGAAGGGAAAGCCAAGCTCCAACTGGTGAAGAAACTGGCTCCGAGGCTGACGCGCGACGGTGCGTTGTGGATCATCTATCCCCGCGGGGTGGATAGGATCCGCGAGGTGGAAGTAATCAAGGCCGGGCGGGACGCCGACCTGAAAGACGTGAAGGTGGCAAGCTTTTCGCTCACCCATACGGCGCTCAAGTTTGTGATTCCCAAGCCACGCCGGCGCAATATGGCTTGAACCCAGGTATTCCCCCGCCCGGAAACCGCTGCCGATATCTGCTAACATATGCATGTCCTAAAAGAGTCTTTTCTCCGCTACCATTGCCCGACATAGGCTGCGGAGGTTGTGAGCATGTCATCTTATATACCGCTGGCGCTGTTGGCATCGCATTCCATGGGTGCTAAATGGTCGCGGATGTTTGCCGAGACGCCGTTTGCCGGCATCCATCAAATGGTCTGGTTCGACTGGGCCATGCTGATCCCGTACTTTTCCGTCCTGATCGTCCTCTCGGTGTACGGCATCCATCGTTACGACATCATCCGGACGTATTTCAAGTACCGCAAGCGTGCCACGCAGGAGCCTTCGGCGTTGCGCTTTGAAAATCTGCCGCCGGTCACCATCCAGTTGCCTCTATATAACGAGCGTTACGTGGTGGAGCGGTTGATCGAAGAAGTGCTCAAGGTGGAGTACCCCAAGGAACTGCTGCAGATCCAGGTGCTGGACGATTCCACCGACGATACGGCGCCGTTTGCGGAGGCGCTGGTGGAGCGGTATCGCACCATCGGACACCCCATCGAATACCTGCACCGCGCCAATCGCCACGGCTACAAGGCGGGCGCGTTGCAGGAGGGACTGAAGACCGCTACCGGCGAATTGGTGGCAGTGTTCGACGCCGACTTTTGCCCGCCGGCCGACTTCCTCACGCGCACGGTACATTACTTCGCCGATCCGCAGGTAGGCGTGGTGCAGACGCGCTGGAGCTACATCAATCGGGACTATAACTTCCTCACCGAAGTGGAAGCCATGCTGCTTGACGGCCATTTCATTCTGGAACATGGTGCACGATCCACCGCGGGACATTTCTTCAACTTCAACGGCACGGCAGGAATTCTGCGCAAGCGCATGATCGACGACGCGGGCGGCTGGCAACACGACACCCTGACGGAAGATTCCGACCTGAGCTATCGCGCGCAGCTCAAAGGCTGGCGCTTCCTATACCTGCCGGGGCTCGATTGCCCCTCCGAGTTGCCGGTGGAAATGCACGGCTTCCAGGTGCAGCAATCGCGCTGGGCGAAGGGGTTGACGCAGGTGGCGAAGAAGTTGCTGCCCGCGATCTGGAAGGCCGATATTCCGTGGCGCGTGAAGCTGGAAGCGTTCCTGCACCTCACGCCCAACATATCTTATCCGCTGATGATCGTAGTGTCGGCGCTCATGCTGCCGGTAATGATCGTGCGTTTTTACATGGGCGTGTGGGAGATGGCGCTGATCGATTTTCCGCTGATCGTGGCGTCGTTCTGGTCGATCTCGGCGTTTTATGTGATCGCCCAGAGGGAGCTCTACCCCAAGACGTGGAAGCGCTCGGTGCTGATGCTGCCCATGCTGATGGCGGTCGGCGTGGGGCTTACGATTATCAACACCCGCGCCGTTCTGGAAGCGCTTTTCGGAGTGGAGACGGCGTTTGCGCGCACCCCGAAATACGCCATTGGCGACCGGCCCGTTAATCTCGAAGTGAAGAAATACCGCCGTCGCAGCGGCTGGCTGCCGTATTTCGAGATTCTGGTGGGCACTTACTTCCTGGCGATGATCGCCTTCGCAATCGACACCTTCAATTACTTCTCCATTCCCTTCCTGGCACTCTTCGTTCTGGGATATTATTGGGCCGGCTTCGGCACCCTGCTGCAAGAATACCAGGGCCACTTGCGTTGGCTCAAACAGCAGAAAAAGCTGGCGACGGCTTCCTTCTAGAGCCTGGCAGGTGGTGCTCCCTCACGGCCGCGCTTTGCGGCGTCCGCTTCCTGGCGGTGCGGCTCTGAAAGCAGCAAATAGAGAGCGTTATTCCACGCGCCCGTCACGCATCCGCACGGTGCGGTGTGCGAAAGCGGCGGCTTCCGGATTGTGGGTGATCATCAGGATGGTCTGGCCGCGGCGCTGGTTCAAGTCGCGCAGAATCTCCAGTACGGCCTGTGAGTTGCCGGTGTCGAGATTGCCGGTGGGCTCATCCGCCAACAAAATCGCCGGATGGTTGACGATGGCGCGGGCGATGGCCACACGCTGCTGTTCGCCGCCGGAAAGCGCGCTGGGCTTGTGGTCGAGGCGCCGATCGATGCCCAGCAGGCGGAGCACCTCGTCGAAATCCTTGCTCGAGAGGCCATCGGTGCCCGCGATGTAGCGGGCCACCGCGATGTTGTCGCGGGCGGTGAGATTGGGTAGCAGGTTGAACTTCTGAAAGACGAAGCCGACGGTCTTCTTGCGCAGAGTGGTGCGGCCGGAATCGCTGAGGGCGGAGAGGTCGAGCCCCGCCACACGGACCAGCCCTGAGGTAGGCGGTGTGAGTCCGCCGATGATATGGAAAAGCGTCGACTTGCCCGAGCCGGACGGGCCGACGATGGCCAGGAACTCGCCGGTTTTCACCTGCAGATCCACGCCGCGAAGCGCCGGCACTTCCACCTTTCCCACGCGGTATGTCTTGCGCAGGTCCTGGATTTCGATGGCGGTGCCGCTACTCATAGGCCAGAGCCTCGATAGGATCGTGACGGGCGGCGTTCAGTCCAGGGTAGAGCGCGCCCAGGGCGGCGCCCACGAGGGTGATCCCGCCGGCGATAGGCCACCACAGGGGAACGATTTCGATCGACAGGGAAGAGGGTACGAGTGTGCGAATCAACCACCAGGCGCCGAAGCTCATCAGGATCCCGAGCACCGTACCACCCAGGCCGAGCACCATCGCCTCCGCCAGAATGATGCGCAGGATAAAGCTGTTCGAACCGCCGATGGCTTTCAGAATGCCGATCTCGCGCGTGCGCTGCAGCACCGACATATACATCGACAGGCATACCACGGCGAAGCCGATCACGATGCCGATCGCCATGACGACGTACATGAAATCGGAAAGGCCGGGTACGTTGGAGATGTTATAGGCGGCTTCGGTGTAATCCGCCATCGGTTCAGCGCGCAGATTGTTGTGTTCCTGGATGAAGCGGTCGACAAAGTCGATGTTCGCCGGGTCGTCCAGCTTGAGATAGATAGAGGTGACGTTGGACCCGATGTGCAACACCTCCTGAAGCGACTTGAGGGAGACCACCACACGGGCGAGTTTGCCGCCCTCGATGATTCCCACCAGGTGCCAGGGGTGATTCAGCAGAGTGACAGTGGCGCCGATCTGCAGTTTCTTCTGTTTGGCGTACAGCGTGTCCACCAGGATATCGTCGGGGTCGCGCAGGCCGTGACCCTTGGGGAAAATGAACCCGCCGCTCATGGCCGTAAACTCGTCCAGATTGAGACCGGTGATGATGAGCGGAAACTCGATGGAATGGTTGATCACACCCATGGCCAGTTTGACGTGCGGCACGTCAGTGCGGAAATACGAGACGTATTTCTCGGGCACGGCGTCGGGGGTCTGTTGAATGCCGATGGTGCTACTCGAGGCGCGCACCAGAATATCGGCTCCGACGCCGCGGGCGCGGTCACGGGCGTCGTTCAACATGCCGGACGACAACCCCTGCAGGGTGAGGATCAGAGTCACCGGCACTCCGATCAGCAAAAAGCTGAGCAGGCTCCGCATGGGCTTGTTTTTGAGGTTCTCGAAAACCAGCTTGGTGGTCACTTTTGAGGTCCTTTGGAGGCCGGCCCGCCGACGTTTTGCAGGGTGGTGCCTTCCGGTTGCTCCAGTATGAACTGATCGGCCGAGACGCCCTTATTGATATCCATCTTCACGATGTCGAGCACCATGGCGTACTCGTCGCGCGGGCGATTGATTTCGATGTGCTTGGGGAAAGGCAGGTTGTCGAAGGCATGCCATTCGGAGTAGCGGGCGTCGGTAAGGATGTTGCCGGCGTCATCGAAGATGATCTGGCGCGCCATAGACATGTCGATGCGGCTGAACCAGATCTGGCGGAGCAGCCGCAGGTCCCCATTCAGAAGTTCGCGGACCTCCTGCACGATGTAATAAGCGTTGTCTTCGTCGGTGAAGTTTTCGAAGAGGACTTTGTTGGTCTTGGTGTCGACGGGGCGGACGATGAGAGCATCGAGGAAATGCTCGGGGCGGAGATTTTCGAGCTTGTTGGGCGAAGGCTGATCGACCTCATTGCGGCCGACGATGAAGCGGCCCTTGGAGGGAATGTAGAGCTTGAAGGTGGCGCCGTTGGACACCATGTCGAACATCTTGGTGTGCACCAGGGGCACCAATCCGATGAGGCGGAAATCGGACGGTTTGCGGAAGCGGATGAAGGCGCTCACGTCCTTATATTCGGTGATGTGATTCTTCTCGGTGCTGCCCAGGGCGGGGACCATATCGACGGTGGCGCTAAAATTCTGGATGGCGTCGTACTGCTTCTGGACGATGGCAAGGAGTGAGGCCTGGTTGGCGATCTGCAGGGGTTTGGAATTGGCTTCCCTTTTCATGAGCCGGCGACGCGCGATGCAGCCCGAAGAGAGGGCGCAGATCAGGCACAACACAAGCGTGGAAAGCGCCGGGCGCCGGAAGGGCATCGTTTCATTGTAGGCAGCGCGCCGCGCGGCTCGCAAACTCAATCGTATGGGGTAGTTGTGATATATTGAAAAGACAAACCCAAGGGGCCTGTGGCGCAGTTGGGAGCGCGCTTCCATGGCATGGAAGAGGTCGTGAGTTCGAATCTCACCAGGTCCACCAAACTAACCCCCAACACCACAAAGACATACGAAAATGCTTGCGCGCTTCCACGGCGCGGAAGAGGTCACGCGGAGTCCACGTCGAGTCCAAAACCGCACAAATTTGGACTCCAGCCAGCGGTTGTGAATGTGATGGTCGGGCCCACCGAGACCCGCTAGCCGCGAAGTTGACTTTTGTGCGTGGACGAACCTAAACTGATTTACGCCCCTAGTTTCAATGCAGTAGCCAGTGCGAAGGCGTTGTGGCTGGTGTATAGCCAGCCCGGGAAATATTGGCAGGTTTTCTCCCCCGCGCAAGAAATCAGCGCGGGGGTACGCTCACAGTAGGGGAAATGGCGTCGTGGCTCCGGCATCCGCGTTACGTTCCGATCCGTGACGGGCTGATCACTCACCTGCAACGGAGCCGGTATCGTTTCCGGCGGCTGGATCCAGTGATTTTTCTTTGTGGAGGAGCCGGAAGCAAGAGTCGCGACGCCGTCAGAGATTACCTAAAGAGGTACTCGCCTGGTTTCGATGTGTTTTATGCCGAGAGGGTATGGAAGAGTATCGCCAAGCTCGGGAAGCGCGACGCTCTCCGGATGGAAGCCGATCTTGCCGAACTGGCCGACACGGTAATCGTAATCGTTGAAAGTGCCGGAACCATCGCCGAGCTCGGAGCATTTTCACTGAGCGAGCCGCTTCGAAAGAAGCTATTGCCAATCGTTGATGAGAAGTATCAGCACGAATCTTCGTTTCTCGCCACCGGTCCGCTACGCTGGATCGATAATGAATCCGATTTCAAACCGACAATCTACACTTCGCTGAAGTTCATCACCACCGCGGCCGATCAAATCGAGGATCGCCTCAAACGCATTCCGGCATCGCACAGCGTCAAAGTTACTGACCTCGCCGCGAGCCCGAAGCACTTGCTCTTCTTCATCTGCGATCTCATCGCGGTAATTTATCCCGCCACGATCCCGATGATTGTCCACTACCTAACTCAGATTTCACCGTCTCTCGCATCGAGCAAAATCAATATTCCAACGCTCGTTGGCCTTGCGGTCGCCATGGATCTTCTGCGCCGCCATGAGGTCACAACATCACCCGGCGCTAGCGAAACGTATTTCGCCCCCGCCGATCCCGCCGGCGCCAGCCGGCCGTTTCACCACAGCCGCCTGCTCTATCTTGAGGGCCAGCGTGCTGCCCACGCTTCCGTGTTACTGGCGATACCTGAAGCGAAGGCAGTCCTGGACCAAATCAGGAAAATCGCATGATGGTCGACAAGATGGCACTCGACCTCGGGCTGACGAGAAAGTTCATTGACAACTTTTCGCGTGGCGCTTCGCACGCGTATAAGTTCTATACCATTCCCAAGCGCAGTGGCGGAGAGAGGCCGATTCATCATCCTTCGAAGCAGCTTAAGTCTATGCAGAGATGGCTTCTCGCATATGTGATTGAACCGTTGCCAGTCCATCCTGCGGCCACCGCATACCGGAAGCACCGATCGATTCTGGATAATGCGCGGGTACATGCCGCCAGCAAGTTTTTGCTGCGGATGGACTGCGAGAACTTCTTTCCTTCGATAACGGAAGTTGATGTCCTTTTGTATATCCAGCAGCGCCCAAGTCTCTTCCCGGGCTGGACGCCGTTTGATATTGAGGTCTTCTGCAAGCTGATCTGCAGAAACGGAAGGCTCACTATCGGTGCACCGACATCACCGGGGATCTCTAATGCCCTTTGCTATGAATTGGATTCCACGCTCGCAGATCTGTGCGTGAGGCAAAGCGTGAGTTATACCCGCGCCGACGATCTCTTCTTTTCCGCGTCCAAGCCGGATGTCCTGCGCCCGCTGCAGGCCAAGATTGAGCAGCTCATCACCGACCTCGAATTGCCGGCCGGGCTGAAGATCAACCCAGCTAAAACGCGCCATTCCTCGAAACGTGGGCGACGTCGAGCTACAGGGATTGTTCTCGGCAGTGACGGACAGCCGCACATCGGCCGAGCACTGAAGCGCAGAATTCGGAGCTTGATCCATAGGGTTGACTCGCTCGACGTTACCGCCCGCCACAGCTTGGCAGGGTTGGTGTCGTATGCCACCGGATTCGATCCCGATTTCATGAACAGTCTGGTGATCAAATATGGCCATGCGGTTATGCAGAAGGTTCGATTCGCCCTGGCATAATGCAGCCTACGCCGAACGCCGAATCGGTATAAAACGGATCTCGACCCGTTGGTTCAACGCGCCCGCTATCCTGCGCAACATCGCCAGGGAGTGGCCCTCATAATCGGCATCCTCCAGTCGGCAGATGACCGATGCGGTGGTGCCTATGAGCTTGGCAAGCTGAGTTTGGGTGAGGGCCGCCGCTGCCCTCAGTTCTTGAATCTTGCGGGCGACCTCTTCATTCGCGCGCGCCTCTTCCAAGTTCTTCAGCCGAGCCGGTTTACCTTCGTAGACGCGACGGCGAAGGATCTCCACCGCATCGCTGGTCGATTTCAACGTCTTTGCCATGTCAAGCCTCCTCATAGGTGTGCTTCGCCGGGTTCGCCTCAAACCGCTTCTTACGCTCGACGGCGTGATCGATCTCCTTCGACGGGACCACGCGCTCTTTCACCAGCCCGTGCGAGACCACCGCAGCCACCGCTCCGTGGAAGAAGTACAGGATCCGGTGGTGAATGCCTCCCAGGCTGACGCGCAGTTCATAGATGCCGTCTCGCAGAAAGTCCGCTTCGGGCCGGCGCAGTTCGTGGCCCATCTCGCGCAGGCGATCCAACCGGAGGTAGCACTTGTCCTGTACTTTCTCTGGTAACTTGTCGAACCACTCGATGAACGGGCATGATCCGTCTTCCTCCTGGTAGAGGGCGACTCGGGTCTTGGACACTCGATCCCAGTCTATTCGCAATATTGCGAAAATTCAAGGTCGGTTTACGCCGCGAAGATCGGTCACCGCTCAACATTGGGCATCGCCCTTAAACGGAGAAATCACCGCTGTCCGCTCCAGCCGCACGACAAATCGAGACAGCCTGCAACCGCGCGCGAGCGCACTCTGTAGCCAGTTCAGGTTGTGGTGTCCCTGGGTCCGCTTGGCGTCCACCGGCGTCAAAGTAGCGGTGGCTAAGTCTTTTGTTTTGCGCCAACTGCCCGCAAGCGATTGATATTTCTTAAAATGGCATGGAAGAGGTCGTGAGTTCGAATCTCACCAGGTCCACCAAAACGTTTCAAACACTTATAGCCAACCACCCCAACCCAGATTTGTAATCGAAGTCCACGTGGCGTCCATTTGGCGTCCAAATTCCAGATTTCCACAACCTAGGATTCGCTATGATGGCCGCCAGGCCGCAAGAAGGAGCAGGTTGTATATACGGCAGCCCTGCAGAGAGGAGGAAATATGCCCCGCAAATCGACTGAGGTTGCCAAGGTCAAATCCGAAGCGGAGGAGGCCGGCTGGTACACAACTCCGGAGGGCCGCCGCCAAACAGAGCGTGAGTTCGCTCGCGCGCTCAAGAGCGGCACGCTCGTCCGGTCCACTGGACTGAAGGTGGCGAAGACCGATCCGAAGGTTCTGGAGCAACTGATGGAACAGGCCAAGGAAAGCGCAACTCGCGCCATATCAATTCGCGTCCCGAGTGTGGACCTTGAGCGCGCCAAACGGATCGCGGACAAGACCGGCATCGGCTACCAGGCCGTGCTGAAGCAGGCGATCCGCGACGGTCTGAAGAAAACCGGTTGATCGCTAGTGTAGTGCGTCATAAATAGTAACGAGTATCCTGCGCCCGCCGTCTCTACAATGGAGGGACGACCGATGCGCGTAGCACGACCCGTTATTCTGAACCCCGAACAGCGAAGACAACTGGAACAGGTATCCCGCGCG
>DATAUB010000056.1:0-196337 GCA_036268475.1 Bryobacteraceae bacterium | reverse complement strand
ATAAGGGAGGTGGGTTGATCCTTGTTACTCCATTTGTTTGCCGACAACAGAATAACTTAGTTCAGCCCAGTTCCCAAAACATTTCTTTAGTTTTTGTTCCGGCACCTACCAGGCCGATTCGGAGTTTTGCAAGAGGCTCTGGAAATGATAAAGGTTTGCCGGGCTCACGGGAAATGGCCACCTTCCGAAATCGCCGATTTTCCCGGCGGAGTCACGGGCCTTGTCGCTTCGACCGCGACTTTAGGCCGAAGAGCACCGAAAGCGGTGGTAATCAGCCATAGCCCGGGTGGGCCAGCGGTGTGTAAGTGGCTTGTTTGCTGCGTGTTGGAAATGGTATGCGGCTTGCTTATTCAAGGTCAGAAGGTTCTGGAGGTTCTCATGAATCGGACGATGCAGATGGTGAAATCCGCAATTCCCGCAATGGCTCTGGGCGCCCTGCTGTTGCTCGGCCCCGCGGCCGCGTTAGCCCAGCGCGGCGGCGGCGGACACGGTGGACACGGCGGCGGCGGCTTCTCCGGCCGGTCGTACTCGGGCGGCGGAGGTCGCAGTTATTCTGCCCCGTCCAGCCGTGGATACTCCGGGGGTGGACAAAGGTACGCAGCTCCGTCGAGCCGCGGGTACTCGGGCGGCGGTCGCAGCTATGGCGGCAACTATGGCCGCGCTTATGGCGGCGGGAACGCCCGCTCTTACGGCCGGGCTTATGGCGGCGGATACGGGCGCGCTTACGGCGGCGGCGGCTATGGCGGTGGCGGGTACTACGCTGGCCGCTTCTATGCAGGCCACGGCTACTACTACGGCGGACGGTTTTGGGCTCGTCCTTACTTCGGTGTAGGGATCGGCATTCCGTTCGGGTACGGCTACGATAACGGTTACGGGTGCGGCTACTACGACGGATATGGCAATTGGGTGGTAGCTCCGTGCTACGTGGGCCCCGGTTACTAATCTGGTCGGATGGAGGAAGACGCGCGAGCGGTGGGCTGCTCGCGCGTCTTTTTTGTGGGGGGCGGCAGGGGCTTGGCGCTCCGCGGTGCGTTTTTCTCGTGATTTTGTGAGGCGTCATCGTGCCGTTTGGCGGCTGGGTCAGAACTCATGCGGCGACCTGGAGACAAGAGCGCTGTGCGCTGGCGTGCCAGGTTTAGGGACAATGAAGGCGTGACGAATGCAATTGTGAAGGATCCCGAGACGATGCATGGTCTCCCGGTGTTTCGAGGGACCCGTGTTCCCGTTCAGACGCTCTTTGAGTATCTTGAAGGTGGGGACACGCTCGAGGACTTTCTGGAAGGATACCCCACCGTCTCACGGGCACTGGCGGTAGGGGCGCTCGAAGAGGCCAAGCAACTCCTGCTGGCGTCATGAGGCTTCTGTTTGACGAGTGCGTGGATGACCTACGGCTACCAACTCGGTACGTGCTCGGATGCTGCCGGTCTGGCAGGGCATTCCCGACCGGACCTGTTCTGGCGACTTACGGCTAACAGGATCTGATCACCTGACGCCCAATCTCGCGGTCCCGCATCCGCCAGACGGCCGGCGCGTCCAACTTCTCCCCCTCAAACACGATCTGTCGACTTAGTTTATTAGCTCGGGTTCGCAGATACCTTGTGACGTTCATCCACCGGATTGTCCCCTCCGCGTCGCGGATGACCAGATACACGTCAACAGGCTGGCTCGCCCAAAACTTGAGATGCCTTGGGTCTTTGACATTAAAGACTTCTTTCCCGTCGGTCTTTCGGGTTCGCAAATACGAGGCCCCGCTCTTGAGTTGCACGTAAACCTTATGCCCACTAGCCTTTCCGTCGTCGCCCTTAAACTCCAACTCACCATCGACACCGTAATCCCACATTGTCACCGGCCGGAAGATCTGGTTGGCCTCTCCGCAGATCGCCATCATATGGCCTATCAGAATCTGCTCCAATGCCTGCGTGTCTCGCTCGCGCTGGCCCGTCTCCTCCATGGCTATTACTCGGCGGGCGACGGGATCACTGCCAAGTCGGCGCTCGATGTGATCTTGAAACAGCACCCGTCTCCCGCACTCCGGGCAGTAAATGAAGTCTTTCCCTTCGCCCAGCCGCTTGCGGACAAGATCGCGGTCTCTTACTGGCGTATCACACTCACCGCAGACGTACCTGCGGTCGCGCTTCACATCGCGGGCGCACTTCTCAAGATGCTGATGGACGTATTCGATGAATGCAACCTTGATCTCGTCCGGCACGCCGGCATCGAAAAAGACGTTGATCGTGCCCTGGCCATCACCTTTCCTCTCCATCACGAGTCCGATAGTTCGTCCTTTAGAGGTGAGGAACTCAGCAGCGTCACGCCAGAGTTCCTTATGATCGAATTCTCGGCTGTACCACAGGCGTACCACGAGGGTGCTATAGACGGTCTGAAGTTCCCCGGAAAACGTGTAGGACACGAACACCTCTGGGTCGGTGGGGAAAGGCCGCTCGCGGCGGTATTGAGATGGAAACACAAGGTGGCGTCCTTGCGGGGTCTCTTCCGCGATGCAAAGGGATTTATCCAGGAATGTCTGGACCATTGCCCGCATCAGCAACTCCTCATCGGCGGCATCTAGTCGATCGACGCCTTCGAAGTCCAACCGCCTCTCAAACACATCTTGCTCCCGCACGCAGCCGATCTCGTCTACGTGCTTGCGGGCTGCGCGGATCACGGCACCGGCGTACCCGTTCAGTAGTTCGGGCCGCATCAACACAAGATTCCCGAACTTGAACGGCATCACCAAGCCGTGATTAGCCAGCAAGGTGATGGCCGTGCGGACATCTGTTACGCCGAACACCTCTCCAGCGAGACCCTGCTCCAACCGCTGACACAATTCGGCGAACCGCAGTAGCCGGATTTCCTGTTTTTCCCGCATCTCAAGCACTGTGTTCTTGATGGCCGAGAGGAGCCGTGGCGTACTGGTCCACGGCAGGTTTTCCCAGGGGATCAGATCTGCGATCATACGTTTGAGGGCGGAGCATCCCCCCGGGCCTAGACTATCGGAGCAGCTTTCACCTGTTAGAGCGCTGGTTGCCAGGTATCCCGCAAACCCGTGTTCGTCCAGGAACCGATTGATTTTCTGTCGGCCAATTCTTATGCCGCCAACATCGGAGCGCGCGGCGACGAGGATCCGAATGGCATCACGTTTAAGGTCTGTGGCATCAATGGAGGCCCGCATGGCCTTGAGCCAATCCCCGACCTCAGCCAAAGGGTCGTCTCTCTGCGGGTTTATTAGGACTAGCGCCATTGCCGTCTCATCAAGGAAGAGTTGGTGAATCAGGCGGTAATCTTCCTGCCCAGCAAGGTCCCATAGCAGCGCTTCGCGTTCCAGAAACACCCCTTCGGGTTGGGGCCCGTCGGGAAGATCCAGCCGCCACACCTGCATTCCATGGGTGGAGTGAGTTGGCACAAACCGGTCTTCGATCAACCTGTGGGCAAGGCCCGATTTACCCGCGCCGCTCTCGCCGACAAGGACGACCTTAGCGTTGACGTAGTGCCGAGTCGGCTCTGCAGATAAAGGGAGCCGCAACCCGGGATCGCGGTAAAGATAGACTGCACCCTTGCGTGTACCGATGGCGATTAGCCGCTCGTTCGGACTGAATGTGACAAGAGTCGGGACCCAATTCTCCTGGATGGTTGCCAGGCACTTTCCAGATTGCCAGTTCCATAAGCGAGTCGTATGGTCGGTGTCGCAACTGGAGAAAACCGTTCTACCGCCCGGCGAAAGGGCGACTGAGCGCACCGGTCCGCCATGCCCCTCCAACGTTCCCAAGCACTTGCAGGTCTGGAGGTCCCAGACCTTGATTGTCTTGTCATAGGACCCCGAAAACGCGTGCCTCCCATCGTGGGTTATTGCGATGGAGCAGAGTCTGTCCGCGTGTCCTTTCATGGTCACGAGTTTTCTCGCCGCGTCTAGATCCCACAACGCCAAGGCGCCCTCGCCATCGCCGATGAGGATGCGCTTGGCACTTGCATCGACAGCCGCCGCCCAGAAGGCTGTCCCCAGATCGACTGTCTTTGTGCACCGTCCAGAACCTATGTCCCACGCTTTCACGCATCCCTTGTTCGACGACTCAGTTCCGATAGAGAGTAAACCTGCCCCATCTGGAGCCGGAAAGACCAGTTCCGTTCCAGACGGATGACCCGCAAGGACGCGTTCCAAGCGACCTGACGAGAGTGACCAAATCTTGATCACCCCGTCATGTGATGATGACACCACCCTAGCAGTGTCCGGTGTCACGGCGACGCAACTCACTTGCGCGCCGTGCCCAAGGGTGGCGTTGCAGCTTCCGTCTTCGGCGTTCCATATCCGAACCGTCCCGTCATCTGATCCCGTTATTACTCGAAGCCCGTTCGCACTGACGACGACACTATTGACCCGTCCCGAGTGACCCGTGAGCTTACACTCCCACAGAAACCGCGAACCCTCATCGACTCGAGGATCTTCGCTATTTGGTGCGCCCTCTAATCGGGTTCGTGGACCGAGTGATCGCGTTTGCTGCCCTGGTGCCTGACAGGCCGATAAGAGCTCCGAAAAGGCGGCCTCGGCCTCCTCACGATAGTCCAGGTACTTATACCGCCGTATGGTGTCCGGCATGTCGCAGTCTGAGAGCAGGACTGGAATGAAGCGGCGTTCTGCGTTTGAGGGGTCCCGAAAAAGGACCGTGCTACGTTCCAACGCTACCCAATTCGAGTTGAATGCCGCGGGCGAAAGGCAAAGCACTAAGGTGCGCGCAGCTTCCAACCCGCGCTCTATAGCTAAGTAGATATCGTCGCCTGGCCTAATAGCCCACTCGTCGAACCAGACTCGCACCCCCGCGGCTCGCAGACGTTCTGCCAGCCGCCGCGCCCGGCGCTTGTCGTTGGAGTTGTGACTTAGGAAGACATCAAAAGAGAACCTAGTTAGATGTGCCATAAACGTGTCCCGGCAGCCCAAGGATGCCTCCTCGGTGCAGTAGATTACATCCGATGATGCTACAATTCCGATTCATTGTACAATGCGGGCGTTGCCTCCGGTTGATACTTGACCTCTTTGTAACGGCAGCCCGGTGGGAGCGGCGCGGCGCCGCGCCGGTTGGTCGCCGCGATGGGAAATGGCCTGATGACCCGACGGCTGAAATCACGAATTCATCTCTTCGCAGCGTTCAACCCTCGGGTTACTCTGCCTAAACAAGCACACTGTTCGCCGGGAAGGCCGAGCCCGCTGTTTTTGATGTTCATGAACTTTTGTTGATCACAAGAGTCCTGCCACTCGGGAGGCCTGCCGATACCGCGCTCGGTTGGCCAGTCGCTGCCCGGGAGGCGTCGGCTAGGACCCGAAGTGCGCGGTTGACCGCCTCGCTGTCTGGAAAAATCGTCGCAAGGTCGGGTTCAATCAACACAATATTCGTTCCTGGCGCTGGCCCGGCGATAGTATTTGCCCCAGATAGCGCCGTTTAACTGCGACAGATCGTACTTCCGTCGCAACTCATCTACGCGCTTCACTAACGATTCCTTCTTCATATTGCCGACGCCCGGTTCGCGCTGCGAACACCAGACGCACTTTGATTGTAAGCCGATCATGATCTCACGGCTCTCCGTTGGTGAATGGTCTGGGTCGGGGAACGTTATCGCCAGCGGGTGAAGGAAGACTGTGCCCGCTTCCTCGAAATCAACGCGATGCTTCCTGAAATTTGCGGTTGCTTTACTAACTCGGCACGGCGTTCTGGGGCGCGGCGACCTCCGCCCGAATCGTCGGCAAACGGTACTGCAGTCTTCGGGCAAGTTGTCGAGGCCACATTGTGCACCATTATGCGCGGATCACTCATTCGATCCGGTGCGTCCGAAGTTCAGTCGTGTCCGGCAACCAGAGTGTGCCATCCGGGCGCTGGGGAAGCCTCGCGCTCGCGATCACCTATAGGCGGGGGGCCTGGCTTGCCAGACTTGTGTTGCCCGATTGCTGCATGCTGCGGCATACTGATTCTATATGCCTCAATCGGCAACGAAGACGGCGAGCCGGAGCCAACAAGGCCGGGCGCGCGGTTCCAAAACGATCCGTCGCAGCACACCCGAGTCGCGGTATAGCGTCGCACTTCCGTCGACGGTGGCGAGCCAAGTGGAACGATACGCCGAAACGGTTGACACTAGCATGAGCAAAGCAATTGCCGCGCTGGTGCGCCTTGGCCTGGAAAGTCAGGCGAACCGCAAACGCGAGTTCTTCAAGAAACTGAAGGACAACCTCGCAAAGGACGATCCGAACGAGCAGGACCGGATTGTGGATGAATTTCGCGCCCTGATCCTGGGCCGTTGACGAATGCCGAGAATCCAGTGGGAGCGCCTTCCCAGAGAGAAGTGGGCCCACTTGCGAGACAGGGCGCGGGAACGACGAGGTTCCGGATGGGGATTGGTATAAGGATTTCGGAACGTTCAAGCTCTGTGGCAGGGGGAAGTTTCCGAGCACCTTTCTGCTTGCCGGGCAGGCCGCCAAAGGCAAGCGACTTTGACCTCTGCACACCCTCCAGAAGCATTACTCCCCATAACGCGCTTCTGACCTCTGACGAACGTTTTCGGGTGGATTGCCGGCAAACGGTACTGAAGTGCCAGCAGCGCCCGGACCGGTCTCCTCGTGGCGGGTTCCGAGCAGAGCGCTGCATGCACTCGGCGCGCGTCGTCGGTCGCGAGGGCGTTCTGGTAGAGAAGCTCTGTGGAGGGCCGAGCGACCATGGCGAGGTCGCGCAGGAACATCACGAAATCAGTCGACTTCAAGAGGACGAAAGCTCCTCCGCCCTGCGATTGACGAGGCGGAAGCAAACCGCGATTCCGGTACTGGGATTGCCGGTGATCGCGCCGAAGGGTGGCGTGGTGGCGGGGCAGGTGGTGATTGTCAGCAGGATTAGCGGTATCGCGTCCACGACGCAGCCGGCGGGCGCCGAGGTCGAGGTCCGGTGCGTCGCCAGGCGAACGCCATTCCGGCAGGACGAGTCTTTCGATCGCCGGGTGAGAGGCGAGCGGGAGTTGTGGCGGATCGTTTTTTCATGGAGGTGACCAGCGCTACACGGGCAAGCTAAAGCAGAGCTAAAGCTTGCCGCCGTTACTTTGCTGCCAGCTTCCTTCCTGCCGAGAGGTTGTCGAAATTCAGGATCGCATTGAACACCAGGAAGTAGCTTCCCTTCGTCTCCGCGCGCCAGAAAGGATTGTTGGAGAACAGCACCACGTGCCCCTTCCCTAACGTCGCGTCGACCACTGCGGGACGCTGTGCCAGTTCGGCGCCGTTATCCAGCAGGCCCGAGACCAGCAGCTCATTATTGTTGGAATAGCGGAGCACGACGCGCGGGCGCGCGGCCGGGGGAATCACGTTCACCGGATTGCGCAACTGCTCGTCGGTAATGGGCGTGGCTTCCCAGCGCTCGGCCTTCGGCTCTATGGGGATGTCGGCGGGCGCGCGACCCTGCGGAATGTCGGGGTCGTCTTCGGTGCCGCGGCCGGTGGGCCGCTCATTGCCGGCGCCACCGCCGCGTCCTCCGCCGCCTCCGCCGCCCACCATATTCGATACCCCGAACAGCGGCGGATTGGAGGCGAAGATCGCCAGGTTGTCGGCATAGCCGTACAGAATCGGGCTCGCACGGTCCACGATCTTAGAGCGCACGGCCGACCCGGTTACCTTCAGCGTGCGCGCCGGCGTGGTGGAAACGCCCGGAGTGAAACCGAACGTGACGGCGAAGGTCGCAGTATCGCTGGCAGCGATGAAGAGGCCGCCCTGCTCCACGAAATCCTGCAGGTGCTCCAGACCCTGAAATCCCAGGCCGGGCCGCATATCGTCGGTCTCATCGGTGTGGGCCAGGTTGGGCGTCTCCGGCGTCACTTTCCACGGGAGCGGATTGCCGTACATGGGCCGACCCTGCACGATGGTCTCGGCGTTGCCGCCGGCGCCCGGTCCGAAGATGATGACGTCGTACTTGGAACGCAGGGCGGCATCCTTAGACACGGTCTGCGTGTTGATGTAGGTGTAGGGAATCTTGAGGCGATCGAACTCGAGCCGCCACCAACCCTCGGCCTGGGTATTCATCCAGGTGTGCATGATGGCGATGCGCGCGGCGCGCACCGGGTGCGTCTTCACGGAAGGCGCGGCATCCACCGCGTAAGCGTGCAGACCGAGTTCATGGGCGCTCTGCCCCAGATCGCCGGCGGCGATATCGCGGATCACGAACGACCCGCGATTGTACTTGCGGCCGCCCTCTTCGAAGGGCTCCTCGGCGGCGTCGAAGGTGGCCGAGGGGTAGCGGTAGCGCAGCGTGATGAGCGCGCTATCGGTATTGTGATTGATCAGGTAGATGCTGCCGGTGCCCTCCAGACCGCCGGGGGCGGTCACCTGGCCATCCACGGTGGACATGGGAGCGTCGAGCACCTTGACGTCGGTGACGCGCGCCACCTGCACGTTGCCGAGTTCGCCGAAGGTCCAGCCGGTATCGTCGTAGATGCTCTTCTGCGGATCGTTGGGCGCCCAATATTGATAGTCGAGCAGGGTATCGGCCATGCGGCTGTAGGGCTGGTCCATGCGCAGGATGTAGCTGCCGGCGGGGAAAGTGCGCGGTTCGGGCTTGGGCTTGGCGGCTTCGGCCTCGGCCGGCTTGGCGTCCTCGGCATCGCCGGCGGCATCGTTGCCGCCGCGCCCGCCGCGGCCGGCGCGCGCCTTCTTACCGGGCATCATGACGGTGAAGGCTTCTTTGGCGCGCGAAATCTCGCAGCCCTGATCCTGCAGCATGCGGAGGAGGTCGGCCTGCGCGCCGGGACGCGGATCGTCCGCGGTGAACACGTAGGCCGACGGCCCTTCGGTCTTCGGTTTTTGAATGGAGCGCTTCGCCTTGAGATAGAAATTGTGGAGGAAGAGCTTGTTGTTGGCCGAAAAATAGGCCAAGGCCGTCAGCACGCCGGTCTCTTCGTAATTATTGTTGTCGCGCTGCGACCATTTCGCTTTGGGCAGCGGCGGATTCTGTTTGAACCAGGTACGCGCGTACTCGTTGGGGCGCAGGCTGCGCTCTTCGGTATCGGCGCCGCCGTTGCCGAACGTCTCATACAGGCGGCTGATACCGTTGTGCGTGGCCGCGATAAACATCAGATAGCTGGGCGACCAGGTATCGAACGTGCCGTGCGTAAATACCCCCGGCATGCCGAATTTCTGCATCTCGGAGACGTTGTTCCAGCCCATCATTTCCCATTCGTCGGCCAGCATGGGATCGATCCACGCGTTGTACGGCCCATCGCCCACGGTGTTGTCGTAGAGGTAGGGCACGGATTCGTGCAGATCGTGCAGCACCTGCGCTTTCCAGCCTACGAACGTGTTCAGCACATTGCGGGTGAGGGCCAGGGTGAGACCCATGGCGTCGCGATTGTTGTCGTGCGCCACGTAGTGGCCCCAATAAATCAGGTTCGGCCACTCCTGGCCGGGATGGGCGAGATGCCAGCGGTAGATGTCGACCATGCGGTCGCGGCCATCCACTTCGACTACGGGGGTGATCAGCGTAATGACGTTATCGCGGATGGATTTGACGTAAGCGCTGTCGTCCACCGCCAGGCGGTAGGCCAGTTCCATGAGGGCGGTGGGCGCGCCGGTTTCGGTGGAGTGGATGGTGCCGGTGATGTAGTAAATGGGAGTGGAGGCGGCCACCAGGCGGTCGGCCTCAGCGTCGTTGAGCTGGATGGTGCGCGGGTCGGCGAGCTTGGCGAGGCGCTGGCGATTTTCATCGAGCTGCGCGATGAGGCGCTCGGACGCCACCGCGACGGCGATCATCTCACGGCCCTCTTCGGTCTTGCCGATGCTGAAGACTTTGACGCGCGGGCTGGCGGCGGCGAGCATGCGCATGTACTTGTAGACTTCGGCCGAGTAGGGGAGGATGCCGGGCGCGCCGGCGATGTCGCCGAGGACGGCTTTGGGGGTGGGTACGGTTTTGGAGGCGGGCAGGTAATCGGTAAGCGGGGAATTGAAGAAAGTCTCGGTGGTGTACTCGCGGATTTTGCGCGTGTACTCCTCGTCGACGGCCTGGCCGGGATCGCGCCCCGGCTTCAGGGAGATGGTGGCACTGGGCTGGGCAAACAGCGGAAGGACGAGAAGAATGGGATAGAGGTGGCGAACGAAACGCATTGGTCGATTTTAGCTCACCTCTCGAAAGCGGTGCGGCGCCACGCATGCGCGAGACGTTTTCATGCAGCGCCCTCCGTCGGCCTGCAAGACGAAGTGGCTCTCCATGGCGGACACAACCACATCTCCGGTATCGCCTGGCCAGGTTGGGCCGGGACACTCTTCTGCGGTAACGCCCGCGCGGGCTTGCCGCCGTTGCGCTGAAGCATAGACCATGCGGTCTTCCGAGTTACTACTCCGGTTCCGAACCTGGCATAAGATTCACGCGGGAATCCGCCTCTCATCCGGTGTAATAGGCCAATCAGCTACTGTGCTAATCTCGCTATGTGCATCGCCTGGTTTGCGCGGTTGCGACGGTGTTTTGCTTTGCCTCCGCTGTAACAGCAGGAGATTTCCAACTTGTGCGATCGCTCTCCGGGCCTTCTGGAACGGTGAGCGGATCCGAGCTGGTAGTTAGTGACGTTCGAAGCCGGTTCGTCTACCCCCAGGACCAGTCCTTCGTTGTGTACTTCGAGTGGAAGGGTCCTTCCGGCCTGCACGTCCTCACCGGCATGTGGAGAGCACCCGACGGGCGCGTGGTTGAGGTTTCGCCCGATGTAAAGATCGAGTCGAAAACATCAGACCTGACCTGCTATTGGAACTATACGATCGATCCCAAGATGAGGCCGGGCGTATGGAGTTTGGAAGTCCGCATTGACGGCCAGCCAGCGGGTTCCCACAGTTTCGAAATAGCCGGCACTCACGAATTGCCTGTTGAAAACCGTCCCCAACTACCGACACTCGACGAGATGTTCAAGCGAGCGCAGCCCTCGCTGGCCTGGGTTCGCAAACTCAATTCGCAAGGGCGGCCCGTGGATACAGCGATCGGATTCGTGGTGGCCAAAGGCCGGCTTCTCACGGCCCTCCAGGCGATTGACGGGGCTGCAAAAGTAGAGATCGAGTTTTCCGACGGCAGGACCGTTCGGACGGACCAGGTGGTAGCGTGGTCGCGGCCGGGCGATTGGGCTGAGATGGCATGCGACACCGGTGGATCGAAGCCCTTCGTATTCGGCGATCCGAGCCGTGTTGTAGTTGGCGATCGACTGATCACGTTCAATGTCGATGCCGGCGCCATTACTATCGGTGGCGTGGACGTTTCGGCGCGGAGAAACGTGCCGGACTTTGGCGCCCGGATTCAGATTTCGCCGAATCTCCCCCTGGAATCGGCGGGCGCGCCGGTTTTAGACGCCAGGGGTGACGTGGTGGGAATTTTGGGAGGCAGTTTGCTCCCCGGGTTGCGATACGCAGGTCGCAAGCTCATTTCGAATCCGGCGCTCCGCGGTAGCGCAGACGCTCTCAGTGCGATCAGTCCTCTTGGCGGGTTGCCCCCGAGCGGCGCGGGGGGACCGTCCACGCTCGGCGAGCTACTTACATCCGGCGTCCTGACGGAAGGCGTTACCGAACTCGACGAAATGATATACGCCATTCCTGCCAGGAACCCGACTAAGTCGGCCAGCGAGCCATTGCCGCCTCCAGTTACGGAATTTACAGTGGCGGATAAGTCGATCTGGATCATTTCGGAATGGCAGCGAAAAGGAAAAGAGTCGAAGGGCTTGGTATCCGCGAAGGTGTATGACAGTCAAAACCGCGTGCGGGTGAAAGTTGACCCTAAGAAGACGAGTTTGTCGTCCGACCCGATGCGGGTGCTGTTTCCGGTCGCGCCGTCTCAGCTTGGTGCCGGGCTGTTCCGGGTTGACTTGCTGTGGAATGGCCAACCGGTGTGGCGTGCATTTATTACGATCCGAGATTAGAGGTAGCTTCGAATGTGCCGGCGACAGCCAGGCTGCTGCAAGTTCAACTGATTTTGGTATCCCACACCGTGATGCGCAAGCCGCGAATACACGGTTTTCCGCCGCGCTTCCCGGCCTCAATTGTGATGCTGTCCACCCGACCGGCATAGGATCGGTATGCCACTTCCAGCGCTCGCGGGCCCGCCGGACGCTCGTCCAGTTGACGCACGTGCGCGCCAATTGACAAGCTAGGGTTTATGCCGACCCGAAGAGCTTTTCTCGCCACTGCCGGATTGCTGAGTGCCGCAGCGCGCGCGCAATCTTCCGGCGAAGCGGGTGTGGTTCGCGCGGTGGTCGCGCAGGATGGGAGCGGCGATTTCCCGACCGTCCAGCGGGCCGTCGATCATGTTCTCGATCATCCACCGCGCGACGTCTCGCGGGTGATTCTCGATATCCGCCCGGGCGTGTACCGCGAGCGCGTGAAAGTGCCGCGCGACAGCATCAACTTCACCTTTGCCGGCCGGGACGCGGCATCCACCGCCATCTCCGCCTCGATGAGCGCGGCGGCCGCCGGCGGCACGTTCTTCAGTTCCATCGTGGAGGTGACGGCGGACGGGTTCGAGGCGCGCAATATCACCTTCGAAAACAGCTTCGGCGTAGGCTCGCAGGCGGTGGCGATCTCACTCCACTCCGACCGCGCCACGTTCCACAATTGCCGCTTCAGCGGCTGGCAGGATACCCTTTACGCCTCCTCTGGCCGGCAATATTACCGCGATTGTTTTGTCGAGGGTCACGTGGATTTCATCTTCGGAAACGCCGCCGCGGTCTTCGACCAATGTGAGATCCATAGTCGAGGCAGCGGTTACATTGCGGCCTCCAGCCGCACGACTCCCGACGAGCCGACCGGCCTGATCTTCCGCGGCTGCCGTCTTACCGGCGTTCCGGGTCTGTTGAGGTTGAACTCCGCGGCGGCGGCCGCCGGGGAGACGCCGTTCCCGCCGAAGGACTCCGGCGCAGGCGTCTATCTCGGCCGGCCCTGGCGCGATTACGCCCGCACCGTCTATATCGAATGCCGGATGGGGGAGCATATTCGTCCCGACGGCTGGGGCAACTGGGGCATTCCGGCGCGCGAGAAGACAGCCTGGTTCGGCGAGGCGGGATCTAGCGGGCCGGGTGCGAATCCCGCGGGGCGGGTGGAATGGGCGCATCGCCTGACGCCGGCGGAAGCGGCGGAGTTCGCGCCTGCAGTTTTTCTGAAAGGGCGGGATGGCTGGAACCCCGCCCGGTAACTCGCGCAACTTGACCATCCAGGCGATACCATATAACAGTGGAACTCCGATTACTCCTGGTGGACGACGACCCCAGCACCCTGAAGTTATTCTCCCTGATTCTGGCCAAGGGCGGTTATTCCGTGCGCACCGCGGAGTCGGGTGGCGATGCCCTCCAGGCGTTGTCCGCAGAGGGAAAGTTCGATCTGCTGATACTGGACCTTTGTATGCCGAAGCCCGATGGGTTCGAGGTTCTCAAACAAGTTAAAGAACTGTACCCGGGATTGCGGACGCTGGTGATATCGGGATATCTGAGCGGTGCGCTGCTGCCGGCTTCGGAGTGCCTCGGCGCCACCGCCACATTGAATAAGACCAGCGCCCCGGAATTGTTGCTGGCGCAGGTCAACCAACTGCTGTTGGGCTGAGCGGAGGAGAACGCGATGGATGGCTTACTCGACACCGGCGCCCTGGAGAACGATCCATCGGTGATCTACTTACTCGATCGCGACTGGCGATTCCGCCTGTGCAATGCGGCGTGGGATCGCTTCGCGCTGGCAAACGGCGGCGAAAAGCTGCTGCGCTCGTCAATGATCGGCAGCGCCCTCTTCGATTCGATTTCGGGCGAAGTGGCGGGGCACTACCGACGGGCTTTCCAGCGGGTCCTCGATACCGGCGCCGTCTGGCAGCAGGAGTACGAGTGTTCCAGTGCACGGGTGCAGCGGCGATTCTCCATGCAAGTCTATCCCGTTGACGGCCAACTGCTGGTGGTGAATGCGCTGCTGGTGGAAGCAGCACACCCTGGCGATCCCTTTCCCGGGATTGAAGGCAGCTATCGTAACTCCGACGGTATCCTGGTCATGTGCAGTAACTGCCGGCGGACGAAGACGAACAAACCGCCGGCCCGTTGGGATTGGGTGCCGGAGTTTGTGGGCTCTCGCCCGCCGCAAGTCAGCCACGGGCTTTGCCAGCCTTGTTACGAATACTATTGCGCCCGATTGTAAGAATGAATGTTGGCCGGCGTCCGATTGCCTCACTGCCCCAAATCGAGATCGAGCGCCCGTAACACCACGATGGTCTCCTGAATAGAACTGCGAAGCATGACTTTATCGGCGCCGCGGGGCTTGGCTGCGATCAGCAGGCGCAGATCCTTGAGGATTTGATCGCAGCGGCGATTCACGGCGGTCAGCCGATCGCGCTCGAGGCGCGGAGGCGCGGACAGTGCGCGGCGCACTTCGGCGACCGCGGCAAGCACCTCTTTGGCATTCCCGGGAACCAGCGGGATCGCCTCGCCATGCGCGTGGATACTCCGGTCGCGCACGGCGGGCGCGATCTTGCGATAGCGCAGCGGGGTCATGCGCATCAGTTGCGCGAGGTCGAAGTAGGCCGGTCCGAACTCTTTGAGATTGCGGATAATGCGGTTGGCGTCGCGGCCGCTCAGGCCCAGGTATTTCGGGCAAAAGCCTTCCCAGGCGATCCCCCGGCGCGCAAACAGTTTCTCATCGCGCAGGCGCCGGAGGCACTCGGCATCGGCCGCGGAACAACGCCCTGCGGCGGCGCTAAATGCCCGGCCGCTGCCCAGTATTTCATCCAGCGCAAGGGCCGCCTGGTCAGGGGCCGGCGGAATCGAATTCGTTTCGTACATACAATCTCTCCCGGACTGTCAGGACAAGATGTCCTGAGAACGGCCCAGAATGGCATGCGCCGGTGCGGAGGCAATTCGCAGCGTGGGTGGCGGAAAGCTTAACCCGGTGGAAGATAAGCGGGTTGCCGGTTCAAAAAAAGCGGAAAATTCTTGTGAACGGCTGGCGGGGCTATCGCCGGCTAACACTGCCGCGCACGTCGAGAAGAGCTTTGCGGTCCCGCCCCAGTAAAGGGCACGCTCGCGTGTCCGTAAGGGCTACGGCCGCAGCTTGATGCGCGCCTTGTGGTGCTTGAGACCCGGCCGTTTGCGCAGTAAATATTCCTGACTATTCACTCTCAACCGGCCTTCGTTCCCTCTTTTCCGCGTGTAGATTCCGGCCGGCGACATATGGCGGGCCTTCACATTGTCGGAAAGGTAAATCGCCAGAACATCCTCGCGCAGGGTGCGGACCAGTGAGCGGTCCAGTATCGGAACCAGGACCTCCACCCGATGGTCGATATTGCGCGGCATCATGTCGGCGCTGCCGAGATACATGTCCTCATCGCCACCGTTGTGGAAGTAATAGATGCGGCTGTGCTCCAGGAAGCGCCCCACCACGCTGATAACCTCGATATTGTCGCTGACGCCGGGCAGGCCGGGACGCAGGCAGCAGATGCCGCGCACCAGCAGTTGAATGCGCACCCCTTCGCGCGATGCGCGGTATAAAGACCGGATGATGTGGGGATCGCACAGCGAGTTCACCTTGAAGATGAGATGCGCCTTGCGGCCCGCCTTGGCATGCTTGATCTCGCGTTCGATCAGCCCTTCCAGCCGCTCGCGCAAGTTCACGGGCGCCACCAGCAGCCGCTTGTAGTCCGACTTATACGAATACCCCGTGAGGTAATTAAATAAGTTACTCACGTCGTCGGCGATATCTTCGTCGGCGGTAAATAGTCCGATATCGGTGTATAAGTGGGCGGTAACAGCGTTGTAATTGCCGGTGGAAATGTGGACGTAACGGGCGATACGGTCCTGCTCGCGCCGTACCACCAGCGCCACCTTGCCATGCACCTTCAAGCCCATCAGGCCGTACACCACGTGCACGCCGGAACGTTCCAGCGCGCGCGCCCATTCGATATTGCTTTCCTCATCGAAGCGCGCCTTTAATTCCACCAGCGCCGCCACCTGTTTGTCCTCCTCCTGCGCCTCCAGCAGGGTCTCGACCACGGGCGAGTTGCGCCCCACGCGGTACAGGCAGATCTTGATGGCGAGCACCGCCGGGTCGCGTGCGGCCCGCCGCAGGAATTCGATCACCGGCTGGAAGGAATCGAAGGGATGGTGGACCAGGATGTCCTGCCGGCGGATGCGGCTGAAGACGTCCTCCTCCTCGCCCAGGCCGAAAAGCGCCGCGGGCAGGGCTGCCTGGAACGGTGCGTACTTCAGCTCCGGCCGGTCGATGTTATACAGGCCCATCAGCCGCTTGAAGGAGAGCGGCCGCGGCATGCGGTAGACTTCGCGCGTGGTGATCTCCAGGTTCTGAACCAGAATATTCAGAATGGAGGTCGGCATTTCATGCGTCACCATCAGCCGGATGGGGCTGCCGAAGCGCCGCTGTCGTACGCCTTCTTCCACCGACTCGAGCAGGTCCTCGGCCTCCAGTTCCTTGATGGCCACGTCGGCATCGCGGGTGATGTGGAAGGGATGCGCCTCCAGGATTTCCATGCCGGGGAAGAGGGCGGCCAGATTGGCGGCGATCACCTGCTCCAGCCAGACCAGGTCGACGCGCTTGCGCGGCTTCTTCGGGTTGGCCTTGGCGGATCCGTTGAGCATCACCAGTTGCGGCAGCGAATCGGGCACCTTGACGCGCGCGAATCGCTCTTCGCCGGAATGATCGCGAATCAAGACGGCCAGGTTCAGGCTCAGATTGGAGATGTGAGGAAAGGGACGGCCGGGGTCGAGCGCCAACGGAGTAAGCACGGGAAACACGGTGGCGGCGAAGTATTTAGCGGCGTCCTTGAGCTGGGCGGCGTTCAGGCCGGCATAGTCGCGTACGGAGATGCCTTCTTTTTCGAGGCGCGGCAAGAGTTTGTCGAGGCATCGATGGCCCTCGTTGAGAAGGCGTTTGTACTCGCGCCGGATGGCCACCAGTTGGGCGCGCGGGCTCATGCCATCGGGCCCGGCTTCGGCCAGTCCGCCATCCATTTGGGCGGCCAGACCGGCCACCCGCACCATGAAAAACTCGTCCATGTTGGAGCCCAGAATGGAGAGGAACTTCACGCGCTCCAGCAACGGGTTGGCCTCATCCTCGGCCTCTTCCAGCACGCGCCGCTGGAACGACAAAAGGCTGAGCTCGCGATTGAGATAGAGCGAATTGTCCTTAAGGTCGATGTCGGCGGCCGGTTGGGCGGAAGGTGACGGCGCCCCGGCGGCAGCGGACGCGGACTTAGTGTTGGGAGCCTTCTTGGGCATGGGCGTGAACTATACCAGTGTAATCGGTGAGGCCTCTTGGCGCAGCGAAGGGTCGGACCTGGGGACTCCAGCGGTATCGCGGGGAAAGACGACGATGTGGCGGAGCAGGGGCGTCCCGCCGCGCAGGGATGGGTGACGATTCTTCCGTACTCTTCATCCCTGCCAACCGGGTACAATTCGGCAGGCCCCGGTGCGAGCCCGCTTACCGGCCGCCGAGCTTCGACAGCATGTCCTGGATTTCCTGCTGTTCGCCGCGCGACGGACTGTATTTGAGCGCTTCCCGCAGCTCGCCCGACGCCTTGGCATTGTCGCCCTTTTGGGCGTACGCCTTGGCGAGATGGAAGCGGTAACTCGAGTTGGTGGGAACGCGGCTCACCAGGTCCTGGAAGACTGGAATGGCCTGCTCCGCCAGCCCTTTTTTCAATAGAATCCAGCCATAGGTATCGGTGATTTCGCCCATGCCCGGGCTGAGCCCGCGCGCCTTCTGGGCGTAATTCAACGCCACATCCAGGTCGGCATTGGTTTCCGCCATCAGGTACGCCAGATTGTTCAGGATGAACGCATTGTTCGGATTTACCCGCAGGCAGGCCTCATACGCCTGGCGGGCTTCCTTGCTGCGGCCCGCTTGATCCAGCACCACGCCCATGGCGCCGAGCACCGTCTCATTGTCGGGCAGGATTTCACGCGCTTTCTGATAATTGGCGATCGAGCTATTGAGATCTCCAGCCATCCGATAGCAGTCCCCGAGTTGCATATACAAATCGGCGCGCGTCTTGGACTTCTGGTCCAACCCACTCAGCACCTTATTGAAGTAAGCCTCGGCCTGCTGGAACTTGCCCTGCTGTTTGGCGGTAGTGCCCAACAGAAATGCCAGATCGATGCGGTTGGGAGCTTTGGTGGCCTCGCTCTGGAGCAGCGCCATGGCCTTGTCCGCCTGTCCCTGCGCGATTTCCGCACTCACTACGCCCATCAGATTCTGAGAGTTCGCGGGATTCAATTCGTAGGCCCGCTGGAAATCGGACTCGGCATCCTTCGGCTTGCCTTCGGCCAGCGCCTGCGTGCCCATCTGGTAGTAGATCTGCGGCGAGCTGGGGTTGGTCTTCAGCATGTCCTTCAGCAGGGAGCCGGAGACGTCGAACTTCTTCTGCCCCAGCAGCGCCTGCGATTGAATCATCTTGGCGTTCATGTTCCCGGGGTCTCGCTGCAGGATCTGCTGCACCGAATCCAGCGCCGGTTCGTATTCGCCGTGACCCACCTGCAATTCGGCCAGCCCCAGGCGCGGCTGGATCAGGTTCGGCTGAAGCTGAATGGCGCGTTCGAACTGCTGGCGCGCGGACTCCCGCCCGTCTGGCCGGTTGCTCGCCAGATAGGCGCGGCCGAGCTGGAAATGCGCCACCGCGTTATCGGGCGAACTCGTCACCACCGCCTGCAATTGCGTGAGCGCGCTATTGACGTCGCCCTGATCGAGCAGGAAGGTAGCGGCCAGACTCTTGGCGTCGGCATCTTTCGGGTTCTCTTTCAGGACCTCATTATTTACTTCAGCCGCCTCGGCGCGCTTGCCCTGGCGCAACAGCACCTGGATAATATCGTGCTGATAGGTGGCGCGGTGTTTGGGATCCTTCTCGGTACCTTCACGATACTCGCGCAGCGCCGAATCGTTATCGCCGGTGCGGTAATAGAAATCGCCCACCACCTGGTATACGGCATCGAAATCTTTGGCGTGCGCCTTGATCTGCGCCAACTCATTCACCATGTCGTCGTGACGGCCGAGCGCGCCGTAGTGGTACGCCAACCGTTCCATATACTCGTGGCTCTTGGGATTATTCTGAATGGCCTCTTTCAGGAGCTGCTCGGCATCGCTGGTCTTTTGCTCCTGCATATAGAGGAAGTACAGCCGCATGATGGCGCGATAGGAACTCTTGTCCTTGTCGATCACCTTGCGGAAATACGGCTCGGCCTCGGCCAGATGGTTTTGCAAGACCAGGATCACGCCCATCTGCATTTCCACGCCGGGGACGCCGGGCTTGATGGAATCGGCCTTGCGGTAATTCTCCATGGCGTCGCTCAGGAACTTGTTGGCCACGGTCGGTCCGGCATCGGCCGCCTGTCCGAACTTGGCGAAGTCCAAATCGCCGGTCAGACGAAAGCCGTCGAAGGAATTGGGATCGCGCTTGAACAACACCTGGCAATAATGCGGGACATCCGATTCCAGAACGGTCTTGTCCTTGAAAAGGTACTGGATGTCCAACTCCGCAAGCTGCACCACGGATTCGATGTATTCTTCCTGGTACGCCTGGTTGCCTTCCAGCAGTTCCACCGCTCGCCGGAAATGATGGATGGCGGTGCCAGCCTGGGGCGGCTTCATTTGCAGGTACACCATTCCCAACTTGTAATACGCCGGGCCGTACTTGCGATCGATCTTGATGGCGTTCTGGTACTGAATGGCCGCATTTTTGTAACGGCCATGGTCGAAGTACTTGTTGCCGCTCTCCAGGTATTGCTTTTTGGCAACGTTCGGATCGCGGCGGCACGACACCAAGGTTAGAAAAACCAGGAACGGGATCGTGGCTCGACGTAAAGATATCATTGCTTCCTCACAAGACGGGTTCTCTAACACTTTAAGCTAGCCGGGGCATCCGCCGCCACCCCCGGCACTACCAATACCCCGAGGACCTAGGCTTCCAGTACTACTAGAACCGGAAAGGGCTGTCCTCGGAGAGTGGCGCCACTTTGCTAGTACGAGACAGTGGTCTTCCGCCCCTGCGATTCGCCGCGCAGCCAGATGTACAGGGGCGCGTGGGGAGCGGGCGCCGGCCAGGGCAGCACCACCCGCAGGCTCTGGCCGGGATGCGCACCCGGCACCGGCGTTGGAATGCCATCCACTGGTATGCCGTTCGAAGGATCCCAACCCACTTTCTCGATCACGTCCAGGTCGCGGCCATCCACCGTGCCGGCGTAGCTCGCATCGCCCACCTTCTCGCCGGTCAACTCGAAGCGATCGAGCCGCGGCACGCGAATGACGCGCCCCAGCACGTAGGGATCGCTGCGGCCGTCCGGGTCGACAATCACGGTCGCCGCCAGGGCGCATCCGGGATACCCGACCGCTCCCGGGTCCACCGACAGGTATAGCGCGCCCGGCCCGGCACTGGTGAGGCTGGCGCCTCCTGCCGGCGTGCCCGCCGAGAGCGTCAGCACGTGCCGTGCATCGCCGCTCTGGCAGTGCAGGTCGACGCGCGCCTGCGCGGTATCGTGCACATGGTCGACATTCAATACCAACCCGACCGGCACGCCGGCGGGCAGTTCATCGGCGCCGAGCTCCACGCCGATGGCGCCCGGGAGCGACTTCCGCACCGATTCGATCCGTGGCCTCGCGCCCACAATCTCGATCGCGCCGGGCACCGTCAGCGGATCTTCCAGCCCCTTCACTTTCAGCACGAGGGCGAAATCCTGGCCGCGTTTCACGCCGGGTTTGAGGTGAATCTCACCGGCCCAATCGTCGGAATCCGGGGCGCCTTCGATATCGCCCGCTCCCGAGGTGACCGCCTCGATGCGGTCCATTCCGGTGCCCTGCAGCCGGATGGCCTGTTTGCTTTCGCCGGCGTTCAGGCGCAGCGGAAGATCGGAGAGTTTCGGGTTGGGCGGAAGGATGCTGATGGGCACCTTGCGGATGGCGCCGTCGGCCTGCGTGAGGGCCAGCGTGTAGGTTCCCTTTTTGGCTGTGTCGAGGTCGAAAGCCACCACGTTCTGCGGCCCGGCCCGCTTCCCCAGGGGCAGATTGAACTCTACCTCTTCGGGCCTCGCTCCGCGCGCCGGGGACTGCAGTGTGGCCTTCTCCAGGAACTCAAAGTCGGGCCCGTGCAACTCTACCGTCACGATGCCGCTGCCTTCGATGAGCTTGTCGTGCCCTTCAGGAGTGAGTACGATCTCCGAGAGATGGTCGTCCGCGTGAACGTGCAAGGTGCCGGCCACGGTGAGCGGGTCCCAATCCCAGGTGCAGGCCAGACGATAATCGCCGGCCGGAAGTTTGGCCTTGGACAGATCGATATCGATGGCGCCCGCGGGGGTGGTGCTGATGGGGACCGCAAATGCGCCCTCCCCGGAATCCGAAATCAGGCGCCAATCGCGCGCGAACGCCAGGTCTTTCGGGGATGTCTCTTTACCGGGCTTCAATTCCACGGTGGACTTGACGCCCAGCGGCAGGTTGGCAGACCGCGCCAGAGTAAACACCGGTTTGTCCAACTGCGGCACGCGATAGGCCCACAGATACGCCGCGCGCGTTTTGAGTTTGGCGCCCGAGGTCTTGGTACAGAGCGCCAGGTTGCCCTTTTCGGCAGTCTGCGCGAAGGCCGACCGGAACTCGGTGTTGGGAAAGAGCACCGTCTTGAGATTGGAAAACAGCGCCGCTCCGCCAGCCGCCAGCGCCACCGGATTGCCGAAGAAGAGGCCTGCCACCGACGCCGCGAGGCCGCCGGTCTGCTGTACCTGGGCGCTCTGCGCGGCCAGCGGATCATAGTTGGTGGCGGCGGGAACCAGTGCGCCCAGCAGAAGCGCGGCCTGCTGATCGGTGGATGTGGTGGAGGTCAGCTTCTGGGCGCTCACTCCGTATTCGGCGGAAACGCCCTTGAGCGCGGTATCGGCGCTGGCGCGCGATTGTTCGGCGTCGGCCAGTTGTTGCACCAGGTCTTCCACCTGCGAACTTTGCTCGGCGTAGTCCGCCAGTTCGCGCAGAAGATCCTGGTTGCGGGTCACCAGCGATTGCAGTTTGCCCTCGCTCAATCCCTGCGGTCCGTATACCAGGGCGATCACCAGCGGGCGCTCCGGAAGCTGCCACTCGGTGCGTTCGGAAGCCTTGCGCGGGTCGAGGGTGAGCAGCAAGCCGTCACTCGCCGGCACTACAATCACGGTGACCTGAGCGCTATTCGAGGGCGGCAAGCGCAGATGGGCGGGGTTCCAGATGAGGCGCGAGCCGGCGGTCACCGCGGCCACCGATTTGAGCGGCAGCGGTGAGCCCTGGGTGAAGGGGCGGACGGATAGCTGGAACGTCCCCAAAGTCACGCTTCCGGTACAACCGAGAGGCTCTTCCGGAGGAGCGCCGCCGTTGGACGGATCGGCGGCAAAGGCAAGCGCCGCCAGCACCAGCGGCATCGCGAGACGTATCACTATACGGGAGACGCACCGGGTGCGCGAAAAGTCTGGGTCGGGCGGGTGCACTTCTCTCTTAGATGTATCACGCGCGCCGGGCCCAGGGGCATCCTGTCCTGACAGGACGGGCTCATGCGCGAACCCTAGAACTCGCGGCCGCGATGATTCACCAGAGCCAGAAATTCGTCGCGCGTCTTCTTGCGATCGCGGAAGATGCCCAGCATGGCGCTGGTCATGGCGCCCGAGTGCTGCTTCTGCACCCCACGCATCATCATGCAAAAGTGACGCGCTTCGCAGATGACGCCGACTCCCACCGGGTCGATCATCTCCTGGATGGTCTGCGCCACTTCCTGCGTCAGCCGCTCCTGAATTTGCAGGCGACGCGCGAAAGCATCCACAATGCGCGGAATTTTGCTCAGCCCGATCACGCGATTCTTCGGGAGATAAGCAACGTGCATTTTGCCGAAAAAGGGCAGCATGTGGTGCTCACACAGGCTGAAAAATTCGATGTCGCGCACCACCACCATCTCGTCGTACTTCACTTCGTAGAGCGCGCCGTTCACCAACTTGCGGATGTCGGCGCGATACCCGCTGGTGAGGAACTTCATGGCCTTGTCGACGCGTTCGGGCGTGTTCGCCAGCCCTTCGCGGGTAGGGTCTTCCCCTAATTTGGCGAGGATTTCGCGTATCTGCGGCGCTAGACTTGGCTCTTCCGGTGTCACTGGCATCACTTTCACTACAGCTTTATTGGATTTCATGAGCCTTCACTTCAAAGATGTTGCGCGCGGTCTCCGCGATGCGGACGCGATCCAGCCGGGGCCACTCTCCGGGGAATACCTCCGACCAGTGGCGCTTCAAGCGGCGACAAATTTCCACTGCCAGATTCTCCGAGGTGGGCACCTGCCCTTGAAAAGCGCCCACCTCTTCATTCAGATTGCGATGCGAGAACTCCGCCAGCACCTGCCGCTCTACCAGCCCGTCCAACCGTTCGGGATCGACAGCACGCCCGGAATCGTCCACCGGCCCGCAGGCGGTCACCTCCAGCAGGTAGTTGTGGCCGTGGCCGAAAGGATGGTTGCACTTCCCGTAAAGCGTCCGGTTCTCCTCATCGCTCAATTGCGGGGCGTGCAGGCGGTGGGAGGCGGGGAAGCGGTAGCAGCGCGTCACGCGGAACAAGGCTGCTCCCCGCAATAATCCACGTACAGATCGGGCGTTTCGTACACTCGCACGGTGCGCAGGCGGCCGGGCCCGCTATTCAGCTGGGGTTCGATCCGCTGCCAGATGTCGCGGGCAATGTTTTCGGCGGTGGGAACGATGCGGTCGAAGGGCGGGACCTCATAATTCAAGAAGCGATGATCGTAGACATCGACCACCTGGCGGGTCAGGATCTCCTTGAGCTCCTTGAGGTCGAGCACCATGCCGGTGACCGGATCGGGATCGCCCTCCACGCTCACTTCCAGCACGTAATTGTGCCCATGACCGTGCGGATTGGCCGCCGGCCCGTAAATCCGCCGGTTTTCGTCTTCCGAGAGCTCCGGACGGCGGCACATATGGGAGGACGAGAACTCTACTTTGCGGGTAATGAGCATGTTGGAGCCTCTTTTTCGATGCCGGCGGCTGTGGCGGGGATACAATACGATTATAGTTTTTACTTATGCGAAGCGTCAAAATCGATCGATTTCTGCGACTAGGGATTGGCCTGCTGGCCGTGGTCCTGGTTTACGTACTCTATGCCGCCATCCACCAACGCGTCGTCGAAGCGGGTGACACGGCCCCTGATTTTTCGATCACCGCCGATAACGGCCGTACCGTCACGCTGCCCAATTTCGGCGGCAAGGTGCTGCTGCTGAATTTCTGGGCGTCGTGGTGCGGTCCGTGCGCCGAGGAGACGCCGTCTCTCAGCCAGTTGGCCAAAGACTACGCGTCGAAAGGCGTGGTTGTGCTGGGGGTGAGCGTGGATAAGGACCCGCAGGCATACCAGCGCTTCCTACAGAAGTATTCGCCCGCCTTTCTGACGGTGCGCGACCTGAAACTGCACGAGGAGTACGGCACGTTCATGTACCCCGAAACGTACATCATCGACGCTAAGGGGCACGTGGCGCTGAAAATCGCCGAGCCGGCCGACTGGATGAACCCCAATCTGACCAAGATCATCGATTCCCTGCTGTAAGCTGGTAGGCATGGTGCCCGCCCTGTTCCTCTATCTCACGCTGTCTAATGACGTGAAAGACCTGATCGCCCGCAACGATCTGGCAGCGGCGGAGCGCACCGTTCAGGCTGCGCAGAAAGAGGCGGGCAATACCCCCGAATACGCCGCGGCAGTTTCATGGCTGGCGCGGGGCGAACTGTTCGCCAACCACCTGGAACGGGCCGACGCCTACGCCATCGAAACCCGCAAGCTGGCCGACCAGCTACTCCACACCCACAAGCTCGATTCCGACACCTGGCTGCCGACGGCGATGGGCGCGGCAATCGAAGTCCACGCCCAGGTGCTGGCTGCCCGGGGGGCGCGCAGCGAAGCGATCACCTTCCTCAACGAGCAAATCGCATTGTTTCACAACTCGTCCATCGCCGACCGCCTGCAAAAGAATCTGAACCTGTTGAGTCTGCGGGGCAAAATGGCGCCGTCGCTGGACGAATTGGACTGGCTCGGAGGCAAACCGATACCACTGGCTTCGTTACACGGGCATGCCGTGCTGCTCTTCTTCTGGGCGCACTGGTGCGTGGACTGTAAAGCGGAGATTCCGATTCTGGCGGACATGGAGCGGATCTATGGCCCCAGGGGTTTGGTGCTGATTGCGCCGACACGCTATTACGGGTATGTGGCAGGGGGGGAAGACGCTCCGCCGGCGGTGGAGCGAAAGTACATCGAGGCAGTGCGGGAAAAGTTCTACAGCCCGCTGGGGAACGTTTCGGCGCCCCTCAGCAACTCGAACTTCGTAAAATACGGAGCCAGTACTACGCCAACTCTGGTACTGATCGATGGTACCGGGGTCGTGCGCTTATACCATCCGGGGAATCTTACCGAACCGGAACTGGCTGCCCACATCCAAGCCCTGCTACCAAAGTAACTATGCGGTCCGAGTCTCCCTCCGGTCGATCCTTTGGGCGCGAAAACGCTGATATTCTTCAAGCGATTCGATCAGGCTTTCGACGGCCGAACGGCGGGCGTACAGGCCCTCCAGTTGGCTTCCGTAACCGCGGATGGGAACGACCTTGGGGTAACCGTTGGCCTGGGAGTTTGTTTTGTCGGGCGAGAGCATAGATACTTTGTACCAGAACTCCTAGGGCTAGACAATAGGAAACACAGGATTAGCCTTATGCTAAATTGTGGGCTAACGTTTACCCTCCTTTAGGGGTGAAAGATAGTTATCGGGGCAATAGCCACCTAAGATAATAGTCTTATGCTCGCCGTCCACCTGGAGAATGGCGTCGTCGCGGTGCGCGACATTCCCATACCGGAGCGCCCGCCCGGGTTCGCGCTGCTCCGCCTGCTCACCGCCGGAATCTGCAATACCGACCTGGAATTGCAGCGCGGCTATTACGGCTTCAAGGGAATTCCGGGCCACGAGTTCGTGGCGGAGGTGGTGGCGGCCGAGACGCCCTCGCTCGCCGGCCGCCGGGTGGTGGGCGAGATCAACCTTGCCTGCCACGCCTGCGATTGGTGCGCGCGCGGCCTCGGCCGCCACTGCCCGCACCGCACCGTGCTCGGGATCGTCAACCAGCCGGGCGCCTTCCAGGAGTATTTCGTGCTGCCGGAGCGCAATCTCCACCTCGTCCCCGACGATATTCCGACCGAGCGGGCGGTCTTCACCGAACCGCTGGCGGCGGCATGCGAAATCCTGGACCAGGTATCGATTCCGCCCGGCGAAACGGTCGCGGTGCTGGGCGACGGCAAGCTGGGACTGGCGATCGCCATGATGCTGCGCGCCCACGGCTATCGCGTCCACCAGTTCGGACGGCATTGGGAGAAACTGCGGATTGCCGCCGCCACCGGAGTGCAAGTGGAACTGGCGGGGAGGCAGGCGCCCGCCGCGCAATATGGTTGGGTAGTGGACGCCACCGGCAGCGCCGAAGGACTCCGCACCGCCGCCGCGATGGTGCGTCCGCGCGGCACGGTGATTCTGAAATCGACGGTGCACGGGATGGTGGCGGTGGACACCGCGCCACTGATCGTCAACGAGATTACCCTGGTGGGCTCGCGTTGCGGAAGATTGGAGGCGGCACTGCCGCTGCTGGCCGGCCGGGCGATCCCGGTGGAAGACATGATCGCCGCGCGCTACGCGCTGCACGAGGCGCCGGCAGCTTTCGCCCGGGCCGCTGTGAAGGGCACTCTAAAAGTCCTGCTCACCGCCTAGCGAACCACTCCCCGGGCGTCGTGCTCATTTGAAATAGATCGGGAATCCGTTGAAGAACTCGTCGATCACGATACCCTTATCGAGCCCGGTGGTCTGAAAAGTTACCGGGTTGTTGAACTGGCCGATCCAAATATAACCTTCCGGGACCGGGAACGTACCGATATTGTAGGTGGTGCTTGGCGGCAACGTGGAAAGCACCCATTTGGGGATGGTGAACGAATGCGCGGAAACCGGAGCTGTGCACACGAAGGCGCCGCCGGTGCTGTTCACGCCATTGGAAGCTGCCGCGATGGTCACCTGACCGTTCTGCAAAGCAGGATCGCCGCCGGTCCACGTGATCGTGAGATCGCCCGCAAGCGACAACGTCTGTCCGGCGACGATTCCGGAAAGGTAGGCGCTGGGAATGCCGGAGGTGTCGGTGGCGTTGAAGGCACCCACCTGTTTCCCGCCCGCTCCGGAAATGGTATATCGTATCCCGCTGTAATAAAACTGACTGCCGGTGGAGCCGTTAAATTCCGCATCATAATAACCGGGGTACACCGCAGAAAGAGTCGCAGTCGACGGGCCCGATAGCGTAATTCCCGGTCCGGCATCCAACCCGCCCAGGCTCATGTCGGCGCCATTGTTATAGGCCATGCAATAACCGGAGGAGATACCATAGGAGGCCAACCCGGCGGTGAGGGGCGTGAACTGGCTGAACGTCGCCTGTGCGTAATCGGGCAGGGCGATCCCGCTCGGCAGGCTCTCATTGCGCAGCACGATGGCAACCATCTGGATGAACCCGAAATCGACGGTCGCTCCTGACGCCAGCTTGCTGACCAGGTCGGACCCCATGAGAGAATCCGAACAGGTGGCGCCGGACGGCGATACTGCGATCAGTCCCATGCCGCCCACCAGGCCATCGATTTCCACCGCTACCGGCACCGAGCAGCCGTTGATGCCGGGGGGAAGTTGGAAGATCACCTGGTCCAGCCCCGGAAAATCCGCCGACCGGCCGGCGTAATAGGGTGCGAGCGAGGTATTGCCCACGTGCACCATCGGGCTGCCGATGTTCGCGACGGGCGGCAGATTCGAGTCGTCTCCACTGATTCCTCCTAAGCCGGTGCCCCACAGAACTACCCAATCGCCGGGATTGTAGGTGTGAATAATGCTGTTCTGCTGGTAATTCAGGTCCGTGGCGATAGCTTCTCCGAAGCCTTCGGAATTGAACGAGTATGGGGCAAAAGAGCCGGAGACGATTTGCACCGGTTCCGGCTGGCTGGTCTGCTTCGCAAACGTGACGGTGACGGTGGCGGCGCCGGTCGGAGTATTGGAAGGCAGCAGAGCGTTCACCTGCGTGCCGTACGCAAAGAGGATGTAGCAGTTTACCGTCTGGCCGCCGGCGGTGACAGCCACGGACGTGCCGCCTAAGCTGGTCTGGAGCGGCAACGACGGCGCCGAAGTAGTGGCGCCGGGTCCAAGCCCGCGGCCGAAGATGGTGAAAATGGCGCCCTGGGCAATGCCGGAACCGGGGTAACCCTGATGCAAGTAGCTGGCGGAGTTTACCACCGCACCGGAAGTAATCGCGGGCTGGGAGAACGCGCAGCTCGCGATCAGCAACACCAGCGAAAAGTACTTGAAAGGCCGGGCCATCTAATCTGCTCCTTTCCTACCGACTTACGAAGGTCTGCCGACCGACGTTTCCGAAAGTTCCCACTCGTTTGAGCTATGTTACCACCGAGCGGTTAGCTTAGAGGGCTAAGTCCGGAAGCCGGCGATGAAACTTATAAGCGAAGATCTGAGCGCGGCTCGCTATGGGCAGACGGCGGTGCCATCAAGAGCAGCCTGAAGGTGCTGCTGGGGCGAACCTCAAATGGCTGCCGGAAGGGCGGCGCGGAAATTCACCAAAGGGAAATTGGATCTGAAGGCGGCAATGATGTAGAATTGAACGCGTTTGCCAGACCTGTTCCAAAGGCCCCAAGGACCCCATGACCCTCAGAAACGCGCTCTTCTTACTGCTGGCCTCGACGTTCGCCGGCGCCTCTCTATCGGCCGCCACCATCACTCAAACCACTCCGTTCAATTTCACGATGAGCGGCACCACCGATGGAAGCTTCGAGATCGTGTCTACGGGCGACTTCACCGCCACCGTCAATCCCTTCGATAGTGGCAACGGTACCCTCAATTCGTTCGAAGTCATGTGGAATATTGCCTTTTCCGCTGAGGGGACGACGGGCGGGAATGGCGGCGAGTTTACCGGAAGCACCGGCGGCACCTATTCGCTTGCCGGCATCGGTTACGACGGAAATGGCGGAGGCAACAGCGACGGGAACACGCCGGACATGCCGGTCTCGTTCACTTTTCAGGTTTCCGGCGACAGCACATTCCTAGTGGCGGATGCCGGCATCACCTACAATCCGGCGATGCTCCCCGCAGTTACCGGCGGGAGTCCATTCGACCTGCTGTGGGCCACCGATTATTCGCTTTCTCCGTCCGGACTATCGACTTGGACCGGTGGCGCCACCGGCAATGTCAGCATTGTTTACGACTACGATCCCGCACCGGCTCCGGAGCCCTCGACGTTCGTGCTGTTCGGCGGCGGTCTGTTGGCCCTCGCTGCGGTCAAACGCTATCGCGGGCAACGACCCGGAACAATTCAGGCCTGATCTCCACCCCGGCGCAGCCGGCGGTCCCGGTGGAAGAGACGATTGCGTCGCGCTATCCTTTGCCTGAGGCCCCTTTGGGCTTTCCCGAACGGCAGCCTGCACGCGCTGCTCACGGCGAAAGGGAATGGCGATGAGGAAAGCGGCGTTCTTAACGGCATTGATGGTGTGGTGCACGGCTCCCCTGTACGGGCAATTCGTGGGCGTCTCCAACGGCGCGCTAACACTTAACCAGCAGCCGTTCCGCTTCGGCGGAAGCAATTCGTATGCGCTCATGCAGGAGGCGAACAGCGTGGTGGACCAGGTGCTCGCCACGGCCGCCGCGAACCATTTCACGGTTCTGCGCATGTGGTGTTTCGACGATGTCTCGGGCACGTCCGGAGTTTCCTTTTACCTGCAGAATTTCTCCAGCGGAGCGCCGCAATATAACGACGGCAACAACGGTCTGGCCAATGTGGATTACGCCATCGCCAAAGCGGGACAACTCGGCATCAAACTGATTGTCACGCTCGCCAATAACTGGACCGACTACGGCGGCATGGACCAGTATGTCTCCGCGCGCGGCCTGCCGTATCACGACCAGTTCTTTACCGATGCCACCATCCGCCAGTGGTACAAGAACTGGATTGGCCACGTGCTGAATCACGTGAACACCATTTCAGGAGTAGCTTACAAGAACGACCCCACCATCATGATGTGGGAGCTGTCCAATGAACCGCGCTGCGAGGGGTCGGGTCCGCCTACGGGGCTGCCGTCTTCCGGTACGTGCAATACCCAGACGATCGTCACCTGGATTGCGGATAGCGCGGGTTACATCAAGAGTATCGACAGCAATCATCTGGTGGCGGTGGGCGACGAAGGCTTTTTCTGCAACAGCGCGGGAGTACCGGCGAGCCTCAACCTCTGTGGCACGGGCGTGGATAACGTGGCGTTCTCGCAAGCGGCGAATGTCGACGTCATGGGATTCCATCTTTACCCCGATCTCTGGATCCACGATATCTCCTGGGCGGAACAGTATATCCAGCAGCACATCACCTCGGCAAAAGCCATGGGCAAGCCGGTATACATGGGCGAGTTCGGATCGGAATTAGGCAACGTCCGCAATACCATTTACGACGATTACACCAATCTAATTCTCGAAAACGGCGGCGCCGGCGGACTTTTCTGGGACCTTTTTGCCGGACAGCCCCCGGCGGCGAATGCCGAAGCGCTCACTTCGTTCGATGTCGAAGCCGGCAGCCCGCTGCTCACCACGATGGGCAATTTCGCGCAGATGATGGCGGCGGGCCAGACGCTTTCCCTGCCTCCGGTGGCCGGCGATCAATGGGCGCAGGGCGTCTTCGGCGATCCGGTAACGCTATATCCGCTGGGCAACGATATCGCCTACGGAGGCGCCGGCATCGATCCCGCATCGATCGATCTGGACCCCACTACGACGGGCGTGCAGCACAGCATCGGCGTCTATGGCGGGACGTTCGCGGTGGTGGGACAGAGCGTGGTGTTCACACCGTCAGCGGGGTTCAATGGAACGGCACGGTCCGCCTACACTGTGTCCGATACCAAGGGGAATCTCTCGAATACGGCCTACTTGTCGGTCACGGTGCCCGCCAGCGCGGCGGGAACGGCGACCATCGAGTCTTTCGAGAACGGGACGGACGGATGGACCGCGCAGGCATCGAGCGGCGCCTTCGGCACTTTGACGCAGACCTCGGCGTTCCACACCGACGGCTCGTTCGGGCTGCAGGCGGCGGTGACGCTGAAGGGCTGGTTCGGAACTCAGCTATCGTCGCCGGTGAATCTCAGCGGGCGGCCGTCGATGTCGGTGGATGTGCAGCTTGCCTCGGCGGGACAGTCGGCCATCGCGTTCACTTCTGGCTCAAGCGGCGTGTGGTGCCAGATCCCGAACTGGCCCAACGTGCCGGCGAACACACCGACGACGGTGACGATCCAGTTCTCGCAGCCGCAGTTGCAATGCTTCCCCTCCACCGGCACGCCTGACTACACCGATATCACCGCGGTGTATGTGTGGCTGCCCCTGGCGGGCACGGACTATATCGATAACCTGCGCGCTGCCTCAGCCACCACCGCGCCGCCGCCGCCGGTGCTGCCATCCATCACCAGCATTTCGAACGCGGCCGGCGGCCAGGCAGGCGCCGCCTCCGGCTCGTACTTTTCGATTTACGGCAGTAATTTCGCGCCTGCCGGGTCAGCCTTGGCACTCTGGAGCGGATGGGTAGTTAACGGCAATCTGCCGACCCTGCTCGATGGGGTGAGCGTGACAATCGGCGGACAGGCGGCGTACATTTATGCGGTCACGCCGCAGCAGATCAACGCAGTTGCGCCGGGGCTGACGGACGGGCCGGCGCAGGTAGTGGTGACCACCTCGGCAGGCAACAGTGTGCCGTTCACCATCACTGCGGCGTCCGCCCAACCGGCGTTCTTCCCGTGGGGAAATTATGCCGTCGCCACCCGCACCGATTATTCGTACGTAACGCCGAACGGAACGCTGAGCGTTCCCACCACGGCGGCAAAGGCGGGAGAGACCGTCGTGCTTTGGGGGACCGGCTTCGGCAATACCAGCCCGCTCGCGCCCGTCGGTCAGGCGGTGCCGCCGGCCCTCTATTCGGTTTCGGGCGTAAGCGTGATGCTCGGAAGTACGCCGGCGACGGTGTACGGCACGGCGCTCGCGCCAGGGTTAGCCGGGGTATATCAGGTAGCGATCCAGGTGCCGGCCGGTCTCGCCAGCGGAACTTACAATCTGGTGGCGACGGTGAACGGGGAGCATTCGCCGCCGATTAGTTTTGCGGTGCAATAAGACTGGCGGAATTGGTCGCGGCTTGGGCGGCGCCAGGAACGCCGCCTCAAGCCGTCAGGTCCAAAAGTGCGACAGCTGCATTGGGGGGTAACGCAAGATCCTCCGAAATCGCGCCCTTAGGTGTAACTATACCGAAGAGAGTTGGGTAAGCAACCCACCAAAACATGTAGGATTCCAGAATTGCGTACTAGAGAAAAAACCGCTGGCCTGGGCGCGCGGCTCGGAATGCGGGTCATGTGCGGGTAGCGGCGACGCTTCTAGACCAGCACGGTGAATGTCGCTTCGCTGCGTTGTACCGCACGATAGAGTGTGTCGCGCTCGATGGGCTCGCGGCCGGCCTTGCGAATGAGTTGGAGCAGTTCGGCGCGCCGCAGCCCCTGCACGGTGGTGGCGCCGGCATCGTGGTAGATGCGTTCCTCCACGATGGTGCCGTCGATGTCATCGGCGCCGAAGCGCAGGGCGATTTGTGCGATGCGCGGCGTCATCATCACCCAATAGGCCTTGACGTGCGGAATGTTGTCGAGCATCAGGCGGGCCACCGCAATATTGCGGATGTCGTTAAATCCGGTGGTCTTGCCGATGTGGTGCAGGGCCGTATTATCGGGATGGAAGGCCAGCGGAATGAAGGTCACGAAGCCGTTGGTTTCATCCTGCAGGGCGCGCAGTTTCACCAGATGGTCGGCGCGGTCCTCATCGTTCTCGATGTGGCCGTAGAGCATGGTGCAGTTCGATTTCAGGCCCAGGCGGTGCGCTTCACGCGCGGTATCGATCCACTCATTGCCATCGATTTTGTGGTCGCAGATAATCCGGCGGACGCGCTCGCTGAAAATCTCGGCGCCGCCGCCGGGCATGGAATCCATACCGGCCGCGTGCAGGCGCTCGAGCGTTTCGCGCACCGAGATTTTAGCGCGACGCGCCAGGTATCCGATCTCTACCATGGTGAAGGCTTTGAGATGCACCTGCGGGAAGCGCTGTTTGAGCCCGCGCAACATCTCGCAATACCAGTCGAGCGTAAGTTCCGGATGCAAGCCGCCGACGATGTGAAATTCGGTGACGGCCTCGCTCCAGCCTTCGCCGGCGCGATGCCACACTTCATCGAGCGACATGGTATACGCTTTGGGGTCGCGCACCTGCTTGCCGAACGCGCACAGACGGCAACTGGCCACGCAGACGTCGGTGGGGTTGATGTGGCGATTGACGTTGAAATAGGTTTTGTTGCCGTGCAGGCGCTCGCGCACCAGGTTGGCGAGGTAGCCGACGGCGAGGATATCGGAGGAGCGGTAGAGTTGCACCGCATCGTCGAAAGACAGGCGTTCGCCGGCTTCCACCTTGCCGGCAATGGGAACTAAACGGGGATCGTCGATGACAACTGGCATGGTTTCAAACACCCGATTTGAGGAGGAAAATATCGGCAGCCCAGAATAAAAAGAATAACACGCTGACGTAACCGTTCATGGTGAAGAAAGCCGCATTCACACGCGACAGATCGTTGGGTTTCACCAGACTGTGCTCATAAATCAGCAGGGCGGCAATGGCGCCCACGCCGGCCAGCGCCAACGCTTCCAGATGGAGCGTATAGACCAGGGCCAGCAGACAGACGATCATCAGGACGTGCAACAACTTGGCCACACGCAAGGCGGCGGCGATGCCGAGCGCGCGGGGCAAGCTCCACAGACCTTCCTCGCGATCGAAATCATAATCCTGGCAGGAATAGATCACGTCGAACCCGGCGGTCCAGAACATCACCGCGCCGGTGAGCAGGAGAATGCGCGGATCGAGCGAACCGCGCACCGCGATCCACGCGGCGGCGGGCGCGATCCCCAGGCTTAGCCCGAGGACGAGATGCGAGAACGTGGTGAAGCGCTTGGTGTAGGAATAGAAGAACAGCACCGCCAGGGCGAGCGGCGCGAGCTTGAGGCACAGCGGATTCAACTCGAACGCCGCGAAGAACAAAAGAAGGGCGGCGGCCACGGCGAAGCACCAGGCAAACTGCGGCGAAAGGAGTCCCGCGGGGATGGCGCGCATTTTGGTGCGTGGATTGCGGGCGTCTATCTCGGCATCGATGACGCGATTGAACGCCATGGCGGCGGAGCGCGCGGCCACCATCGCGATCACGATCCACAGGACCTGGCGCGCGAGGCCGGGCGAACCGAAGCCGCTTTGGCGAAACGCCAGCAGCGCGCCGGTGAGCGCAAACGGGAGTGCAAAGACCGAATGCTCGAACTTGATCATTTCGAGCGTGAGGAGAAGGCGGCGGTACCAAATCATGCTGAAACTCCTCTATTCTACGCTATGCTGTACAAAGTACAATTGCGGTAACGTGTCGGCGACGGAGGGTTAACGGTAGAATGCCGTATTTTGGAAGGGAGCCGCAAGGAATGTTGGAAGCCTTCTCGATGTCGGACAAAGGATGTGTCCGAAGCAATAATGAAGACTACTGCCTGATTGAGCCGGAACGGGGATTGTACGTGCTTGCCGATGGGATGGGAGGCGCCAAAGCGGGAGAGTGCGCGTCACGCCTGGCGGTGGACACGGTGGCCGAGATCGTGCATTCGGCGCCGCAGCTCGATTCGCAGGTGCTCCTGACCGCGGTGGAAGAGGCCAACAAGCGGGTGCTGGCCGCCGCCCATAGCGATCCCGGCCTGGAAGGGATGGGCACCACGCTGGTGGCGGCGCTCGATCTCACCGAGGGCTTCTCCATCGCCAGCGTAGGGGACAGCCGCGCCTACATCATGGACGATGCCGGCATGCGCGCCATCACGGACGACCAGACGTGGGTCAACGAGGTGGGCCGGCCGCTGGGGCTCGACGAAGAGAGCCTGCGCAATCATCCCATGCGACACGTGCTCACCATGGCAATTGGCGCAAGCGCGCCCCTTACCGTGAACTACTATTGCATCCGCCTGCAAACCGGCGCGCTGGTGCTGATGTGCAGCGACGGTCTGCACGGCGTGCTGGAGCTGGCGCAGATGGAGCAGATTCTGGCGCGGGCACGGGCAGGCGCGCTGGAGGAAAGCTGCAGTGAATTGATCGCCGCGGCCAAGGCGGCCGGCGGTCCCGACAACGTCACAGTGGTTTTGGTGAGAAAGTCCGATTAGGACGCCCACTATCCGGGCACATTGAAACTCATTCTTTCCGCGGCAGCCCTGCTGGGCGTGCTTGCGCACCTGTCTGTGGCGCAGGTGGCTGTCCTGCATATCCAGGTGATCGAAGGGGAAGGCGCGGTTAACGCGGCCGGGTCGCACAACTCCCGTCCTCTGGCGATAGAGGTGACCGATGAAACCGGCAAGCCGGTAGAAGGCGCATCGGTCAGCTTTCATCTGCCCGAAGAGGGCCCGGGCGGCACCTTCGGCAACAGTTTGCGCACCGACGTGACGGCCACCGATGCGCGCGGGCGCGCCAACCTGCACACCATGATCCTGAACCGCACGCCGGGGCGTTTCGCCATCCGCATTGTGGCGTCGAAAGAGCAGGCGCGCGCGGGAATGGTGTCGTTTCAATATATCGCCGAGCCGGGAAATACGGCCGCTGCGGCGGCTTCCTCGCATAGCGGCAAACCGTTCCTGCACGGTTCGGTGAAGTGGGTAGTGCTGGGCGCGCTGGCGGCGGGCGCGGGCGCGGCGGGGGCGATCCTGGCGGGCAAGTCGGGGACGGCGGCAGCGACGGCGGCCGCACCCGCGACGGGCACTGCGACATCGACCGGCATCTCCATCGGGGCTCCGGCCCTTACGGTAGGCAAGCCGTGAAGCGCCTGATGTTGTTACTGGCGCTGGCGGCCGGGCCGGCGTGCGGGCAGTTCCAGCTTTACGTGGTAAACGGCAGCATCGTCCAACCGGTCGTTCACAGCTACGATTTCGGAAACGTGGCGCCGGGCACATCGGCCTCCGCGGCCTTCCAGATCGCCAACGTTTCCACCACGCCCGCGACGCTCGACCTGCTGACTCTGACAGGCAGCGGATTCGCGGTGGCGAAGGCATCCGCTCCGGTGCTTCCGGTGCTGCTGGCGCCGCAACAATCGGTGGCCTTCACGGTGGGGTTTCAGGCCAGCGGCACGGGAACGTTCAGCGCGACGCTGAACTCGGTGGGAATCGCGATCGCCCTGACGGCGACGGTGCCGGCGCAACTGACTTACCAGTGGGTGACGGCGACGGGTGTGCAATCGCTGGCGGCGGGGCCGGTGAATTTTGGATCGGTGCCGGTAGGCCAGAGCCCCACGATCGAAGTGCTGCTGTTGAATCAGACGGCGGCATCGCTGCCGGTGCCCACTTTGGCGGTGACGGGCGCCGGATTCTCCCTTGCCGGACAGCCGGCCGCGGGCGCAACGGTGAAGCCGGCCGCCAGCGCAGCGCTGGAGATTCAATTTGCGCCAACGGCGGCCGGCACGTTCACCGGAGCGCTGGTGATCGGCGGGCAGAGTTTCGCGATCGCCGGTGTGGGCGTGGTCCCAGCGCTGCCCACTCCGACGGTGGTCATCACGACGCCCGCGCCGGACAGCGCCGAACAGGGCACCATCGCGGTCAACCTGAGTGCAACCCCGCAGACATCGGCCACCGGCACGCTGACGTTGTCCTTCACTCCGTTGGCGTCGATTTCCAATGCGAACGATCCGGCGATCACGTTGGCGACGGGCGGCCGATCGGCCACCTTCAACGTATTCATCGGGCAGGCGCAGGGGATCTTCGGCAGCGCCAACAATATCGCGTTCCAGACGGGGACGACGGCGGGCACGCTGACGGTCACGGCGACCGTGGGCGCCAATACGGCACAACAATCGATCGTCATCCTGCCGGCGGTAGTGGGGGTGAACGCCGTGCAGGGTGTGCGATCGAGCACTTCGGTGGAGGTGGACCTCACGGGCTTCGACAATACTCGGACGGCGGGCGCGCTGGCGTTCACTTTCTTCGATGCAAGCGGCAATCCGCTGACGGCGCCGGTGCAGGCCAACGGCAGTTCCAACTTCGCGGCGTACTTCCAGAACTCGGCAGGCGGAACGTTCGCGCTGAAGGCAGTGTTCCCGGTGGTGGGGGATACCAGCCGGATCGCATCGTTCCAGGCGGTGGTGACGAACTCCGCGGGCAACTCGACGACGGCGAAGACGAACTTCTGAGAAGGGCCGCTGGCTTGTACAGGCAGAGCCCCGCGTACCAGGATTGTGCCGTTGGGCTTCGGACTTTGTAAACCCGCCCGCAAAACGGGAGCTGGCCATCCCGCCGCCTGCCAGGTCTTGGAATGAGGAGCATGGATACGCGCTATTGACACAGCCGGTGGAGCGCGCGCAACAACCGGTCGCACCATATCGGTGAGGCGGTTCTGACCTTTTCCGGGTTAATCCGTGCGAGCAGTTGAAACGAATGTGCGGCTTTCGAATACTCGCCTTTCCGGCAGTCTCTGGTTGCAGCGGCAAGACCTGAGAATAGATCGGCTTTAGGTATCGTTTCCACGTCCGTCCGTCCACTCAAAGTCGCCGCCCGGAAGGCGTCGCCATAAAACGCCTGGAGTTCCTCACGATCCGCATGGAACCACGCCTCCATTGTCTGGACCATCAACTGTAGCTGATCGTCGTTGGCTCCGGCTGGACGCACCCATTCGTCGCCGGCCCGACGCCTGACGTGCTCCCACGGGTTTGGAAACTTTACTGCGCCTTCACCGTCCACGAGCAGAACAGGTGGTGTAGCGATACCCCCATCCTCGTGCGCGGTTCGGAAACTCTCAAAAGCCTGCTGGCGCCCACCGCAAGCGATAACTCGCGGCATGCGACCGACGAGCCCCGACTTGCGAATGAACTCCGAAAAACCTTTCCGGCAAAGCGTTTGGAGGGCCTTGTTGCGGTCGCCACCCCCTTCGACATAAAGTCTCACACTCACCAGCGATTTCCCCCGATCTCTCCACGCCGCCATAGTTGCCCGAGGCCGTAATCTTTGAGCCATTTCGCCAATTCGCCGCTCGTCTTTCGATCCATTTGAGTCCAGCCTTCGCGCTTCTCACATACCACAACAGTTTCCGGTACCCCCGTCAGTCCGTCCACCAGCGTATCGGAATGCGTGGTTACGATCAGTTGCATGCGATGCGATGCGTCGACCAGGAGTTCCGCCAGTCCGGGAAGCAGATCGGGATGTAGGCCCAACTCGGGTTCTTCCAGACAGACCAGAGGAGGTGGCGCAGGATGGCACAGCACCGCCAACAGGCAGAGGTAGCGAATTGTGCCGTCGGACAAGCGCGTTGCCGGAACAGGCGATCTCAAGCCTGCATAATGAAGGAAAAGCTGGATTGTCCCGCCCTGCACCTTGGTCGAAAAGTCCTCAATCGACGCATCAGCGTCTTTCAGTTTTTCTACAAGGCTTCGCCGGAGGCCCGATCGGTGTTCCAGATCGTTGAGGACCAGAGCGAGGTTCGCAGCATCTTCTCGCAGAAAGTCGGATACCAGGTCCGTTGCTTGGGGTTTTCGAGCCGCGGTGTTGCGACCGAGGTTCCATTCCCGGAACAGTCTGAAGCGCGCATACTGAGCTCCAAGGTAGGTCACTTCGGGATACTGGTCCGGGTCTTTTCGTTGCGACAGAACGGACTGGTCAAACGGCAAATCCTCACGCCTGAGTTCTCGCCGCGCCCGTCCCTCCGAATCCGGCTCGCTCTTGACATTGAGAACGGGGTGACCGCGTTGATAGCGATAATAAAAATCGACGTCGTCATGGTTGCTGCGCACGTCCCGTTGCTCGTTCTCGATGGACTCATCAACCAGTTCAGCGCGCTGCCCGATCATGGTGAGCGATAGACGATGACGGAGAGGCATCTTGCCCTGAGGATTAAAGACGGTTGCCTCGATCTCCGCGACCGGCGTCCTGTCGGCACCCTTCCACAACCACTCGCTGATGCCGCCACCGATTTGTATCGGATCCAGCAGATTTCCAGGTGCGGCCTGAAGGACAGCGACGGCCTCGATCAGGTTCGATTTTCCCGAACCATTGGGCCCGATTAGCACGTTCAATGACTGCAATTCCAGTTCTGGGGAGTCGGGTCCGAAAGACAGAACGTTCCGCGCTGCGATGGTCTTCAGGAATCGTCGATCGCCAATCATGAAATCACCATTCTACTCGGCTGCACGAACAGTGGGCTGGCAGCCCCAAATCGGTTGCAAGTTGCCTGAGCTAACCCTGAGCAAGCTCCCGACAGGGCGTCGCGCATAATTACGCGCTCTTGGAGGCGCCGGCTGGAAGCGCACAATCAAGGCGCAGCGTTACGGCTTGCCGTTGGTCCGCGTCACTGCCGGGCCTGTTAGTTGTAAGGCGAACGAATACATCCGATGGCCAGCCATTCGTAAGACCCGACTACAACCGAATGTCCCCGGTGTAACTTGTGCCTTCGTTCGCGCGAGGACGGTGGTGAATGCTCCCGGTCATCCGACGGTCCGCACACGCAGGGGGTATTTCGCCACTCCGGACCTGGCCGACAAGCGCTCAGCACAGCGCGTTCCGAGTGTGGCCCGCGATCTTCGAATACCTGCCAGCCCCGCCGCAGGGTTAGTTAGCCGGATTTCTCATGGACTATCGAAGGAGTCTCCACTGGGTAGCCTTGGCGCAGCCTCTCGAGAATGCGTCGGCTGGAGGGCCAACGCGGCCGGCTGAAGCCCGCGCCACTCACGAAAGATTCGCAAGCGAGGGGGCGGATCCCAAGACTGGACAAAACGTCTTAGAACAGCGAGAACTGCTCGGGCCGCGGGACGCGCAGGCGTTTCTCCTCCGCGATTTCGGGCGCCTCATCGTGCGCCAGCAGGAGCTGAGAAGGGGGCGGCGTGGTGATGGGAATGGGGAGCGCCATCTGTTCGTCGTAATGCATGGCGCGGCGGTATTCCCAAGTACGCGCCTCTTCGAAACGATTCCAGCCTTCGAGAATCCATACGATTTCGCGCGCCGATTCCTCTAGAATACGGCGGTCGCCGCGGGCTTCGGCGAGCGCATGCCACTGCCCGAGCACCTCGAAGCTCTCGGCGTATCGGCCCTGCTCGGCGGCCAGCCGCAGGCCGTGGCGCGCCAGGCGGCACAACTCCGCCCAATCGTCCGCCATGCCGGGATGGCGGAATGTGTACTGCACGTTGCGCAACGACTCGTCCTCGGGCGGGGGCTCAGGGCGCGGGTCCGCGGTGATGAGCGTGGAGCTTCCGCTCTCCGAGCCGAGACGGTCGGCCTCATCGGCGGACGCACCTTCCAGCCAGATGAGATAGCGCCGCGCGGCACAGAAACTGCGCAGGCGCGCGAGGTTCCCTTCCAGATCGCCCTCCAGGCGGAGGCCGAGCTGCGTGGCCAGGTCGCCGGCCAGCGCCGTGAGACTGCGGCCGCCGCACTCCAGACGAATGACGTCGTCGAAATCTTCGCGAAACAGGCGCGTGAATTCGAGCGCGAGAGTGGGAGAGGCGACGGTCGCAGCGCCGGCGCGATCGGCGAGGGCGCGGGCAAGGTCCTCCACTTGTTGTGCGAGCTCTGGATGGTGAAGGGCGGGCTCGCTGTAACTTCCGGAGCGCACCCAGCGCTTCAGGCGGCGCAGCGCGGCGACCGGCAGGCCGGTGAGATCGAACTGCGGCGCCAGCACGCGCGGCGGCGAGCAATCGTCGCCTTTCAGGAAGGCGATGTGGATGCCTTCCTCGATGGGCTCGGTGGTCATGGCGGCCTCCCACTTATAGCGCGGCCACGGAGATGGCAGGGAGTTGCGCGAGAACAGCACCAGTACGATGTCGGCCATGCGGGCTTCGCGCGCCTTCTGCACCAGGTCTTCACCCGCGCGGATTTCGCCTTCGGCGAACAGCACGCGGACGCCGGCGCCGGCTTCGAGGAAGGCGGCAATTTGGGCGGCGAGGGCGCGATCGGCAGCGGCGTAGCAGAGAAAAAGCGTACGCGTCAGAGCTTGCATGCCAGGGTGAGGCCGTCGCCGATGGTGGCGAGCGTCAGGGCGATGCGCGGATCGGCGTGGAGCTTGCGGTTGAAGGCGCGGATGGCCTCGGTATCGGGGTCGTTTTGGGCGCGGTCGATGACGGCACCGTCCCACAGCGTGTTGTCGGTGGCGATGAGGCCGCCGCGGCGGACCAATTGCAAAGCGCGCTCGTAGTAATTGGAGTAATTCGATTTGTCGGCGTCGAGGAAGGCGAAATCGAAGGTGCCGGACCGGCCGGCGGCGATCAGGCCGTCGAGCGTCTCCAGGGCCGGAGCAAGGTGCAGGTCGATCCGGTCTTCCACGCCCGCTTCACGCCAGGTGCGGCGCGCGATGGCGGTGTACTCTTCGCTCACATCGCAGGCGACGATCTTGCCGCCGGCGGGCAGCGCGAGCGCGACCCACGCCGAGCTGTACCCCATGAAAACACCGACCTCGAGCACGTTGCGGGCGCCAATGAGGGTCGTCAGGAAATTCAGGAACTGGCCCTGTTCAGGCGCGATCTGCATGGACGCGCGGGGATGATCTGCGGTCGCTTCGCGCAGGCGGCGCAGCGGTTCCGGTTCGCGAAGGGTGACTTCCCGGATGTATTCGGCGAGGGCGTCGGTAATGGGGGTGTATTGGCGCGACATGCGGAGATTTCATTCTATACCGCGGGTCGCGCCGAACGCGCGGGCCTTACCTGGCTACCGGCACGATGTGGAGCGCGTCGACTACCGAGGCTTCGACTGCGTCGCGCACCTGGTCGGAGTGCGCGCGGCCATCCACGGTATGGACGATCGACTTCCCATACCACTGGAGGATGGGGCCGGTGAGCGACCAATAGGCGGCCAGGCGCCGGCGGATCACGGGCTCGCAATCGTCATCGCGAGTGAGGAGCGGAGCGTGATCGTCGTCGCATTGGCCGGCGACCGCGGGCGGCGCCGAGAGCAGATTATAAATGCGGCGGCACTCCGGGCACTGGCGGCGGGCCGTAAGCCGGGTCACCAAATCGTCATCGGGGACCTCGAGGTGGATGACGATCGGGCCAGGCAGGCTACGCTGCTGGAGCAGGGCGCCGAAGACGCGCGCCTGCGCGACGGTGCGCGGATAGCCATCCAACAGGAATCCGCGAGCGCAATCGGGACGGAGGATACGGCCGGCGACAATTTCGTTCACCAGTTCGTCGCTGACCAGGCCGCCCCCGGCCATGATTCCCGAGACCCTGTTGCCCAAATCGGTGGCGGCTTTGATCTCCGCCCGAAACACTTCACCAGTGGAAATAGCCGGGATGTGAAAACGCCCCGCAAGGAAGACGGCTTGCGTACCTTTGCCACATCCGGGAGGTCCGAACAGCAGCAATATCACGACAGTTTCAGACTAGCTGGTATTTTTTACGGGGTCAATACTTTCGATCACGCCGCCAGGGGCGAGCAGCAGGGTGCGGTCGCGCCATTGGACCCGGCGGCCGAACGCGCCGGCCGTCCAGACTGCGAACCCGAACAGATCGCGCACGGGAATCAGCCAGAATCGCCGGGCAACCTGGCGGTCCTGGAGGATGGACGCTCCCACCAGCACTCCGGCGGCGATGCGGATGGCCAGCGCCAGCGCGGCGATGGGCCATTCTCCGGCGGCGGCGGCCACCAGTGCCCAAAGTGTGGCGTGGGTGATGAGGTATCCGTAATAGCCTCCCGGACGCGATACGCGGATGGTCCGCGACCAGCGCACCTGGTGGGCCCAGGTATGCGCCCAGGTGGCGTCGCCCAGGCCGGTTTCCACCACCACGGGTGCGAATTCGATGCGATAGCCGAGATTGCGGATGTGGAACCCGAGCTGGTAATCGTCCGCCACGTATTTGGCGATGGCCTGGAAGCCGCCGATGCGGCGCAGGGCATCGGCGCGGAACACCATAGTCGACCCAAGGGCGAATTCAGCCTGCCCGAGGAGGCGCGCCACGAGAACGCTGGGGGCGAACTCGGTGGCGATGCCGAGGGCTTCGAAGTGCGCCGCCCAGGAATCGGAATGCGCGCGGTAGAGGCAGGTGACGAGGCCGATTTGCGGGTCGGCGAGAGGCGCGGCGACGGTGCGGAAGTAGCCCGGCTCGACCACGATGTCGCTATCGTTGACCAGGAGTACGTCATAGCGGGCGCGGCGGGCCAATTCGGCCAGCACGCCGACCTTGCCGTTGGGCGCGGAGGTCTCCACCACTACCAGCTCGATGCGGCGGGAGGGGAACTCGCGCTGCAGACGCTGGATGGCGGGGATGGCGGGATCGTGGGGATCGCTGCATCCGAAGAGGAGCTCGAACTCCGGGTAATCCTGGACGGCGTGGGAGAGGATCGCCTCATAGAAGCGGGGATCGCTGCCATGGACGGGCTTGAGAACGGTTAGCGGCGGCGTCCAGCCGGCGATAGGCGGGCGGGTGGTCTGGCTTCGCCAGCGCGCCGCCGAGACGATCGCCAGTGAGTAGTAGGCGGCGGCGGCGAGCGCGGGAAGGGCGAACCAGATCACAAGGAGACCAATACCACGCCACAGATTACCAAAGAAGCGCCGGCCCATCTCAGCCAGTTCACGTGTTCCTTGAGGAGATACTTCGCAAGTACGGTCTCCAGCACGTAGGTAACGGCCGTCACGGGCACGGCGAAACTGAGCTCGGCGGTAGTGAGCAGGCCGAGGTAGGCGAAGAAGGAGACGGCCATCGCCACCACGGATCCGATTACGAAGACGTTGCGGGAGAGGAGGGCCAGGGCGCGGCCGATGGCGCCCGGCCGGAAGTCGTGGATTTCGCCGTGGCGGCGCATGCCGGCGGCCTGCATGACTTCGCCGACGGTGGTGGCGGCTACGATGATGGCGATGAAGATCCACTTCATGCGACGGCCTCCGGCTTGCGGGCTATGGGAACTCGCCGCGGCAGCCAGCCGCCGTGGCGCGCTGAAGGAAGGAAGCCATCCGGCCGCAGGATTCCATCCCGCCCCACGCTCATGCGTTCGGCTCCGGCCTGTGAGTTCGCGGTGGGGTGCCGAAGCTGACGAGCGCCACTCCGGCGACGATCAGGGCTATGCCGGCCCAGCGCCTGGCGGGGATTTGTTCGGCCAGGAAGAGACGACCGACGAGCGCTACGAGGGCGTAGCCGATGGCGGTTACGGGCAGGACGTAGCTCAGGTCAGCCCAGCTCAGAAGCGCCATCCTGGACATCAACCAAAGGATGAGCAATGTCACTCCAAGTGCAACTAACGGATGGAATAAGACCGCTATGTAAGACCATGCGGTCGGGAGATCGGCGGGCATGCCTTTCTTCAGAAAGAAATTGCCGAAGACGTTACTCAGGACGACGACGGTGGCGCAGATCCAGGTCTTGGCACGCAGGCGCGCGGTGTCCGTGGTCATCGCGGGGCGTCAGTCGCCCGAACCGACCGAGACGGGCGCCGCTTTGGCCGCTTTGCTGTCGGCGACGAACTTCTTGCGCTTGGCACGAAGCGCCATATATTCGCGAGCTTCCTTGGTGAGGCGGCGGCGTTCGTCGTTATTGAACATGGCCTTGCGAACGATCCGCCAGATGACGCGCGGGCGGAAGAAATACTCGCCGTAGAAGCGCTCCACCCAGTCGACCAGTTCGCCGCGATCGAGCCCGGGGTACACCACGTTGGGAAGCTGGTGGCCGGTATCGTCGGTCATAGAGTCGATGGTGATGAGGCCGTTCTTCTTCACGTAATCGTAGAACTCTGTGCCCGGATATGGATGAGCAATCGAGACTTGGATGGTTTCGTTGTCGAGGCGTTTGGCGAAATCGATGGTCTTGCGAATGCTCTCGCGGGTTTCGCCGGGGAGGCCGATGATGAAATCGCCGTGCACCAACAGACCGAGCTTCTTGCAGTTGGCAGTGAAGCGCTCGGCCATATCGACGGTGGCGCCCTTTTTGATGTTCTTGAGGATCTGCTGGTCGCCCGATTCGTAGCCCACGATCAGCAGGCGGCAGCCGGCTTCCTTCATGGCCTTGAGGGTATCGTAGTCGGTGGTGACGCGCGAAGTGCAGCTCCAGGTGAAGTTTAGGGGCTTCAGCTTCTTGCAAAGCTCGATGGTGCGTTCCTTGCGATAGTTGAAGGTATCGTCGTCGAAGAAGATCTCCTTCATCTGCGGGAACTGTTCGAGGGCGTAACGCACTTCATTGGCGACGTCGTCTGAGGAGCGCAAGCGCCAGCGGTGGCCGGAGTGGGTCTGCGGCCAGAGGCAGAAGGTACAGAGCGCGGGACAGCCGCGCGAGGTGTACATCGAAATGAACGGGTTCAACAGGAAGGGAACGTTGTAGCGCGTGATATCGAGATCGCGCTTGTAGGTCTTGGAAACCCAGGGGAGCTCGTCGAGGTTTTCGATGGCCGGGCCTTCGGGGTTGTTGACCACGCGGCCGTTGTGGCGGAAGCTGACACCGGGGAGTTCTTCGAGCGGCTTGCCCTTAGCGTAATCGGCAATCTGGTAATCGAACTCCCGGCGGACCACGAAATCGATGGCGGGATTGTTGAGCAGGGTTTTATCGGGTTCGACGGTGACGGGCGGGCCGACGAAGGCGACTTTGAGTTTGGAGTTGACGTCCTTCATCATCTCCGCCATCTTGACGTCGACGTGGAAGCCGGGGGTCGAGGTGTAGAGCACCAGCAGTTCGAACTGTTTGGCCATCTCGACGGTTTGTTCGATGGAGATTTTGTGCGGCGGGGCGTCGACGACTTTGCTGTCGGGCAGCATGCCGGCGGGATAGCAGAGCCACACGGGATACCAATACGATTCGATTTCGCGCGAAGCCGGCCAGCGCGAACTGGCGCCGCCATCAAACCCCTCAAACGACGGCGGATTCAGGAATAACGTTCTCATCTACTCTCCAGTTTCGCACGTCCGGCCGGGCAGTTAGCGAGCTTCGCAGAAAAATAAGGAACGGACCCAATTTAGGGGGAATCGGCCGGGAATGTCTTAGTTTACCAACGGATGGAGGACGTGGGCAAACAGGCCGACCGGCGGGGCGCGTGACAAAACTGCGCAACTCCCGTCCAAAGTTCGGGCCAGCTTCTATGCCACGCATCACGTTCTCGGTGAATTCCAAATCGCATACCATCGATGCGGCCGGCGATATGCCGCTGCTGTGGGTACTGCGCGACCTGCTGGGGCTCAAAGGCACGAAGTACGGATGTGGCATGGGCGTTTGCGGAGCCTGCACGGTTCTCGAAGGGCAAACCGCGGTACGCTCCTGCCAGATTGCGCTGGCGGACGCGGCCGGCAAGACGTACACCACCATAGAAGGACTCTCGGCGCGCGGCGACCATCCGTGCCAGCGCGCGTGGATCGACGAAGACGTTTCGCAATGCGGCTACTGCCAGGGGGGCATGATCCTGACGGCCGCGGCGCTGCTCGCACGCAAGCAGCAGCCGAGCGATGCCGAGATCGACGAAGCGATGTCGAACTCGGTGTGTCGTTGCGGCACATACAACCGCATGCGCCGCGCCATCCACCGGGCCGCCAAAGGGGCGCGAGCGTGAAGTTTACGCGAAGGTCGGCACTGCGAAGCGGAACGGGACTGGCGCTGGCGTTCGCGATGCCGCGCCGCGGCGACGCAGCGGCTGTCTCTTTCGAACCGAACGCCTATATCCGAATCGAGGCGAACGGCGCGGTCACGCTCTGGATTACGCGTTCGGAAATGGGGCAGGGAGTGCGTACCAACCTAGCCGCCACACTGGCCGATGAACTCGATGTCGACCTGTCGCGGGTGACGCTGCAGCAAGCGATGCCGGGCTCACGATTCACGGGCATCCGCTTACGGACCAGTGGGAGCGGCAGCAGTTCAGCCACATTCCTGGCGTTGCGGCGTGCTGCCGCGGCCGCCCGGGAGATGCTGGTGGCGGCCGCGGCGAGCCGCTGGAGCGTATCGCCGGGGAGTTGCCATAGCGAATTGGGCAGGGTGACACATCGCGCATCGGGTCGCGACTTGTCCTATGGCGAACTCGTGGAAGCGGCGGGCGCCCAACCTGTCCCGCAGAAGCCGCAGTTGAAATCGCCCGCGGAGTGGCGGTACATCGCGAAACCCATTCGCCGCATCGATGCGCGGCAGATCGCGATGGGCGCCGCGGTTTACGGACTCGACGCCCGTCCGGCGAACGCGCTGGTGGCCGTCATCCAGCGCTGTCCGCATCTGGATGGTAAGCTGCGCCGTTTTGACGCTACCCGTATCCCCGGCGTGAGCCATGTGGTGCCGGTTACGAGCGGCATCTTCCCAGGCGTCGCGGTCGTTGCCGATACAACGTGGACGGCCATGAAAGGATGCGACGCCTTGACGGTGGAGTGGGAACGCGGCCCGCAATCGTCGTTCGATTCCACGCGCCACATGGAAGCCCTGCTCGCCGCCACCGCGCAGGACGGCTATCCCATTCGCTGCGATGGCGATGTGCCGGCCTCACTGGCTTTGGCGGAAACTCACCTGGAGGCGGTCTACGAATACCCGTTCCAGGCCCACGCGCCGGTGGAGCCGATGAATTGTGCCGCCGACGTGAAGCCGGACAGGTGCGAAGTCTGGGCGTCGACGCAGGCTCCCGAGACGGCATATCAGAATGCGATCCAGAAACTCGGTTTGCCGGCCGACGCCGTGCAGGTGAATACTACCCTAAGTGGCGGAGGATTCGGGCGGCGTCTGTTTGTGGATTACGTGGACGAAGCGGTGGAGCTCTCGCAAGCGATCGGCAAGCCGGTGCAGGTGGTGTGGCGGCGCGAGGACGACATGCGTAACGGCTTCTTCCACCCGGCTTCGGTGGAGAAGCTTTCGGCGGCCCTTGGCGGAGGCAAGATCGCGGCGTGGCAACACAAGTCGGTAGGGTCGGACTTGTCGATGTTCGGGCTGCCCACGGCGGAGGAAAAGCGCGATCCGCAGCACTATGCGAAGAACGAAGATCCTTGGGGCGCGTACGACACGCCCTACAATTTCGCGGCGCTCCAGGTGGATTACGTTCCGGTGGACAGCCCCGTCCCCACGGGCGCGTGGCGCGCGGTGGAATATCCATCGCGAGTCTTTGCGCGCGAATCCTTTCTAGATGAGGTGGCGCACGCGTTCGGGCAGGATCCTCTTCAGCTTCGCATCGACCTGCTCCAGCCGGGCGATGTTCTCACGTTGGGCAGCCAGAAGATCGACCGCGCCCGCATGATCCGGGTTCTCGAAACGGCGCGCGCACAATTCGCCTGGAAGCAGCCGTTTGCCGTGCCCGGAAGGCTGGCCGGCAAAGGGCTGGCGCTAAATATTTACGACGCCGACAGCTATATGATTCAGATCGCGGAGGTCTCGTCATCGCTCACCGGGAGCGATCTCAAGATTCACCGGATCTTATGCGCTTTCGATTGCGGGCTGGCGATCAATCCGGCGGGTCTGGAAGGTCAGGTGGAAAGCGGCATCACCTGGGGACTCTCCGCCACGTTGCACGGTAAGATCGATTTCCGCAATGGAGTGGCGCAGCAGACCGGATACCACGATTTTCAAGTAATGCGCATGAACGAAATGCCCGCCATCGAAACGTTGATTGTGCCGAGCGATGCGCGACCCGGCGGGTTCGGCGAGCATCCGGTAGCGCCCGTGGCTCCCGCAGTCGCCAACGCGATCTTTGCCGCTACGGGCCGGCGCCTCCGCAAACTTCCGCTATCGCTGGCATAGCACCGCAGCAGGCTCGGCGGGCGAACCTCCGTTCTCTACAATGATAGGCCGAAGGAGTCCCCGTGAGTTTTGCGATCGATGTCCATACGCACAAGTTGTTCCAACCAGTGGCTGGCACTGTTGAAGGAACACGGCTGGCCACAGTACTCGGCGGCGCCGGAGATGTTCGATTATGCGCTGCGCATGCGCAATATGGATCGCGCGCGGGTGGACCTCGCCAGTCAGCCCGCACGCCATACAGGTGGTGAATGACGACATAGCCGCGGGCGCTAGCGATTCATTCGGTGCGAAAAGTGATCTCGCGGACTGCCTGGCCTCCGGCGGAATCCTTGACCGTCAGTTCACCGCGATAAGCGCCGGGAGGCAGGCCGGCGAGCGGCAATCGGAGCGCCACCGGAATTACGTGGCTACCTATTTTGACTAACGAGCTCAGGTCGACGTCGCCGGAGGTCCAGCGCTCCTGACCGCCGGCGTCGAGCACGCGCAGACGCATCGACAACCGGGCGGCGGCAGTCTCGACCGGTGTGTAGATTTCGAAGTACGCTTCGGGGGCGCCGCCTTTCGGCAGGACATCGGAGCCGGAGACGGCAATGCGGTTGCCGCGGAAAGTGAGTGGCGCCTCGCCGGCGTCGGCCGCCGCTTCCTCGTCTTCGGACGTTATGGGCTGCACGTCGCGGCTGAGGGCGATGGCGCTCAAGCTGAGCTGCGTCTTGGCGAACGGCTGGATCGCGAGGGGCGTTTCCACAGCGCCGAAGCGGTCTTTCGCCGATTGGAAGACCACTTTGAACTGGTAATCGCCGGGGACGATCTCAAACTGCTGCTCGCAGTGAAGCGGCTTGCGCAGAAAATTATCGAACTGCGCGCGGGTCTCGAAATCGAAGGTCATTTTGTGAGTGAAGCGCGCGGCTACCTCACCGCTGCCGGCGGCATAGGCCACGCCGAGCACATTCATTTCGGCATGCACCTTGCCGTTCCAATCGGTGGGATCGAGAACCGGAGAAGGGATGTCGAGCGCCATGTTGACGCGCGCCACACCATTGGGCTCGTAGAAGTACGGCACGGAGGCCGATGCGGCGGTTTGGCCCGTCTTATCGGACGCGGCCAGCGTGTCGAGCCCGGCATCCCGGGGCTGGACCACGACGGCGGTGGTTGCCGGCTCCGCCACATTGCAGAAGAGATTTCGTCCAAAGACTTTGGCATCCGGCCGGTCCACCGTGACCTTGAGGTCGTGGCAGGTTCCTTCTCCGGTGACGTGGGGGACGATGGCCAGGCGGTAGGTTTCGTTTTCCTCGCGGGTGAGTGGATCCAGGGCGGTCAGTTCATGTCCGCCGGTGACCTCGGCGAGCGAGACTGCCCACGCCGGGATGGCCGCCCCGGTCTGTGTCTGAATCGGATAGACCGAGGCGTCTGCTTTGCGAAACTCATGCTCCATGTCGTAAGGGTCCTGGTGCGGTTCGGCGTTCCGCTGGGCGTGAGCGCGGGCGTGGTGCGCGGTGGGAGCGGCCGCCGCGGGCTGATTGTCGGCCGCGGCCAACGGTCCGGCAGTGGCCACGAACAACACCACGGTTTTGTGGCCGGGCGTCCGCCCCAAGTTCTCCGCCACGCTGGCGTAATAGGCCGCCCGCAAATTCGCACTGGCTTCGGCAGGATGGTCGCAGTGAAGAAGGTCCGGCCACTTTGCGAAGACGTGCTGCAAGCGGGCGCCATCATCCATGAACGGCGTGAGGGTGGTGGTGTAACAGACATCGGTGAAGACGATCTCCACCAGCCGATTGGCGCCGGCATTGGCTGCGACGAAGGCGGAGGCGGCCTGCTGGATCCACTGCTGACTTTCGGGAGACTGCGGAGCGAACAGGAGCACGACGCGCTGGTCGGGTGAGATTCCGGGCGCGGCGGGTCCGGTGCGCGTTTGGAAAGCGGCGATCGCCTGCTCTTTGCCATCCTGGAGCACGTGGAAATCGGCGGCGGCAAGACCGTGGATGGGCGACCCATCGGGGCCGGTGACGACTGCGTCGACGACTACCGGGGGCGTGTTCGCGCCGGAGCCGGCGGATTGCGCCAGCAACAGCGTCCCGCACAGGCAGAAGGCGCAGAGATGAAATTTTCTCATGGAATCTCCACGACATCGTTGGCGGCGGACATCTGCCGGCCCTCGGCGTCGCGCGCCACGACGCGCACCATGTAGGCGCCGCGCTTGACGTCGAATTCGGTGTGCATGGTAAGGCCGAGATCGCGCCGGCGATCCACGCTCTGATCTTTCAAGCGCAACTCTACCACTTTTTTGACGCCTTTGAGATAGTTGCCATTGCCATCGAAGAGAGCGTAGACGACGGTCACGTCGTCGCGATTCAGGTCGTCGGCTTTGCGTAAGTGAAGCTGGCGAATATCGAGGTGCGCCACAATTTTCAGGCGGGCGTCGCCGTCGGTTGTTTTATAGAACTGGGTATCGAGATCGAGTGGCAGGTCGCGCAGTTCGTCGTGGGAGAAGACGGCCTCACCGATCTCACGGGTGCTGGCGGCGGCCGCATCTTCCGCCTGTTGCGCCGCCCAGTAACCTTTGCGAGCGTGCACGCTCAATCCCGTGCCTTTGGCGAGCGTCACTTTGATTTCATGGAATTTGCCATCCGGTTTCAGGTCCCTGGGATAGTAGCCCAAATAGTAGACGTAGTCGGGCGGGCTGGAGAGGCGATCGAGCCCGCCGAGGAAATCGTTGTCGTGGACGGCGGTGCCGCCGGTGGAATCGGCCAGGGTGTTGAGGAGCAGCCCTTGTGCGGTGATGGCCTCATGATCGAGCTGGCTGAGTTGCTGCTGGGTCTGCGGGTTCGTCAGAGCACAGCCATGGACGCCGACCGCCGGGTCAATGGTGTAAACACCACGCGCATCGAGGGTGTTGATGGTGACGCCCGAATGCGTGGCGCGATCGATCGAGTCACTTAGGCTGCGTTGTAAGTCATCGGGGAGATAGATGCCGGGCGATACCAGAATCATTACGCGATCGCCGGGCATAGACCCGAGCAGCCGCACAATATTATTGAGCATGTGGAAGCTGTTGTAGACCTCGCTGGAGCCGTCGTTGTAGACGGCGCGAAGACTGGCCCGGGCGATGGGGGGAGCTTCGGAAATCTGCTCGCAGGTCAGGTGGAGACAATCGGCAGTGACGGCCGTCTGGGTGATCAGCACCTGCGGCATTCGGGGATCGCAGGTGACCGAGCAAGTGGGAGTAGAACTGCAGCCCAACGACTCATCGCCGGGACTCCTCATGAATTGTTGCGCCATGAAGAAGCTGGCCGGAGGGAAATGCGATTGAACCGGTATGGGCACGATCTTCGCCAGCGTCTCGCGGAATTTCGCCGCATCGTTGGTGAGATCGAGCGACACCGTTCCGGAGAGCGTCAATATTCCCACGCGCTCCTGGGGCGGTATTCCCTTCTCGAGGAGTTTCAGGGCGGCGACGCGAACGCTATTGAGCTCTTCCGTCTTGAGATGGACGTCGTCAAAAACGAAGGTGACGAAACGGGTGGGCACCACCGGGTGCGCGCTCTCCGCCGGTTCGCCGGGGATGCGGAGTTGGACCTGCGTACCCGGCTGTTTGGCGGCGGCAGTGCCTTCGAGGGAGAACTGAGCGATCTCCTGCGGCTTGCCGAGATCGGTGAGGTGAAAATCGCTCTTCTGCAATCCGCCGACGGGATGGCCGGCTTTATCGCGCACCACCACGGGAACGCGCACCAGATTCACACTGGATTGAAAGGTGAGCGTTTCATCGTGAGAGGTGACTTCACTCTGCGGGGCTTGGGCGGCCAGCGCGGTAATCAGAAACAGATAGGACCAACAACGCATGATGGGCTCCTGCCTTGGACCCTTTGGCCGCTGCGCCGTAAACGGTCCACCGGTTTGAATTATAACGCCGGGGTGAAACGGAGGGCCTTACTCCGGATGACTACCTGTGCAGGGCAGGCGGCAGTTACAGCGCGGAGGGGACGATGGTCAATTCGGCGATGACGGCGCGGGGAGGCAATTTCGCGCACGACACGACGGCTTCCGCGACGTGCTCCGATACCAGCGCCTGCGCCAGCATTTCGGCTGACGGTTTGACGGGGCGCTTTTCGAGAATTTCGGTATCGACCAAGCCGGGATTGATGACCGTGGTGCGGATGCCGTTTTCCTTTTCCTCCAGGCGGACAGCGTGCGCGAGCCCGATCATGCCGCGCTTGCTGGCCTGATAGGCCGCGCCGGAAACGTCGGGCGTGTGGCCGGAGATGGAGGCTATGTAGATGATGTGGCCGAAGTGCGCGTCACGCATCGCCGGCAGAAATGCCTGGGTGGCGTAATAGGCGCCGTTGAGATTAGTGGTGATGAGTTCGTTCCACACGGTGGGAGTGAGACGCTTCGTTGAGCGATCGGGCGTATTGGTGCCGGTGGCGAACACCATGATTTGCGCGGGGCCGAACTTGGCGCGCGTGGCCTCCGCGAGGGCGTTCATTTGCGCCGGGTCGGTGGCGTCGGCAACGAATGTCGCGACGGTATGGCCCGCCGCGGTCATCTCCTGCGCGAACTGGTCGAGACGCTCTTTGCGGCGCGCGGACGCCATCACTTTCGCGCCTTCCTGCGCCAACAGGACCGCCGCCGCGCGTCCGATTCCGCTCGACGCGCCCACTACCACTACCACTTGATCTTTGAGAGATACCGGCATTTCACAACGAGCATAACATTCCGCGGCGAGAGGCGATATACTGCCCAAGAAGCAAAGGATTTCATCGTATGTCTAAACACTTCATCGGAATTTTCGCCTTACTGGCGCTGGCGGCGCTGCCCGCCCTCGCGAATCCCAATTTCACAGGCGATTGGAAGCTGAACCCCACGAAGAGCGCGTTCGGCGACTTCCCCGCCCCTGATTCCATGTCGATCAAGGTCGACCATGCCGAGCCCAAGCTGACGACGGTATCGAAGCAGTCCGGGCAGATGGGCGACGTCGAAATGCATGCCACCTATACCACCGACGGCAAAGAGTGCACCAACGAAGGTTTCCAGGGCGCGCCCATGAAGAGCGTGGTGAAGTGGGACGGCGACACTCTCGGGATCGATACCAAAGGGCAGTTCGGCGACACCGATTTCACCATGACGCAGAAGTGGACGCTCTCGGCCGATGGCAAGACGCTCACAGTGGCGCAGCACATCGCCAGCGCCATGGGCGAAGTGGAACAAAAGCTCGTCTTCGATAAGCAGTGAAGATCCCACGCATGCAGTGGGTGGTCGCGGCCCTGCTGTTCCTGGCGACCGCCATCAATTACGGGGACCGGCTGGCGCTCTCGGTGATCTCCACCGATCTGCGCATCGAGTTCCATATGACGGAGACGGACTACTCGCAGGTGGTCTCCGTCTTCCTGATCGCCTATGCGGTGATGTACGCGTTCTCGGGCTACATTGTGGACCGGCTGGGCACGCGGAAGGGGTTCGCGTTTTTCATTTTCATATGGTCGTGCGCCGCGATGCTGCATGGGTTCGCGGTAGGGAAATGGTCGCTGGCGGCGTGCCGGGCGCTGCTGGGAGTAGGCGAACCGGGGAATTGGCCGGCGGCGGCGCGAGCGGTAGCGGAATGGTTCCCGGCGCGCACGCGGGCGCTGGGAATCGGTATCTTCAATGCGGGGACGATGCTGGGATCGGCCGCGGCGCCTCCGATTGTCAGCTTCCTGACGCTGAGTTACGGGTGGCGATACGCGTTCTATTTCACGGGCGCGATGGGGTTCCTCTGGCTGGTGGCTTGGCTGGTGTTGTACCAGCCTCCGCATCTCAATCGCTGGCTGAAGCCGGCGGAATACGAGGCGATGAAGGACGAAGTGCAGACGCCGGCGCAAACCCGGCCGGCCTCATCGGGGTTGAGCTGGTGGGACGTGATGAAAACGCGCGAGTGCTATACGCTCACGCTGGCGCGATTCTTTACCGACCCGGTGATCTACTTCGTGATCTTCTGGCTGCCCGAATATCTGCGCAAGGAGCGGCACTTCGACCTCGCCATGGTGGGGCAATACGCTTCCGTGCCGTTCATTGCGGGCGGGGTGGCGTATCTGGTGGGCGGATGGCTTTCGGGCCGGCTGATGCGGGCCGGCTGGCGGCTGCCGAAGGCGCGCAAGTGCGTCATGATTCTGGGCGCGGCCATTATGCCGATCGCCATCATCGCACCCCTGGTGCCGACGGCGGCGCTGGCGATCGCGGCGATCTGTTTCGTCACCATGGGGCACGCATTCTGGATTTCGAATCTGCAGGCGCTGCCCACCGATATTTGCCGCGCGAACGAGATCGGAACGGTAATGGGGATCTCGGGAATGGGCGGCACGGTGGGCGGCGTGCTGGCCAATTTCGGCACGGCGTGGGTGGTGACGCACTTCACGTACGCGCCGATTTTCGCGATAGCGGGTTTGATGCATCCTCTCGGTGTGGCGATCGTATGCTGGATGCTGCCCGACCGGCGATTCGGTGAGCGGGTGGGGATTCAATACTGACCCGCGGTCCGGATGCGCTTGCTTCCGGCGCGCGCGCGGAGTATCTTTGGCAAAAAGGAGTGCAGGATGCTGCTCGACACGGCCAAAAATCTCGCCCGCAAGGTCCAGACCCTGTTTACCGGTAAGCCCGAGGACGAGGACGATCCCGACCTGATGGCGTTCGTGGGAGCGCCGTTGAAGCCCCGTACACCGCTGAAAAGTTCCTCTGTCGCTGTGCAGCCCGAGCCGTAGGGCTGTGTCGCGCAAGACCCCGGAGCTGTGATATATGCTAGTGCCGGGGGACCCATGTACCGTTCCAAGAGATTTTTTGCGTGCCTGCTGGCAGCCGTGGTCCTGCCGCTTTGCGCGCAGGAGGATATGCCGCCGGCAGCGAGAGGCGGTGGGCGCGGCGGCCCCGGAAGAGGAGGCACGCGGGAATTTCTGGGGCTTGGTCCCGCACCGGACGCCGCGGCGGCAGCGAGAGGCGAAAAGTTGTACGACCCGAGCTGCGGATTCTGCCACGGCGAGAAAGCTCGCGGCGCGGCAGGACCGAACCTGGTGCGCTCCGCAGTGGTGCTGCACGATGAAAAAGGCGAATCGATCGGTGCGGTGGTCTCCCAGGGGCGTCCGGATAAGGGGATGCCGGCGTTCCCGCAATTCACCAAAGATCAGCTCTACGACCTTGCCGAATATCTGCACATGCAGGTGGAACTTGTGGCGAATCGGGGCATTTACAAACGCCTCAACGTAGTCACCGGAGACGCCCAAGCGGGCGAGGCATACTTCAATGGCGCGGGCGGCTGCAATCAGTGCCATTCGCCCACCGGAGACCTGGCGCATATCGGGTCGAAGTACCAGCCCGATCAGTTGCAGACGCGATTCATCTGGCCGGGCGGCGGAGGACGGGGCGGCGCGGCGAACGCGCCCAAGGTGACGGTCACGCTGCCATCCGGGGAGACGATCGCCGGCACGCTCAAGCGGCAGGACGACTTCGACATCTCAATCTATGACGCGCAAGGCAATTATCGTTCGTGGCCGGTCAGCTCGGTGAAGGTCCAGATCGAAGATAAACTGGCGGCGCACCGCGCCTTACTGCCGAAATACACCGATAAGGACATGCACGACCTTACGGCCTACCTGGTGACCCTAAAATGAAGCCCTACTTAGTGGTTGTTCTTTCCGCCGGACTACTGACCGCCCAGGCACTTGACCCCAAGTTACTCCTGAAGCCGCCCACGGACGCGTGGCCCACTTACAACGGCGACTATTCCGGGAAGAGATTCAGCCCGCTCGACCAGATCAACGCCGGTAACATCGACAAACTCACGATGGCATGGATGTATCGCATTACTACGGTGGGGCAGCAGCGGGGGGTGGGCAATCCGGAGATCAAGTCGACGCCGCTGATGGTCAACGGCATCCTTTATTTCACGATTCCCGATCACGTGTGGGCGCTCGACGCGCGCACCGGCGAAGAACTCTGGCACTACGACTGGCAGGATCACGGCGGCCACCTGGTGGGCCAGCGGGGAGTGGGGATGTATGGCGATTGGCTCTACTTCATGACGCCCGATTGCTGGTTCCTTTCGCTCAACGCGAAGAACGGCAAGGAGCGCTGGCGCCAGAAGATCGCCGATGAGAAGATGCAGTATTTCTGCACCATGTCTCCGCTGGTGGTGAAGAATCACATCCTGGTGGGCGTGGGCGGCGACGCTATGGACGTGCCGGGCTTCCTGGAATCGCGCGACCCCGAGACGGGCGCGTTGCAATGGCGCTGGAACACCACGCCGCGCGCGGGCGAACCGGGGGCCGACACCTGGCCGAATCCGCAGGCCATGGAGCACGGCGGGGGTATGACGTGGATGCCCGGCACTTACGACCCCGAGCTGAACCTGATTTACTGGGGCACGGGCAATCCCAACCCGGTATTCGCGGGACAGGGGCGCAAGGGCGCGAACTTATGGACAGCGTCGATTGTGGCGCTCAATGCCGACACCGGCAAGCTGGTGTGGTATCACCAACCGTCGCCGCACGACACGCACGATTGGGACAATGTAGAAACGCCCGTCCTGTTCGACGGGCTCTTTCACGGGCAGCAGCGCAAGATGCTGGCGCAGGCGGCGCGCAACGGCATCTTTACACTGCTCGACCGCACCAATGGGCAGAGCCTGGTGACGAAAGGCTACGTCGGGGTGGACTGGATGAAAGGCATCGACGAGAAAGGGCAGCCCATACCGGACCCCGCCAAGGAACCGAAGGTGGACGGATCGCTGGTGGACACGCCGGGCAGCGGAGCGACTAACTGGCCGCCGCCCAGTCTCGATCCGCAGACAGGTCTCTTCTATGTCAATGCCAAGCAAGGCTACAGCGTAACTTACCTGACGGATGACGATCCGGAACCGCAAGGTTATGGCGGAGGGGGAGGCGGCGGACTGACGGAGCCTGTTATTGAAGCGATCGAGTACCAGACGGGCAATATCGCATGGAAGCACGTCTATCCCACCGGGGGCTTCGGAAATGCTTTTCCCGGAATCCTGACGACCGCCGGAAAGCTGCTGTTTACGGGCGATTCGGCGAGCAATCTGATCGCGTACGATCCGGCGGACGGGAAGGCGCAGTGGCATTTGCGGCTGAATTCGATCGTGAGCAACGGACCGTCCACCTTCCTGCTCGACGGGAAACAGTACCTCATCGTGGGCGCGGGCGATACGTTGTGGGCGTTTAAACTGGCGGGCAAGTAACCCACTTATCCATGCATCTGATTACCGCCGGGGAGATTCTCTGGGACCTGATCGGCGATGCCGAGTATCTGGGCGGCGCGGTTTTCAATTTCTCGGCGCAGTTGACGCGCCTGGGCCACTGCGTTTCGTTCGTCAGCGCGGTGGGCGACGACGAACGCGGGTTGCGCGCCCTGGCGCAGGCCAACGCGCTCGGCCTTTCGACGCGATTTGTGCACACGGTGAAGGATCACCCGACCGGCATCGTGACGGTCACGGTGGATGAGGGAGGCCAACCGACATATGTGATTCACCGGCCGGCGGCTTACGATTTCGCCACGCTCGACGATGGCGATTTCCGCGCACTGGCCACTCCCCCGCCCGATTGGGTCGCGTTCGGCACGCTCAACTCCATGCATGCCGGCGCGCGCCACCTGCTCCGCACCATTGTCGACCGTTTCCCCCGAGCGCGCCGCTTCTACGACATCAATCTGCGGCGCGATTCGTATACCGCCGAACTGGTGGCGAGCCTCTGCGAACTGGCGCAGGCAGTGAAGTTGAACGAGGACGAAGTGGGGATGCTGGGCGGCATGTTGGGGACCGCCGGGGAAACGCTTGAAAGCTTCTGCCGGGGATACGCGGCGCGCTTCGGATGGCAGGCGGTGTGCGTGACGCGAGGCAGCGAGGGTTGCGCGCTGCTGCTGGGCGAGGAGTACGTGGAACTGGCGGGCTATCGCGTGGCGGTGGCCGATACGGTGGGGGCGGGCGATGCGTTCGCCGCTGCGCTGGTGCACGGCATTCACGCCGGTTGGCCGGCGCGCGAAGTGGGCGATTTCGCCAATCGGCTGGGTGCTCTGGTGGCCGGCCGGCGCGGCGGCGTGCCGCCGTGGACGCTGAAGGAACTGGAGGCTCTGCAGTAAATGTCTCGGCCGGTAAGCCGCGGCGGACCGGCAATTCGCCTCCGCCGGTAAAAGACGCTCCCCTGCTGCCCCGCGGCTTGCTATTATGGCGCTCTTCATATAGAGTGTCTCCATATGGATTTGCTGCAAGGCACGCTCGACATGCTGGTACTCAAGACCCTGTTGATGGAGCCGCTGCACGGCTACGGGATCGCCAAGGCCATCCGCATGAATTCGAACGACGCGCTGGATATCGAATTCGGCTCGCTCTATCCGGCGCTCAAGCGTCTGGAGTTGAAGGGCTGGATCGCGGCCAAATGGGAGATGTCGGACCACCACCGGCGGGCACGGTTTTACCGCCTGACGCCGGCCGGCAGAAAACAGCTACAGGTGGAGCATTCCAAGTGGGCCGGTTTCGTCTCTGCGGTGGGACAGATCATGGGGCCGGTACCGGAGGGCGGCAAATGACGGGGCTGTGGCGGCGGCTGCGGTATCTATTGCCCTGGCACCGGCGGGCGGAAGAGAACGAGATGCGGGCGGAACTGGAGTCGCTCGCGTGCCTGGCAGCGCCGGGCGAGTTGGGCAATCTCACCAGAGCGGCGGAAGAGGCGCGTGCCGCATGGGGCTGGACATGGCTGGAACAGCTTTGGCGCGACGCACAGTACGCCGTGCGCACGCTGGGCCAGAACCGGGGGTTTACGGCGACGGCGGTACTCTCGCTGGCGCTGGGGATCGGCGCCAACACCGCCATCTTCAGCCTGATCGACGCGCTCATGCTGCACTGGCTGCCGGTGCACAATCCGCAGGAACTGGTATTGATCCAGATGCGCGATCCGCGCGAACCTGAACCGGCCGATAGTTTCTCCTACGCCATCGTGCAGGCACTGGACGAAGAGAAGAGCATTTTCTCGTCGGTGTGCGGCTTCTCCGGCACTACGTTCGACGCCGGCCATCCCGGGTCGGTCAGCCAGGTGCAGGGCGCCTGGGTCACTGGCGGTTATTATGAGACGCTCGGCCTGACGCCCGCCGCCGGGCGCCTTCTGCAAAAGGGCGACGACCGGCCGGGCGCGCCCCTGGCAGCCATCCTCAGCTATGCCTATTGGCAGCGGCAATTCGCGGGCAACCCCGCCGCCATCGGACAACCGGTCCTGCTGAACGGCGTTCCCGCCACCGTGGTAGGCGTGAGCCCTCGCGGATTTAAAGGCGCGGAAGTGGGCGATGACGCCGACATTACGCTGGCAGTGTCCGGGGTGCCGCAAGTGGAACCCTCCGGCGAACCGCTGCTCGGCCGTGGAAATTTCTGGCTGCGGGTGCTGGCCCGCCCGCGAGCGGGCGCTTCCCGGGCAGAGACGCGAGCGCGGCTGGCGGCGGCCTGGAAACAGATTGCAGCGCGCTCGCTCAACCCGGAGTGGAGCGCGCGGCAACGCGAGGACCTGGCGAACAATGTGCTCGACATCGTTCCCGGCGCGGCCGGCCACACCTTTCTGGGCGACCGTTTTCGCGAGCCTCTGATGGTACTGATGGCGGTGGCCGGACTGGTGATGCTGATTGCCTGCGCGAATGTGGCCAGCCTGCTACTGGCGCGCGCTACGGCGCGGCGGCGGGAAATCGCGGTGCGGCTCGCGATCGGCGCCGGGCGCGCACGCATCGTGCGCCAACTCCTCACGGAGAGCACCATGATTTCGACGTTTGGGGCCGCGCTCGGCATCTGGCTAGCGTGGATCAGTTCGCGTTTTCTGCTCTCCACTCTGGCGGACGGAGGAGTGCCGGCCAATCTCGATCTCCATCCAAACTGGCACATACTGGCGTTCGCGGTCGGGTTGGCGCTGGCCAACGGCATCGTGTTCGGACTGGCGCCGGCGTGGCATACCACCGCGGTGGGCGGCGCCGCCGTGCTGCAGGAAGGTGCGCGCACCACGCGAGGCCATTCGCGGCTGCTCTCTTCCCTGGTGTGCGGGCAAGTGGCGCTCTCGTTGCTGCTGCTGGTGGGCGCCGGCCTGTTCGTACGCACACTTCAGAATCTATTGAATGTGAACCCGGGATTCCGCCGCGAGGGCGTGTTGGTGGTCAGGCTCGATGGCGCGCGCGAAGGCTATCGCGACGCCCGCCTGCGCGAGTTCTATGAGGGTCTTCTGAGCCGCGTGCGCCGGGTGCCGGGCGCGGTCTCCGCCAGCATCGTGGGCTACACCCCGTTGAGCGGGTGGTTGTGGACCGAGGCCGCCTGCGCCAAGGGAGAGCCGCTGCCGCATGACGACAATACGATTTTCGTGGCCGCCGGTCCGGACTATTTCCGCACCATGGGGATTCCGCTCCTGGCGGGCCGCGAGTTCACGGCCGCCGATCGCGGAGATGGGCGCGTGGCGATCGTGACGCGCGCCTTCGCCGAGCGAAACTTCGCGGGCCGCAATCCGGTGGGCGAATATGTGACCGCAACCGTCAGCAAGCCTCCCAGCGATCTCCGCATTGTGGGAGTGGCGGCCGACTCGATGATTAGCACCCTGCGCGACACTCCCGGCCCGGCGGTATATGTTTCGTATTTCCAGAAATCTTCGGCCACGGACTCGCTGGTGATCCGCTCGGCCGGTTCTCTCACGCAGACCGCCTCCGCCATTCGCGACGCGCTGCAGCCCAGTTTCCCGAATGCGCCCATCACGGTGCGCCCGCTCACTGCGCAAGTAGAAGAGACGCTGGTGGAAGAGCGGCTGATGGCCAAGCTCTCGGGCGGATTCGGAGTGCTGGGGCTGTCGCTGGCCTGCGTGGGGCTGTACGGCCTGCTGGCGTATAGCGTGGCGTGCCGGACGAAAGAGATCGGCATCCGCATCGCGTTGGGCGCGCAGCGCGGCGCGGTCCGCTGGCTGGTGGCGAAGCGCGCCATGGCACTGATCGCCATCGGTATCGCGGCGGGGTTGCCGGCGGCGTGGCTGCTCTCGCGCCAAGTTCAGACCATGCTCTTCGGGCTGACGTCGACCGACACCGGCATCCTGGCGGGTGCGATCGCGGCGCTTGCCGTGGCGGGGTTGGCGGCGACTTACTTTCCGGCGCGGCGGGCGGCACACCTGGATGCGATGACCGCTCTGCGGCACGAATAAGAACGCACCTTCCCGGTGCGAGCCGGAGCGATCCGCACAGCGATAGCGGATAATAAGAGACCGGACTCGCGCATGGACAAGATCGTTCTCGCCTCCTGCTTGTCGGCCGCCGGGCTGAGAGGCGCTAAAAACGCCGGCTTACGCGCACCGCTCAGGATCGGATTCCTGCATGTGCCGTTCGATAAGCGGGGCGACGGCTAATGGCCGGGTCGTACGCAGAGCTTCGCGCGCAGGCGGTGGAGTTTGTAGCGCGTTGGTCGCCGGCGGGCCCGGTGCTGGTGCTGGCCAGCGTGCGGGCGGCGGCGGATGAGATCGCGGTGGAAGCCTGTTCCAACGCGCTGGTGAACGTGAAAAGGCTGGCGCTGCGGGAGTTCGTGCTGGAGCTTTCCGGCACGGAATTGAATCGACGGGCGCTGGTGCCCATCGGACGGTTCGTGCGCGAAGCGCTGGCAGCGCGCGTCACTGCGCAGGCGCTGGAACGCGATGGCCTCACGTACGTGCGACCCGTGGCGCACTTTCCCGGCTTCCCGCGCGCCCTCACTGCGACGTTCGAAGAGCTGCGGCTGAACGCGGTGGATCCCGAACGGCTGCGGAACTGCGGCGAATCGGGGGCAGACCTGGCGAGCTTGCTGGCGGCGTATTCGCGCGAACTCGAAGAGCGCCGCTTCGCCGATCACGCAGCGCGCGTGCTGCTGGCGCGCGATGCCTTCTCGGCGAGCTACAACACGCTGCGGCAGACGGCGGTGGTGGCGCTCGACCTGGCGCCGCGCAGTTCGCTCGAACGCGAGTTGCTGGCTGCCGTGCTGGGGGCGGCGCGGGCCGGACTGGAATTAAAGATTACGCCGGAGAGCGGCGAAGCGGGAGGGTCGCTGGCCTCGTTGCAGCGCTACCTCTTCTCCGGCGAGGCCGTGCCAGCGCGTCCCGAAGACGGCAGCGTGGCCATCGTCTCCACCTCTGGCGAGGCGCTGGAATGCGTGGAGATCGCGCGCGCAATTCACAAGGCGGCGGACGAAGGCGTGCCCTTCGACCGGATCGCCATCCTGTTGCGTTCCCCCGAGCGCCACCAGCCGCTGATTCTGGAAGCGCTGCGCCGCGGCGGCATCCCGGTGTCATGCACAATGGGCGCGCGCCGTCCCGATGTGGCGGGGCGCAGTCTGCTGGCGCTGCTGCATTGCGCCGAAGAGGGGCTTTCGGCATCGCGCTTCGCGGAGTATCTTTCGCTCGGACAAATGCCGGACGATGCGGCCACGCCCGCGCTGTGGGAGCGGCTGCTGGTGGACGCGGCGGTGATCGGCGGGCTGGCGCGCTGGGAGACGCGCCTGGCAGGATTGCGCGCGGAGTTTCATCGCCGCTACGCCGCGGAGGAAGACGATGAGGCGCGCGGGTTCCTGGCAGCGCGCATTCGGGCGCTGGAGAATCTCACGCGCGCCGCGCTCCCCATCGTGGCGCGGTTGGACGCGCTGCCGCGGCGTGCGCTGTGGGGCGAATGGATCGCGGCACTCACGGAGTTGGCGGAGTTCGCGGTGAGTGAGCCCGAGCGCGCCATCGAACTGCTGGAAGAGCTGGAGCCCATGTCGGAGATCGGGCCGGTCTCCCTGCCGGAAGTGGTGCTGGTATTGGGCCCGCGCCTCAATGCGTTGCCGGTAGCGCCCAAAGAGTCGCGCTTCGGCAAGGTGTGGCTGGGGCCGGTGGAGGAGGCGCGCGGCATGACGTTCCGGCGGGTGTTCGTGCCGGGCTTGAACGAGGGACTGTTTCCACGGCCGCCGGCGGAAGATCCGTTGTTGCTGCATGCACAGCGGAGCGCGCTGGGGATCGAACTGCGCGCCGAAGATACGGAACTGCTGGGAATCGCCGTGGCGGGCGCGTCGGAGCGGCTGCATCTTTCATTTTCGCGGCTCGATCTGTTGACGGGTCGGGAGCGTGTGCCCTCGTTCTACGCGTTTGAAACGCATCGCGCGGCGGGCGGGCGCGAGATGGGGGTGCGGGAGTTCGAAGCGCGCGCGCGTTCGGCGGTTCAGACGCGAATCGGATGGCCGGCGCCGGACGACGCTACGGAGGCCATCGACGATGCGGAATTCGATCTCGCCACGCTGGCGCCGCGGGCAGTAGGCTCGGGGCAATATCTCAAGAGTCTGCCCGGCCGTTCGGTGGAATCGCTGCGGGCACGATGGGCGCGCTGGCATCCTTCGTGGAAGGCGGCCGACGGGCTGATGGTTCCCGAGATCGGCAGCGACGCGCTGGCGCCGTATCTGCTCTCCGCGCGCGCGTGGTCGCCCTCGGTGCTGCAGCAGTATGCGCGCTGCCCGTATCGCTTCGCGCTGCGCGGGATTTTCGGTTTGCGCCCGGCGGAGCAGCCGGCCGGGATCCAACGCATGGACCCGGCGACGCGCGGCGAACTCTTTCATGCGGTGCAATTCGAACTGCTGCGCGAAGGCGATCCGCTGGCGAGGCTCGACGACGTGCTGGAGCGCGTGGCGGCGCGCTTCGAGGCCGAACTGGCGCCCGCCATTCCGCAGATCTGGCGGGCGGAACTCGACGCCATGCGCGCCGATCTGCGCGGCTGGCTGCAGCAGCGGGCCGCGCTGGAGCCGGACTGGTCGCCGCAATTCGCCGAGCTTAGTTTCGGACTGCGCGACCCTTACGGGCGCGATCCGCGCAGTCAAAAGGAGGCGGTGGCGATTGAGGGAGGCTATCGCCTGCAAGGGTCGATCGATCTGGTGGAGCGGCATGCCAGCGGAATCCTGCGGGTGGTGGATCATAAGACGGGCCGGGTGCCCGATCCGCGGCCCGAGTTCGTGGGACGCGGCGAGGTGCTCCAGCCTACTCTCTACGCGCTGGCGGCGGAAAAGATATTGGGCGAGCGCGTGGCGTTCGGGCGGCTGCATTATTCCACCATCGAACAGAACTACGCCACCATCGACGTGCCGTTGCACGACTGGGTACGGCAGCGTAGTCTACAGGTGCTGCGAGCTATCGACGAGGCGATGCAAAATGGCTTCCTGCCGGCCGCGCCACGCAAAGACGGCTGCAAGCGCTGCGAGTTTCTGACGGTCTGCGGGCCGTATGAGGAGGAGCGCATCGGCGAGAAATCGCAGGTGGAGTTGACGGCGCTGCGGGAGATGCGTACATGGCGATGAGGGGCGATAAAATGGCGCAGGATTCGACTGGCCGCCGCACGGGCATCATCGTGGCGCAGGATTCAGCCGGCCAGGTCGAGACTCGTCTCGACCCGCGTTCCGCCCGTCCGCAAATCATCGAGCGGCAGAAGCCTTCGCCACGAACAGAGCGCAAGGAGGCGGCGTGAGCACCGCGCAGGAAGCGCTCAATCGAAGCTATGTGGTGGAAGCGTCGGCCGGCACCGGCAAGACCACCGCGCTCGTGGTCCGCATTGTGGATGCCATCGCGGCCGGCACGGCGGTGGAAAAGATGGTGGCCGTCACGTTCACCCACGCCGCCGCCGGCAACATGAAACTGCGCGTCCGCCATGAACTGGAGCAGCGGCGCGCGCGTGAGCTCGATCCCGAGATTCGCCAACGCCTGGCCGGTGCGGCACGTTCGCTCGATCGCGCCTTTATCGGCACCATCCACGCCTTCTGTGCGCAGTTGTTGCGACGGCGGCCGGTGGAGGCCGGCGTCGATCCGGTATTCCAGGAACTGGCGCAACCCGACGCTGCGCGCGTCTTCGCCGGCGTGTTCCAGCGCTGGATCGAGCAGCGTCTGGCGTCGCCTTCGCCCGCGTTGGTGCGTGCGCTGGTGCGGCTTTCGTGGCGCGAAGAGCGCGATGGCGCCGAACCGATCGAGGCGCTGCGCTACGCGGCGTGGGCGCTGGCCGAGTGGCGCGATTTCGACGCGCCGTGGGACAAGCGCGGCTTCGAGCGAGACGGCGGCTTGCGCGAACTGCTGGCGCAGGCGGAAGCGGCACTCGCCATGCGCGACCGTTGTGCGCGCCGGCAGGATGTGCTGTACGACGGGCTGCGGCCGCTGGGGGAATTCGTTGCACGGGTGGAGCGGTCGCGCGCCGCCGGGCGGTTCGACGGCGACGTAATCGAGAACGACCTCCTGCGCCTGCCGCGCGAGCTGAAATGGCTGAAGCACGGGCACGGCAAGTATGGCGATGGCGTGACCCGCGAGGCCATGGTGGCGGCGTGGGAATCGCTCTGCGCCGCCATCGACCAGTTCGGCCGGCAGGCAGACGCCGACCTGGCGGCGCACCTGCGCGACGAGCTGTGGGAAGTGGTCGGGCTGTATCAACAACGCAAGCGCCTCGCGGGACAGCTCGATTTCATGGACTTGCTGCTTTACGCGCGCGATCTGCTGCAGCACGACGGCGCGCGCGCGCAATTGCAGCATGACTACGAGCGCATTTTCGTGGATGAATTCCAGGACACCGATCCGCTGCAGGCGGAGATTCTGCTGCTGCTGGCCGCCTCCGACCCGGCGGAGCGCGATTGGCACAAGGCGATCCCCGCGCCCGGAAAACTGTTTGTGGTGGGCGATCCCAAGCAGTCGATCTATCGGTTCCGGCGCGCCGATGCCCAACTCTTCCGGCGCGTATGCCGGCGACTGACGGGTGCGGGAGTGGCCTCGCAAAAGCTGCCCACCAGCACGCGCAGCACCGGCACGATCCAGGCCTTCGTCAACGCGGCGTTCGCGGAGTCGATTCCCGAGTATCTGCCGCTCGAAGGCGGCGTCCCCGACCCGGCCGGTCAACCCGGCGTGGTCGCGCTGCCCATGCCGGAGCCCTACGGCTCGCGCAATCTTTCGAAAGCGCGCATCGAGGCATGCTCGCCCAACGCGGTGGCGGCATTCATTCAGTTTCTGTGCAAAGACAGCGGCTGGACGGTGCGCGACCAATCGACCGGTACGCGCGTGCCGATAAAGCCCGAGCATATCTGCATCCTCTTCCGGCGCTTCACCAATTACGGCGTCGATCTGACGCAGGAATACGTGCGCGCGCTGGAGGCACGCGATCTGCCGCACTTATTGGTGGGCTCGAAATCGTTCCACCGGCGCGAAGAGGTGGCCACACTGCGCACGGCGTTGCACGCCATCGAATGGCCCGACGACGAACTCAGCGTGTTCGCGGTGCTACGCGGCAGCCTTTATGCGATCGGCGACGCGACGCTGCTGCGATTCCGTAATGCGCACGGCCGCTTCCATCCCATGCGCGAGTTGCCGGACGATCTCGACCCCGAGTTCGCGCCGATTCGCGATGGGTTCGCGGTTCTCCGCGAACTGCATCGGCGGCGCAATTACCGGCCCATCGCCGATACCATCCAGGCGCTGCTGGAGGCTACGCGGGCGCACGCCGGGTTCGCCTTCCGCAAGGGCGGGGAGCGCGTGCTGGCCAACGTGTACCGGCTCACCGACCTGGCGCGCGGCTTCGAAGCCTCGGGCGCGGCGACCTCGTTCCGCGCCTTTGTGGAGTACCTGGAGAGCGAATACGAGAGCGGCGATACGGGCGAAGCTCCGGTGCTCGAACAGGAAGGCAGCGGCGTGAAGCTGATGACCGTCCACAAGGCGAAAGGGCTGGAGTTCCCGGTGGTGATCCTGGCCGATCTCACCGCCAAGCTGGCCGGCCCGCAGGGCGGCGATCGCTATTGCGACACCGAACGGCGCCTCTGCGCGCAACGCCTGGTGCGGTGCGCGCCGTGGGAACTGCTGGATGCCGCCGAGGAAGAACGGCGCGCCGATGAGGAGGAAGCGCTGCGCGTGGCATATGTGGCGGCCACACGGGCGCGCGACCTGTTGGTGGTTTCGGCGGTGGGAGAAAAGGCTTGGGAGAGCAGTTGGCTGAGCCCGTTGCATGACGCGCTCTATCCGGCGGAGGGGCGATGGCGCAGCTCGGCGGCGGCGCCCGGATGTCCGGACTTCGGCAACTCTACGGTGCTCAATCGGCCGCCCGATCAGCCGGAGGAGGTGTCGGTCAAGCCGGGCCTGCACGATCCAAAGACGGGCGAGCATACGATTGTATGGTTCGACCCGGCGGTGCTCGCACTCCGCGTGGCGAAAGCGGAGGGCGTGGAAAACGAGCAGGTGCTGAAAGGGACCCGCGAGCAGGCGGAGGCCGGCTTGCAGCGCTATCGGGAATGGAAGGACGCGCGCACGCGCCTGCTGGAGCGCGCCGCGGCGCCGCGGTATCGCGTGAAGATGGCGGAGACGATCTCCGCGGCCTCCGAGGCGGCAGCTATCGCGGTGGAGACCGTGACGCTGCCGGCGATCGCGGGGCGGCCCACGGGGCGCAAATTCGGCCGCGTGGTACACGATATTCTGCAGCACGCATCGTCACCGGACGATGCCGCGGCGCTGGCGGAAATCTGGGGACGGCGCCATGGGGCCAGCGATTTCGAGCGGGCCGCGGCGGCGGACGCATCGCGCCAGACGCTGGAGTACCTCGCACGCACAATGCCCCCGGCAGCGGAGCGGCATCGCGAACTGCCCGTGATGGTGCGGCTGGCGGAGGGGACGCTGGTAGACGGGCGCATCGACTTCGCCTGGTGCAGCGGAAATCTGTGGACGGTAGTCGATTACAAAACCGATCGCCGTGAGAAACGCAATGTGACGCAGGTGCAGCTTTACGCGCTGGCGTTACAGCGCGCCACCGGGATTCCCGCGCGCGGCCTGGTGCTGGAGGTTTAAAGCAGCTTTAGTCCCACGGACGCGGCAGCCGCAGCGCGATCTCCTTGACGGCATCCCAGTGCGGGTACGCGGGCGCGCATTCTCCCACGTACAATTGCGGGGCATCCCGCGGAATGCGCCCGCCGGACTTCTCAAAGAACTCCACGAAGCGCGCGCTTTCCACCCAGTGCGGCGCGCCCTGCTGCTGCAGTTCCGCCACGCGGCGCGAGAGCCGCGGCGCCACGCCCTCCACCCACTTGAAATGATGCACCGGTATAAAATGCCGCCGGGCCGGACACGCCGTGCCTTCGAGCGCGTGATGCTGACCCTTCTGAATCACCAGCGGCCCCTTCACCGCGACTACCTTGCGCGGGTCGGCCTGCAGGATGGCGTAGGTGAGAAATGCTCCCAACGGAAATTGCGCGTCTAATGCGGCAGCCGGATCGAGGGGAGCGAACGTTCCGTCGCGCGCAATGCGGTCGACGAAGCAACCGCGCAGGTAATCGTAGCCGCCGCGCTCGCAATCCGCCAACGTTTCGGCCAAGCCGGCGGGATAACGCTGCAGTTCGTCCTGATCGGCCAGCACAAACCAGTCGTGCGGATAGAGTTCGCGCTGGCGGGCATACAACTCCTGCTGAAGATACTGCCACGGCCCTGCCGTAACCGAGGCGACGCCGCAGCCGAAATCGGCGGTGATGGCGCGAACTTCTTCCTCTACCGGATCGCCCGCGGCCTCCAGGTGCAGGTTGACGAAGAACGAGTCCACGCCGAGATCGCGATAGTGGCGCAGCATCGCCGGCAAGACTTTGACATAACTGCCCACTACCGTGACCAGATGGATTGCCATAGCTATCCCCGCCTTGGGCCCGCCAGCGCCGCGCGAAAGAAGTCGACGTAACGCGGCGCGAGCTTCTCGCGGCGGTAAATGCCGGCGGCGTTGCGGGCGCTCTCCACCATCTTGCCGTAAAACGCTTCGTCGAAGCAGAGCTTGACGATGGCGTCGATCCAGGGTTCCACCGCGGCGGCGGATACCGGTTTACGCGTTTCGCGTGTGAGGTCGGGCGGCAGCGGAAGCACCATGCCGGCGCCGTTGGCGCTTTCCGCCAGGCCGCCGCGGTCGCTCACCACAGGCGGGACGCCGTTCGCCAGCGCCTCCGCCACCACGCGTCCCGAGGGCTCCTCCCACACCGAGGGCGCCAGCAGCACGCGGGTGTTCTCGAAGATGTCCCTGGGCTTGGGGACGGCGCCGCCGATCATGATGTTCTGGTGCCGCCGAAGATCGAAGCCGCCGCGCAGGCCGGCTTCGAACACCATGCCGGCAGTGCCGCGCGATTCGATGGCCAGGAGCGCGATCTCGGGATGCCGTTTGCCGATCTCCTCCGCCAGGCGGGCGAAGAAGAATAGGCCCTTCTCGATGGACGGATTCACCATCGTCACGAAGATGGGGTCGTGCTCCGCGGCCACTACATCGTCCCATTCAAGCGGCGTCGGCAACGGTGTGCTCTCCACTCCAATGGCGTCGCGGTAATAACGCGCCAGGAATTCGCTGGGCGTGAGTACGGAGTCCACCGAGTCGAAGAAGTGGGGAGTCAGATAGCCGAAATTGAAAACGCAGCAGGCCACTTGCGCATGGGCCAGATGGGCACGACGGTGGCGGCGGACGTCTCCCGGATTGCCGCCGTAAGTGAAGACCAGGTCAGGGGTGAACTCCTCCAGTTCGCGATCGAAGAGGCGGTCGAACTTACGCCCGTGAGTGGGTTCCCAACGGGTGAACGGAAACCTTCCGGTATCGAGCAGGGTATAGGGAATGCCGCGCTGCACGAAGCGATACTCGCGGCCGGACGAACCCGTGGGGGCTTGTACCGCCACGTCGAGATCGAGGCTGCGGAGATACGCGAGCGGATCGTCGCGATGGCCGCGTTCGGTGGCGGTGGTCGCCAACACGTGCACTTCGAACCCTGCCTCCGCGGCCATTTCAAGGGCAGTCTGGGCGGTGCGCGCCGCACCGCTGGCCGGATCCTGCGGCAACTGCGGCAGCGCCATCAGGATCCGGGGTTTCATTGCCAAGCCTAGCGGCTGGTGCGAACCAGCGTATAGCCCTTCTTACGGCGCCACAGTACAAAGCCGGCCAGCGCGAAGGCCGAGGCCATAAAACCCATGGTGCCTGGTTCCGGAACGTTCGAAGACGTGATATTGCCGGAATTGTAGTCGAAGGAAGATACCGCCGGGACGTTAACTTGCAGCGAGTCGGAATCGCCGGCCGACCAGTCCACACTCAGCATCACCTGTTCGGTGAGGGTGTCGCCCAACATGGCGCCGCCCGTCAGGGTCATGCTGGAAGCGTCGCTGACGAAATAGCCACCGCTCAGGCTGGGGTCCGATGGGCTACCGGTAATATCACCGCTGTCTCCAATTACGGTTTGTCCATCGAGCAGTTGAAAGTCCAGGTCCCAACTGCTGACCGTGAGACCGTCGCCTCCATTTTGGGCGGCGAGGCTGAAGTCATATTGCAAGGGTATGATCTGTCCATTGTTCAGCGGTCCACCGATCAGTGGTCCCGAGGCGGTAAGAGTCAGGATCGCCGTTCCGCCGCTGTGAAAACTGACAAAGCCGCCTGAAGTAAACAGGCCGACACCGGTCAGACCACTGGGATTTATTCCGAAATTAAACGCACCGCCGGAACAAGAGCTGTTCAGGCCGCTATCGTTGGTATTACAGGTTGGGTTGCCCGCGGGAAGCACGGGGTAGGTTATGGCACCGGCGTGCGCGTTCACCGCGGCGGCCAAGGGCATAATGACCAGTGCGGAAACTCGCGCCGCTTTCTTCATTAGATGCCGAGCCTTTTCTGTATAATTCGTGCTCAAATGGTTTCCTCCGTTCGGGTATTCTACAATGGATATGTCCCCGCGTCACATATTTCCTAAAGATAATAAAAAGATACCGAACAATTTACGCTCGCGATGGCGGACATTTTAATTCTGGGCAACAGTTGAGTTGTATTGCGCCGTACGTTACTGTCGGACGCCGAGGCGCCATTCAAGACATCTCTCGATACATGGCTGCGATAGTGGCGCGGATCGCAGGCCCGGCGGCCCGATCGGCGATCATCCGATTGCGGACCGCCGCGAACCGCTCTACCAGCGGACCGTATTCCACCCCATAACGGCCTTCGAGTTCCTCCCGTAAAATGCTGGCGAAGGCCGGGCATCGGCCATTGGTCGCGATCGCGATGGTCAGGTCGCCGCGATGTACCGTGGCCGGAACGGTAAACGTGCAGTGCGCCGGACGGTCGACTACGTTGACCAACACATTGCGAGCGACGCAATCCTGCGACACGCGGGCGTTCAATTCTTCGTCGTCGGTGGCGGCGATGACGATAAAGGAATCGCCGATGTCGCGCGCTTCATACGGTCTGCGATGCACGGTCACGCGATCCGCGACCGCTTCGATCTTCTCGCCGATGCGCGGCGCTACCAGGGTGACGCGAGCCTTCGCCGCCAGTAGGTCTTCCACCTTCCGCGCCGCGATTTCCCCGCCGCCGACAATTAGCGCGCCGCGCCCTTCCACCACCAGGTTCACCAGGTAACCCATGCGTCAATTATCGCGTGCCCCTGTTATACTTTGCTCCCATGAGACGCTTTCTTCCCCTTCTGCTGGCGTGCGCGGCTTCCGCACAGGTGCTGGTGCTCAACGACGCGAATCTGATCGATGGGACGGGCGCGCCGGCACGGGCGCACATGCGCATCGTGATCCGTGACGGCAGGATCGCAACGGTGGAAGACGCGGCGGCAGGCGCGCTGCCGGCGGGCGCGGAAGTACGCGATCTCAAAGGCATGACCGTGCTTCCCGGGCTCTTCGATGCGCACGTCCATCTCACCTCCGGTCCCGGCAATCAGGACGCGATCGCCAAGACGCTGCGCTTTGGCCTGATGGGCGGCGTCACTTCGGTGCGCGACATGGGCGGCGACGATATCGTGCTCGCCGAGTTGGCGAAGAAGGCCGCCGACCCGAAAGAGGCGGCGCCGCGCATCTATTATTCCACTCTGGTCGCCGGCCCGAAATGGTTCAACGATCCGCGCCCCAAGGCGTCGTCGCATGGCGGCGTGGCGGGCGAAGTGGCGTGGATGCGCGCTATCACGCCGGAGAGCGATTTCGCTGCCGTGATTACCGCCGGAAAAGCGACCGGTGCGACCGGCCTGAAAATTTATGCCGATCTCGACGCGAAGACAGTATTGAAGATCACCGCGGCGGCTCACGAGCAGGGCCTGAAAGTGTGGGCGCATGCGGCGGTGTTTCCGGCGAAGCCCAGCGAAGTGGTGGCGGCGAAGGTGGACGTAATTTCGCACAGCGTCTATCTGGGCGCGGAAGGGACGGATCCGCCGGTGGAATCGTACGAGGCGGCGCGCCGCGGCCAGGGAATCGACTATGCGAAGAGTCCCGTGAACGGCAAAACCATGACAGTCGTTCTCCGGCTCATGGAAGACATGCACACGATTCTCGACGAGACGCTCTTCGTCACCAACGCCGGCAAGCGCAGCGAAGACGACCCGGTGTGGACCTGGACCGTCGCCATTACACGGCGCGCGGCCCATGATGGCATCCCGTTGGCCGCCGGTACCGACAGCTTCGGTAATCCCAATCGCGATGGTGTGCCGAACATCCACCGCGAAATGGAACTGCTCGTGGACAAGGCCGGACTAACTCCGATCGAGGCGATTCACGCCGCGACCTTCAATGGCGCGCGCACGGTCGGCGCAGAGAAGGACTACGGCACGGTGGAGGCGGGCAAGGTGGCCGACCTGGTCATCCTGCGCGACGACCCGTCCAGCGACATCAAGCGCACGCGTGACATCGACAGCGTGATCAAAGGCGGCGTTACTTATCGGCCGGCAGCGGCGAACTCCAAATAGAATCGAGCACGCGCCGCCAGTTGCCGCCGAGAATGAGGCGGATCTGGTCGTCGGTATATTTGCGGCCGATGAGGGCTTCCGTGAGCACGTACATGCGATTCGGGCCCGCCAGATCGGCCACCGCTTCGCGATGATGCACGCGGTACCGCTTATCGGCGCGCGTCAACATATTTTGCAGCATGGCCGGCGGTTCGAAATCGTTGCTCTCGATCCCGAAATCGCTACCGATCCCCACGTGTTCGATGCCCACCAATTTGGTGACGTAGTCGATGTGGTCGATGGCGTCGTCGACGGTGGTGGGCTCGTGGTCCTTCACCATGAAGCTGATGAAATTGATGCCCATGCACCCGCCGGTCTTGGCCATCTTCTGGATAGCTTCATCGGTGACACAGCGCGGATGGCCGGGATTGAGCGTGCGGCAATTGCCATGCGAGATGATCACCGGCCGCTTGGAAATCTCGAACGCGTCGAGCATGGTGCGGTCGCCGGCATGGCCGCAATCCACCGCCATACCGACGCGATTCATGCGCTCCACGATGGTGCCGCCGAATTCGCTGATGCCGCCATCGTGCGGTTCGAAAGCGCCGTTGCCGATCAAGTTGCGGAAATTATAAGTGAGCTGCGAGACTCGCTGGCCGAGCCCATAGAAGGTGTCGACGTCGTCGGGCCGCCGGAAGTGGGCGCCGTTCTGGAGGCCGAAGAGAATGCCGTAGTGATGCGAGGCTTTGGCTTTGTCGAAATCGCTGGCCTTGCCGATGCGCAGCAGCCAGTCCGGGTATTCCGCGATGAAGCTGTTCCAGTTGGCGAAGAGACGGACGCCCTCGTCGAAATCGTTGGAGCCGTTGCCGAAGTTGATGGCGTTGATGCCGGTTTTCAGGAAGCGCTGGAAATCGGCCTCCGTGAACGCTCCGGGCTGCGACAGCCACTTGCGAAGGGTGGGCTGCAGATCGCCGCGATAGAGGAACTGGTTCAGCATATCGATCACCAGCGACTCCTGCATCAGCCGCGTGGTCCGCTCGGAGTACTCCGTGCCGGACTGCGCAAACAGGCGGAAGCGTCCGCGATTGAAGAAAGGGGCGGCGACGATGGCAGCGGCGGCGGTCCGCAGCGCGCCGCGGCGGGTGGTTCGGGTCTGCATTGCAAGAGTCTAACAAACCTGCGTCAGCACGGATCAAATATACTTCAGCTTTGCTTTAGCTTGTCCGTTCGCCGTGCACGTGCGGGTGGGAATGCACCGCACTCCCGTGCCGGTGCCGATGCGCGTGAATCAGATTGGTGTGCCGGAGCAGATCGGTGTCCGCGAGGATCTCGGCGGGCGTACCCTCTGCGGCCAGCTTGCCGTTATCGAGCACGAAGCAGCGGTCGGCGATATCTTCCAGATCGCCGAGATCGTGCGTGGCGGTGATCACCGATTTCGACCCGCCGCCCCACTCCACCATCAGGTCGATCACTTCGCTCTGGCTGCGCGGATCGAGCGCGGCAGTGGGCTCGTCCAGCAGCAGCACGGCCGGATCGAGCACCAGCACGCTAGCCAGCGCCACGCGCTTCTTCTCACCGCCCGACAGGCGCTGCGGAATGCGATCCTTCAAGTGAGAGATGCGCAGGCGTTCGAGGATTTCGCCCACGCGATCGCGAATCTCCTGCTTGGGCCAGCGAAGCTGCAGCGGGCCGAACGCCACCTCATCGAACACCGTGGGGTTGAACAATTGCACGTCGGGATTCTGGAACACCATCCCCACGGTACGGCGGAAGGGCAGCGCGAACGCGTCGTCAAGCATGTGCTCCTCAGACACTTCGTCGCCGCGAAAGAATACCGCGCCGGTCTGGCCGAAGATCAGCCCGTCCAACAATCGCAGCAGTGTCGATTTGCCCGACCCGTTCGCGCCCAGCAACGCCACGCGGCTGCCCTCGGGGATGAGGAGCGTGAGATCGTCCACCGCGGTCACGCCTTCGTAGCGGTACGTGAGGCTCTCCACTTCGAAGAGCATCATCGCCCCACCGCGATGGAGACGGCCGCCAGCGCGGCGAAGGCGGCGAGTGCACACCAGTCACGCGCCTGCATGGCGAAATCGTCAAGCACGTACACTTCGCCGCGGAATCCGCGCGCCTGCATGGCGAGGTAGACTTCGTTGCTCATGTGGAGCGTCTTGTGCAGCAGCACGCCCGCACTGGCGATGGCCAGGCGGCGGTTCTCCGCGGGAGTCATGCGATTTACGGTGCGGCTCTTGCGCGATTCGAACATTTCGTGGGCCGTCTCCAGCATCAGCAGAATGTAGCGGCATGTCATCCCCAGGATCACCACGAAGACAACCGGGACGCGGAAAATGCGCAGCGCTTTCAGGATGTGCGTCCACGGCGTGGTGTAGGCCAGCACCAGCATCAAGGTGGCCGCCGTCTCCGCGCGCAGCAGCAGAAAGCTGGCGGTACGCACGCCCTGCACGGTCATCGGCAGGCCGTAGAGCGCCGTTCCCGGTGTGAGAAAAAGGGCCGGCAGCGCGATGGCGCCGCTGAAGAGGAAGGCGCCTATCCAGGTGCGGGCGGCAACCAGCCGGATGGGCACTGACGACACCGCCACCAGCGTCACCGCGAGAGCGAACATCGCAGCCAGGAGCCAGAGCTTCGCCGCCAGCGCCACCGAGACCACCAGCGCCAGAAATCCGGCGACCTTCACGCGCGGATCGAGGTGCTGCAAAAAGCCGGTGTGCGCCGCCGACGCATCTGCGTAAAGCGCGCGCTGTAGCGCGAAGTGGAGACCTTCCAGCGTATTCTCAATGAAGCCGCCTTTGGCATTGGGATGGAAATCGCTCATGCGGAGTCCGGCCCCGCGCGTATGGCGCTGCGCGTGAAGCTGCCCAATACCAGGAAGCCGGCCACGATCACGCCCACGCCGAACATGGCGGAGAGTAGATATCCGAACGCCGCACCGCGAATATAGGGCGGCGCATAGCGCGCGAAGGGCGCCGTCCACACCGACGATAGACGCGCCAAGCCCTCTGGCGCCTGATTGGGCACGGCGGTGTGGAACGAAGCCATTGCCATCTGGTGGCGGGCGGCGGAATCGGCATAGTCGGACGCCATCCACTCACCCCACGCCGATCCGGCGGCCAGAATTCCCAGCGGTGTGAGCACGCACAAAATCGCCAGCGCGACCCACAGGGGGCGCAGCGACTTCGGCGCGCTACGGGGCGCCGACGATTCCGCGTCGCGAACCTTCCCGGCGGTGGCGCGCAGGAGCGAAAGATCGGAGCGCTGTAGAAATGCCACCACGCCGGCGGATATCGCGAGTTCTGCCAGCCCCGCAATGGTCAGGTGGCCGATCATCATCGCCGGGATGGCGATCTTCAGAGGATAGGGACAGTAGAGTGGCGCGCCCGTCGCATCCTTATATAGGAGGGGCTGAATGCCGAACTCGATAGCCGCCAGCAGCGCCGAAAAATTGATGGCGATGTAGCCCGCCACACCCGCCGCCACCACGCGCCGCGCCGATGCCAGCGGCGATCGCCCCGCCACCAGTCGATAGATCACGTAGGCGACGAGTGCCCCGGCAATCGCCATGTTGAAGCAATTCGCCCCGATCGCCGTGACGCCGCCATCGCCGAAGAACAGCGCCTGCACCACCAGCGCGACGGAAACCGCCAGCATCGCCGCCCACGGCCCAATCACCACCGTGGCGAGCCCGATGCCGGTGGCGTGCCCCGTGGTGCCGCCGGGCAGCGGCAGATTGAACATCATGATCACGAAAGAGAGCGCCGCGAACAGCGAGAGCAGCGGCACCTGCCGGGAATTCATGGTCTTCTTCACGCGCTTCAGCGCCACGCGCCAGAACGGCACCGATGCGGCGTAGGCAACCGCACAGGTGGCAGGGCTGAGATATCCGTCGGGAATATGCATCGCGCTGGTCCACGCTACTTTTTCAGTGTATTACGATTTGCGGAATCGTAGCACTGGCGGAATCGCCGGACAGCCGGCGGCGGGCGTCGTCTGCCTGCGGGAATGCGAAGTTGGGATTGAGCGCGAGCGCCTTGCGGAGCATCGCCTGTCCTTCTTCCACGCGGCCGGCGGCCATCGCGATTACGCCCGCATGGTAATAAAACATGGGTTCGGGCGTGTTCTGCGCCATGGCCTGGGCGCTCGCCTCCGCCGCTTCGCTCTGCTTCCCGCTGCGATACAGCACCCAACTCAGCGAATCGTACGTGTAAACGTCTTTGCGGGTCGCGAGTTCTCCCTGTGCGAGTTGGACCGCGCGATCCAGTCTGCGATTCTCGTCGGCCAGATCCACCGCGAGCATGCGATTGCCTTTCTCGCCGTTCGCGGCGCTCAACTTGTCGATCACGTCGAGCAGTTGGCGCTGTTTCGCGGCATCGGCCGGCTTGCCGAGTGTACGGTCGAGCGTTTCCAGCGCGGCCACATAGTCGGGCAACGGGATCACGTCCTGCGCTTTCTGAAAATTTTCCGCGGCGCGCCGGTACTCGCCGGTGGCCGCGTAGAATCGCCCGAGCGCGGCGTACGCGCGATGGTAGCCGGGGAGCGTTTCAAGCGCGCGATCGTATACCGTGTGCGCCTCTTTGCTATAGCCGGCCTTGAACAGCATGTCGCCAAATTCCACCAGGCACCACGCCAGATTTTCGGCGATCGGGCTGCCGGCCTGAACGGCGAGATTCATCCACGCGAGCGCCTGCGCGCTGTTGCCGGTAACGAAGTCGTGATACGCCACGCGATTGTAGCTGGTGAGGTTGGGGGAAAGCTCGGCCATGCGTCGATAAGTCCTGCCGGCGGCGTCGTACTCGCCCTCTTCCATGAGCGAATCGCCCAGCAGTCCGAGGCTGCCGGTGTCGCTGGGATTGCGATCGGTCAACTGCTGCGCGAGTTCCGCCGCCTTGGGAAAATTGTGGCGATGGGTTTCGATCTCGATGCCCAGGCGGATGGCGTCATAGCTCTTCGGGTCTGCCGCCAGCATCCGGTCGACCACCGCGGAGGCGCGATTCAGATAGGCGAAGTCGGTGGTCTCGCGCAGCTTTTGAATATAGGCTTCGGCCAGACCGGCCTGAATCTTGGGGTCGGCCGGCGATTTCTGCATGAGCTTTTCGTAGGCGGCAATGCGTTCATTGGCAGTGAGGTGCGCGTTCTTCACCTCGCGGAAACGGGCGGATGCGCTCCCGTCGGTTTGACAGAAAAGCGGCGCGGCAAGCAGACACACCAGGAAAGAAAGACGAATCGGCTGAGTCATGGGAGGCTCCGTTAGGAAAGAAAACGCATGGGCCGGATCCAGCCGGCGGCCGCGGCCGTGATGGTAAGACCCAACACGATCACCACTACCGACGAGAAAACCGGAATCAGCCGGATAGCGGGATGGCGCTGCGCCTTCCGGCCGTCCGGCATCAGGTTTCTGGCATACAACGCCATGGCGCCAATCGTCATCAGCACCAGCGCGAGGCCGGCGCTGAAGGCCACCAGCAGCACCAGTCCGAAACCTGGACGGCCGAGGGCGATGGCGCTCAGCATCAGGATGAGCGCCGAGGGACATGGCACCAGGCCGCCTCCCACACCGAGCGCAATCAGGCCGCCGGGCGTGATCTCGCCCTCCATGGCGTGGCTGTGCGTGCTGCCGCCGTGAGTGTGCGTGAACTCCCCGCCATGCGTATGGCGATGACGATGTCCGCCGCTCAGAAGCGCTTGCGTGCGGCTGTACAGCAGCGACACTCCCACCGCCACAATCGACATCCCGGAGATCGCGCCCAGCGCCGGAATAATTTTCTCGGGGACCACGTACTGCTGAAAGAAGAGCACGCCCAGCCCCAGCAGAAACACCGTGAAAGTGTGCGTGAAGGTGACCACCAGCCCCAGCATGCCGGCGTGCTTCAGATTTCCGCGCGAGCCCACCAGGTAGGCCGCCACGATGGTTTTCCCGTGGCCCGGCTCCATGGCGTGCAGGCTTCCCAAGCCGAATGCCGCCGCTACCGAGATCAGCATCAGGCGCCATCCGATATCTTTTCTCTGCAGCATGCGAGAGAGAAAATCGCCGCGTACGACACTGCCCGGCGCGCTCGGCTGCTGCGAGGAGAAGGAGGTAGTGGCCGGGGTGGGCGCGACCGTGGCAGTCACCGGGACCGAAGGTGCGGGCGACCAATCCACAGTTGCCGCCAGGTCCTGGGGACGAGTCACCGCCGGGTCGGTGGGGTAGACGGTGAGTGCCTTACTGAGATCGTCCGCACCCTGGGTGGAGCGATGGAGCACCGCATCGGGCGCATGATCGACGACGATTTCCTTCCACCCCGCGCGTCCCTCAAAATTGAGGTCGCGGTACACCACGCGGCCTCCCGCCAGCGGGGCATCCGCCGCGATCACGATACGCAGTACCGGCATTCCGCCGGCGCCATCGGTGGTCTTCGATGTCACCGAGCGAATCCGCCACGCCACCGGGATGCCGTTCTCGGTGAGCGCGAGCTTCGCCACCCACCGGCCGGCGAGCTTGCTGGATCCGCCCTGCCACTCGCCCTGCAATTGAAAGGTGGGAATCTCCGCCAGGTCGAGCACGTAGGCCAGGTCCACACCCGTCTGCCCGAAATGCAGGCGCGCGTAGTGGTTCACGCTGAAGTTGCCCATGGGGTGGGCAACCGCGGCGAGCGACAGCGCCATCAGTGCCAGGCTGGTGCGAATGAAGCTCATTTCATCCCTCACCTGAGCTGTACGAAGCCAGGCGGGGAACGGATTGCCGCGCGCGTACAATTTACAGGGCTAGTCGAAAACCACCGTTTTATTGCCGTAGCCGAGGATGCGGCGATCCAGGTGCCACTTAACGGCGCGGGAGAGCACCGCGCGCTCGATGTCGCGCCCTTTTTCGATCAGCGTCTCCACCGGATCGCGGTGCGAAACGCGCAGCACGTCCTGCTCGATGATGGGGCCATCGTCGAGCGCCGCGGTGACGTAGTGACTGGTGGCGCCGATCAGCTTGACGCCGCGCTGGAACGCCGCATGATACGGCCGCGCACCCATAAACGCCGGCAGGAACGAGTGGTGCACGTTGATGATACGGCGCGGATACTGCGCCACGAACTCCGGCGACAGGATTTGCATATAGCGCGCCAGCACGATCAGTTCCACGCCGGCGGCATCCAGCAGGCGGCGCTGTTCCGCTTCCGCTGCCGCCTTGGTATCGGGAGCCACCGCGATGTGCCGGAACTCCACGCCATAAAAATCGGCCAGCGGCTCGGCGCTGCGATGATTGCTAATCACCAGCGGAATGGCACAGCGGAGTTCACCGGCCTGCCGGCGCTGCAGAATATCCACCAGGCAGTGCAACTGCTGGGAAACGAAGATGGCCACCGGCGGAACTTCAGACATCGTCTTGAGCTGCCAGTGCATGTGGAGGCTGGCGGCGAGGACTTCGAACTCCGCGCGGAATGCCAGCAGGTGGAACCCGTCGAGCGTCCATTCCACGCGCATGAAGAACAGGCCGGCCTCCGCGTCCTGATGCTGGTCGGCATGGGTGATGTTGGCGCCGAATCGAAAGAGCAGGCCGGAAACGCCCGCCACCAGGCCTTTGCGGTCGGGACAGTCGATCAGCAGGACGGCGGTATCGGCCATGCGGGCTCTATAACCCGACGGCCGTCAATCGCGCCTGCACAGACTGCTTGAACGCCTCGCCGGTGATCGAATCGAGATTGATTTTCACGTTCTCCAGCACACCGGTCTTCGCCGCCGCCACAAGTGCTTTCGCCACCGCCAGGTCTGACCCGTAACGCGCCGGGATGGCCAGCGCATCCAACCGCGACTGCATGGCGTGGGCGCGCTCCAGCGCTTCCAGCGGCACCAGGGTGGCGCCGTGCAGCGCTTCTTCCACGTACGGCGCTCGCTCGTCTTTGGGCCTTTTGTAGGCCGCCATCACCTGCTGAAACGCCTCGGCATCGCGTTCCACCGCTTCCGTGAAATAGCGGCGGTCCTGTTCGAACGGTTCGGGATCCTGCTTCGCCAGACGGGTCACCATGGCGCCGAGCGCCGCGGCCATGGCCGCCGCCGCCGCACTGGCACTGCCGCCGCCCGGGGTGGCCGTGGGAGCGGCCAATGCATCTAGAAACTCCGGCAGTCCGCTGCGCGCGCCCACCGCCTCGGCGATGCGATTCTCCAGCACCAGCTCCGGCCGGAAGTTCTCATAGCGCAAAAAATACTCGGCCGACAGTTCGATGGCCTTCTTCGGAATCAGCCCCACGATCTCACTGCCCACCACCGGAACGCCATACCGTTCGGCTTCACGGCGCACCGTCTCGAAAACCACGTGCATCGGGGTCTGTTCGAAGTCCGTCAGATTGATCGACACCTGCGCCTGATTGCGCGTGGTGAGCATCACGCCCATCGATTTCACAAAGCGGAAGCCGCCGTTCGAAAAGCGAATCGTCTTGGCGATCCGTCGCGCGATGGAAATATCGGGCGTGCCCAGGTTGACGTTGTAAGCGATCAGGAATTTGCGCGCGCCCACCACGGTAGCGCCGGCGGTGGGATGGCAGACAGGGTCGCCGATATCCGGCGCGCGGTCCGGCACCACGCCCATTTCACGCACCACGGCTTCGAACTGTCCGCGGCGAATGTTCTCCAGATTGACACGGTCGGGCCGCCGCGCGGCCGATTCGTACAGGTACACGGGAACGCGCAGTTTACTCCAGATTTCAGCGGCCACCCGCTCCGCCAGCCGCACGCACTCATCGAGCGTGACGCCTTCGATGGGAATGAACGGGACGACATCGGCGGCGCCAATCCGAGGGTGCGCGCCCTGGTGGGTAGTGAGATCGATCAGTTCGACGGCCTTCGTTACTCCTCGAACGGCGGCATCGGCGACTGCGGCGGGAGGGCCGACAAAGGTCAGCACGCAGCGATTGTGGTCGGCGTCGGATTCACGGTCGAGCAGGACTACATCGGGAGTGCTGAGGATGGCTTGGACAATGGCGTCCATCTTGGCGCTGTCGCGCCCTTCGGAGAAATTAGGAACGCACTCCACTAATTGTCGCGGCATGAATTCATACAGTAGCGCACTCCCCGGGCGGTTGGTTCACACCTGCCTGCGACCGCCAAGCGCGAGAATACACACGGGGCAGATTGGCAATCTGCCCCGTGTGGCAAGAGCCGCAGAATCCGGCTGAGCGCGCGATCGCGAGAAGGCAGGATGCCGTCCCTGCCCTACCCTGTTAGAAGCGAACCAGTCCCTTGAGTTCCACGAATCGCGGAGAACTGCCGGCGCCTACAAACGAGCCCAGCAGGCTGGTGGGCGGCCCCACTGTGTTGATGATCGATCCGAACAGCGGGTTGGCGATATCGCCCACCGGCTGATCGAAGTTGGCGTGATTGAACAGATTGTACGCCTGCGCGCCAAACGAGAAGACTACATTCTCCTTGATGCGAACGTCCTTCATGAGCGACATATCGACGTCGAAGAAGTTAGGACCATAGACGGAGTTCCGTCCCAGGGTGCCGAAGCCGGTGGGCGCGCCATCGGCGGAGGGGGCGAACATGGATGCGCTGAGACAGGGCGTGTTCACGGCGCTGGCGCCGCAGGAACCGGGAACGGCGGTAGTCGGGCTGGCCAGGATGGGACCCGAGTAGTTCAATCCAAACAACGGACCCTCCGCGCTGGTGTCTACGATGCTGAACGGCAGGCCGGTTCGGAAGAACCAGTTACTGGACACAGTCCAACCGCCGAAGACACGGTTCGGACCCCAATGGAAACCGGCGTGACGGAACACGTCGTCCCACACCAAGCTGACACTCACGTAGTGTCGGACATCGTAGTCGGCCGGGCCGTAGTTGCCGCGGACATTATGCGGATCCTGCAAACTGGTGATGCTGGTGTTGGTGTCGAGAATACCGAACGGCAGGACGCCACCGTTGGAGACGTCGTCAAAGGCGTGGCTCCAGGTGTAATTGACGTTGAAGCTGAACCCGGCGGCCATGCGGCCTTTCAAGCTCATCGTCAGTCCGTTGTAGTTGGACGTCCCGGCGGAGAGCACCTGCGTAACCGTGCCCAGCGCGGCGTTGGGAACGGTGCCGGGTAGCCCGGCAAAGCCGGAGGGGCAAATAGATGCCGGGCAATAAGCGTTCAGACCGCCATCCGCCACCGGGATGCGGATGCCATGCATGCCGACATAGTTAGCGGTGGCCAGCAGCTTACTATTCAGTGCGTGCTCTACTTCGAAGTTCCACTTATAGTATTTCGGCTGATAGAAGGATTGGGGAAACGCGAAGAAATTCGGCGCCGAAAAGCCGGGCACCGTCGCCGAGATGGAGTTAAAGCTACCGCCCGACTTAAACTGGTTGAGCAGCGCCTGATTGGCGGACGCGCCCGTGGTGAACAGGCTGCCGGTAACGCCCGGAGCCAACAGTCCGTTACCGATGGTGAACGCATTCAGGTTAGGCGCGTTGAAGGCGGCCTCTTCCGCCAGCGACCCGGGTAATTCGTCGGCGAAGATCCCGGCGCCCGTGCGCACCACGGTATTGTCGTTGTGGAACGGCTTCCACGCCACACCCACGCGAGGTTCCCACAGCAGCGCCTGGGTATTTTGATAAGCGTCGTGCTGGCCGGAGACAATGAACTGGTTATACGGCATGTCTGCTGCGCCGGCTGTCTGCACGCCCGTGAACGGCGCGCTTAGCTTGGAGAAGCAGTTATTGGAACACGTCGGGCTGCCGTAATTCTCCATGCGGAGATTCAGCGACACGGTCAAGTTGCGATTTACTTTCCAATCGTCCGCTACATATCCGCCGAACGTATTCAGTTGCAGGCCCGCCTCCGGGGAGGACGGGAACGCCTGATTGAGCGAAGTATTGGAGCCGCCGCCGTTGAAAAAGTCGCCGATGCTGGTGGTAAGGGCGCCGTTGATGGGGCCGGCCAATGCCTGGAAATCCAGGTCGGTGATGTTGTCGTGCAGCCAGCTAAAGCCGGCGCGGAAGGTGTGGGCGCCCTTCACGTGGGAGACGTCGTCCAGGATCTGATATTGGAATACGCGGCGGCCCTGCGGGAAGAAGAAGGGGCCGGGTTCTCCGTAGGCTCCGAGGCTCGAAAATGGGCCGCCGGAGAAGCTGAGGAATGTAGGTAAGGCGGCCAGCGAGCCGCTCGCGTCCGTGGGTGAGAAGACCGCGGCGTAGAAGAGCGCCGAGCCTTTGAATTCGTTGACGGTGTTCGGCCCGAAAACGTGAGTTTCGGATACCTGGCCGTTCATCTGCGGTTGAAAGCTGGCCTCGTTGAACGTAGGGCCAAAGGGGCTGGTATAGGTCGGCTGAAAACCGTTATCGCGCGAGACCCGGATGTAGCCGTGGTCATAGTCACTGAAAGTCTGGTCGACGCGCGCCGCCCACAGATACTCCTTATTTGTATTGGGAGGGGTGGTGCGGAACTGCAAAGCGCATGGGACGCCCGCCCCCAGGCCGGTGAAATCCTGACACCCTCCATTGGTTGTGACCGGTACCGCGGCGCTGGCGCCCGGTGCATTGTTAAACACCGAAAATATTCTGTTGTAGAAGGGAATTTCGGACGCGTTGCCGTCCGCCGTCAGGTTGGCGAGCGTCGCCGCCTGGAACTGCGGACTGGGAATGAGGGTCAGCGAACTTGCAGTCGGCAGCACATTGCGCAAGCCTTCATAATCCACATCGAAGAAAGTCTTATTCTTGCGGATAGGACCCTGGACGCCGGTCTGCCATTGGTTGAAATTGTTAAATGGCCGATCGAGACCTACCTGATTGCTGAAATACTGATTGGCGTTCATATATCGGCCGTTCCACATGTAAATGGCGTCACCGTGGAACTGATTCGATCCCGACTTCGTGATATAAGTGATTTGGGATCCGGCGTATTGGCCATATTGCCCGGAATAGGGGCTGGTAATAACGTTTGCCTCGGATATGTCGTTGGAACCCAGCAGTAAGTTCGAGGCGCCACTGTTATTGATTCCGTAGAACGGATCGTCGCTGTTGGTCCCGTTGAGGGTGAACAGGTTGGACGTCGCCGGCATACCGTCCGCCACGAAGTTGCCGTATCCCGCCTGCGTGTTCATCACGACTCCGGGGGCCGTCTGGGCGAAATACGTGATGTCCCCGCCCGGATTGGGAATATTGGCTATCATCCGCGAACTGTAATTCGTATTGACATCGGCATTGGCCGTCTGGATGACCGAACTGTTCGCGGTTACCTCCACCGTGGTGGTCGAGGTGGCTACTTGCAGCGTGACGTTGGCCACGCTGGGTTGGCCGGCGGCCACCGCGATATTCGGGACTTTCGACGTCTGGAAGCCCGTGACTTTCACGGTCAGGCTATAAGTGCCCGGTGGCAGGAAGGCAAACCGGTAGGTTCCCTGGGCGCTGGTCACTGTGCTTTGAGTGGCGTTAGTCTGGGCGTTAGTGAGGGTGACGGCGGCATTCGGCGTGGCCGCGCCGCTTGGATCGGTCACCGTTCCGGTGATGTCGCCGGAAGTAATCGACTGGGCTGACGCGAGCGTAACGAATGCTACGTTCAGACACACCGTGGCAATAAGGGAAATGGAGGATCGTGCCATGGGTCGTTTTATCCTTTCAGGTTAGTTTCTTCAGGACCTTTACGCCGTTTTTAGCAATCGGCTAACCAGTGTGGTAGACGCCTGAGTTAGAAGGTTTAATAGGTAATTCGAGTTGACTCTAAGGAGTTATTCGAGGGCAGTTCGGGATGAAATCGCACCGTTAGCGTCGAAGGTTAATATGGAATTCCGCAGCCTACTCTATGAATTCCAATATGCTAGTCACTCGGTAACAGGTTTGACACGGCGGCGCTGTCCAGCTCGATAGATTAAGATACCGGCCGCATTAGTGAGCACGACGACACTTACGATCTTAGTAGCGTACGCTACTTTACTCACAACATTGACGATTGGGTACACGGCGATTACCAGTGAAACGGCGCTGGCGGAGAGACCGGCCGCCGCGGCGCACTTCAACCACCACGGCGCCCCCACCCGCAGCGTGCCCACCAGCGGCAGGGCGAAGAGTGCGAGGTAGGCCACCGCGTAATGCACCACCGAAGCGTTAGCCAACAGTTGATTCGCCTCCTGTTCGCGCACACCCAGCATGCTGAGCAGAATTAAGATCATCGATATCGTCGCCACGAACAGAATCGAGTTGACGGGCGTCCGCCGGCGCGGATCGAGGCGCGAAAACCATTCCGGCACCACGTGATCCCAGGATGCCGTCATGGGCAGGCGCGTCAGCCCCGTAAAGATCAGGCTGGCCGACGCGATGGCGCGCGCCACCAGCAGGAAGATCGCGAATGGCGCCAGGTAAGAGGCCGGCCCGTGATTGCCGAACGCCAGCCGGAAGGTCTGAGGGATCGGGCCGATGACGTTAATCGGCTGATTCCCCACGAACGCCAGCACCGAACTGGTGCCCAGAATGAACATGAGGCAGATTACCGGCGCCGAGAACAGCACCGATTGTCCAATGGTGCGCGCGGCCGCGCGGCACTCCCCCGCCATGATCGCGACGTATTCGAATCCGCTGAGCGCGCCCACTGTCATCTGCCCGAAGACGGCCAGGCTGAACCAGCTCATCTTCGGCATTTCGAAGGGAACCGCCTGGTAGCTATGGAGCGTGCCGCGCCATAGCGCCCATAGGGGCAACGGCAGCAGAATGGCGTATGCCAGCAGGATGAGCAGGCTGCCGGCGTTGTGCAGCCACTTGCCGATATCGAGTCCGTGGATCGACACCAGCGTGATCGCCGCCACTACACTTCCTGTAATCAGCAACGTGGCAATCTTGCTGGATGCAAGCCAGGCCCCCGGCGGCCCCAACATGTAACCCAGGTCGGTGGGGACTACGAAGACGATAGCGCCCACTACAATCACCGCGTAGACCCACAAATTCCAGGCCGTCATAAAACCGGCCATCTCGCCCAGCCCCACCTTGGCCCACTGATACAGGCCCCCTTCCAGCGGCAGCAGACGATTCAGGTACATCACCACGGCCGCCAGCGGCAGATAGAACAGCAGCATGGAGACCACCCAGAAAACCACGTGCGCGCGGCCCAGCTTCGCCGCAATCCCCACCCAGCTCGAACCCACCACGCACAGGATCTGCGCCAGGATCAGGTCGCCCAGCCCGAGCTGTTTGCGGAGGTGGGATTCCTCGCTGGACACGCTTGCAGGTGGTTGGATGCTCACGGTTCCATCAATGATATACTTTCTCCATGTCTACGGCCGCCGTGAAGATGGAGCCGAAATCCGAGGGGATCATGACCCCCCGCAAGAAGCGTCCCAAAGAGCTCGCAGTCATTACAGAATGCTGTACGGGTTGCGCCGGATCGCCGGCATGCATCCCGTATTGCCCGGTGGGGGACTGCATGTACTGGGTGCCCGACGAAGATCATCCGCCGTTCGGCCATATCGAGGTGGATCCCGTGCTCTGCATCGGCTGTAAGAAGTGCACCAGCAAGGGCCCCGATGGCGCTTTCCTCGACGGCTGCCCGTGGGACGCTATTGAAATGGTGTCCATTGAGACAGTCGAGGCGCAGTACGGCATTAAGATGCTCGTCTAAGCCTCGTCCCTAGATCATGCCTCTCGAAATCCATCGCAAGGAACGCGAGGGTGTCACCATCCTCGATATGAAGGGGCGCATCACGGTGGGCCCGGAAGCCACCGCTTTGCGCGAGGCCGTGGCTTCGGCGGTTGCCGGCGGTGTGCGCCAGCTCGTGCTCAATCTGGAAGGGGTGGATTTCATCGATTCCACCGGGCTGGGCGCCGTCGTAATGTGTTCCACTACCATGCGAAAAGCCGGCGGGGCGGTGAAACTGCTGAACGTGAACCGCCGCAACATCGAGCTGTTGGTGATGACCAAACTGGCCACCGTCTTCGAGATCTTTACCGACGAGACGGACGCCGTGAACAGCTTCTTCCCCGATCGCAAGCTCAATCAGTTCGACATTTTGAGCTTCGTCCAGCAAATGAAAAAAGAAGGCTAGCGGCCGGTGTCGTTGGTAGTGATTGGCGGGGTGGCCGCGGGATTGAGCGCTGCCGCGCGGGCTCGCCGTATCGCACCCGAGCTCGAGATCGTAGTCCTCGAAAAAGGTCCCGTGATTTCGTACGGCGCCTGCGGCCTGCCTTACTTCGTGGAGGGGCGCGTACGCAACGCCGCAGACCTCATCGTTTATACCCCCGAGTATTTCCGTAAGGAGCGCAACATCGACGTGCGCACCGGTGCGCGTGTGGTCTCGATCAGCCATCCGCGTCGTGAAGTGACACTGGAATCGGGCGCGCGCGTGCGTTACGACCACCTGGTGATCGCCACCGGAGCGCGCTGCGATACCTGCGGGGTGGGCGCGCTTCCCCCGCATGTTTTCACGCTCCACACCGTGGACGATGCCACGCGCATGCGCGCCTTTCTGCGCGAGCAGCATCCCCGTCACGCGGTGGTAGTAGGGGCCGGCTATATCGGGCTGGAGGCGGCAGACGCGCTGCGCCGCAATGGCTTGCAGGTGACCGTGCTCGACCGCTCCCAACAGCTCCTCCTGCGCGATGACCCGTGGTGGACCGGCCTGGTGCGCCGCCAACTCGACACCTATGGTGTGGAATTGCGTCCCGGCGTCGAAGTGCACGCGCTCGACTTCCCCGCCGACCTGGTGGTGCTGGCCGCGGGATTCAAGCCCAATGTCGAGTTGGCCGCCGAGGCGGGAGTGGAAATCGGCCGCACCGGCGCCATCCGCACCGACGATCGCATGGAAACCAGCCTGCGCGGCGTGTATGCCGCGGGCGATTGCGCCGAAGTGCCTCACCTGATCACCGGCAAGCCCACGTGGATTCCGCTGGGCACCACGGCCAACAAGTGCGGCCGCATCGCCGGCGCGAATGCCGCCGGGGCGCGCGAGCGCTTCGCGGGAATTGCGGGGACGTCGATCGTGAAGGTGTTCGACATGGCCTTCGCCACCACCGGCATCACCGCCGCCCAGGCGCGCGCCGAAGGCTTCTCGCCGGCCGCCGTGCAAATCGAAGCCAAATCCAAGCCCGGATATTTCGGCGGTTCGAAAACCCACGTCGAACTGGTCGCCGACCGCGGCACGCGCAAGCTGCTCGGCGGATCGGTCGTCGGGGAGGATGGCGCCGCGGGCCGCATCAACGTAGTCGCCACTGCGCTGCAGACGGGCATGCGGGTCGACCAGTTCGAGCAGCTCGATCTGGCCTATTCCCCGCCCTACGCGACGGTGTGGGATCCGCTGCTGATCGCGGCACAGCAGTTGATGAAGGACCTCTAATTGGTCTGTCAGCGGCGAGGATGGCGCCGCCGGCCGCATCAACGTGATTGCCACAGCGCTGCAGATGGGCATGCGGGTCGATCAGTTCGAGCAGCTCGATCTGGCGTACTCCCCGCCCTCCGCGATGATATGGGATCCGCTGCTGATCGCGGCGCATCAGTTGATGAAAGCGCTTTAGATTTGAAAGAGTGGTAGCCCCAATCGGGGCCGCGGGAAGAAGAATCTCTCGCAAGGGCGCAAAGAACACGGGGTTATTGAAAAGGCATTTCGCACGGAGAACACAGGGCAGGCGAGGTGTCCGGAGAATCGCAAGGACGCGGAGAAGACCGACAGAGACTAACAGAGACCCGGAGCTCACGTCTCGTCGGTTTGGGGTCTAAGGCCTCGCTAGGTATGGAGGTCTCATTGTCGTCCACAGCTCTGGTTCCCAGCATCTGGTGCCTACCTTGACTTGGTCGGGGCGCGACTGAACCCGAGATATAGCTTCTGAGAGTCGGCTTATGGGACTGCCGGTTGATGGGAATTGAGCCTGACGCATCCGAAAATAAGTTGCAGTTTGGTACTTGACGTACTGAGCGCTGTGGGCCCATACTCGGCTTTAAGACAACTTATTCCGAAATTAGAAGTTTGGTCCGAATATCGGTCAGTCCTTTGGGATGATTTCCAGTTATCCCGCGGCCCGTTCTTAGTTATGGCTTGGCTAAGCCGGGGCTGGGACGCGGCGAAATGAAGTCGGGGAAGTCGAGTGACGGATTCTGCAAACCGGCGCTTGTTCCTTCAGTCGCTGACAGCTGCGATCGGCTACACAGCGGGTGTACAGGGTTACCCGCGCAGCATTGATCGCAGCGATCAATGCTGCAAGATCCGCACCGCGGCCGCGGTTTTCCATAAATCCCAGAGGGAGCAGCCGCACCCCACCAACGGAAACGAGCTGCTGTGCCCCGGCGGGGCTGCCAGTTTCTCGAAGGCTCTTTTGCATGATTCGCGTGGCGAACCGCTGCCGGGGATGTACGCGCAGCTGGTGAGAGTGTGCAGGAGCCAGTATAGGCTCATTCACGGTGACCAAAACTCTCACTCATTCGAGCATCGGTTCCACGCCGGTCACACAGGTAACCATAACGAAACAGTAAGGTTGAAGGAGGCGTCGAATACCCATGAAAATTTGCTTCTTTGTACTGGCGTCGGTTTCCGCGATCGGTCTGGCGGCCCAAGCCGTCGACGATGGCTTTCCCGATCTGATTCCGGAAACGCACGGCAACGTTACCGAGATGCCGACCATCGAGCGAGCCATCGAACGCGCGGGATACGCATTAACGCGGGATTCCCTGATTGCGGCTCTGCGCGATTCACGGGCGCAAGTGAGGTCCATGGCTGCGGAAAAGCTCGGGAGAGAGGGGGCGAAGGGTACGATCCCCGAGATCAGAGAAGCATTATCGGTCGAGAAAGCTCCTGGTACGCGGATTCTTATGGCTAACGCACTTGCAGTCCTGGGAGACGACCAGGGCGTGTCCGAACTCCAAACAATGTGCAAGGCCGCGACTGATCCTGACTGGCTTCATCGGGCCAACCTACGGCTGGTCGCCGCCGGGTCGGCAGTGGAATTCGGGAAGGGGGCATGCGGCGGCGAAGTCATCGACATACTCAATACCTTGGCCAGCCGCACCTCGACTGCCCCCGAGAGGCAGGCCAATCTGATCGTCTACGGCCTATCCATTGTGGTCCGGGACGCGCTTGCATTTAAGCCAGATCAAGAGGCAATCCGCGAACTGGCCCTGAGGTACCTCGCGGACGGTAGAGCGGAGGTCAGAATGGCCGCCAGCAATTGCTTGGGCCTGGTTGGGGACGCCGACTCTGCCCGGGCGCTGCAAAAGGCCATCGCATCGGAGCCGGACGGCATGGTTCGCACTCGAATGCTTGCCAATCTCAACTTGCTGCAAGAGGCGAAGTACTAACCGGTAGCCATCCGCATGGACGATCGCATGGAGACGAACTTGCGTGGCGTTTACGCCGCGGGCGACTGCGCCGAAGTATCGCACGTGGTCACCGGCAAGCCCACGTGGATCCCGTTGGGCACGACGGCCAATAAGACTGGCCGTATCGCAGGGGCCGATGCCGCCGGAGGCCGCGAGCGCTTCGTGGGTATCGCCGGGACATCGATCATGAGGGTGTTTGACGCGGCATTTGCGACCACAGGGCTCACTGCCGCGCAGGCTCGTGCGGAGGGGTTCTCGCCGTGGCGGTGCAGATCGAAGCTAAGTCGAGGAATGCGTACTTTGGCGGTTCGAAAACCCACGTCGAACTGGTCGCCGACCGCGGCACGCGCAAGCTGCTCGGCGGATCGGTCATCGGGGGAGGATGGCGCCGCTGGCCGCATCAACGTGATTGCCACCGCGCTGCAGACGGGCATGCGGGTCGATCAGTTCGAGCAGCTCGATCTGGCGTATTCCCCGCCCTACGCAACGGTGTGGGATCCGCTGCTGATCGCGGCGCAGCAGTTGATGAAAGATCTCTAATTCGCGATCGGGACGCGCTCCATGCGATCCACCACGAGTACTTCGAGTGGGACTTTCTGCGCTCGTAAACGCACGCCGAGAGTCTCTTCCAAGGCAATGGGGAGCGTCGGAATATCCTCAGTGCGATCGCTGTTCGCATCGTCCGCCACCCAGCGAAGTTCGAAGTTGTAAACGCCGCCCACACCTGTCTTATCGATTACTATGGCATTCATATAACGCGAGACCAGATCGGCCAGCAGCGACAGGGAGACGCCTTTGGCCGCCAGCGATTGCACCCGTCCCCCCTGGTGCTGGGTATCGTCGTCATCGGTGTCGACCGGCTTCAGCTTGAATCCGCCCTTCGCCACCACCAGAGCATAGCCGGGCATTTCCCTGGTCTCGCGATGCGACGCCAGTTTGAAACGATCCTCGATCAGGGTGCGCAGCATGAGCGCACGCTCGCTGTCTTTAGCGCCCTCGGGATATTTGGCGGCAATGTCGACGCGCACCGTATCGAGCCACTCCGGGCCCGATACCTGGGGTGGTTTCAGGTTGTAAGCGCGTTCGATCAGGCGATGGAGAGTCAGATTCGTGATGACGATCTGGCCTTTTGAACCGTCGGTGCCGCTGTGTCCGCCACCCGCGGTGTCGAGCTTCACGGACGCCGCTTCAAAAGCAGGACGGGTATCCTGCGCCAAGGTTAAAACGCCACCAGCCAGCAGCACGAGCACCGCCTTATGCATATCGCTTAGACGGAATCGCAATCGGTCGCGTTAGCCAACGACTCCAGCAGGTTCGCGCCGGCCAGCGATTTCCCATTTTTTGATACGATAAAAATCCATCGATTCTTATATGCCCTCCGGCAATTGGACCGGCGAAGTATTAAGCCTATTCGAAGTCCCCGGCTACCAGAATGTGTTTGCTGTGGGGACCTTTGCGAAGTATGTCACGCTCTACAGCCAACAGGTTCGCGCGCTCAATCTGATCGCCGCCTTGCACGAGCGCCGCAAAATCGGACCGGGTACCCCGGTGGTAGTCATCGGCGCGGGCGCGGCTGGCCTGATGGCGTCGGCCGCAGCGGCCATGTTGGGGGCCAAAGTTACCGTCCTCGAAGAACTCGAAGGACCGATGGAATTGCAACACAACAGCCGCCAGCGTTGGATCCATCCTTACGTGTACGACTGGCCGCACATGTACCGGGTTAACGACGATACTACGCAACTTCCCATTCTGAATTGGAAGGCTTCTTACGCAGAAATCGTGGCACAGCAGATTGAGGCTGAGTGGAGCCGGATCGCGGACGAAGCCGGAATGGCCCGGGTTTTTCGAACCGCGGTCTCCATCAAGAAGTGGGGCGATTCGATTATCGTTTATTGGTCTGTACCCGGCCAAAAACCGGGCCGGCAGTCGGATGCCATCGTCATTCTGGCGGTGGGTTTTGGCCTGGAGCATAACAATCCGTGGACCTGGAGTTACTGGTCGGACGACAATATAGACGACAGCTTTCGCAAAAGCCCACACAAGCCCAAATGGCTGGTCTCGGGTTATGGGGATGGCGCCCTCACCGACCTGATGCGGTTGTGCATCCGGCGATTTCGGCACCACGAGATCCTCGAGCTATTGCAGGGCGCCAAAGATATCAAGCGCGTTCAACTCGATATCGAGGAGATCCACGCGCGCTCGAAGACCGAATCCGCTCGCCAGGTTCACGATCGTTACTTCAACCTCGAAACCGGCGATTTGGAGGAACGGCTCCGCCCGCGGTTGCGGCCAGATGGTCCGGAAGTGCATCTGACGGGGCGGTCGCCCTGGATTTACGGTCCGGGATCAAGCCTGCTGAACCGGCTGATCACCAGCCTGCTGGAGAAGAATGGCGCGTTCCGATGGGTGCCCAGCCGCTCGGAGCCGAATGGCGGCGGAACCGGCGATATCGAACCCGCTAAGGGCGGCTTTTTCGTCGAACTGGCCAACGGCCCGGAGTTTTACGATCACATCATTTGCCGGCACGGACCATCCGGCCGTAGCGATGGCCGTCATCCCAGAATCCGGGAGAATTTCAGGGAAGTCTATGACGCGTGCGGCGGTCTGATCGCGCGGTGGGACACCTTGACCCCAACCGACGACCCGACCCGCCAGTTGAACTGGCCGCAGGATTTCCTACGCTCCAGGCGGCCGTTCGAAAGCGCGCGCCGGCGGTTGAGCACATATCTCGATAGCGCGAAGAAGCTGGGAGTGCGCGCAAAGTCGCTTGCCGTTTACAAAGATCTGCGCGCCGACGGTGGCTCGACCACAACCTTTCAGATCGACGAACTAGCGGTGGACGATGGCATCCTGCACGGCATCTGGTGCCAGTTCGAATACACCGCAGGCATGGTGGGCGATCCTGTCCTGAATGCGGCCGCGCGGCAACTGAATATGCGATGGATTTCCGATCCCGTCGCCCCGGTAACCGATACCGCCAGCCTGCATGACGCCATCGAGAACCTTTGCCACAGGGCGCGTTACGTCTCGGGAGAACTACGCTTCGGCAAGCCGCTCCGTTCGGGCGAACCGGCCGTCAGCTTTGGCTTCTCCCTGGAAGTGTTGAATGGCGACGCACTCTCGGAGTGGGAGTTCGAGCAGCTCTACCCGAGGCTGGAACAACGTGTCCATTGCAATGGCCGCGACCCGATTCATAATCGGGAGTTCTTCGCACGCACCGTGTGGTTCCCGGTGCGCAAGCTGCACATGCAGCTACGGCTGCCGGAACAGATCACGGATGCGCCGGAACTGAGTGTCTTCGAATGCTCGCGCCGCGACGATATCACACGCGGTGAAATTGCGCCGGAGTCGGTGCTCCATCTGTATCCCAATCCGCGCCCCGACTCCGGGCTCAATCCCCGGTTCGTCGATTGGAACCGCATCGACAACCCGGTTGACATGGGCGGATCGCCTTTGACGCGAGCGAGCGACAACACCTGGGATGTGGCGATCGAGCACCCTCCTGTGGGCACCGCGTACTCGATCGATTTCAGCCTCGGTTCGCGCGAGGGCGAGAAATCGCCCGAAGCCTCGCAACTCGCCGAAAAGGCCCGCCAGGTGCGCGGCCACCTGATCGGCTTGCGGCGGGCCGCCGGACCGGGTCGCAAGCCCGACGTCGCCGCGTTGCTCCACCGCCTGCATGCCGAAATCGCCAGACTGGACCTGGGTCTGGCGGGGAATGAAAAGTATCAAATCGTCTTCACCGCCTACGATGACGAGAATCATCGGCTTGCCGTGATCGATGGCCTGGTCAGCGGGGGTGACCCGTCCCCCGATATGTGGGACTTCTGGCTGCCGTTCGGCGTGGGACTGGGAGGAGCCTGCTTCAAGCAAGCCGATCGCTTATTTTTTCACGATCGCATGGGCCCGCAATCCAACCCCGATGTTTATCTGAGCATTCCCGGCCGCAGCACCAGCGCGGTCCTGGTGGCGGTGCCTCTGGACCACCCGGAGTATCGCGCCGCCGCCCGCATGGAACGAAGCCGCCAATGCATCGGAGTGGTGAATATCGGGTCCGACGATGGCGAAGGCCGGCTAAGAAGCATTATGTCGGCCGGCTCGCGCGGAACCGGACTCTGGGAAGCCTGCCAACGATTCTGTTGCGAGCTCGTAGGCGAAATTTCAGGATGTTATAATGAAGGCGGAATATGTTGACCCCGAAAGGCTGGACTCGCCACACGAACAGTACGTTCTCCGCGCCCGTTCCGAGTGAACGGGATCGCAGCGGGGAAAATCCTGCCGCCTGCCAGCCTGAGCCGAATCCTGAGCCCGCACTCGAGAACGAGGCGAGCGCTCCAAAGGCGCTCTCCGCCACCAGCGCGCCGGGTATGTCTCAGTTCTAGAGCCCAACTACTCCAGCAGGTGCCCCATCTTCTCTTTTTTGGTCCGCAAGTAGGCCTCGCTCGTCTCCACCACTTCTGCTAGGCACGGTACCCGCTCTGTCACCGTGACCCCGGCGTTTTCCACGGCCGCCACTTTTTCGGGATTGTTCGAAAGCAGACGAATCGCGGTTAACCCGAAGTGCCGCAGGATCTCACCCGGCAGCAGGTAACTGCGCAGATCGGAATCGAACCCCAACCGCTCATTGGCCTCCACCGTGTCCGCGCCCTGATCCTGCAGTTCGTAGGCACGCAGCTTGTTCAACAGACCGATGCCGCGGCCTTCCTGTAGTTCGTAGATCACCATGCCGCGGCCTTCCGCAGCCACCATCTTGAGCGCGATTTCGAGCTGTGCGCGGCAATCGCACCGCAAGCTATGGAACACGTCGCCAGTGAGACACTGGGAGTGTATGCGCACCAGGGGCGGAGGGCTAACCGACAGATCGCCCATCGTGAGCACCACCGCTTCTTCGCGGCGCCCATCCTGGCGCCCTTCGAAGCCGTGTATCCGGAAAACGCCGAATTGCGATGGAAAGTCAGCTTCCGCTACTTTTCGCAGAAGTAGCCCGGAGGAATTTATCATGCTGGCTATAAAGGACCTTGATCGCTCTATTATAATGGCTGGCGGCATCCGATGAATCTCGAAGGCTATTTGACGCTGCTTGTGAAGCTGGCCGCCATGGCCGCCATTGCCAGCATCGTCGCGAGATCCACTACTTTCCAGGCCATGCTGATGCGCGAAACGCGCACCGTCTCGCAGCGCGCCAGCCTCGCCCTGTGGTTGGGTGTGGTATTCGCCACCAGCGTGGCCGTGCGCATCGCGGGCCCGCAAACGGCTTATCAGGCTGCCGATCTCGGGCTGGAAGGCAGCCTCATTGCCGGTCTCCTGGGCGGCTATGTCACCGGCCTGCTCTCCGGAATTCTGATTTCACTGCCGTCATTCTTCAAGCACGAATACCTGACGCTGCCGCTGCTAGCGAGTGTGGGCGTGCTCGGCGGCCTGCTGCGCGATCTCGCGCCCAACCCCGAGGAAGTGTGGCGCTTCTCCCCCTATCCGGATATCAATATTTATCGCTTCTTCAAGGAAAAGCGCGACCACTGGCGCACCGGATTCCAGTTGGTCTTCTTCGCCGCGATTCTCTGCGCCGAGGCGCTGCGGCAGGGGCTGGGCGAGCTTTTCCGTCATGGCGCCAATGGCGGCAGCCTGGTATTTTGCCTCAAGCCACCCCCCAGCGCCGAACCCGGGCACTCGCTCGCCATCGCGGCCACCTATGCCACTACGCTCTTCGCGGTCGCCATTCCGCTCAAGATCTGGAACAACACCCGCAACGAGAAAAAGCTGGAAGAACAGGCGCGCCTGCTGGTGGAAGCACGCCTCGCGGCGCTCACCAGCCAGATCAATCCGCACTTTCTGTTCAACACCCTCAACTCCGTTTCCTCGCTGATTCGCACCAATCCCAACCAGGCGCGTGTCATGGTAGTGAAACTTTCCAAAGTGCTCCGCCGCCTGTTGCGCAAACATGAAAACTTCAGTCCCCTGCGAGACGAGTTAAACTTCATAGAGGATTACCTGTCGATTGAGGTGATCCGGTTCGGCGATAAATTGAAATTCGAAACTGATGTAGCCGCAGATACTCTCGACATGCTCCTCCCCACCATGGTGCTGCAGCCGCTCGTGGAAAACTGCATCAAGCACGGCCTGCGCAGCAAAGTGGAGGGAGGCACCATCCGCATCCGCACACAGCGCAGCGGCTCCCGCCTGCATCTGCAGGTGGAGGACGATGGCGTCGGCATCCCGGAGGAAAAACTGGGGACGCTGCTGGAACACGGGGGCATTGGAGTCAGCAACGTGAACGAGCGTTTGAAGGTGTTGTTCGGCGCCGAGTACCGCATGTGGATCGAGAGTCAGCCCGGAAGCGGCACCCGGGTGCAGATAGAAGTTCCCGAACTGGAGCCCGACCTGGCGGCTGTTTCATGAGTCGTCGTCCAATTAGAGGAGAAAGATTTTTGAATATCAGCCTGCCGAAAGGCTTAGAGTCCAAAGTCGCATCGGGGCGCCGATGGCCCGAATCGCGCCGCCGGATCGGCGGCGATTACGGATTGTTCCTGTCGCAATCGCTGAAGTCGCTCTCGGTTACCGCTTCGCTGTTTCCCAGCTCGCGATTTCTGGCGTCCGCTCTTTTGCGGCCCATCGATTTCAGCTCGGCGCAAGTGATTGTCGAACTTGGAATCGGGACCGGCGCCATCACCAAAGAGATCCTGCGGCGCCTCCATCCCGATGCGGTACTGCTCGGGCTCGATCTCAACGCCGCCTTCGTCAGCCATGTCCGGCGCACCATTCCGGATCCGCGCTTCATTCCCATTCTGGGCTCCGCCGAACGTCTCGGCGCCCTGCTAGGGCGTCATGGCGTCACGCGCGCCGATGCGATCGTGTCCTCGCTCGGCTTGACTGCTATGCCGCCGGCCTTGCGCACCGGCATTCTCAAGCAGGCCGCCGCCCATCTCAGACCTAACGGAGTGCTCACGCAGTATCAATACCTGCATGCCAGCGGCAAGCCGAACTGGGCATCCTCCATCGGCCTGGTACGTTTCGCGGAGAAGGAATTTCTCAAGGCGCACTTCCGCCAGGTGGCGTCCGAACGGGTGATCTGGAACCTTCCGCCGGCGTGGGTTTATACCTGCCGGTTCTGACCAGGCAAGCGCGAGCGGTCCTTCAAATCACAATTCCGTCACTGCGGAACACCATCGTCCGGGGCATGAACGCCGGGATTGCGCGCGCTTCCAGCAGCGGAACGTCGGCCAGCCAGAACGTCTCCGGCGACCGCTTTTCGCCGGTGCGATAGAAGTGCGCCAGATAGGCGAGGTCGCACGCCGAAAAGTCGGAGAGCCATTGATCGGCGTGGAAGATGCCGCTCTCGTGCAGCAACTCCAGTCCATAGCTCGCCGCCTCGCGCTCATAGGCCAGCAGCGGCGGCAAGAGCGCTTCCTCCACCGGCGGCCTGTGCGTCTGACCCAGCGCGAAGGACTCAGGGTCGGCGTTCCATTGCACCGTATGGCCGAACAAGTGGGCCAGCAGGAACAGACGCTGCTCGGACGTGACGGCGAAATCGATATGAATCTCAGAGCCGTTGAGGTCGCCGATCAGGGGAGCGGGGATGTGGCGCGTCACCACGCGCACCTGGTACCGCTCTTCGATCCGTTCCGTGACGGGGGCGCAAAGTTCCAGGAACGGCAGGTCGCTTATGGCCACGGCACCATCATATAAAATCAAGGTTGACCCGTGCGAATCACCATTTCCAAGGAGAATTACCTCAAAACCATCGCCGAGGCGGAGGCCGAAGGCGAGACGGTTAAAGCCGTCACCCTGACGCGATGGCTGCACGTATCCGCGCCCGCCGTCACCATGGCGATCCGGCGCCTCAAGCGCGACGCCCTCATCCGCGTCGCCGCCGAGGGGCAGATCACGCTCACGCCCGCGGGCCGGGAAATCGCGAACCGCCTGCTCAATCGTCATCACCTCATCGAGCGCATGTTGACCGAGATCTTCGGCCTCGAATGGTATAAAGTGCACGAAGAAGCCGAACAGTTGGAGCATGCCGTATCGGCCGATTTCGAGCGCAAGCTGGTGGAGCGACTGGGCACCTCCACCGCCTGCCCGCATGGCAACATCGTGGGCATGGATTCGCCCGCGGCAAGGCGGCGGCGGGGGCTCAAGCCGCTTGAAGAGGCTAAGCCGGGGGAACGGCTGGTGGTGGTGAGCCTGTTCGAACGGGATCGCAAGCTGCTGGAGTATCTGGATGACGCGGGGGTACGCCCGGGCGTTCGGGTGGAGGTCGTCTCGGTGAGCGATGGCCTCGAATTGATGGCCGGACGTGCGCCGGTACACCTGGAACGGGCTGTCGGCCCGAAGATCTGGGTCAAGGCCGATTCGGAACTTTAGTGGCGCGCCACCACTACTCGGTCTTCGAGTAGTAGTAGGTGTACTTGCTGTACAACTCGGAAGCGCGGGCGCCGTTGGCTACAATGCCGAGCACGTTATTCTCGCACAGGGATTGCATGGCGCGGGTTACGTTGTCGAAGGTGGTGGAACCGATCTTCACTACCAGGATGGCGCCGTCGGCCAGCGTGGCCAGCAGGTTGGCGTCAGCCGAGAAGAGCAGCGGCGGAGTATCGAAAATCGACCAGTTGAAGGTGCGCGGCAGTTCTTCGAACAGCGCCTTCACCTGACGCATGTTGAGCAGTTCCAGCGGATTCTTCACGGCCGAGCCGGCCGGCAGCAGGTACAGATTCATTCCGTCCACTTTGCGCAGTGCCTGCGCGAAGGTGCACTGCCCGGTGAGATAGTCGGAGATGCCGGGAGAGCGTTTGATCTGGAACAGATTGTGGACAATGGGCCGCCGCAAGTCGAAATCGCCGAGCAAGACCGAGCTTTCGGTCAACTGCGCTTCCGCCAGCGCCAGGTTCACCGCCGTGAACGTCTTGCCTTCGGCAGGCGAGGGACTGGTGACGATAGCGGTATGCAGCGGCTGTAGCGTCTGCAGGTGATTGAGGCGCGTGCGCAGCGTGCGGAACTCCTCCGCCGGGGTCTCATGCGAATTGTTGAGATCCAGCAGATGCGATTCGCGAGCCGGGTCGAAGCTCACCACTTCCACCTCAGACAGCATGCCGGGGTGGATGTTCAGCCGCACGGTAGGGGCGGCGCCCATGCTTACGGGAAGAAACTCGAGCGGCGCATCCGCGTGCGAAGGCAAATTCTCTATGGGGCTGCCGCCCATCTCGGCCCGGCGCAAAGCATCGTGTACTCGGCTCATTTCATCTCTCCGTCTACTGCAGCGTCGGCACGATCACAAAGTGATAGTACATCGCGCCGCCTATTAGTATCGTTCCCACAATTAGCGCGCTGGACCATGCCAGCCACGCCATGCGCCGCTTGCGCCGTACCAGCAGCGCATTCTCCAGCAGCGGAATACTGCTCAGCACCGGAAGATTGGTGTAAGCGCGGACGTCCTTCAGGTTCTTGAGGGTGGTGTTCTTGATTTCCCGCGCGCCGGCCAGCGCGATTCCCAGAAAAAGACCGGCTACGGTACCGATTCCTACCCACATACCGCGGATCGGCGAAGTCGGCTTTTCCGGTGTGATGGGCTGTTCGAGAATTTCCAGTCTCTCGCCGGCGCGATGTTGTTCGACGCTCTCCTGCGTGCCGGCAGCTTGCTGCTTGGTGCTCAAGGAAGTATATTCGTCCTTCGACATCGCCAGTTCGCCGCTGAGCTGATTGAACTTCTGAATGACCTGGGGACTCTCCGCGAGTTTTTCCTGGGCATCTTTCAGCTCTTTGTTCTGCTCCGCCAGGTTTCTTTCCAGCGACTGTACCTGCTGCATGGAAGCAGCGATCTGGGCTCGAATGTTCCGTTCGTCGTTCTGCAGAGTGTTCAACTGCCGGGCGGCGTCCGTGTTGGTTACAACCCGGGTGGTGCTGGCCGCCTGGGGCGGCGGAGTCGATCTTTCAATCTCGGCCTTGTGCTCCTCCAGCGCCTTCATCTGCTCCTTGCAGGTCAGCACGGAGGGATATGTCGGCTGGTACTCATTTTCCAGCGCCACGCACTCCGCCTGCTTATTCACGATGGTCTGCTCAATATTCGTCAGGTTGATGTTGCGCACTTGCTGATTAGGCGTGTTGATGGCCTGCGTCAGGTTCGCCTCAGACTGGGCCTGCTGATTCTTGTTGTTGTTCAGATTGGACTCAAGCAGCGATTGCCGCTGGCGCTCCTGCGAAATCCGTTCGTTGATCTGCTCGATGGCGGCCTGCCTGGTCTGCGTTTCCAGGGTATTCGACTCACGGTTCTCCGGCAGTCGACCCTGATTCTCCGCGGTAAAGTTGGCCAGTTCCACCTGCTTGGCTTCCATTTTTTCCCTGGCGTTCTTCACCAGATCGCTGAACAGCGTAGTAGCGGAAGTGGAGTTCTCCTGCTGCACCACTACGTTCATGCTTTGGAATTCGCTTACCAGTTCCATCACTACGGCGCGCGCTACATACTTGTCCGGATAAGAGAATATGATCCGGAAGGCCTGCGCGCCGTTCTGTCCGTCGGAGAAATAGGGGAAAATTTTGACGCTCTTACGGAAATAATCTTCCGCCACGTCCTCTACGGCATACCGCGCGCGTTCCTTGGGATAGAGATTCAACTTGGGTTCCTGAATCAACTTGATCAGGTTGTCGCGGCCCAGGATTTCGAGCGTCAGCTCATTCAAGCGCTGTTGCATCTGGCCATTGATGGCATTCGGCAACAGGCTGGTGGAGACGGCGCCCGGCCGGATCTGCATAGAGGCGGAGCACACGTACACATCGGGGGTGGCATACGCCGCCACTACCGCAATCACCAGGCCGGCGAAGGTCGGCCCGATGATCCACGAACGATACCGCCTGAGGATATCGATATAGTCTTCGACGTCCGGTGGACGCCGCGATACACTGACGAAGTTCTGTGGTGCTGCCATGCGTACTGTCGAAACCTCCGAGTTTCCCGCCGCGCCGCGGTGGACCTAGTTCACGATTACGTGATCCTTGTCTTCCAGCATGATGTTGGCATCGGGATGCTTGCCGCTGATGAGATCCTTGTAATTGACGGTCTTATACAACTTGCCATTGCGCAGGATCTTGATATGTTTCTTATCGGCGAAATCTTTGAATCCGCCGCGCGCCGATATGGCTTCCAACAGATGCATGGGGATCGTCAGATCCATGGCGCCGGTGGAGACGCCATCGCCATCGAAATAGATGTGCTTGCTGTGCACACCCGTCACGTTGACGGTGCATCGCGGCGTGCGCAACTGGGTGAGAGCAGCTTTATCGATGACCTCCTGCAGTTCCATGGGGGTCAACCCGGCAGCCTGAATCTCTCCGATTAGCGGCATATTGATCTTGCCGTCGGGACGGATGGCGTAATTGCCGTTGAATTTGGGTTCGTCCCACATCTGCACCGAGATCTGATCCTCCACCCCCAAAACGAAGGTCGAGACGTCCACATTCGCCGCCGGCGTTTTAGCCCCGGGCGTTTCGGCCATCTTGCCGGGATCGGCGGGAGGAGCCACCGGCATGGCGGGAGAGAGCGACACTGCCGGTTCGGGCGGCTTGGCGGGTTTCGATTGGTCGGCTGTTTGCGAATACGCCGCACAGCCCAACCCGATGATGCCCACCGCCACGATTAAACAATCATGCCCAAAAAAACATCTCATCTTGTATCCTCAGAGCGCGCCGCAGACCGCCGTCTGATCCACTTTCTTCACGGATGAGCCGGTGCGGTAACCGCTTGCTAAATCATATATAGTGTACAGCATTCGGGGCAAAATACGTCTGGTTCCAGGACTACCAATACGGGACTGGGGTAATGCTGCGTATCCCAACGGTAGTATTGGCCGTCGGACCCTGTAAGGGTTCCGATATTTTGTGGCCACAGGTATACACTTCCGCATAGTGTGATTCTCCCGAAAAGCGTAAACGCCGCCGCAGCCCGGTTGTAAGTTATTGAAAAAATTGATATTCTAAATACAATTCGACACATTTTCGACGGCCCCAAAAGTGCTCCAGCGGCACCCGGATATTGTCATAGCCAGACGTGTATCGCCAGCTTCTATGCTCCAGGAACTCAAGTTCCAGTTGTCCACTGCGATCCTCACGATCCTGACGCTCGCCGCCAGTGTCGGTGCGATTGTGAACCTTGGGCAATATCACAAGTTCCGCCTGCCTGACGATGGCATTATCTGGGTGGACCGCGCGGGAGGCGTTCAGGCGCTCTACGTCACTCCGGAGAGTTCCGGCGACAAGGCTGGTATTCACCCTAAGGACCGCCTGGAGCGAATTCAAGGCGCCCTGATTTCCCATGCGCTGGACGTGCCTAAGATCCTCAACGGCCTGGGCCCCTGGATTTCGGCCAAGTACACCATCGAACACGCGGAGCACACCGGCGTCCCGGTAGACGCCACGGTGATCGTGGGGGAAGCCCCCCGCAATCCCGCGGTGCTGTACCAGTACGCCATCGGCGCGGTATATCTGCTGATCGGCTTGTTTGTGTACTATCGCCGGGGGAGCGCCCAGAAGGCACAGCACTTTTACGTTTTCTGCCTCACTTCGTTCGCCGCCTTCAGTTTTCACTACACCGGCAATCTGGACGCATTCGACACCCTGGTGTACTTCGTCAACGTAGCTGCCGGCGTCTTCGCCCCCACGATATTTCTGCACTTCTGCCTCACCTTTCCGGATTGCCGGAAATGGTTCCAGAAGCCGTCCCACGTGGCACTGCTGTACCTGCCTGCGACGCTGCTTAGTTCGCTCTATCTGGCCGTCTCCACGGGTGCGCTTAGAACCGGAATTCCCGAGGTCGACCTCCGCTGGCTATTGGATCGCGGATGGGTGCTGCTACCGCCCGTCCTGTACCTGGTGGGCGCTTATATTTTCAACGCCGAATACCGCCGGGCGGAAGATCCCATCGTGCGGCAACAGCTCAAATGGCTGCGCAACGGCGCGGTCTGCGGAGTGGGGCCGTACGCCCTGTTCTACGCGGCGCCCTATGCGCTGGGCGCTGTCCCCGGCTATTACCAATCGCTCTCGGTGCTGTCGATGGTGCTGCTGCCGCTTACTTTGGCATACGCCATCGTGCGGTATCGCCTGATGGACGTGGACATCCTATTCCGCCGCGGCTATGCTTACACGCTGGCGACGCTGTGCGTAGTGGCAGCGTTCTACGGAACCATTTTCTGGCTGGGTAACCTGGTAGCCAAGTGGTTCCCCGGACCGGACGGCAAGCCTTCCGATCTGCGCAACATGACCTCGCTGATCGTGATGCTGACGGCGGCGTTTCTCTTCCAGCCCATCAGCAACTGGATTCAGGAGCGGCTCGACAAGTACTTTTACAGCGACCGGTACGACTACCGCCGGACGCTGGTGGAATTCGCCCGCGAGCTCGGTTCGCAGATGGACCTCGACACCATGCTGGCGTCGGTGGGCGAGCGCCTGATGAAGACGCTTTCCATCCGCCATCTGGGCTTTTTCCTGGCGGAAGACGGGCCCGCCGGCCCGGTGTTCCGCCTCACCAACTGCATGGGCCACAATCCCAAAATGGCGCCCGGCGCGGAAGAACGCCTCGACCTCAGCTTTCTCGATTGGAAGCTGCCGGAGTCGTATCTGTTCTTCGAGCGTACGCACCATCAACTGGATGCGATTTCGCGCTCCTGGCCGGCCTCCGTACGCCATACGATCGCGGAGCTGGATTACACCTACTACCTGCCCTGCAAGGTGCGCGGCCGCACGATCGCGTATATCGGCGTGAGCCGGTCGCTCGATGGCGAGTATCTCTCGAGCGTCGACGTGGAACTGCTGCTCACCCTCACCGGGTACGTGGCAATCGCCATCGAGAACGCTTCGCTCTATCGCTCGCTGCAGCGCAAGGTGGAGGAGTACGAGCGCCTGAAGGAATTCAGCGAGAACATCGTGGAGTCGATCAACGTCGGCATTCTGGCAGCCGACCTGGAGGATCGCGTAGAGAGCTGGAATTCGCAGATCGAGCAGCTCAGCGGCGTAACGCGCGAAAAGGCCTTGGGACGCAAACTGTCGGAGCTGTTCCCGGCGGAACTTACCGGCCAGTTCGACCGCGTACGCGGCGAGACGGGAATTCACCATATCTATAAATTCGTGCTGCGGCCGGCGGCCAACGCGGCGGCGGCCGGCAGCGGGAACGGGAATGGCAATGGCAACGGTGCGGCGCACCCCGTGCCGGCACGTTTCCGCGAAGCGACTCTGAATATCGCCATCGCCCCGCTGGTATCGAAGAATCAGGAGCAGATCGGCCGCCTGATCATTTTTGACGACGTCACCGACCGCGCCGAACTCGAGCAGCGCCTGGTGCAGGCCGATAAGCTGAGCAGCATCGGACTGCTGGCGGCGGGCGTGGCGCATGAAGTCAATACTCCGCTCGCCGTGATCTCCACGTACGCCCAGATGCTCGCCAAGCAGATGGCCGAAGATGCGCCGCAGAAGACGCTCATCCTCGACAAGATCGCCAAGCAAACCTTCCGCGCCAGCGAGATCGTCAATTCGCTGCTGAATTTCTCGCGCACCTCGAGCACGTCGTTCGGCGACGTCAACCTCAATCGCGTAGTGCAGGAGACGCTCTCGCTGCTCGATCACCAACTGCAGAAAACCGGCGTGCAGATCAAGACCGATCTCGACGCCGCCCTGCCGCCCATTCACGGCAATACCGGTAAACTGCAGCAGGTGTTCCTCAATCTCTTCCTCAACGCCCGCGACGCCATGTCGGGCGGCGGCACGCTGGAAATCCGCACCTGGCGCGATGGCGCGGTGGTCAAGGTCGACGTGCTCGATTCCGGCCACGGAATCGCGCCCGAGCATCTCCGCCGCATCTACGATCCGTTCTTCACCACCAAGGGCGCGCAGAAAGGCACCGGCCTCGGTCTTTCGGTGACGTACGGTATCATTCAAGAGCATGGCGGCTCGATCGAAGTTACCAACCGGCCGGACGGCGGCGCCCGCTTCCGTCTGGAGCTGCCGGTATCCCGGGCTGTCACAAGGACCCCGGTAAATGCCGCTTGAGATGACCCTCCCCACCACCGCTGCCAGCGCGATCAGAGGAAACGTGCTGGTGATTGACGACGAAGCCGACATCCGCGAAGGCCTGGAACTGCTGCTCACCACCGAAGGCTATGCCGTCGACCTGGCGCATAACGGGACTGAAGGCCTCCATCGCCTGGAGAATCGCGGTTACGATCTGGTGCTGTTGGACCTGATGATGCCCGATCTCTCGGGTATGGAAGTACTCGTCGAGGTTCGCAAGAAGGACCGCGAGACACCCATTTTCCTGATCACTGCCTACGGGTCGGTGGAGGCGGCGGTGAGCGCGCTCAAGCTGGGCGCCAACGATTATTTCTCCAAGCCGTGGGACAACGACAAGCTCATTATCGAAATCGAGCGCATGATTGCGCGGCGCCGGCTGGAGTACGAAAACACCCACCTCAAGCGCGCGCTGAAACAGCGTTACGCGTTCCCCAATATTATCGGCAAGAGCGAACGAGTGGTGCGCATGCTGGACCTGGTGGCGCAGGTGGCGCCCAGCCGGTCGACTATTCTCATTACGGGCGAGACCGGCACCGGCAAGGAACTGGTCGCCAAAGCGATCCACGCCAATTCGCCGCGCGCCGATAAGATGTTCGTCGCGGTGAATAGCGGTTCACTGCCGCCCGATCTGCTGGAATCGACGCTGTTCGGCCACGTGAAGGGCGCATTCACTAGCGCGGTGCAATCGAAGAAGGGATATTTCGAAGTGGCCGACGGCGGCACGATCTTCTTCGACGAGATCGGCACCATCGGGCCGGAAACGCAGATCAAACTGCTGCGCGTATTCGAGGAACGCGAGTTCACTCCGCTCGGATCCACCGATCCCATCAAGGTGGACGTGCGCATTCTGGCGGCGACCAATGCCGACCTGCGCGAACTGGTGAAGCAGGGCAAGTTCCGCGAGGATCTCTTCTATCGCCTGAACGTCATCCAGATCGGCCTGCCGCCGCTGCGCCAGCGCCGCGAAGACATCCCGTTGCTGGCCAGCCATTTCTTCACGCAATACTGCCTGGACAATAAGAAGTTCCTGGATAGCGACGGCCATTCCACTCTGCGATTCCAGCCGGAAGCCATGCAGGTGCTGATGGAGCACAACTGGCCGGGCAATGTCCGCGAACTGGAGAACGTGGTGGAGCGTGCCGTGGTGCTGGCCTCCGCCACGGAAGTGCCGCTGGAGGTGCTGCCCGATTCGCTGCTGCAGGCCAACGGTGTCCGTCTTCACCGCGGCGAAGGCGCTCCCCTGCCGGTGGATGCGTCGCTCTTCGAGATCGTCAACGATTTCGAGCGGCGCGTCATCATCGAACGGCTGGAACAATCCGGCTGGAGCCAGACGGAAGCCGCCGAGAGCCTGCACGTTCCGCTCTCCACCCTCAATCAGAAAATCAAACGGCTGGATATCAAGATTCGCAAGAAGTCGGAAAACTAGACGACTCTGTTATAAGGTGGACCAGACTGGCCATCCGCCTCATGCGGCGAGAGCCGTCATTTCCGGTGCCTGTCATTCTCACGCCTCCATAAAAAACCCGCCGGCCCTAGGAAAGGGAACCGGCGGGGAGGAAATTCTGCGCGATGTTGCCTGGCGCTTACTTGGTGGCCTTTTTGCGAACGTGCGTGCTCTTCGTTTTGGTGCTCTTGCTCGACGTGCTGGTGGGCGCCTTGTTGGCGCCCGCAGCGGGCGAGGTTGCTGGCGTGGCCGGCGCGGCGAACGTCAAAGGCATGGTGGCAAACGCCAGCGCGATCGTGGCAAACAGTGTCTTTTTCATTTCTTTTTCTCCCTGCGGGCCCATCGCCCGCTCACATTTCCATATTGCGCCTTGGCGCCCGGAAACTCGATAGCCCGGAGAGGCTATCGAACCTACCGAAATCGGGTCATCCACCATTAATGTTTATTAGTCCGGCAAAATAGCCTGGACTCGGGGTTTCGCCCCAGCCCAAGCCGGGCGATACTGAAAACGCGATGGTTACACGCCAGATCACCCACCAGAACATCTTCCGGGTGATGACACTAGGGTTTACCCTCGTAATCCTGCTCCTGCTGGCCGCGGCGGCTGTCGGAATCCGCAATATCCGGTCGATCCAGGAGAACGCCACCGGGATGGTGCGCGATCAGGAGGTGACCAACCGCCTGATCGGCGAACTGCAGCAGCAGCAGACCGCGCTCACCGAGGTATTCTCGGTGCTGGCGCGCGACCCCGATTCCATCGACTACGACGGCATCATGCAGCAGCTCGGGGAAGCTGACAAAGACATCGACCGCATCTGTGCCGAGGGCGCCCGCACGCCGGAGCACCAACTGTGGCAGCGCTTGCGGGAGACGTCGACCGCCTTCTCCACCGAAGCACAGCGCATACTCGCGCAGGCCACCCCGCAGAGCTTCACCTCGATGGAATTATTCCGCGATCACGAAGCCTTCATCGCGGTGGTGGCGCGCCTCATCGAAACGCAATACCGCAAGGTGAGCGCCGCCCAGGCCGGGATCAACCGGGTGACCGGACGCCTGCTGGAGGGATCGCTGCTGTTCGCGTCCGCCAGTGTACTGCTGGCATTGATCCTGGCAGGCATTACGGTACGGATGGCGTCCAACCTGGTGCGCGGGATGGAATGGCAGACGGCCGAACTGGGACGCGTCTCGTTCCATATGCTGGAGGACCAGGAGGCGGCGGCGCGCCGCTTCTCCCATGAACTGCACGATGAACTAGGACAATCCCTCACCGCCGTGAAGACCAATCTGGCCGCCATCGACGGCAACTCCCAACGGGTTTCCGATTGTCTGCGGCTGGTGGACGAGGCCATCGGCAATGTCCGCGAAATGTCTCAGCTTCTTCGTCCCACCATTCTGGACGATTTCGGCCTGGCGGCGAGCCTGCGGTGGCTGTGCGAGGGCTTCGGCCAGCGTACCGGCATCGACATCGCCTGCGACGTTCCCTTCACCGGACGCCTGCCCGACGGCGCCGAGACGCACCTGTTCCGCATCGCCCAGGAAGCGCTCACCAACGTTGCCCGCCATGCCAAGGCGAAACATGTACGCATGCAACTGGAACAAATGGACGGTGGCGTGACGCTGCGTATTACCGACGACGGCGTAGGACTCAGCACCACACCTTCCAATCCGCGCGGACTCGGGCTGATCGGCATGCGTGCGCGCGCCCGCAGTGCGGCGGGAGACATGGAAGTCCGCTCCCGGCCGGGCGAGGGTGTTCTAATTGAGGTACGGGTTCCGGTGGGAGATGAAGCGCATTCGCATCCTGTTAGCTGACGACCACGCCGTGGTGCGGCAGGGCTTCCGTATGATTCTGGGCGCCCAGCCCGATCTTGAAATCGTGGGCGAGGCCGGCAACGGACGGGAAGCCGTGGAACTGGCCGCCACTTTGCGGCCCGACGTGGTGGTGATGGATGTCACCATGCCGGAATTGAACGGCATCGAGGCCACTCGCAGGCTGACGGCCGATAACCCCGGCATTCGCGTGGTCGCCCTCAGTATGCATAAAGACTCGGTCTACGTGCGCGAGATCCTGCGCGCCGGGGCACGCGGCTACTTGCTGAAAGATTCGGTGGCGGGCGACCTGGTGGCGGCGGTGCGAGCCGTGGCGGGAGGCGAAGGGTACCTCAGCCCGGCAATCTCCAACGCGGTGCTGGACGACTATCGCAAGCACGTCACCAATCCCATCGACCTGCTGAGCAGCCGCGAACGCGAGGTCCTGCAGATGTTGGCGGAAGGCAAGACGAACAAAGAGATCGCGGCCACGTTGAATCTCAGCGTCTATACGGTGGATGCCCATCGCGGCCGCATCATGGAAAAGCTGAACGTGCACAGCATTAACGAACTGGTGCGCTTTGCGGTGCGCAACGGCCTGGTGGATTGAGCGGACCCTGCACAGGCGATCACCCAACTAAAACTCAGTGGGGCGAACTGAAGTCCGCCGCAGAATAAGTCCGCCCCACTGGAACCTGTCTAGAAAGACAGACGGAGGATCTCCGAAAGCAGAATCTGAAATGCCGGCGTCACGTCATCCACGGTCTGCACCTGTATGTACATGCCGGATGGAATAGTTGACTTATAGACGGTATTCACAGCGTTGGCACCACCCGGTGAGCAGGGCTTGCCAGGGTTGCAGTTCGCCATGCGTTCCAGAAGTACTGTATCGATACCGCCGCTGCCGGAGACGCTGCCCGCGTACCCCATGGTGTAGATAATCGGGGTGAGAGTAGCGTCGGCATGAATCTGCTTTGCCGCCATGTCCGCCGCGTTCCAGGAGGCCAGGCCGACCTGGCATGCATTGCCGGAGGGCGCCAACCCACCGGAAAGCGTCCCCGTCAACGTCAACGGAACGCCGCCCGTGCCGCCGGCGCCTTTCTCACAGTTGGCGGATGAATTGTTCCACAGAAGAGTCGATTGCTTGTAGTCAGACTGGGTGTAGGGCGCGACGCTGGAACCCTGGGTCGAGTTGCCATAGTAGTCCACGCTCGGTATGTTGATGGTGCTCGATACCGAAGTCCCGGTCGCGTAGTTACAGCCATTGGCCGCGCCGGAAGTGGTACTGAGCAGGGCTTCGTTGCCGCCGGAGGTGCCCGGGGAGGCGAGTTTGGCCCAGGTGGTGACGGTCATGCCGGTGGTGCTGGTCTGCGCCCGCTGGCGAATTCCATTGGTCGCGTTGCTGTTATAAGCGTAACCGCCCCACTGCGCGAACCACCCAAGCATGGAGTTCGTGGCGACGGCGTTGGGATATTGTCCGTTGGTCCCATCGTTGGTGTGCGAGCAACCGCTCCCCGATTTCAGCGCAGAGGTACTGCTGTTGTTAAAATCGGCTGTAATGCCGTTGGGCGCACCGTCCGTCCACAAGACGATGATATTCAGCGCTCCCGGCTCATTGACCGCCTGCAGCTCTTTCCATGCCAGCATGAGGCCCTCTGCCGTCCCGGTGTTGCTGCCTGACACCATGTTCCCGATGGTGGTGATCATGTTGGGAGTTTCGGTACTACCGCGGAAGTTGGTGTCCGGGCCGGTAGCTCCGGTGGGAGGATTCAAGCCCCAGTCGGCGGGCGGATAGGCAACATAGGCGCTTCCCGATATCAGCACCAGGCCAAGCTTGTCACGGCCTTCTGCAAACTGATTGACGAAATACGTTGCGCCAGCCTGTACAGCGGTCAATTCGGCGCCCATGGAGCCCGACCGGTCGAGCACCAGAACCATCACCACGTCTCGGCGGGAAGCGGTGCCTGTGGAGGTCACGGTTCCGGTGGAGAAGCCGAGCAGCCGCATGAAAATCAAAGGAACCTGGACGCTAGCAGCCAGCGAGACACTTCGCACCTTATTGGTATCGTCCTGATAAATCACCACGCAATTGCCGGAATTCCCGTAAGTGATCTGTGTGCCAGTGCCCGTCGGAGTACCGGCGGTGGTGGCGGAGGAGCCCGTGCAGTTGCTGTCGTTCAGATTGTAGGCGCCCCAATAACCGCCGCTTCCGGCACTTGTGCCGGTGACGAAGTTCGCGCGGATGAATTCGTCCGCCGTCAGGGTGGCCGCGGCCTCTTGAGCCGTAAGAGTCAAACCGGCGCTGAGGGATTGGGCCGCCGCAAGAGCGGCTCCGTCGACAGCCGTCTGTAGCTTCACCTTGACGCTGTATAACATGGTCGCATCGATCCCGAGACCCACCATGGGAATCAGCACGAAGGCCATCATCACGGTAAACATCACCATGACGCTACCGGCCTCGCGCTGCCTTCTCCGGCCGGAGACGGCCGCGGTTCCGCAACCGACAGCCCGGTTCTGAGACGCGCGCGTAAGCAAGCAGCCTTGCGCTTCTTTTCGCGAGATCCTAGAAAACGGCATAAGCATAGGCGCCTCCCTGCGTGTATCCCACCTGCCCCGAGCCGCTAAAGAAGACTTCTACAACATAAGCCGGCTGACCGGATTGATAACCGTCCTGGCCGCCTTCCGCAGGCGTCGCCAGGTAATTAAAACTCGAAACGTCGGTAGTGTGAGTAATGTAGTCGGTGAGCGGGATATTATAGTTGCTGTCCAGATCCGCGGCGGCCGGCGAGCCGAACTTACTGGACATTAAGCTCGTATTGCCTTGCGTGTACTGTTGCGTGAATACGAATTTCCCGTAATTTGTGCAGGACGTTGTGTGCGAGAGGGGAGAAGTAGAGCCATAAGTGGTTCCATCCGAAGCACAGACACTGTTTCCCACATAGGTAATAGTTGAAAAGATAACCACCCCGGTTCCGCTGGATGTAACGGTGCCGAGCAGCGAGGCGATATCGGCGAGGGTGGTGCTGGATGCGGAACCGCCGGCGCTCGAAAAATTGACTCCGCGGCTATACATGCTGGCCAGGTCTCTCGTCACCTGAGTAACCTGTTGGCCCCGAACCATAGCGGAACCGATCCACATGGTGCCGATGAGCAGAGGCGCCCAAACCGGCATCAGGAGACAGAATTCCAGCATGGCGCCGCCTCGATTGGTTGCTTTGCGATTGGCCATCTTTCCCCCTTATTGCGCCGGCACCGAGTAGCCGCCCGCCGCTAATGGCGGCGATTCCATACGGTCCCATGACGCAGCCGACATGGTGATCGCCGTCATAGTGCCCAGCCCCGGCATCTTGATTGTCGGCATGAATGTACTGGACGAAAGGTTCTGGACGGAAACCCTGACTAGCGGAAGGGACCCGTCGGCCTGCATTCCATTGCCTCCGGTCACTCCGTCTTCATTGGTAAGGGAGCCATCGGCATTGACCAGATACCAATCCACATAAATGTTGTTCCAGCCGTTGGTGCCGGTGGCGGCGCCCGACGTCTGATTCAGTTTTCCGAAGGAGGCGTTTTGAACGACGGTTTGAATCGAGGCTCGTTGTCCCATGCCGGTGATGGTCTGGCTGGTGACGGCATAGCGCACACCCTGGGAGACCGCGTACTGTAATGTCGACCGCGTGTATACCGCCCACGCGACATCTATTATGAGGAACGTAAACCCTAACATAGGAAGCAGCACGAGGGTGAATTCCAAAATTTGCGACCCCCTCTGTTTGCGTCTCCGCGCCGAGGGCGCGCTCCCGTTGTGGCGCTCTGGCAGGCTGTGTTTCTCCGTCATGCTATAAGGACGGATTCGGGTAGACGTTTCTTTACGCACAGCCCTCGAAATATGACGTTAACTTGAGTAGATATGCCGGATGTTATCCAACAGCCTTCTATTTACCGGCAATACGCCACAGTAAGATCGATGCGATGGATTGTAGTCCCGAAAACCCGCCGGCCGCGACGGAAATCCAGCAGGAAATCGCGTTGCTGTATGCACGGGAGGCCGCCGGCGTTCTGCGTTACGCCTGCGCGCTCGCCAGGGACCGGGAGACGGCGCACGACGCGCTCCAGGAGGCTTTCTTCCGTTACTTCCTATGCCGCTCCGCCGGACAGGGAGTGCGGTCGCCCAAGGCATGGCTATTCCGCGTGGCGCACAATTACGTTCTGGATCAGATGAACGCGGTCCGGCGGAATAGTGTCGGCATCGAGCACTTAGACAACCTGCCCGGGCCGGCGCACGAATGGAGGACCGGGGTCTCGGGTTTGCTCGATGGGTTGCCGGAGATCGGTCTTTCGGAGCGCGAGTTGGAGTGCGTGCTCTTACGAGCGGAAGATTTCCGTTACGAGGAGATCGCCGGAATGCTGGGAATCCAGGCAGGGACAGTCGGCGCCCTGCTCACCCGCGCCCATGCCAAAATCCGCAAGGCGGTCAACGACAGGGAACTGCAGCGCCATCGTTTCAGCCCGGAGCTCATGGCGGAAAAGGGCTATGCATCCTAGCATCGACGGGCTCATCGCCTTTTGCGACGGGGAAGCCGGGCAGCGCCGTGGCCAAGCGATCGCCAGGCATCTTACGAAATGCGAGAAGTGCCGCGCCAGGTTGCGCGCCGTCCGCAGCGAGAAGGCCGGGCTGGGCCCGTGCGAAGAGATGCCCGAAGCGGAAGCACGAAACGGCCTCCACGCACTGATGTCATCCCTGGCGGAGTGGCGGACCGACTCCATCGGACCGTCCGAATTGAAGGTTCGCCTGCGCTCCCAAATCGAGACATATATCGGCAGTGCTGCGGTCCCAATGGTGGAACGTCCCGGTATGCCGGCGGAGGAGTTTCTGGCGAAGACGAACGCGCTGCTGGAGGTCTTCCTGGGGCCGGATGCGAGCGAGGCCGTAATGGACGAAGCGTTGGGGGGTCTCCGCTGACACGCCAAACCAGTGCGGGATGGCTGGGCGGCGCGCCGCGGTGGATCGTGCTGTGCCTGGGCGCTTACCTGACGGTCGAGTTGTGTGTGCTCTACGTCTGGAGTTCCGCCGGCCAGGTGTTCTCCCTCCAAGGCCCCGCCGACGGCGCTTCGACACTGCCCGTGACCGCCGCGGCGATGGTCAATCTCTACCTGTGCCTGATGGCGTGGCGCAGCTTTCGCTCGCGGACACCGCTCCGGCCGGCGTGGACGCTGATCGCTTTGACTGCCGCCGCGCAGGGAGTGCCGTGCATGCTGGCGCAACTGCTGGGGCCGGCCGGCATGCCCGCCGGGCTGCGAATTTCTGTGGCGATCCTCGCCGGGCCGGTACGATTCACGCTACTAGCGGTGGCACTGCTAAGCGCGCTGCGGATTCTTCGCCGATTCGGTTTTTGGGTTCGTCCCACCGCCTTCGATTGGGCGGTCTGCGGAGTCGCCGGCCTGTTCGCGGTCTGCCGTTTCGTGGAGGCCGGTTGGGCCTCGGGCACGGCTCCCATTAGCGCGGAGGCCTGGACATCGCTTGCGAGCCATGTGCTGCTGTGCATTCTTTTCCTGGAGGCGGCGCTGCTCAGGCAGTCGGCGGTCCGAATGGGCCATGGGCCGATCGCCAGGTGCTGGACGACGTTTGCACACGCCATCTTTCTGACCGGGTTGTCGGAACTGGCGCTCTGGATGGCGCCCCACTATACCCACGCCGTGCCCCCGGCGATGATCCAATCGCTGCTTCAGTTCGTGGCAGTGGCTATCTTCGCGCTGGCCCCGGCGCATCAGTTGGCGGCGCAACATCTGGCGACGAAACCGGCCGAAGCGCCGCGATCCGGTTGGGCAACCTCCGTCCCGGCGACGGCGCAGACACCGCAGTAACGCGCGTTACTTGCCGGCTTTCGAAATCGCTTCCACCTGGCGCATCACGCGCAAGGTGTTGCCCCCCAGAATTTTCAGGATATCGTCGTCGGAGAAGCCGCGCTCCATCAGACCGCGCACCAGATTCGGCATCTTGGAAATATCTTCCATGCCCTGCGGCAGCGCGTCGTCCACGCCGTCGAAGTCCGACCCCAGCCCGACGTGATCGACGCCCGCGACCTTCACGGCATGCTCGAAATGGTCGAGCAGTTTGCTCAAGGGAATGCGTCCCAGTTTGGCCAGCCGCTCGGCGTTGATCTTGCGAACCGCGGGACCGTCGGCACGGCGATCGCCGAACTTGGGCGCGGCGTTGTCGATGGCGTCCTGCTCCGCGGCTTCGGCTTTCAGCGCGCTTTCGCGCTGATGGAAATCGTCGTCGAGGAAGCCCTCATAGTAATTGATGTGGACCACGCCGCCCTTGGCGGCGAGCGCGCGGACCATATCGTCCGTCATGTTGCGCGGCGCACTGGCCAGCGCGCGCATGGAAGAGTGCGAGGCAATCAGCGGCGCGGAAGAAACTGCCAGCGCATCGTAGAACGTCTTGTCGGAGACGTGGGAGATGTCCACCATCATGCCCAGACGATTCATTTCGCGCACCACCTGTTTACCGAAATCGGTGAGCCCGTTATGTTCCGGCGGCTTGCCCGAACTGTCGGCCCAGGGAGTGTTGTTGGTGTGGGTCAGCGTCATGTAGCGCGCACCGAGGGTGAAGTAGGTGCGGAGAACTGCCAGGTCGGAGTCGATGGCCTGGCCGCCTTCCACGCCCATGAGGATGGCGATATGGCCGCGCCGGTGAGCGGCGAGGATGTCATCCGCGGTGGTCGCCAGTTCGAGATCGGTGGGATGGCGCGCAGTCTCACGCCGCACGGCGTCGATCTGATCGAGCGCGCGGCGAATGGACTCGGTGGGCGTGTAGCGATCGGGATCGGTCCAGATGGAAAGGAACAAGCCGGCGACGTGACCTTCCCGCATCCGCGGAATGTCGACCTGCCCGTAATCGTGCTTCTCGGCGAGATTGTAGCCCTCGTCGAGAATCATCTGGGTGGTGTCGTTATGCAGGTCTACGATTACCGCACGCTGCAGCAGGCGGGTGACGCGCGCCGGATCCACGCGAGTCTGCGCAAATGCGGCGAATGCTACCGCCAGCGGAAGGGCAAACTTAATCATGATGCCAGGATAGCCCAGAGGCGAGCCCGGCATCACGCTGTGGCGTGCAAGGTGGGGCAGACTGGCAATTCTGCGGCCGGACGGCAGCCGCTACCTGGATGGCAAGGGATCGATCCTCCTCTCGCCAGCCGGGGCGGGCTGTCAACCCGCCGCAGAATTCCATGCTGCCAAGTTGGGTTACGCGTTCTGGCGCAGCCACTGCTGTAAGGCGTCACGGTACATAACAATCCCGCGGCGCGAATATTGCAAGTAGCCCATACGGCGGAATTGATTCATGTAGTGAGTCACGATCTCCCGCGACGTCCCCACGTATTGCGAGAGCAGCTCATGTGTAAACGCGGACATACGGACGGATCCATCGCTCTCCACCGTGCCCAGGCGTTCGGAGAAACGGATCAGCGAGCGCGCCAGACGGCGGGCAATATTGTCGGCCGAAAAGCTTTCGATGCGCTGCGTCATGTCGAGTGTACGTTGTACCTGAATTTGCAGCAGAGCCACCGCCAGGCGGGGGCGCTTCATAATAATATCTTCGATTTCCTGCGTGCCCCAGGCCATCAGCTTGGCATCTTCCAGCGCCGTTGCCTGTTCGGAACGATGCGGAAGGCTGAGGAATGCAGATTCGCCGAAGAACTCGTCCGGCTGATAAATATCCACCACCACCTGGTGTCCGTCATCGGCGAGGCGGACCACTTTCACCTTTCCGTCGATCACCAAATAAAGGTTGGTGGAAGGTTGATCCTGGTTATAGATGGTCTGACCCTTGCGGTATTCGACGATGGTCGAGCACGGCAGATGAGCCAGGGGATCTTCAAGCGATTTATGCGGCGCGTACGCCGTAGGACTAGACGCCATTGTCTCCTCCAAAGACTTACACTCCCGGTCTACCGGGGTGTGCAGGTTTCGCTGATCGTTTTGATCTCTCGAACCTTGAATGTGGAACTCGCGTCCGAGCTTACCGTCCCCCGGACGTTCACTTTATGTCCCATGTATTTGGCGAAGCCTTCCGTAGGGAAGCCATCCGCCGCCAGATTTGCGAGGACCGCCATTGTCTGGTCGTTAACAAGCACCCATTTCCCGTTCTGTTCGTCTAAACACCCTGTCAACGAAGCCGTTTGGCCCTTCGCATCGGATTTCTCCTGGGGCTCTGTTTTCGGCTGCTGTTGGTGCGGACGATTCCCTTCCGCATCCGCATGGGCATAGGACACGCTAAAACTTGCAAATGCAACGAGTACCGTAATTGCTGCCCGTCGAATCATTAATTTCACCGGAACAATTAGCACTTGTGGTTCCAAAATGTGCCGTGGCCAACAAACCGGCGGAATACCCCCCTTAACCTGCGGATGTTACGCGGGATACAGTTCCAGGCCGTAGTTTTCCATACTCAGTTAACACGGGTATGTATGTAATCTCTCGGTACAATTATGTACCACCGGTCGGCAAAGATTACCCATCACCTTCGTTATGATGGAGGAGTGCCTGCCTCCTGGCGCCATCTCCTGGCGCTGCTCATATTTAGCAACACCCTAGCGGCACAGAACTACTCCGCCCCGGCCGGCATCCGCCCTGCATTGCGCAAAAACGGTAGTGCAATTTTGCCCGGCGGACGTGTGATTGCACCCCTTGGCCAGCAGCACACCACCGGCGCTGGCCCCTTCGGGCTATTGGTCGGCCCGGCGGCGCACACCGTGGTCACGTCGAACGGCGGCCCGGGTGCAAATTCTTTCACAGTCCTCGATCATCAGCGCGACGGCCGATGGAGCGCCGATACCTACGTGGCCAATTCGTACGACGCGGAGGAGGAATTCGGCCGCGAGTGGCGCGGCCTCTTCATGGGCCTCGCCTATATCAACGACCACGCCGTGTGGGCGTCGGAAGGCAACTCCGGAAAAGTCAGCCTCTTCGATTGGGTGGCGGCCCGGCGCCGCTCCATCGACCTCAATCAGGGAGACTTCAAAGACAGCTACACCGGCGACCTCGCGATCGATCCCGATCGCAACATTCTTTATGTCGTCGACCAGGCAAACTTCCGCGTCGCCGCCATCGATTTGAAAACCCGCGCCGTGATCGCTTCCGTGGCAGTGGGACGATTGCCGTTCGCCCTGGCGCTCTCGCCCGACCGTCACAAGTTGTACGTCACCAACGTGGGAATGTTCCAGTACCGCATGATTCCCGGCGCCGATCCGGACAACCCGCGCGCTACCGGCCTTCCCTTCCCCGCCTTCGGGTTCCCGAGCGCGGACGCCGTCACCGGCGCGCGGCGCGAAACCGAAAAAGGTCCGGTGGATGTGCCCGGCCTGGGCGACCCCAACGTACGAGAATCCAATTCGCTCTGCGTGGTGGACGTCTCCACGCCGACTGCGCCCAAGGTGGCGGCGTTCATCCGGACGGGTGTTCCGGTGGGCAAGGATAGCGCCGGCGGCAGCAGTCCCTCGGGAGTGCTGGCCGCGGGCGGCCGCGTGTACGTATCCAACTCGAGTGACGACAGCATCACCGTTATCGATCCCCAGACAAATACCGTGGCGGCGGAAATTGCGCTGCGCATTCCCGGCCTCGAAACGCTGCGCGGTGTCCTGCCGATCGGCATGGCGTACCACGAGAAGACCGGCTGGCTGCTGGTGGCGGAGGCCGGCATCAACGCCGTAGCGGTGATCGATACACACACCAATCGGGTGCTGGGACATTTGCCCGCGGGATGGTTCCCGACGCGCGTGGCAGTGGATGGCGACACGGTATTCGTCACGAACGCGAAGGGCAACGGCAGCGGTCCCAACGGCCACGTCTCCATGCAGGGCACGGTTTATAGCAGCCGGCCGCGGGAGGGATCCATCTCTATTTATGCGCTCCCGCCGGAAGGCGATTTGGCGGCCGACACATCCTTTGTTATGGAGGCTAACGGGTTCACTCCGCGGCCGGCGCCGCCGCCGCTACCCGACGGCGTCCATCATGTGGTCCTGATCGTTAAGGAAAACCGCACCTACGACGAGGTGATGGGCGACGAGATCGAATCCTCCGCGGGCCCGCCGATGGGAGCGCCCATGCTCGCACGCTTCGGCAGCCGGGGCTACACCAACGGGCACAAACTGCGCCTCAGCTTGCGCGACATCGACGTCACGCCCAATCATCACGCCATCGCCGAGACGTGGGGGTTCAGCGACAACTTCTACGCCGATTCCGATGTCAGCGTAGACGGCCACCACTGGCTGGTGGGCGCGTATCCCAGCGTGTGGACGGAGACGTCGCTCATGGCGGCATACAGCGATCAGAAGAAGGACTTTCGCCCCAACACCGGCGCGGGGCGGCTGGAATTCGCGGGCTCCGATTCCTCCGTTCACCCGGAAGACGAGGAGCAGGGCGGCACCATCTGGCGCCATTTCGCGCGCCACGGCCTGAGCTTTCTGAATTTCGGCGAGGGCTTCGAACTGGCGGGTGTGGATGAAGATAAAGATCTCGAGCCCACGGGCGCGCGCTTCCTCACCAACGTGCCCATGCCCGAGCCGCTTTACAGCCACACCGACCGCGAGTATCCGGGATTCAACATGAACATTCCGGACCAGTATCGCGCTACCCAGTTCGAGCACGAGATCGACGCGAAGTTCGTGAAAACGGGGGTCGACCTGCCGCAATTCATCTACATTCACCTGCCCAACGACCACATGGCAGACGCGCGGCCGGAGGATGGCTACCCCTACCAGGAATCCTTCGTGGTGGACAACGACTACGCCTTGGGCCGCATCGTGGAGTATCTTTCGCACACCAAGTGGTGGAGCGATATGGCGGTCTTCATCACGGAGGACGATCCGCAGGGCGGAGTGGATCACATCGATGCGCATCGCACCGTGCTGTTATACGCCGGCCCGTGGTTTAAGAAAGGGTATGTCTCGCATATCAACACCAGTTTTCCGGGACTGCTGAAGACCATCTTCGGACTCCTGAAACTGCCGCCGCTCAATCTGTTCGACGCCTCTGCCGCGGAACTCTCGGACATCTTTGCGCAGAAGGCCGACCCTGCGCCGTACAAGTTGCTGGACGTGGACCGGCGCGTATTCAATCCCGAAAAGGCGCGGCAATCGACCAATGGCAAACCATCGCTCAAGATGGACGACCCCAAGGAAGTGAAGCGCTAGAGGAGACACTTGGGACATCGTATGATGGATGGAATGTATCGGGGCGCCATTGCGATCGCGCTGCTGTTCCTGGCCGCCGGCGGATGTTCGCGGCACGCCGCCGCGCCGGACGCAACGGCGCTCGACAGCGCCTATCGCGCCGGAGTGATCACGCGCGACGAATACAATGCCAAGAAAGCCGCGCTGCAGGCACAGACCGCGCAACTCGCCGCCCTCGACAAGGCGATGCATGCCGGACTACTCACCCCGTCTGATTACGCCGCCAAGAAGGCCGCGCTGCTTGCGTCTCCGGTAGCAGCGCCTCCAGTAGCAGCGTCGCCCGCACCTGCGCTGTCTGCGCCAGCGACGCCGGCCGCCGGCCCCGCAGTGGCGCCTCCGCAGCCGGCGACCCTGGACGCGTCCGCGAACCCCGCCCCACCGCCCGCGCCCGATACCGCCGGACCGCCGCCGGCCGCCGCGGCCGGCGTCTATCGCATGAAGATGGCGCAGATCGTCGACGCGCAGGGGTTCGGGCAGCCCATTCCATCGGCCAGCATCCTTGTCCCGGTCGACTGGAAAACGCAGGGCGCGACCACATGGAATATTAAGGATCGCTGCAATGGCGTACAGACGCACTTCGTGGCCACCGGTCCCGACGGCCACGCCTTCGAACGTTTCCCGGTCTACACCTGGGTCTGGGCCGACGATCCCAGGCCGCTGCAGGTGAGCTTTCAGCAGAGTGCGCAAATGGGCACCCATGCCTGCGACGTGATGGCGCCCATGAGCGCCCAGGATTACCTCCGCCGCAACCTCGCGAGACTGCGGCCCGGCGCCCAACTGAGCGGCTTCGAATCCGCGCCCAAGCTGATGGCCGACCTGCAGGATCAGGCGCGCCAGACCGAAGCCATGGCGCAGCGATACAACCTGCGGCAGCAGGTAAAATTCGACGCCATCAAGGCGCGCGTGACCTATAACCTCGACGGCAAGCCGGTAGAAGAGTGGGTTCTGGCGGCGACCGTCACTACCGGCACCTTCGGCCCGCTGGGGCGATGGAGCTATAACTGCGTGGCTTACTCCGCCGGGCAGCGCGCGCCGGCCGGTAAGCTCGAGTCGTCCGAGCCGCTCTTCCAACTCATTGCCTCCACCTTCCGCGTCAACCCCGCGTGGCAGGCTCGCATGAATCAGAACGCGCAAGCCATGCAGCAGATCCAACTGAAAGGTATCCGCGACCGCTCCGCTATCGTGGCCAAGAGCGCTGAAGACCAGCGCAACATCCAGAGGCAGGGATATGAGAACCAGCAGAAGGCGGAAGATCGCAGCAGCACGCAGCAAAGCCAGTACATGCGCGGAATCGAGTCGTATCGTAATCCCAGTACAGGTGAGACGGTCGACCTCGACAGCCGGTACGGCCACGCCTGGGTGAACGGCAGCGGCGAGTATTTACTGAGCGACCAGGCGGCGTTCGACCCCAATAGCGTACACGGCAACACGCAGAATTGGACGCAGCTACAACACGTGAAACAATAGGGGCCCCACATGAAACGGACCGCGCAAATCGCGCTGGCGGCGCTGCTGCTGATGGCGGCCGCATGCCACAGGACGGACTCGAAAGACGCGCAGCTCAAGGCGCTGGATGAAGCCTACAAATCAGGCGTCTTCACCAAGGAGGAGTACGACGCCAAGAAGCAGTCGCTGATGGGAACACCCGCCGCGCCGGCTCCCGCGGCAACGCCGGCACCGGTCCCCGTGCCCGCTGCGGAACCGGCGGCGCCTGCACCAGCCCCGGTGGCGGAAGCCACACCGCCGCCAGTCGATACCGCTCCGCCTCCGCAACCCGCTGCACTGCCTTCGCCCCAGCCCACCCGCGCGGCGCCGGTCCGGACTCCGCCGCCCGCGCGATCTACGCCGGCGTATACTCCGCCGCCCGCATCTCAGTCACAGCCGCAACCGCAGCCCGAGGTGCCCACCGCACCGCCCCAGCCCAGCGCCCCTCCGGTGCAGGCGCAGCCACCGCCTCCCGCACCCGCACCGGCGCCCGCGGAACCCGAACCGGCCCCGCTGGCCGGCTGCCAGGACGCCGAATCGCGCGCCGGCGGACCCAGCGGAGCGCAGCAGCGCTTCTTCATCGCATCCGAAGACGCCGTCCGCAGAGCCGCCATGCAGGCCTTCGCCAATCTCGATTTCGTCATCCACAACAGCACCGCGCATGAGATGGAGGCCAGCAAGAAGGGCCGCCTCAACACCGTGGTGGGCGCGGGCACGGAACGAGTGATCCTGCACTTTTCGAGCGGCCACCAGAACGGACAGGCCGGCACCCGGCTGACTGCCGAGACCAAACGGGGCTTTATGGGACGCGTCACCCAGAAGTCATGGACCACCGCGGTGCTGGCGCAGATCTCCTGCAATTTACGCGGGGGACGGTAAGCGCTCTACTCCTCGGGCTTCACGCCGCGACCCGATTGAATCACCCAGTGCCGCAGCATGTCGGCGTATCCGCGCGCCTCCGGGTCGGTGCGCAACTGCTCCACCGTAAATCGCATCTTGCGTCCCCAGTTGGGATACTGCCAGGTGGTGCCGGGAAGATTCTGCTGCGACAGTTCCTTGGTGAGATCTTCCTGATTGATGGCCAGCAGTTGTGAGGGAGTGAGGGCCAGAAATCCCACCGCGGCATGATGCAGCGGACCGGTCAGTTCAGGATACGCGCCGGCGGACCGCGGCAGTTCGGGCGCCAGCAGTCCCTGCTCGAAAAGCAGATTCAGCATCTTCTGTTTTTCCACGCTGCGCTGCTCCGTCTGCTCGCGAAACTCTTTTTCGCCGATGGTGCCGGCCTCGCGCCGCGCGGCAATATCGGCGCCTACCCAGAAGCCGGCGAGGGTGGGCAAATCGTGCGTGGTGGACGACACCAGGGCCTGCCGCGGATACTCTTCGTGGCGGCGGAACTCCCCGCTGGAATGCTTTTCGAAATAAAACAGCCGATAGCTGAGGATGCCGAAGCGTGCCAGCGTTTCGCGCACTTCCGGTTCCACCGTGCCGAGATCCTCGCCCACCACGATCACCCGATTGCGCACGCTTTCCAGCGCCAGAACGCGCACGAAGTCGAGGGAAAGCTCGCGCACGTAAGCGCCCGCCGAGGCGTCGCTGCCGTCGGGAATCCAGAACAGGCGGAACAGGCGCATGACATGGTCGATGCGCAGCGCGCCGCCGTGGCGGCAATTCTTGCGGATGGATTCCGCGAATAAACGATAGCCATCTTCACGATGGCGCGCGGAATTCGGCGGCGGAAAGCCCCAGTCCTGGCCTTTGGGCGAGAAATCGTCAGGCGGCGAACCCACGCGGCAGCCTGCGACGTAGAACGGACGGTGCGCCCAGAGATCGGAGCCGAAACTGTCGGTGGCCAATGCCAAATCGTGATACAAACCGATCGCCAAACCGCGGTCGCGCGCCTGTTTCTGAGCGGCCGACAACTGAATATCGATCTGCCACTGCAAATACTGGTAAAACATCACGCTGCGCCAATGTTTGCGGCGAAACGCATGCGTTTCCGGCGATTCCGGATCCTGATAGGCGGCCGGCCAGTCGGTCCAGACCCACATATCGGGGTGGCGGCGATGCAGATATTCGTCGAGCGCGCAATAAGTGGCGAACTTCTCCAGTAGATCGCCCTCGCGATCCATATACGCCTGAAATTGCGCGGCGCGCGGCGAGCCGTTGCGGCGCGCCCGCAGAAATTCGAGGAACAGCAGCTTGAGAAAACGCAGCTTGAGCGCGCTGACGCGTTCGTACTCCACAAAAGAAGCGTCGCGGAGCGCGGCGATCTCTTCCACTACAGCGGGCGCATTCCGCATTTCCACGGCGCGCCGGCAGCCCGCAAAATCCTCCATGCCTTCCACATCGAGATAGATGAAATTCTGATAGAAGGTGCAGTTCGGCAGGTACGGACTGGTGTTGAACGGCCGCCGATTGTGGATGGCATGCAGCGGATTGAGCGCCACAAAGCCGCACTCGAGCTGTCCGGCGGCGAATTCGGCAATTCGATGGAGGTCGCTGAAATCGCCGCAGCCCCAGTTGCGCGCCGAGCGCACACCGTAAAGACTGATGGCGATTCCCGCCGCGCGCCCTCCGCGCCCCAGGTGCGGCAATACCCAGGCACGTTCCGGCGTCACGATGTATCGGACTTTGGCCGTAGCCCCGCCGGCCTCCACCGCAATCTCGTGATAACCGAGCGGCAACACCGCCGGCAGAGTCACCACTTTGCGCACCCGCGTGCCGCCGTCCATTTCCATGTGGGCGGATTGCGGCAGGTCGCGCAGTTCCACCTGGAAGCGGTGCACCTGCCCGTCCTCACGGGTGATGACGAAGCGTGCGCTTTCGCCCAGCGACGTGACGGCGACGTTCAGCGACAGGTCATGCGGACCCGATTCGCCGCATACCACCGAGGGCGGCGCCAGGCGTTCCCATTCGCGGCGGGCATGCGCGGCTAACGATTCCTCTAGTTCCGCGGCATTGCCGGCCGCGATGCCCAGCGCCTGCAAGATAGCTTGCCTGGCAGCTGCGGTGGTCTGGTGATGACGGCCCCAAATATCCCAGTAGTCCGGCTCGATGCCAGCTTGGGATGCGGCGCGGTCAAGGAGTGGTTCGAATGTGTCGGCGGGCATGCGGTGGACGCGAACTTTGATTCTACACGGGTGTCATGTAGGGATTCTTGGCAGTTAGCGGCGGGCATGCGAAAATGAATACATGGATCTACCTCTCGCCAGTGGCCCTCCCGAGCTTTTTGCCCGTATCGACAATTATCGCGATACGCAGGCCGCCGCAGCGGCCTCTGAGGGGATCGTATTCACCACCCTTGATAAAGCGGTCAATTGGGCGCGCAAAAACTCCATCTGGCCCATGTCGTTCGGATTGGCCTGCTGCGCGATTGAAATGATGTCAATGAGCGCTTCGCGCTTCGACATCGCGCGCTTTGGCGCCGAGGTTTTTCGTGGATCTCCGCGGCAGAGTGATCTCATGATCATCGCCGGCCGCGTATCGAATAAAATGGCGCCGGTGATTCGCCACCTCTACCAGCAGATGCCCGAACCGAAATGGGCCATCTCCATGGGCGCCTGCGCCACTTCGACCGGAGTGTTTCACAACTACGCCCTGATTCCCGTGAACCAGGTGATCCCCATTGACGTGTACGTACCGGGCTGCCCGCCGCGCCCCGAGCAGTTGATCTACGCGCTCATGATGCTCCAGCAGAAAATCCAGGACCAGAGCGGCACTGTCAAACAGGTTCTCAACCTGGCGTAAAGCTACTTCGCCACCCGTTTCCAGACACCCCAGAAGCGCACATTCATGCCGCCGCAGCGCTGGTTATCGTCGGCCACCAGATAGCTGCCGATGAGTGTGAGATCGATGACACAGGAATCGGCCCCCGCCTCTTCGAAGTGCAGGTGATCGCCATCGGGCGCGGCATCTCCCGCGAATTCGCCCGTGTGAACCACACCCGCAATACCATGCCATTCGTTCTCGCCGGAGAGGCGCAGCTTGCCGGCGCTGTTGGAGACGCGAATGCGCATCCGGCCCGCGCGATTGGCCCAGGTGCCGGCCCACGCGCTGAGCGGCGGCGTGGGGTCGGCATGGATGTCGCGAAGGTCGCGCGCCTTCACCCAGCCCGGGCCGCTGCCGCCGCGCTGTTCGAGGTAAGCGCAAGTCCAATCGCCATCCGTATGGTAGGGTGTCACCACATCGCCTGCGGCAAGTTTCATGGGAGCGCAGGTGGCGGCGGTGTCGCAGTCGCTATATCCCACCGCCGGCCGCACCACCAACGCCAGCTTTCCATCGGCGCTAAAGCCGTCGAACACGCACCGCTTCGGCGGCCGATTCTGCGCCATCGCCGCCGTACACAGGATGACGACCCATGTCACTCGCATCTATCCTCCCAGTATCGCTATCATGAGAAAATGACAAGCACCCCACCTACCATCGCCGATACATCTGTGGACAGCCCGAGCAAATCCATCATGGACCTGGAGCGCGACTATCTGCTGCAGAATTATGCCCGTTATCCGCTGGTGCTGGCGCGTGGCAAAGGAAACCATGTTTACGACATGGAGGGGCGCCGTTATCTCGATTTCATCACCGGCATCGGGGTGAATGCTCTGGGGCATGCCCATCCCCGCATCGTGAGAATCATCCGCCAGCAGGCCGGCTTGATGATCCACTCGTCCAACCTCTATTACCACCAATACCAGGCGCCATTGGCCAAGCGGCTGGCGGAGATGAGCGGCCTGGCGCGCGTATTCTTTTCGAATACCGGCACCGAATCGGTGGAAGGCGCGCTCAAAATGGCGAAGGCGCACGGGCGCGCCATCGACCCTGAAAAATGCGAGATCGTCTCGCTTCAGAATTCTTTCCACGGGCGAACGCTGGGTGCGCTCTCGGTCACCGGACAGCCGAAATACCGCCAGGATTTCGAGCCGCTCGTGCCGGGCGCGCGTTTCGTGCCGCCCAACGACATCGCCGCGCTGGAAGCGGCGTTCTCCGCAAAGACCGCGGGCATGATCCTGGAGCTGATTCAGGGCGAAGGCGGAATCTATCCCCTGACTCAGGAGTACGCCGCCAAGGCGCGCGAACTCACCGACCGTCACAACGCGCTCCTCATTGCCGACGAGACGCAATGCGGCGTGGGCCGGCCGGGCACCTACTTCGCCTACCAACGCTCCACTCCGGTGATACTGCCCGACGTGGTGGTGGCGGCCAAACCTGTGGCCTGCGGACTGCCCCTGGGATTCATCCTCGCCAACGAGAAGGCCGCGGCCGCCATCAAGCCGGGGATGCACGGCACCACCTTCGGAGGCGGTCCTCTGGCGTGCCGGGTAGCGCTGGAGTTCCTCGATATGCTGGATGGCCTGCTGCCGCAGATTCAGAAGATGGGCGGCTATTTCCACAGGGAGCTGAACGAACTGGCGCACAAGCACAGCTTTGTGAAAGAGGTGCGCGGATTCGGACTGATGCTGGGAATGGAGCTATCCATCCCCGGCAAGCAACTGGTGCTCGACGCCATGAAGGAAGGGTTGCTGATCAATTGCACCCACGAGACCGTGCTCCGCTTCCTGCCGCCGTATACCGTCACCGAGAAAGAAATCGATCAGGCGGTCAAGGTGTTAGGGAAGTTATTCGCAAAAGTCAACTAATTGTAAGGTGTCCTGCGGCGGGCCTTCCCGCGATCGCTCGCCGCAGTCACGCCAGTTCAATTCTCACCTCTGGAGAATCCTGGCAGCCTTCGCAGAAAGTGCACGGGAAGAGTCTATTCCTGCCTCAACGCCGACATGGGATCTACTCGTGCGGCCCTCCAGGCGGGCACCAGGCAGGCCGCCAGTGCGACCGCCAGCAGCAACGCCGCCACGGCTGTCAGATTCATGGCATCCATCGGACTGGTGGCAAAGAGCATCGACCGGATGAATCGCGTGAGGCCCATCGCGCCGCCCAGCCCGATTGCCACTCCCACCAGCACTGGAATGGAACCCCCGCCCACCACCAATCGCACCAGGTCTGCCCGCGATGCGCCGAGGGCCACTCGCACGCCCAGTTCCTGCGTGCGGCCGGCGGTCACAAAAGACAGCACTCCATAAATACCCGTGCAGGCCAGTAACAATGCCAGCAGGGCGAAACCTCCCAGCAACACGGCCGGCAACCTGCGATCGGTCACTGACGCCGCTTTGATCCGGTCCATGGTCATTGGTTCGTCCAGCACCTGATTCTTATCCACACGCCACACTGCGCGTTCGATGGATTTGATCATCGTCCCAGAATTTCCCAGGACCCTCGCCACGAGCCCAAGTCCCACCACCGGATCCTGAGCGAAGCTGGCATACGCACCGACATCTTCCGTCTGATCCAGTCCGTTTCCCTTCTCATCCGCCACTACGCCAACGATCTCCCAGTTGGTCATCGGACCCAACCCATGTCTGGAAGGTGCGATCTTCTCCACCAGGATCCGCTTACCGAGCGCGCTCTGTCCGGGAAGATATGCTCTCACGAACGACTCATTTACCACCACCACGGGAGGCGAGCTTTCGGTATCGCGCTGGTCGAGCACCCGGCCTGCCACCAACCGCAGCCGCAACGCCGGAAAGTAGCCAGAGGTGACAATCTTGAAACCGGTGCCCAACTCCTTCTCCCGGTTGTCAGCCATGTAGAACGGCATTCCGTCACCCCAGCCGGTGAGCGGAAGCGCGCTCGCCACTGCGGCCGCCTGCACACCGGGGGTCGCGCGGACCGCGTCGAGCAACTGATCCACGTAGAGCGTCAACTTCGCCGGGTCGGGGCTTTTCTCCGTCTGGAGCGGCAATCCGGCTCCCACCACGCCCTCGGTTTCGAAGCCGACATTCACCTCCATCAATCGTTGGAAACTGCGCAGCAACAGGCCGGCGCCCGCCAATAGAATGAAGGCCGCCGCCACCTGCGCAGCCACGAACACGTGTCGCGCATATGCCTTTCCGCGGGCCGCGGAGTTCGACCGCCCCCCTTCTTTCAGCGACTGGGCAGCGTCCCGCCGCGACGCTTGAACCGCCGGGGCGAGTCCGAACGCAATGGCCGTCAGAATCGTCACCGCCGCCAGGAACAGGAGAACGCGCCCATCCATCGCGATGTTCGCTTCGGGAGGAAAATAGAACGGCGGCAGCAAACTCTGAATCCATTTCAGAAGCCCAAAGCCAATGGCAAGCCCTACAGCCGCGCCGCTGCCCGCCAGCAGCAGACTTTCAGTCAAAAGCATGCGGACCACTCGCCCACGCCGCGCGCCCAGCGCCATCCGCAACGCAATCTCGCGCCCACGCAACGTCCCGCGCGCCATCAGCAGATTCCCCAGGTTCGCGCAGGCAATCATCAGGATCGCCACTACCGCCCACATCAGCACCTTCAACGAAAGGCGCGTCTGGGAACCGACCACTCTGTCGATGTACCGGTCGACGGTGGCGCTCCATCCTTTCTCGATGGCCGGATAGAGCTCCGCAATGTGCCCCGCGATGGCGCTCATCTCCGCCCGCGCCTGCTCGAGAGAGACGCCGGGCTTCAGCCTGCCAACCGCTGATAAATAGTGATAGTCGCGAGCCGGATTCGGCCCGAATACCAGCGGGACCCAAATTTCGTTCCACCGCCGGTCGAATTCGCTCGCGCCGGGGAGCACGCCGATCACGGTATAAGGCTGGCCGTCGAGAAGGATAGAACGGCCCACAATGCCCGCGTCCCCGCCAAAGCTATTCATCCAGATTCGATGCGTGAGCACCACCACCTTTTGGCTGGCCGGTTGATCCTCGCCGCGTGCGAAGGTGCGGCCCAGCGCCGCCTGCACGCCGAAGACGTCGAAATACGGGGCGGATACAAATCCCGTTTTGAGTGCGCGGGGCTCCCCGTTGCCGGTATAGCTCATGGCGCCGCCGGTCTCCGCCGCCATGGCGTCGAACGACTTTGCCTCCCGGCTCCAGTCGATGTAATTCGCGCCGGAGATCGAGTTCCGCTGGTATTGGGGCGGCTTCTCCCACAACTGGACGATCCTCTCGGGCTCGGGATAACCGGTGGCCTTGATGAGTACGCCGTCCACCATGCTGAAGATGGCGGCGTTCGCGCCCAGTCCTAATGCGATGGTCATCACCGCGAAGACGGTGAAGCCCGGGCTCTTTTTGAGCGATCTCCAGGCGTAGCGAATATCCTGCAGCGTTGTATCGATCGGTGCTCCCACACGCGCCTCCCGCACTCTTTGTTTCACTTGTTCCGCCCCTTCGAACCGCACCCGCGCTTCGCGCTGCGCCGCTTCCCGTGACAGGCCGCGGGCCATCGCGCGCTCAATCAGGATCTCGTAGTAGGACTGAATCTCCTCGTCCAGCTCCTGCTCGAGGCTGGGCCGATCCTTCAAGCGCCGGAACAGGCTGACGATGCGACTGCTCCAAATCACGGAGTCAGGCCTCGTCGGCCAGCACCTGGCTCACGGCGGTATTCACCTTGAGCCAGTGGCGCTTCTCTTTGGTCAATTGCGCCCGCCCCGCGGCCGTCAACGCGTAGAATTTGGCGCGCCGCCCATTCTCCAACTGGCCCCACTGCCCTTCGATCCAGCCGTTTTCGGCCAGCCGATGGAGAGCGGGGAAGAGAGATCCGGGCCCTACCACGAAAACGCCGTCAGTCACCTGCTCAATGCGATCGGCCACGCCCACGCCGTGCATGGGCCGCAGTTCCAGCGTGCGAAGAATGAGGAGATCCAGCGTACCCTGCAGAAGATCGCTAGCTTTCTTCATGCGAACGATAATATCGCCTGTCGATATCGGATGTCAATATGGAAGCGAATGCACCCGGAACTCGGGAAGGTCGCCCGGATTCGCTCGTATCCCGGCTCCAGGAATTTACAGAAACCGTATAACTTTTGAAGGTGCGCGTGAAAAATGATAGCTGACGCGTCGATGGCGCCTGCCATGCGTGCTGGTGATCGCTGTGCCTGTTCTTCAGAGCGACCAGGCGCCGGCAGGTGGCGGAGGGCGCGCGAAGTGACGATTCAGATTACAGCAGAGGGCCCCGGTGGGGTCCGGGTGTCCAGCCTGGGACTCAAGCCCAAGAACTCGCAAGAGGCCGCAGCCCCTCAATAGGGGCGCGGCCCAGTCAGGTCGCACTATTGAGGCCCCCAGGTTAACGACTAAGCTTCGAGCAAAACTAGCCGGCTCACCGAATCAGCTTCAATATTTCTTGCGCCTTTGCAATAACTCAATAGATATACTGGTGGAACAACTTAGTAAGTTGCTTATTCATGTCTTTCCCGCCGGCGCTCGACATTGCCGCCTCGAAGTCGTCGCTCGTCACCGCGCTTCCCCAATGGCCGTTGGTATAGGATCGCAGCCCCCGCCAGAAAGCCTCGTCCCCCATGGTGCGCCGCAACTCGGACAACACGAACGCGCCTTTCTGATACGGCAGCGGACCGCCGGCCTGCTGCGGCGTCTGCCAGTCGGTGAAGAACAGCGGCCGGTCCCTGCCCTGTGCCCGCAGATTCTCGTACGTCTGCTGCGACTGTGCAATCTCCTTCTCGTAGCGCGCCTTCCCGAAGCGCTGTTCCAGAAAGGAGTCCGCCAGAAATGTCGCCATCCCCTCGCTCAGCCAGAAATCCGACCAGTCCCGCGCCACAATCTGCACCCCATACCACTGGTGCGCAAATTCGTGCGCCAGCAAACTCAGGTCGCCGGGGTGTTCCTTCATGTCCGCGGCATATTTCTCGGGGAACAGAGTCATACCGACCGCTTCCTGTTCCACCGTTCCGTGAGTGAACACCTGGGTGTAGGTGTCGAGCGGATAGGGCTTGCCCGAGCGCTCCACCAGGAACTTCATCACCGCCGCGGTATCGTCGAACACGTCCGCCTTGCCGAGCACGCGCAGCGTCAAGCCGTCCACTTTCCGCGAACTCTCCGCGAAATCGCCGGCGGCGAAGGCAAACAGGAACGCGGGGTAAGGCGTGTCGAGAGTCCACGTCTTACCGGCGGGATGGCCGCTGGCCGCCACCTTGAACTGCGGCGGCACATCGAGGGTCAGGCTGAGAGTGGCGCGATCTTCCGGGTGCTCGTCGCACGGCATCCAGTCGCTGGTGAAGAACGAGGTGTAAATCTGGTCGGGAAAAAAGACCAGGCCCTTGGCCGGGACGGCCGTATAGCGGACGGTGATGGTGCGGCGGTCGCTCTTGAACAACGGGGACCGCAGCGCCACGATCAGCGTCTTGTCCTTGCGCTCGAAATAGAGGCCGTTCGGTCCGTCCTTCACGGAGGCAATCTGCATGTCGCCTACGTCGAGTTCCACCGCGTCCAGACGATCGCTGCGGCCCACCAGACCGATGCTGACTTCGCCGGCCATGCGCTTGGCGGCTAGGTCGGGCGTAAGATGGACGTCGTAGTGTTCCACTTGATAAGGGCGCGGAAGAGGTGCGGCTGCCGCGGGTCCGGCGAGTGCCAACCCGAGCAGCGCCGTTAGAATTCTCATGGATTGCGGAGCTCTACCTGTCATCTTAACGTACGCTGGCGCGCGTGCTGCCGCGCAAACCAATATGGGACAATAGCTCCCGATGATCGAACCGCTTCGTGCGGGCGTCTCCGCGCAGAACGCCCGAATCTGCATCTTCGATTTCGATGGCACCATTTCCCTCGTCCGGTCCGGCTGGATGGACGTGATGGTCCCTATGATGGTCGAATTGCTGCTCGATCTGCGAACCGGGGAATCCGAGGAGTCGCTGCGCCAGGTGGTGGTGGATTTCATCTGGCGGTTGACCGGCGAGCAGACCATCTACCAGGCCATCGAACTGGCGGAGCAGATCCGCCGCCGCGGAGGCGTCCCGCTCGATCCCCTCGTCTATAAGAAGATGTACCTCGATCGCCTGCACGAGCGCATCCGTCACCGGCTGGCGGAGTTGCGGGCCGGCCACGTTTCGCCGGAGAAATATCTCGTGCCGGGGACGCGCGCGCTGCTCGAATCGCTACGCGAGCGCGGGCTGGCGCTCTATCTCGCCAGCGGCACCGACCAGGAATACATGCGTGACGAAGCGCAACTGCTCGACGTCGCCCGCTATTTCGACGGCGGCGTGTATGGCGCGCTCGACGATTACCGGTCGTTTTCCAAGCGGCAGCTGATCCAGCGCCTGCTGTCCACGCCCCACACACGGGGCGACGAATTCCTGGGCTTCGGCGACGGCTACGTGGAGATCGAAAACGTGAAGGAAGTGGGCGGCGTCGCCGTGGGAGTGGCGTCCGCCGAACCCGAATGCCTGGTGGTGGACGAATGGAAGCGCCAGCGCCTGGCGGGAGCAGGCGCCGATTTCATCGTTCCCAATTTCCTCTGCCGCGATGAACTGTTGCACACCCTGTTTCCCCATGGCCAGTAAATATCCCCTCTTCGATCGTTCGCGTCTCCGCCTTCGCCCGCTCGCCGAGCGCGCTCACGACCTGCATCTCGATCACTGGCTGGCGCTTGACGAAGCGCCCCTGCCGTATAGCCATCCGCACCTGGCGACGGTGGCGGCGCGCCTGGCGGCAGCGCGGCGCACCGGCGCGGCGCGCATTCTGATGATGGGGGCGCACGTGTTGCGCGCCGGCGTGAACCGCCAGATCATCGATTTGCTGGAACGCGGCGCCATCAGTCACATCGCCATGAACGGCGCGGGCGCCATCCACGATTACGAACTGGCGCGCATCGGCGCCACCACCGAAAGCGTGGCGCGCTACATTCGCAGCGGCGAGTTCGGCCTGTGGAGTGAAACCGGCGAGCTCAACGATTGGATTCGCGAAGCCGCCGCGGAGGGCTTGGGCCTGGGCGAAAACGTCGGCCGGCGCATCGCGGAGAGCGGATTTCCGCACCGCGGCCTGAGTGTGCTGGCGGCCGCCTGGCGCCTCTCGGTGCCGGTGACGGTGCACCCCGGCATCGGTTACGACATCATCCACGAGCATCCCAATTGCGATGGCGCATCGCTGGGCGAGACGGCTCTGCGCGATTTCCTGATCTTCGCGCATGCCGTGGAGCGGCTGGAAGGCGGTGTACTGCTGGCGTTCGGATCGGCCGTGATGGCGCCCGAAGTCTATCTCAAGGCGCTGGCCATGGCGCGCAACGTGGCGCACCGGGAGGAGCGCGAGATTCGCCATTTCGCCACCGCGGTGTTCGACCTGGTGCCGATTGCAGGCGATATCCACGAGGAGCGCGCCAAGAGCGACCCGGCGTATTATTTTCGTCCGTATAAGACGATCCTGGTGCGCACAGTGGCCGATGGCGGCGAGAGCTTCTACTTTTGCGGCGACCATCGCGCCACCTTTCCGGCCCTGCGGCAGGCCATCCTGAAGCAGCTATGACGACGGCAGAGATCCTGGCGGCGATTCCCAAGCTTTCAACGCTGGTTGTGGGCGATATCTGCCTGGACCGCTGGTGCACCTACGATCCCTCCACCAGCGAACCCTCGCGCGAAACCGGCATCGAACGCATCGGCGTGGTGCGCACGGAAGTGACGGCGGGCGCCGGCGGTACGGTGGCCAACAATCTCGCAGCTCTGGGGTGCGGGCGCGTGGCGGTGCTGGGCGCGATCGGCGAGGATGGTTTCGGATTGGAGCTTGCGCGCGCCCTGGCGGACCGTGGGATTAGCGACCTGTGCGTGCGCGCCGCCGCCATGCAAACCTTCACCTACACGAAAGTGATCAACGGCGAGACCGGCATCGAAGACCGGCCGCGGCTAGATTTCATTCGCACCGTGCCACTCGATCCGCCGGTGGAACGGCTGATCGTCGAACGGCTCACCGACAACGCCGCCGCGTTCGATGCAGTGATCGTGGCGGACCAGGCCGAGACCAGCCGTGGCGGCGTAATCACGCGCGCGGTGCGCGACGCCCTGGCCGGTCTGGCACGCGCTCATGGCGGCGCGGTCTATCTCGCCGATTCGCGGGCACGCATCGCGCACTTCCGCGGCGCCATCGCCAAGCCCAACCGGCAGGAGGGCGAAGCCGCCTGCCGCGCTCTATTCGGAGAGGTCGACTACCTCAAACTGCGGCAACATCTGGAAGCGCCGCTTCTCATGGTGACGCACGGGCCCGACGGCGTCCTGCTGGTGGAAGAAGGCGGCGAGCGCTGGGTGCGCACCCGCGCCGTGGAGAATCCCGTTGACATTTGCGGTGCCGGCGACAGCTTTTCGGCGGGCGTATCACTGGCGCTCGCCGCCGGCGCCACACCCACGGAAGCCGCGGAGTTCGGCAACCTGGTGGCGTCCATCACCATCATGAAGAAAGGTACTGGCACGGCATCGCCCGCGGAGGTAAGGGAACAATGCAGACTCTGGCAATCGATATAGGCGGCACCAAATTCCAACTCGCGGTGCACATCGCCGCGATCCTCGCCGGAACTGATGACGTCGCTGCGCGGAGCGATGGCGTCAACCCCGCCACGTGGATCGCCCGCGGAGGTAAGGGAATGATTCAGACTCGGGCAATCGATATGGGCGGCACCAAATTCCAACTCGCGCTGCACATCGCCGCGATCCTCGCCGGAACTGATGACGTCCCAGCGCCGAGCGATGGCGTCAAGGCGCTTCGCCTGGGTCGCCCGCGGGGGTAAGGGAACAATGCAGACTCTGGCAATCGATATAGGCGGCACCAAATTCCAACTCGCGGCCTTCGACGGCGATCGCATGCTGCGTGTGGAGACGCGCGCCACCGATCAAAAGGGCGGCCGCGATTGGATGCTGGCGCAGATCGCCGCAATAGTCGCGGAATGGCGGAGCGAGTTCCGCTTCGAGCGGTGCGGCGTGGGGTTCGGCGGCCCCGTGGATTTCGCCGAACAGCGGGTGGCGCTGTCCACCCACGTGGGCGGCTGGAAGGACTTCCATCTCTCGGCACACCTCGCCGATCTGCTCGGCGTACCGGTGGTGATGGACAACGACGCCAACGTGGGCGCGCTTGGCGAGGCGCGCTACGGAGCGGGGCGCGGATTCTCGCCGCTGTTTTATATGACGCTCTCCACCGGCATCGGCGGCGGCATTTTCGGCGGCGGCAAATTATGGCGCGGCGCCGATTCGTATGGCGGCGAGATCGGCCATCTCACCATCCGGCCCGGCGGTCCGGAATGCCTGTGCGGTTCGTTCGGCTGTTTCGAGCGCATGTGCTGCGGGTTGTGGCTGGAGCGCGACCACGGAAAATCGGCCCGGGAACTGATGCAGGAACCCGACTTCGTTCGCGGCTACGTGGTGGATCTCGCGCTCGGTTTGAAGGCGTGTATCATGTTATTGAATCCGGCCCGGGTGGTGATCGGCGGCGGAATCAGCAAGGCGGGCGACGCGCTGTTCGGGCCGTTACGCGCCGAGTTGCGGAGGACGATCACAAGCTGGTCGGCAGCGCGCATCGACGTGGCGCCGGCTGAACTGGGAGATGCGAGCGTGCTCTATGGCGCGCTGGCGCTGGCGGGGGAACTGTGAATTTCGCGGCGGAATACAAGAAGAGCACGCTCGAAGCGATGGAGCAGATCGACCTCACGAAAGTCGGCGAGGCGATCGAATGGTTCCGCGAAGCACGCGACGCGGGGCGTCATATTTTCGTCTGCGGCAATGGCGGCAGCGCGTCCACGGCATCGCATTTCGCCTGCGATATGGTAAAAGGCGCAAGCTTCGAGCGGGATGCGCGCTTCCGCATTCTGGCGCTCACCGATTCCCTGCCCACCCTCACCGCCTACTCGAATGACGTGGGGTATGACGTGGTCTTCGCCGAGCAGTTGCGGAATTTCGCCTCGCCGGGCGATCTCTTCATGGCCATCAGCGGGTCGGGCAATTCGCCCAACGTCCTGCGCGCCATCGAGTACGCAAACGCCGCCGGCTGCCGCACCATCGCGCTCACCGGCCGCGACGGCGGCAGGCTGGGTCCCCTGGCGCAGCTCAATATTCAGGTAAGCGTGCCCCATATGGGACGCATTGAAGAGGCGCACATGGTGGTGTGCCACATGATCTGCTACTACTTCATGGATACTGGCGCGTAGGCGTCGCCTAGCGTGCCGGATCGGCTTCACTCTCCGGCGGCGACATGCGGTACACCTCGAACGCCGGGCGCCCGTACCGGTCGGAAATCACGGTCAGCATGTCACGGCGATAGCCGGCGGCGGCGGCGAAGTCCAGCAGGCGCTGATTGGTGCCCTGAAAATTCTCGAACGCCTTGGTGTGCGCCACGTAGATCGCACCGGGGTCGTCGAGCATGTGGAGAACGGCCCGGCGATCGTCCGGCGTGAGCTCTTTCTTGCCGATCGGGTCATTCCCCACCGCCAGCTTCAAGGTGCCGTGATTGAGATAGCGGAGAGCGTCGAACATGCCCCAATCGACGCAGTAAACGGTCGCCGTACCGGCGCTCTTGAGGTAATCCGACAGTGGCAGGACGGCGTCCGACCAGACGGGCGAACCGCCGTAACTGTAACTGACGAAAAAGTATTCGTTGGCAACCAGAACGCCCGAAACGAACATCGCTGCCGTCAACAGCGCGGCCACGGGAAGTCCGGCGCGTCCCAATCGGCGGGAAGCGGCGGCGAAAGAGACGGCGATTACCAGTTGCGGCAGCGGCCATAAGAGGATGGTGTGGTGGATGCTGCCGCCCGTATTGGCGTTGGTCGCCATCTGGATCCAGGCCACCGCCATGGCGATCAGCCCAAACAGAATGGCGCGAAGGGCATCGCCGCGGGCCAGTGGGGCGAGCAAGATCGCAAGCACGAAGGCATAAAAGACGGCGTGCCGCCGCGGATGTCCAAAAAGTGACGTTATTTCGGCACTTGACCGTTCGATGACACCGCTCGGCGCGTGCGGCTTGGGGGTCTGCCACCGCTCATTAAACATCCAGCCGAACAGTCCGTCGCCTTTAGCGGTCTCCATCAGCATGTGTGCTTTGCCGGGGATGTCGCTGGTGTCGCGGGCGACGTTGCCCACGAAGGTGGCCCATTGATTTTCCACGTTATAGACCAGCAGAGGCAGGCTGCCGGAGAGAAATCCCAGGATCGCAATGGGGACGGTCCCGCGGTTGACCAGCGCCCAGATGCGGCGCGGAAAGACTATCAGGGCGGCCACGCCAATCCCGCTTAACATCCAGATAAATAAGGCTTTGTCCCACATCGCCAGGCCCAGCATGCAGAATCCCCAAAAGAGCTCGGGCAGGCGGCGGAGCTGATAGAAGCGGACCAGCAGGAGCAGAGCGGCCACCATCAGCACGTGCTGCAGCGCCACCGGCCCCCAGTCGTAGCAGACCGTCAAGAGGTAAGTTGCATCCGCTGCCAGGAGCGTGCATCCAATGACGGCTGCGCGGAGACCGGCGATGCGGTGAAGCAGCCGGAAGAACAGCCAGACACTGGCCACGCCCACCAGCACCATCGGCAAACGCAAGGTTGTGAGCCCCGTGCCAAAATTGCGCATCAGGGGACGGTAAAGCCAAGCCTTCAATGTGCCGATATAGGTCATAACCATCAGCGGGATGCGGGAATGGCCGATCCGGATGGTATAGGCCTCGCCGTAGGGCTTGAGGAAGGCACCGGCAAAGAGGGCTTCGTCGTTTTCGACGCCGATCTTGCCGAGGAAAGCAATTCCGGCCACAAGAAAAAACAGACATCCGATCCATGCCGGAAGTACATGGAGCAGCCGGTGAGGGCGGAAGCGGGGTTTGCCGGGCGAATCCAACTATAAATACTAGCATTTGAGCCGATAAGAAGTTGGAATCGTGGGCCCGAACGTGGTACACTCCAAGGCCAGTTTAGGGTTTGGCCCACCGATTGCTTAGTCTGGACACGTGCAGTCTCGGTTGGGTGAAAGCACGAAGCCCGATGGCCCGAACGAGGGATGGGACGAAGTGAAACCTTTGGCGAAAAATGCCGTCTATACTGATACATCGGGTATTCGCTAAAGAGAAGAAATAAAAAAAAGAAAAAATACTGGGAGAACGAAAATGAACCAGACCGAATTAAACAAATACAAGGCAATCCTGGAAGCCAAACAAGCCGAGCTTTCGGCCGGGCTGCGCAACCGGGAAGACATCGCAATCGAAAAAACTCCAGATGCTCTGGATGAAGTACAGCTCGCCGGGGAGCGCGAGTTGGCTATCCGCAATCTGGACCGGGAATCCAGCCTCTTGCGGAATGTGAGAGGCGCATTGCACCGCATGGCCGATGGTAGCTATGGCACTTGCTTGCATTGCGAAGAGGAAATCAAGATCAAACGCCTGGATGCGGTACCGTGGACCAAGTTCTGCATTCGCTGCCAGGAAGCGGCCGACCGGCACGAGTTTGAGACCGAGTCGCTCGAAGAACTTCTTGCCAACGCAGCGTAGTCTTGGCGATCTTTCCATGGGGCGCGGGAGTTTCTTCCCGCGCCCTTTGTGTTTTTTGTCCGCAATTATATTGGGTTAAATTTCGCACTACCCCTCCCCTGTATGCGGGTAATTTCCGGGTGAATTCACACTAGGCTAACGAACGCGCAATAATTTTCCATCGCGGTAGTCGAAAACCGCCCCTGCGCTGGCAAGCTCCGATGGCGGGAGGGGAACCAGGCGCTGCAAATGGACGGTGACGCTCCTGTCACGAAACCACAGGTCGGCAATGAAAAGCATGTCCCAATCGGTGAACGGGTCGTGCAGGAATACCACGTGGCTGCCGGAACGCACCTGTGGATGGAGCGCACGGAAGTTCCCGATCACCTCAGACGTCGTCGCCCCCAACGCCGCCATCCTCGGCCGCACCGCCACGCGTTGGAGGTGCAGATTCTCGCGTCCCCAGAAGAAAATGCCGAGCGCTATCAGCCCCCCGGCCAGCAGCGGCTGTCGAACGCGGCGGAATACCGCCTCGCGAGCCAGAATACCGGCAAATGCCGCCGCCAGATCGGCGGCAATCACGGCGGCGAAGAGTGCCAGCCCGAGCATGGGTATATAGAGACACGCCTGGCTCTTCGCCGGCAGGAATGCGATCGGCAGCGGCGTGAAGAGCAGGATAGCCCATGAAAATCGCAAAATCGGGCGCGCCCCGGGCCGCCACGCGAGATAGGAAAGCGCCAGCCAGAACAGCAGTAACTGCATACCGCCGGGATGCCAAAACGCCGCATCCCCGAGGAAGGTCTTCTGGTAGGCGAGGTAGCGTTGCCAGGTGAAGACCGGCCGGTAGCTATCCATGCCGGTGAGCGCGTCGACGCCGAAAACCTTGCCGTACAGATCGAGCAACGTGAGCGCCGCCGCGATCGCGACAGGCGCCAGCCACGCTGCCTGCCGGAAGGCGCCGGCACGCACTGCCTTGCCATGATAGAGGAATTCGTAAGCCAGCAGCGCTGCGGGGAACGTGAGCGCCATCTCTTTCGAATCGAGCGCGCACACGAACAGCGCGGCGAATACCGCCAGCCGTCCGCCTCTGACGTAGCGCCCGCCAGCCCGGATACCGCAGTAATAGACCAGCGTGGCGAGATAGAAGCAGCCGCACAGGGCGTCGTACACGAAAGCGGTGTCGTAGTAAAGATTGCCGAGTCCGGCGTGATAGCACGTTACCAGTGCTGCCAGAAACGCTGCCCATTCCACCGCCCCTAGAATGCGCGCCAGCCGATATACCAGCCAGACATTGACCGCCAGCACGAGCGAGAGCACGACATGAAACGGCACGGGATTCAGCCCCCACAAGGAGAAGATGGGGAGATAGAACACGCCGCCCATGGGCCGGTAATAGCCGCGCCAGATCACAAACGGCGAATAGATGGCGCGCCAGATTCCGGGCGACCAGTAAAAGTGGTCGACGTTCATCATATCGTCGGGGGCGAAATGGACCCCGAGAACCCCGCGTGAGAAGAACAGGAACCAGGCGCCGAGCAGCAGCCCGGCCGCAATCCGGCGGAGCACCGCCGGCGGCCGCGCCGGGCTAGCTTGCATCGGCCATACCGCTACTGCTGGATAGTGGTGGCGTTAGAGGCGATCTGGGCGCCCGATCCACCGCCGCTGACGATTACCATATTGGTAACCGAGGCGGGAGCACTCGATCCGACAGTCATGATGACCGTGATTACGGGATAGCTGCTGCCGCCGCTTAAAGCGTCGGAGCGCGAACACGAGTCGGAGGAACAAACCCAACCGGTGCCCGACATGGCGGTGATGGTCAACCCGGCGGGCACCAGTTCACTGACGTAGACCGCGCCGTTGGTGGAGCTGACGCCGCTCTTGTTGCTCACCGTTATGGTGTAAGTAGCGTTCTGCTGATTCACGGTAAAGTTGCCCGAGTGCGTAACGGCGACCGAGAGGACCGGCGGGTTCGACGGCGCGGTGCCGTTGATCACCGTCACGTCGGTGGCGACGGTGGAGGCCGAGCCGCCGCCTGTGACACGCACCGTATTGCTCTCCGGAGTGGCCGCGGTAGCCGCCACATTCACGATCGCGGTAATCGGCGGATAGGACAGTGTCGCCAGCAGGATATCGCTGCGGCTACAGCTATTCGACTTGCACGTCCAGCCGTCGCCGATCATCTGGACCAGCGTCATGCCGGTCGGCAGGGTGTCGGTTACGGTGACTACCCCACTGGTGGGATTGCCGCCGCCGTTATTGGTAACGGTCAGAATATAAGAAGCGTTCTGCTGACCCTGATAGAAGTTGCCTGAGTGGACCGAGCCGACGACCAGCGCCGGGTTCAAGCCCGACTGGCCCGAGGGAGCCACCAGTGGGAGCGACACCTGATTGCTGATGAAGTCATTTTGCGCGATGGTGGCCAGAGTGGTGGCGGATGAGACCAGGTTCTGGTTCAGATGGATCACTACCTGGTACTGGCCCACTGCGCCCGGAAGCATGGTGGCCTGCAGAACGTCACCCGTGCTGCCGCCGATGGTCGCGGCGACGAAATTCTGCGGCACGGTGACCGGTCCATTGACGGGATACTGCATGCCGGTGTTGACCAGTCCGCTGACATTGTCAGTCAGGTTGGGAAGACCCAGGCCGGTGGCGTACATCACGATGATTTCGCCCGGTACAGCGGGGTTGGTGCCTGTCACCGGGGCGCCAGCGATGTTGCTGCAACAGGTTACCGGATCGAACACTGAAACGGTCAGCGATCCTCCGCTGGCATTGCCGGTGATGGGAATGCCGTTCCCCTGGGGCCCTTCCACGCGCGCCTTCAGAATAATGCGGTCGAACACGCCGGCGATACTGGCGGAGAGCTGCGGGTCTCTATTCAACTGCACCACCATGGCGTTGCGGATAGAATCCAGGCTGTCCATGATACTGGTGGTGTGGCTGTAGCTCCGGCCGTTGACGGTGATAGTAATGACCGCGCCAGCTGTGACTCCACCGTCGATTGAGATGATGGAAGTGGCGTAACTGCTGCCATGAAAAATCATGCCGACCGGCGGAATTGCCGAGCCGGTCTGGGTATAAACGCCGGGATTGGCAGGCACAATCGGTACGCCCACAGCAGTGGTGTACATCACGCTGCCATCGGCCATTACCGAGCGCACGAAGGCGCTCACGCTAGTCTGGTCGCCCAATTCCCAAGGCATCTGGGCGTTAATCTGGGTGGGCGAGACCATGAAAAGCGGCGCCGCGATACCGTTGAAATAGACCTGTGTACCGCCTAATTGGGTGGGCAGTGTGAGCTGGGTGGTATCCGCCTTGGCGGTGGTGGCCGAAAGATTGGTTCCGAAAATACTCACCACGGTGCCAGGCGCGATTTTGGCCGCGTTGCCGCCACCCACCAGGGTCGATTGCAATGCTTGCACGGAGACCTTCGCCGACGCCTGATTCGCGGCGGGCGTAACGTTGGCGAAATAGCTCACATTATTAGCCAGATCGCCGGGCTTTTTGGCCGTGAGATCGATAACGGTATCCACAATCGGGTCTATGGTAGCCACCACATTGGGATCTCCCGTCCCGCTGTTGGCGGACTGGATAGCGTTGACCATCGCGGCGGTGATGGTTTCCAGCGTGTCCGTGCTCAGCACGGTATATATGTACTGATAGCTATTGATGACGAGGGTAATGACGTCACCCGCCTGAATGGTGCCGGTAAATTCGTAATTGCCGGTTGCGGTGATATTCAGGCTGGCGGCGTTGCGAATGCCATCAAAGTCGATAGCGTTCGACCCTATGGTGTAGACCAGCACCCTGCGGTTAAAACTGTCGCTTACGTATAGATTCAAGCCATCCCACGCCAGGGCCAATGGAGTACGTAAGCCGTCCGCGAATTCCGACGAGTCATCCACATCGTCGGCGATCTGCCCGATGACGCTGTCGGGCGCGGACCCGGTAGTGGGCGGGGTCTTGTCCCACACCAGCAGCCGGTCATTGCCTCCATCGGCCACCACCAGCTTACCGCCGGCGTTCAGGGCAAAACGGGGGAAGTTCAGGGTCGAGCCGCACCCATTGGGATAGACCGGATTGTTGTCCAGGTCGATGCCGTTGGAAACCTTGCACAGTACCGGCGTTTCCTTGTCGGTGGTGTCGGAGGTGGAAGTGGCCGCCGACCCGGTGTACGCGTTGTTAGACACCGAACTTACCAGGTCGGGTTGCCCCAGCGCCACATCGGCCGCAGCACCGTTGGTGGTGGGGATGGAGTTGAAGATTAGCACACGGTTGAAGCCCAGGTCCGTAACGAAGAGGCGCGTGCCATCGGACGTCACCGATACCGGCGCCAGCATGGTGCTGGCGGTTGCCCCGTTCTGTTGCTGGCTGATGTCGGGATTGACGTAGGTGGTGAAATTGGGCGCACCGAGCACCACGTCGGCCGCCACCCCGTTGGTGGTGGGGATGTGGTTATAGATGAGGATACGGTTGTTCTGCGTATCCGCCACGAAGAGTTTCCCGTTCTGAATCCAAACGCCTTCCGGCCCGCGCATGCTGTTGGCGGACGGGGTGTTGCCGGGCAGAGCGGCGGTGGTGAAGTTGGGTTGCCCGATGACCACGTCGGCGTTCTGATTGTTGGTGGTGGGGATCTGGTTCCAGATCAGGACGCGATTATCGTCGGTGTCGGCGACTACCAGGTGAACTCCATCGGAGGCGACGCCCTGGGGATTTCGCAGGCTGTTCTGGGTGGGAATGGTGTTGACCGTGGTGGTGACAAAATCGGGTTGTCCCAACACCACGTTGGCCTGTCCCACACACGCCGGACACTTGGTGTTATAGAAAAGCTGGGCGGTGGGCGCAGGCAACTGCGACGAAAGGTTGTTGAAAATGAGCACCCGATTGTTGCTCGGGGTGACGCCCACGCGGTTGGAGTCGGCCACAAAAAGCGTGTTGCCGGCCGTGGCGATGCCGCTGGGGGCGCCGATTGTGACGTTACTCGAATTGGGGTCCTGAGCGGTGAAGCCGTTCGGCTGGCCAATTACCAGGCGAGCGGCTTGCCCGCTGAAATAAGTCTGCGCCGAGAGTGCCGCGGCAGCGAAGAGAAAGACCGGAATACACTTCATGTGCGGTGTCTATGAATGCTCGAAATCAAAAGTATAGCAAGGGTTTGCGCGCCGGCGGTGATGCCTTGCGGACACACCGGTGTGAGAAAACGGCACGACTGGCAGGCTCGAGATTGAGGAAAATCGGTCACTTGCGGCTACCCTTACGAACACGCGAGCCAAGGTGTGCACTCGTCGGGCCAGATCCGGAAGAGGGCTGGAGCGGACGGCTCCGGGGACAGACTACGAGACCCCAAGGGCCGTGTGCGGTCCGTGCGGAGGGTACGGACCTTCCCGGCGCCGGGATCTCGTAGTCTGCCCCCGCGGCGTCAGCCTTCCAAAACCATGCGGACGACGGCCAGCAGATCGTCGCCGCTAAACGGCTTGGGCAGGGTGGCGCGAGCACCCAGCATGGAGGCGCTGCGGAGAAAATAACCGCCGAAGGCGCCGGAAATCGCGATCACCGGCAGGCTGGGATTCGAAGAGCGCAGTTGCATCATGGTGTCCAGCCCTTCGCGATCACGCATCACCAGATCGGTGATCACCAGGTCGAGCGGCTCTTTTTCGGCGATCGCCAGGGCCACGTTGCCGTCTTCGGCCACCAGCACGTCATATCCCTCCGACTCCAGCACATCGCGGGCGAAAGCCACCACCTGCTCGTCGTCATCCACAAACAAAATGCGCTTGGCCGGGCGGCGATCGAGAATCTCGCGGACGGAGCGCCCCAGTTCGCCCACCGTAAAAGGCTTGGCCAGGAAATCGGCGCCGGCAGACAGATGTTGCTCGGCGGCCGCCGACAGGGGATAGCCCGAAATGTTCAGCACGGGCAGATCGGGCTGCGATTCGCGCAGGGTGGCTGCCAGAGCGGGACCGGTGGAATCGGGTAATTCGACCTCGGTCACCAACAGGTCGAGCGGACGGTTGAAGTTTCTGGCCAACTCGATCGCTTCGGCGGCGGTGGCGGCGGCCAGGACGGCATAGCCGCGATGTTCGAGCAGATTGCGCGTCACGCTCCGCAGGTCGGCATCGTCCTCCACCACCAGGATGGTTTCCTTGCCGCCCAACGATACACAGGGTGACGTCTCGTTTACCAGGTTTGCGGGCGCGGATTCCGGGCGAGCCGCCGGAAAGTAGATGTGAACCGCGGTGCCTTTGCCCAATTCGCTTTCGAGGGTCAGGAAACCGCCGCTCCGTTTGACGATATGCTGCACCACCGGCAGACCGAGTCCGCTGCCGGATCGCGGCGGTTTGGTGGTGTAGAACGGATCGAATATCCGCCGGCCGGTAGCCTGATCCATCCCGGCGCCATTATCCCGCACGGTCAGTACGACGTAATCGCCGGGATGCCGGGGAACGGTCTCCGACGGCGCCGCTCTCGCGGTTTCGATTTCCAGCTTGCCGCCGGCGGGCATGGCGTCGCGCGCGTTCATGGTGAGATTCAGCAGGATCTGGAGGATGGCGCACGGGTCGGCCATCACGCCTGGAAGATCGGGCGCTGCCGTGGACACAAGCTCAATCCCAGCGGGCATTAGATTCCTGATCAGGCTGACCAGTTCCGCCACGCACTGACTGAGGTAGATATAGCGGGGCTCGATGGGAATGGTGCGGCCCACAGTCATTAAGGCATGGGACAGGGAAGCGGCCCGCAGCCCGGCCCTATGCGCGGCGGCCGCAGATTGGCGGAGTTTCTCCGGCAATTCGCGCGAGGCCAGCACGACCTCGTTGTGGCCATTGATTACGGTGAGCAGATTATTCAGGTCGTGGAGCATGCCGGCGGACAGAAAGCTCTCGGACTCATTTTGAGGATGATCTTCGGAATTGAATATTACAGGCATTGCGAATCGATGGAACCGCATAGCGAGATGAAAACGGCGCCATATTCAGGCCGCCGCAGGGTTTTCCTCAGCTAGTTCGCGTCCAGAACTATTCTGAATGTGCGGAGCCCAGTTGACCACCCGTAATATTCCGACGTTACGGAGACATCTACGGCCATTCCTGACCTTACAGACCGTAAAACTACGGATAGCACTTATGGAGGCAACACGTTTAACTCGCAATATGGGCCTGCGTGTCGAGCCGGAAGAACATCGGCGTTACCGGTTGGTGATCGCCGACGATCACCCGGATATGCGCCAGGAAATCCGGGAGCTTCTCGCCCGCGAGTTTGACGTGGTGCGCGCCGTGGGAGATGGTACGGAGTTGCTTGCGGCGACGGTCGAAGAACGGCCCGACGCGGTGATTTCCGACATCCAGATGACCGGCCTGGACGGTATAGAAGCCGGCCGTCAGATGCTGAAACGGGGCTTGTGCGAGGCCATTGTGGTGCTCACCATGTACTCCGACCGCCGCCTGGTGGAAACCGCTATAAGTGCCGGCATCCGTGGCTATGTACTCAAGCTGGACGCCTCCGACGAGCTGATTTCCGCGGTGCACTCGGCGCTGCGCGGAGAACGTTACCTTTCCGCACGGGTACGTACCCCTGACAAGAACTCGTGACTCCAGGTTAGATCTCTGGTATATTTGGCGCGGCCAGGTCTATGCCCAGAACTAGAGTACTCCTCGCGGACGATCACGCGCTGGTGGCAGAAGGCCTGAAGGCTCTGCTCAAAGATACGTTCGACCTGGTAGGAGTGGTGCACGATGGGCGAGCCCTGCTGGAGTCCGCCGAAACGCTGCGCCCCGACGTTATCGTGACGGATCTTTCGATGCCCCTGCTGAACGGGCTCGACGCCGTGCGGCAGATTCGCGCCAACCGTCCGGAAACGCGATTCATCATTCTCACGATGCATCGCGACACGCACCTGGCGGCGTCGGCATTCCGCGCCGGGGTTTCCGGCTACCTGTTGAAGACATCCCCCGGGGAAGAACTGGTCAACGCGATTCGCGAGGTGGCGCAGGGCCGTTCCTATGTGACCACGCTACTTGCCAAGGACTTGATCAACCTGCTGATGGATGCGCAGCCGTCACGGGAAAACGAGTCGCCGTTGACGCCCCGCCAGCGCGAAGTGCTGCAACTCATCGCGGAAGGGCGCACCATGAAAGAAGTGGCCACCATTCTCAAGATCTCGCCGCGCACTGCCGAGTCGCACAAATACGACATCATGCAGGCCCTCGGCGTACAGACAACCGCCGAACTGGTCCAGTGCGCCATCCGTATGAGAATGGTCGGTGAATGACCGCGTAGGCGGCGGAATCTCATCGTTTCGCCGGCGGCCTGCTTACGTTTATGTGACGGCCAAGCCCTATTGGCCGAATATTCCAGTACAGTTCGGTAGCGCTGTGCGACCGGGTTGGTGCCGTAGATCATTCGCGCGCCCGCCTGGTGAACGGGATAGCGGACACCCGAAGCGTTCCCGGCGAAGGCCGGAAGGGTAAGAGCGCGTTTCCTCAATCACACCCGATGGGTATCGGCGCGCCAGTTTTTCACGGCCCGCTTGATGGCGTCGGGCGCAAGGCCTTCGTCGGCGGCTTTGCGCGCCAGCGCGGTAAATTCGGCGTCGGAAGCGAACCGCAGGGCGATCGCCTGCTTGATGGTCACGCGCGGATCGAGAAGCTTCCCGGTCAAAGCGAAATGGCGGAGATTCTCTTCCGCGCGGATGGCGCGATCCTGGGCTTTGAGCGCGAACACACGCCCGAATAAGGCGGCGAGGGAAGCACAAATCGTCAGTACGACGATCAGTGAGGCGCTATAGATGCGCTGGTGGTCGCCCCAGGATTGCACGAGATTCACGATGGAGCCGATGATCGTCAGGAACAGGACCGGTAATAACACCTTGTGGAAGCCGGTGACCAACTGCGTGTGGTGTTCGTAATTCTGCGTGGACATGGAGAGCTCCTCCTGTACAGTTTACGTTGCGCGGCGGGAGCAATGCGAGAATAGATCATGGCTACTCCTCCCAGTGCTTTGGATGCCCGCACTCAGACGTTTCCGTCACTGACGGCCGCACAGATCGACCGCATACGGCCGTTCGGACATATTCGCCATGTGGAGCGCGGCGAGATTCTATTCGAGCCGAATCAATCGGACCTCGCCTTCTTCGTGCTGCTCTCCGGCGCCATGGAAATCGTGCAGCCCGACATGGACGGTGGGGAACGCGAGGTGGCGCAGCATGGCCCCGGCCATTTCACCGGCGAATTGAATATGATCACAGGCCGCCGCTCTCTGGTGAAGGGCCGCGTCACGGAGGCAGGCGACTTTCTGGAGTTGACTCCGGAATCGCTGCGAACCCTGGTGGCGCGCGATGCCGAGCTGAGCGAGATCCTGCTGCGGGCCTTCATCCTACGGCGGCTGACACTGGTGAATATGGGGTTTGGGAACCTGGTGCTGCTCGGTTCGCGCCACTCAGCCGGCACCCTGGACCTACGCGAATTTCTCAGCCGCAACGGACATCCGTACCACTACGTGGATCTCGACACCGATAGCGACTCGCAAGCGCTGCTCGATCGCTTTTCCATCAAGCCCTCGGAAGTGCCGGTAGTGATCTGCAATACGCGCGGCGTACTGCGCAATCCGTCGATCCAGAAACTGGCCTCCTGCCTGGGGTTCAACAGCACCATCGACCAGACAGAATTGCGCGATGTCATCATCGTCGGGGCGGGTCCGGCGGGCCTGGCGGCGGCGGTTTATGCAGCGTCCGAAGGCCTGAACGTGCTGATGGTGGAAACCACCGCGCCGGGCGGGCAGGCCGGATCGAGTTCCAAGATCGAGAACTACCTGGGATTTCCCACCGGCGTTTCTGGCCTGGAGCTGGCGGCGCGCGCTACCACGCAGGCGCAGAAATTCGGCGCCGATATGATGATCGCGCGCACCGTGGTGCGGCTGCACTGCGAAAAAGAGCCGTACACCGTACTGCTGGAAGGCGGCGACACGCTTACCACGCGGGCCATCGTGATTGCCACAGGCGCGCAATATAACAAGCTGAATCTGCCGAATCTGGCGCAATTCGAGGGCAAGGGCGTATATTACGGCGCCACCCACATCGAGTCGCAATTGTGCGGCGGTGCGGAAGTGGCAGTGGTGGGCGGCGGAAACTCCGCCGGGCAAGCCGCGGTGTTTATGTCGCAGACTGCCGTTAAGGTTCACATGCTGGTGCGATCGGGCGAACTGGCCAGCACCATGTCGCGCTATCTGATCCAGCGGCTCACCGAGAATCCGAAGATCGAAATGCACTGGAATACCGAGATCACCGCGCTCACCGGTGGCGAATGCCTGGAACAGGTCACCTGGAAAAACAAGAAGACCGGTGAAACCGAGACTCGCGACGTGGGCCACGTCTTCGTGATGACGGGCGCATCGCCGCGGACCGATTGGCTGCGCGGCTGTCTGGCGATGGATGATCGCGGCTTCATCCTCACCGGGCGCGACCTGGAGAGAGTCGAGCTGCCGGACGAGCTGCAATGGCCCTTGCAGCGCGGACCTTTTATGCTGGAAACCAGCCTGCCGCGCGTCTTTGCCGTAGGCGACGCCAGGGCGAATAACGTGAAGCGAGTGGCGTCGGCAGTGGGCGAGGGCGCCATCAGCATCTCACTGGTGCATCGCGCGTTGGCGGAATTATGATGGGCTTGCCATGGCCGTTGCAGCGGGGGCCTTTTATGCTGCCGCGTGTCTTTGCCGTAGGCGACGCGAGGGCGAATCACTTGAAGCGAGTGGCATCGGCAGTGGGCGAGGGCGCCATCAGCATCTCTCTGGTGCATCGCGCGTTGGCGGAATTATGATGAGCGTGCAATGGCCGTTGCAGCATGGACCTTTTATGCTGCCGCGCGTCTTTGCCGTGGGCGACGCGAGGGCCAATAACGTGAAGCGAGTGGCATCGGCAGTGGGCGAGGGCGCCATCAGCATCTCACTGGTGCATCGCGCGTTGGCGGAATTATGAAGCGGCGGAATTTTCTCCAGGCGGGGATGGCGCTGGCAGGCGCGCCGCTGTGGGCGCAGCAGACGGCGGACGAGGGATGGCGCACCTTCGAACTGACTACGCGGGTGGAAGTGCTGAAACCCGCCGGCGCAACGCGCGTGTGGGTGCCCGGCGCGCTGGCGGCGGACTCGCCCTTCCAGAAAACGCTGGCCAATCGATTCCAGTGCGACGGCGGCTCGGCGCGCCTGGTGAGGAACGAACCCGATGGGCTGGCGATTGTGACGGCCGAGTTCCCGGCCGGGGTGAAGCCGGCGCTCACCGTGACCAGCCGTGTCGCCACCCGGAACTGCACCGTCGACCTACGCGCGCCAGGCGGCGGCGAAAAGGCGAGCGCCGCGGAACTCCGCCACTACCTGCGCTCCACCAGGTATCTGCCCACCGACGGCATCGTGCGGGAGACGGCCGACGCCATTACCAAAGGCGCGGCCGCCGATTCCGACAAAGCGCGCGCCATCTATGACTGGATCGTGGAGAACACGCATCGCGATCCCAAGACCCGCGGGTGCGGGCTCGGCGATATCCGGTTCATGCTGGAGTCGAAGGACCTGGGCGGGAAATGCGCCGACCTGAACGCGCTGTTCGTGGGCCTGGCGCGCGCCGCCGGCGTTCCGGCGCGCGACGCGTATGGCATCCGCACGGCGAAATCGCAGCTCGGGTACAAGAGCCTGGGGGCATCATCGGAGAACGTCACTAAGGCACAGCATTGCCGCGCCGAAGTGTACCTGGAAGCGCACGGCTGGGTGCCGGTGGACCCAGCCGACGTACGCAAAGTGATGCTCGAAGAGCCGCCCGGGGGGCGCGGTCCGGACGATGCGATGGTGCGCCAGGCACGCACGCGATTATTCGGTTCGTGGGAAATGAACTGGATGGCGTACAATTTCGCGCACGATGTGGCGCTGCCCGATTCCACCGGCCACACGCTGGCGTTCCTGATGTACCCGCAGGCGGAGACTGGCGGGGAGCGGCTCGACAGCCTGGATGCCGACGCGTTCCACTACGAGATCGCCGCGCACGAGATCGGGTAGAGCGCGGCATGTCCCTCACCGACTACGATCTGGTTCCCTACCCGACCGCGCCCCACCAGCAAACTCATCCCGACCGCCTGGCCGCCGCGGGCAAACTCTTCGGCATGCGGCCCGCGCCGGTGACGCAATGCCGCGTGCTGGAAATCGGCTGCGGCGATGGCGGCAACCTCATCCCCATGGCTTACGGCCTGCCGGACAGCCGCTTTGTGGGCGTCGATCTCGCCGCCGTCCCCATCGCCGCGGGACAGAAGGCCGCCGCCGATCTCGAATTGCGCAATCTGGAATTGCGCGCCGGCGATCTGCGCGCCATCGACGATGGCTGGGGCGAGTTCGACTACATTGTGGCGCACGGATTGTACTCCTGGGTGCCCGAGGATGTGCGCGAGCGACTGCTGGCGGTGTGCCGCGAGCGCCTGGCTCCCGCGGGCATCGCGTTCGTCAGCTACAACGCCTATCCCGGCGGATACGTGCGCCAGATGCTGCGCGAGATGATGCTGCACGAGACGCGGCTGGCCGCGAGTGCGCGCGAAAAAATCGCCCAGGCGCGCGCCTTTCTCGATCGCCTGCGGCAGGCGCGCAATCTTTCGCCGCCCTGGCAGGAGGTGCGCGAGCAGGAGATTCAACTGCTGCTGGCTCGCGATGACGGCGCACTGTATCACGACGAGCTCGCCGGGTTGAACCAGCGCTTCTATTTTCACGAGTTCCTGGCGGCGGCGCGCAGCCACCGCCTGGAGTATATGGGGGAAGCGGACCTCCACGAAATGTTCGACCCCAAAGGCCTGCTGGCCGGCTTCGCGGGCACGGTGGACGACTTCGAACAGAGGCTGGACTTCCTGAAGTCCCGGCGATTCCGCCAGACGCTGCTGTGCCGCGCCGAAACCCCGTTGCGCCGCCGAACTTCGCCGGAACAGATGGCGGAATTTCTGTTTTCGGCGCCCGGACGCCGCCTGGAAGACGGCCAGATCGAAGGCGCGCGCGGGGTGTGCATCCGGACGGCGAACGAAGCGGCCATCGCGGTGGCAATCGCACTCGGCGATGTCTACCCGCTGCCGCTGACATTCGAGGAACTGGTGCCATACGCCGGCGGCTCTGGCGTTCTGGCGCGCCTGCTGTACGAAATGATGACGACCGGTTTCATCGACCTGCACGTCTACGACTTTCCGTGCGAAGAGAGCGTGACGGAGCGGCCGCGCGCCAGCCGCCTGGCGCGCTATCAGGCGGCGCGATCAGGCGATGTGACCAGCGTACGCCACATCGATATGCCGCTCGATGAGATCGGCCGGCGTCTGGTCGGACTGCTCGACGGGACGCGCACGCAAAAGCAGATCGCCGCCGCGCTGGGAATCGGCGGCGCGCCGGAATTGCTCACCCCGAGCTTGGAATGGCTGGCGTCGCGCGGACTGCTGGAGGGCTGACCGCTATCGCTTGCGCAGGCCGCCGCCTTGCGTGGCGCGGATCATCTTGCCCCAAAGCGCATTCGACAAATCGTCGGAATCGTCGGGATCCACCGGCACCACGGCGATGTGCAGGCCGGCCATCTCATCGGTAGACGACGGCCCCCAAGTGACGCGGCGGGGCGGGTGCGAAGGATTGCGCGGGTTGCCGTCGGAATTGTCGTAGGTGAACTCCATCACGAGGTCCGTGCCGGCGGGCAGGCGGATCGGCGTGGCGTACATGTATTGCTGCTGCCAGTTGAAATTCCAATCGGGTATATGGATCAGCGTGCGCCGCGTGCCATCGGGGAGCACCGCGTACCCGTACATGTCGCGGCAGATGTAATGGGCGTGCGGATTGATCCCGATGGCGTCGACATCCACCGGAAGAGTGAAATGGTCGAAGACTTTGTAGGCGCGGTCGCCGGGCGGGATATCGATGCGATTCGAGCCGAGCGGAATGTCCTGCGCTTGCCGGGTGGGCTTTCGATCGGTGAAGTAGAGAGCGATGCTGGTGCGGTCGGTGACGGCGCGCCCGTTGGGATGATAGTGGACCTGCAGCACGAGGTCGGCGTGGGCGTGCAGAAGTTCCGGCATATCGGCCGGCGCCTGGAAAGGCAGCGACCCCGGCGTCCAGCCGGAGAGACCGCGGGCGGGCAGAAAACCGGGCGTGCCGAAGCAATCGTAACCCGACCCTGTGTCGCGCTTGCGCGCGGTGCCGCTGATGTCTTCGAAGAGGATGGCGTGGTGCACCACCTGCGGATTGCCGGGGCGCATATCGACGGCGCGCACCCAGTGGTTCTGCGCGATATCGGCGGGCGCGACGAAGCAACGGTAGAGATCGTTGCCGTCGGCAGGCACGGGGAAGTCGACGGCCATGCGGGCTTCGAGATCGGGCTTGCCGAGTTGCCAGCCGTCGGGAAAACGCGGCGCAGCGGGCGCGGCGGCGAGATTGCCCGCGGGCGCGCCGGCAGCCGCCCATTTCGCCAGCAGAGCGATTTCAGCGGCACTCAGGCGGCGCTCGGCGCGAAAGCGGGGGGCCACCGGAAGCCACGGCGGCATCACATGCTGGCCGGTGATGGTAGCGATCAGGGCGGCGCGCTTGGCGGCGTCGTGGTAGGTCAACAGGCTGAATGGAGCGACGCCCCCGGGACGATGGCAGGCGGCGCACTGGCGGTAGAGAACGGGCGCCACGTCGTGCGCATAGGTAGGCGCGGCGGGCGCCACGGCGAAGAATGCGGCCAGGAACGACGCCAGGGGCACAGTTTTTATTATGCGGCCTCAAAGATTCTCCGGCGTCAGGGCAGGACCTGACTCAAGAGATCGGCGACGCCAAGAGTCACAGACCATTGCGTCAGATAGTCGCGATCGAGGCGGTCGTGTTGGACCTTTACCATGCCCAGAAGGTCGCTCCACTACCGTTCGGAAACCTCGCCGCCCTTTCGATAGCAAAGCAGCTTCGCGAGGATGGTGTCCTCCGGTGTGGCCACCGGGAACTCGATGCTTTCCAGGCCCGCCAGACCGGTAGTTAACTCGCGGCGCGCCAGTTCAGAGCGCGCGATATTCTGTCCGCATCGACATAGAAGTGCGGCCGGAGCGCAGCGCAGAGTGCCGGCGCGCGATCGGCAGGCAGGTCGATAAGGATGTCGATGTCGTTGGTGAGGCGCGCCAATCCGTGAGCGCCACTGGCCACCGATCCAACCACCACGAATCTCGTCACGGTACGATCGAGTGCCGCCAGCAGCTCTTGAAACGCCTGCGCGAGCGCGGTCACGGATGCAGGTCCGGGTCCCAACCGTACACCCGGATCATGGTTTCGCGATCGAGCCGGCGGGCGGCGACGCGCAGAAAGACTTCGCGGTCCCCGGCTTGCGGGTACAGGGAGCGCACGGAGGCGCGCTGCAGACTTTCCTGGAATGCGGCCAGTTCGAAAACGCGTGACGCACGCTGGCCGGGCGTCATGCTGCGATGCAATTGCAAGAAGACCTGGAGCGCTTGGGGATCGGTGTCTTCGTACCAGCCGGCCGGCATGCGCCCATTGTACCCCTCGCCTCATCCCGGTACCGCTATCATCAGATTTGGTCCTTGTACAGAACGTCTCCAAGCTCTATCGACTCTACCGGCGCCCGGTCGACCGCCTGCAGGAAATGCTGCCGCGTGCGCATTCGCGCCATACCGATTTCTGGGCGCTGCAGGACATCAGCTTCGACGTGGAAAGCGGCGAGATGCTGGGGCTGGTGGGGCCGAATGGTTGCGGCAAGAGCACGCTGCTGCAAATCGTCAGCGGGATTCTACAGCCCACCACAGGCCGCGTGGTGACGCGCGGGCGCATCGCGGCGCTGCTGGAATTGGGCGCGGGATTCAACCCGGAATTCACGGGCCGCGAGAATGTCTACCTGAACGGCGAACTGCTGGGATTGAGCCGCGCGGAGATCGACCGGTCGATGCCATCAATTGAGGCCTTCGCGGAGATCGGCGAGTTCATCGAGCGGCCGGTGAAGGAATACTCCAGCGGGATGTACGTGCGGCTGGCCTTCTCCACGGCGATCCACGTGGATCCCGAGATCCTCATCGTGGACGAGGCGCTGGCGGTGGGCGACGCGGTGTTCGCCAACCGCTGCGTGCGCAAATTCCAGGAACTGCGCGAGCGCAAGGTGACGGTGCTGTTTGTGTCGCACGATCTGGGGCTGGTGAAACAGCTCTCCGACCGCGCCATTCTGCTCTATCGCGGCCGCATTGAGGCGCAGGGGCGGCCGACCGACGTGATCAATCGCTACATCGGGCTGGTGCTCGAAAAGCAGGATCCGGGCGACCGCAAGCAGGATCGCGTTCGCTCCAGTTTCCGCCACGGCGACGGCGCCAGCGAAATTCTCGACGTCCAACTGCTCAACGCGCAAGGCGAACCGGTGCTCTCGGTGGCGAGCGGGGAGCGCGTCACGGTGCGGGTACGCTCGCGCTTCCACCAGCCGCGCACCGATCCCATGGTCGGCATCCTCATCCGCACGCGCATCGGCATGGACGTCTACGGCACCAACACGCGCATCGAGAACGCGTCGCTGGGTGAGTTTCAGGCGGGCGATGAGCTGGAAGTGGACTTCGCCATCGAGTGCTGGCTCACGCCGCAATCCTATACGTTGACAGCGGCCACGCAGAACTCCGACGGGTCGAGCCACGACTGGCTGGACGACGCGATCGCCTTCGATGTTGTCGATACGCGCGTGGCGGCCGGCGTCGCGAACCTGAGGGCGAAGGTGGCATGGCGCGTGTCACGGTAAAGGTGCATCCACGAGCCCGGCGATCGTGCCTTGCCGGCAAGCTGGGCGAGGCGTGGAAGCTCGATCTGGCGGCGCCGCCGGTGGACGGCAAGGCCAACGACGAGTGCCTGCGCTTCTTCGCGGAACTGGCGGAGGTACCGCGCTCGCAAGTGCGAATCGTGACAGGCGCGTCCAACCGCCTGAAGGTGGTCGATGTCGGGGGCATGGAGCAGGCGGAGTTGGAGCGGCGGCTGGCGGGCAGCTTGTAAAGATTGCCAACCCGCCCCTACATACCCAGCCACTTCACCGGCAGCAGCGTCAATTCCGGCACATAGGTAATCAGCAACACTCCCAGCAGCAGAATCAGGTAGACGGGAAGCGTCGCACGATACACCGACGTCATAGGCTGCTTGAAGCGATATGCCGAGAGGCACAGATTCATGCCGATGGGCGGAGTCAGGTAGCCCAACTCCAGGTTTGCCAGGAAGATAATGCCGAGTTGTACCGGATCGATATTGAAGCGCACGGCGAGCGGCGTAATCAGCGGCACCAGCACGATGATCGCCGAAAAGACATCCATAAACGTGCCGCTTACTAAGAGCGCCAGGTTCAGCACTAATAGAAATACATATCGGGATTGTATGTGCGCGCCCACCCAGTCGATCAACATGGTGGGGACATCGGCAGTTACTAAGTAGCTGGTAAGTCCCACCGCGACTCCGATGATCATCAGCACTCCGCCCACTACCGTGACGCATTCGAGCGTCACTCGCGGAAAATCGCGAAGCACCGAGAATTCAGGGGAAGCCAGCCATTCCACCACGAACACGTAGATCACCGTGATGGCGCCCGCTTCCACCAGCGTGCCGAAGCCTCCGAACAGTCCGATGAGCACGATGAACGGCACGGCGATCTCCCACTTGGCGTCCCAAATCGCCTTGCGGGCTTCCGGGAGAGAGAAGGGCGTCCGTTCGGCGCCGCACCGGATGGCCTTCACCACGCCCCACGCGGAGACCATCGCCACCATCATGAGGCCGGGAACAAATCCGGCCACGAAGAGCGTACTGATGGACGTCTTGGAGTAGACGCCGTAAAGAATGACCGGCAAGCTGGGCGGGAACAGCAGCCCCAGGGAGCCCGACCCGTTGATCAGTCCGATGGAGAACTTCTCGCCGTATCGCGCCCGCACCAGCATGGGCAGCAGCAGGCCGCCCATCGAGAGGATCGTAACGCCCGAACCGGCCCACGTAAAGATGGCGCAGCCCACGGCAGTCGAGATCGCCAATCCGCCGGGCAGCCAGCCGAATAGCGAAGTGTAGACCCGTAGCAATCGCGCGGCGGCGCCGCCTTCCACCAGCAGATAGCCGGCCAGCGTGAACAGGGGCAGCGACGGCAATACCGGCGACGCCACCAGGCGGTACGTCTCCACCGGCACCGAAGCCACCGGCAGCCCGGCGTTCCAGAAAAGCAGCAGCGCGATTCCGCCGAGAGTGGCGAAAATCGGAAGCCCGAGCACCGCGCTCACGAGAATTAACGGGATACCGATCCAGAGCGCGGTGGACGTTTGCGGCTGCGGCGCGAAGTAAAGCGCCAGTGGGATCAGCAGGAAAAGAGCGGCGATGCATTTCGGCGCGAAGCGCGGCCCGGCGCGCCACACCGAACCCAGCGCGACCGCCAGGAAGCCGTAGGGCATTACGATTTGCGCCACCCACTTGGCGATTCCCAACGCCAGAATCTCGCCGCCTTCGCGCTGCGAGAGTACGAACTGATAACTCGCCCAGCAGAGCCCGGCAGAGATGGCGGCCGTCATCCCGGCGCCCAATATGTGCACCGGTCCCACCCACTTTTCAGGCAGGAAGGTATTGGCGGAAATCGCCAGCAGCCGGTCTGACGAGGCGGCCAGCGAGGCGCCCAGGAACGCCACCCACAATGTCAGGTGCTGTACGAAAACGGTGGAGCCGGGGACACCGCTGAGGCCGGTATAGCGCGCCACCAACTCCGCCACCGGCAGCAGCGCCATCAGCGACATGGCCGCGATGGCAGCGGCATTTTCAGAAATCCGGAAGGCTTGCGCCAACCTCACTTACGCCCGCCCTTTTTGGCGCGATACTCCTCATGCAAACGGCGCGCTTCATCGAACAGGTCGGCTGGAATGATCTTGCCGCGCATCGCGGGGTAGGCCGCTTCCGTTTGCCGGCGCCACTCGGCCACCGTCGCCTCGTCCGCGTGGATGATGGTGAGCTTGTCCATTTTCTTCCCGGGAAGGCCGTTGGTCATTACGCTGATTGCTTTATCGCCCATGTCGCGGATGCCGCTGCGCAATTGCTGGCCGGAATCGCGCGCCGCCTGGAGCATAGGGCCGCGCTGGGCTTCCGGAATCTTGTCCCACACCGCTTTGGAGACCACGGTCGCACCCACCAACGGCGCCCATTTGATGTCCGTCATGTACTTCGCCAGCGTGAAGCACTGGTTCCACAACGCGTATAGCGGGGTGGTGGGGATCACGTCGATGAGGCCCGTCTTGAGGCCCATTTGGATATCCGTGGCGGCCAGCGCGACGGGATGAAATCCATTGGCCTTCCACTGTTCGAGCTCGTCGTTGGAGCCGGCCCAACTGAACATCTTGAGCTTGCGCATGTCGTCGATGCGCGGCATGGGTTTGTCGGCAAAAAAGTACACCCATCCGGCGTCGCCCCAGTTGAGCACTACGTACCCATTGGCTTCAATCCGCTTTTCGAGTGTGGGAGCCATGCGGTCGCGCACATAATCGAGCTCGTCGTAGGAATCGAACATCATGGGGATCTGCAAGGCGGCCACGCCCTTTTCGATTTCGCCCATGCCGGCGCCGGTGAGCGCCACCGCCTGGATGAGCTTCACGCGCAGTTTGTTGACGGTGTCGGGTTCATCTCCCATCACGCCGCCGGCGTAGAGGGTGAGTTTCACATTGCCGTTGGTGATGGCTTTCCAGCGTTCGCCCATGCGCACCAGGACGTCGCACCACGGCGAGTCCTTGGGGGCGAGAGTCGCCATTTTGATATTGATCGGCTGAGCGCTCGCGGCGCCGGCCAGGCCGCACAGCAAAGCCGCGAGCGTGATGGTAAGGGATTTCATTTGTCTTGTCCTTTCGGCGCTGTTTCCAGGAAGAGCTCGCTTTGGTGGGCGAGCAGCCAGCGCGCCCGGCGCTGCGCCACTACATTGGCGAGCCGGGTAGTCGGGTCGGCATCCACGTCGATCGCCAACGCCTTATCCAGCATGGATTTGAACTCGGCTGCGTTCTGCGCCGGCTCGTCGGCATTCTCTGCGAAGGAGACGTAGGTACCCGCGCGTTTGCCTTTGGAGATCTCCATGGCGCGGTCGAAATGTTTGCGCATGGCGGCCTCCATATCTTCCAGCTTGACGCCGCTCTTGGCGCCCTCCAGCGTGATCAGAAATTCGGGCACGGCGCCGTTATCGTATGTCTCGTCGAGTTCCACAATGCGATTGACGACCGTCTCTACCAGCGGCAGTTGGCCGATCATTTCCGGGCTGCCCTTGGAAGTGGACACGGCGAGCCCGAGCGACGCGGCGCTCCAGTATAGGAACGGCACATCGCGTTTGCGCACACGCTTGAGCGCCACTGCGGCATCGTTGTCGAGCGCCGCGCCGAAGCCCGGATATTTCACTTCCAGGCCGCGCATGGCATACCCGTGCGCCCGCACATACAGTTTGCGCGCCCGCTCCTGCATGGCATTGGCCTTGTCGACGCTGTCCTCGCGCTCCTCTTCGCCCGGCAGGTCGACGAAGGCGTACGAGTACTCGGTAAATCCCGAAGCGGCGGCCAGCAGCAAGCCGGTGTGCTTGGGCGATTCGGCCAGCAGTCCTTCGTAGAGCTTCAAACCGAAAGGAATGGCGGCGGCCACCAGGTCGGGATCTTCGTCGCTTTCGAAAGTGCTGCCGCTGGCGGAAAGCATGTCGCCAACCTTGTTGACTGCCATCTTCTTGATGGAGCAGCCGGCTGAGAAAATCAGCAGGCACAGTGGTGCGGCTATCCGGTTGGCGGTGCTCATGGAATTTACTATTCTAAGCGACCGCACCGCCGAATGGCTTTCCGGGCTTCCGCGGACGCGATAAGCTGGTTCCACGAGAAAATCCATGCTCCGCAACTGTTTTGTCCTATCGCTGCTGGCCACAGCCGCCGCCGCGCAGCCCATCGTGATCAAAACCGGCACTCTCATCGATGGCAAGGGCCACGTGCTCAAGAATCAGCAGATCGTAGTGGAAGCCGGCAAAATCACCAGCATCGGGCCGGCCAAACAGAAGCCCACAGTCGATCTGAGCGGCTTCACGGTCATGCCCGGCTGGATCGACACCCATGTCCACATCACCTGGTACTTCAACAGAGACGGCCGCCTGGAACAGGGACCCGGCCGCGGCGGGAAGACCACGCCGGCGGAGGCCACTCTCTATCAGGAGGGCAATGCTTACGCCACGCTGATGGGCGGCTTCACCACCATCCAGTGTCCGGGCGCGCCCCAGGATAAGGATCTGCGCGACATGATCGCTGCCGGAATCATTCCCGGGCCGCGCATTCTCACCTCGCTCCATCAGATCACCGAGAATTCCGGCACGCCCGAACATATCCGCAGCCTGGTAGATCAATACAAGGCCGAAGGCGCCGACTTAGTTAAGCTCTTCGCCACCGCCAGCATTCGCGATGGCGGCAAAATGACGGCTTCGGTCGACCAGATTAACGCCGCGTGCGGCGAGGCTAAAGCACAGGGACTGCGGACCATCGTGCACGCCCACGCCGCCGAAGGTGCGCGCGCCGCGGTGCTGGCGGGCTGCACATCCATCGAGCACGGCACGTTCCTGGATGACGCCACGCTCCAGTTGATCAAGGATCATGGCGTCTACTTCGATCCGAATTTCTTAGTGCTGCATAATTACCTGGACAACAAACCTAAGTTCCTCGGCATCGGTAATTACAACGAAGAGGGCTTCACTTACATGGAGAAAGGACTCCCGCTGGTGGCCGATGTTTACAAGCGCGCGCGCAAGCTGGGCCTGAAGATCATCCTGGGGACCGATGCGGTGGCCGGCGCCCACGGGCACAATGCCGAAGAGTTTATCTACCGCGTGAAAGATGGCGGCGATACGCCCATGAATGTGCTCATCAGCGGGACATCGCTGGCAGCGGAGTCGCTGGGGCTGGGCGATCGCATCGGGTCGCTCGCGCCCGGCATGGAAGCTGACATCGTGGCGACGCAAGGCAATCCACTGGATGACATCACGGCAGTGCGCAACGTAGTATTCGTGATGAAGGGCGGCAGGATTTTCCGCAACGACCGCTAGCGGCTCACCATGTCTCCACGGATTCTACTTTTTCTGTCTTTGGCCTGCGCGTGGGGGCAGACGCCTGTGCCGCCGGGGCGCATGGTCGATGTGGGTGGATATCGCGTCCACCTGAACTGCACCGGCGCCGGCAGCCCGACGGTGATGATCGTGGGCGCGGGCTTCTCCGTCGATTGGGCATTGGTGCAACCCGAAGTCGCCAAATTCACCACCGTCTGCACCTACGACGCGTCCGGCACAGCGTGGAGCGATAAAGGTCCGGTGCTCGATTGCCGCGGGCGCGTGCATGAGATTCACCGCCTCCTGCAGGCCGCGCAGCTCAAACCGCCGTACGTGCTGGTAGGGCTTTCCATCGGCGCCTGCGTGGCGCGCCTCTACGCCGCCGAATATCGCGCGGAGGTCGCCGGCATGGCGATCGTCGATCACGCCTTCTCGCCCGACCCCGATCCCGATGCCGGCAAGATATCGCCGAATTTCGCGGGGCTCGATTCTCCGCCGCGGCTGCTCGAGCAGACGCCCATCGAGTTCACCGTGGAAGACATCTCGCACTTCGAACGGCTGCCGCAGCGCGCTCAGGAACTGCATCGTTGGGCGATGTCGCTGCATCCCAAATTGCCGCAGTGGGAGGATGCCGAGGATTGCCTGGCGCAACTCCGGAACGCGCCCTCGCTCGGCGATCTGCCGCTAGTCGTGGTGAGCACCGGTAACGATGCCCGCGGATATGCGCGCCTGCAGAGTCAGCTTCTGGCGCTCTCACGGCGCAGTTCGCAAATGATTGCCGAGCGCAGCTTTCACGCCGTGGAGATCGACCAGCCCGAAGTGGTGATCGCGGCTATCCGGCACGTGCTGCGAATGATTTGACCGGTACGTCGCCCGGTTGGCGCGACCGGCTCGGCATCGCCACGCGCACGGAAACTGCGGCAGGAATGGCGGCATCGCCGAATATCTGTCGCAGCAATCCGAAACCCGCGCTGGTGGTGCACAAGGCGAAGTACGTTCGCTCCATCGGCGCCTTGGAGATAGCGGTCAGCCATAGCAATCCCGAGGTGACGATGACGTAGATTGCCGCCACCATCCAGGCCGAACGAGGGGACGCGGCGTACAGGGGCAGCACCGCGAAGAAGAAACCCGCAATTGCAACTCCGAGAAAAACCACGGTATGAACCAGCGCTACGACAACCCGTTTGCGCGTGTTCAGAATTCTATGACCCTTCAAGAAGGCTCAGACTAACACCCAGCGCCCGTCAAACCTTCGCCTTCCCCCACTTCTTCGCCAACCAGGCGTCCACCGAAAATTTTCCCGGACCGAAGATCAGCACAATCAGCGACGCGAACAGATAAGTGTACGGCGACGCGCCGGTGAACTTATCGGGATCGGAAAACACCGACAACAACGCCTCGCGGTCGGCCGTGATATACGCCATCAGCATATTGCCGGTCAGCAGCAGCGCGATCAGGCGCGACCCCAAACCCAGCGCCAGCAGGATTCCGCCCACCAGTTCCAACCCGCCTATAAATGTCGCAGTGAGGCCCGGCGCCGGCAGCCCGAGCGACGTAAAGAAGTCCGTCACCTTCTCGAGATTGTGCAGTTTGCCCCATCCGTCCTCCACAAACTGCCAGCCCCAGTAGAGCCGCACCGCCAGCAAAAACAGAGACTGCAGGCTGTTGGCCGCGCGAATCAGCAGGCGGTAAAGCCGTTCCACTTGTGTCTTCACCGTTCGCCTCCCGGATGACAAAACCAGCCGCTCTCCGCCCACCCGCGGAACCATTGTTCCAGCTTGCCGCGCAGCTCTTCCACCGCCACATCGCTCTCGCCGAATACCGCGTCGATCGCTTCCGCTACCGGCCTTCCGGCGCCCAGCGCGTCCAGCAGGCGGAACTCGCCGGCGTCCATGCGACGGAAGTAGACCGTATCGCTCATGCGGAATACCACCAGGTAGATTTCTTCGCGCCGCAGACTGAATCGCTTCACCGCGCGCCGCTCGCGGTGCCGCATCACGGCGTTGCTTGCATCGCCGCGCCCTTCTTCCAGATCGGTCACGTGCAAATGGAGATCGTCCACCGGATATTCGAGCGCCAGCAGGGTAATGTGCGGTTGCAGCCGGAAAGTCATTTGCGGCGTCAGTTCCAGCAGGTCTTCCGGCCCCAGCACCTTTTCCGCGGGACCGTCGAACGCCACCGCGTGCGCCCACTCCAACCGCACGGCATCCAACGCCAGCGTGGGATTCTTCCCGCTGTGCTCGGGGTGGCGCGCCAGCCACTCCGGCAGGCGCGAACCGAGATTCCGCAGCGTGAAAGACTCCGACGGCAGTTCTGCCAGATAACTGCGCGAGAGCTTATCGAAGGCCCGCACTCCCACGATGGCGCGCAGGCCCGGAAAGTCGTCGTAGAGCGCGTCCAGCAGCCGGTACCAGTAGCTCTTGGCGTAAATCTCCAACCGTTCGGCGGAACTCAGCCGATCGTTCGGCGCGATGAGGGCGCCGGCCTCCGCGCCGGCGGCGCGCGTGATGCGGTCGCCCGCACCCAGGGGCGCCATGATCGCGCCCGCCATCCGCCGCTGCAATTCCAGAAGATTCATCGGGACACGCCGGTGGGCGCGGGCAGGTATTTCGCCGCTTTCATGGCCTCGGCCCGCACCTCGTTGAAGCTGGGAATGCGATCGTCCCATTCGAGCAGCGTGGCGGTCGGCCCCACACGCCGGATCGCGTGCTCGTAGAGCTTCCAGACGGGGTCGATCACCGGATGATCGTGGGTGTCGAGGATGTACTTTTCGAACTTCGAATGGCCCGCGATATGGATCTGCGCTACACGTTCGACCGGCACCGCATTCAAATAATCGTTGGGATTAAAACTGTGGTTGCGCGAAGACACGTAGATGTTATTCACGTCGAGCAGAATGCCGCAATCGGCGCGCTCCACCACTTCGTTGAGGAATTCCCACTCCGTCATTTCCGACACATGGAACTCGGCGTAGCTGCTCACGTTTTCCACCGCGATGGGCACTTCCAGAAAATCGCGCGCCTCGCGGATCTTGCTGGCCGTCAGTTCCGCCGCTTCGAAAGTGTACGGCATGGGAAGCAGATCGTGCGAGTACCTTCCATCTACGCTACCCCAGCAGAGATGGTCGGTCAGCCAGGGCGTCTTGGTACGTTTCACCAGCTTCTTCAAGCGCGTGAGGTGCTCGCGATTGAGCGGTTCGGCGGACCCGAAATACATCGAGACGCCGTGCTGCACCACACGATACCGCTCCAGAATCTGGTCGAGCACTGCCAGCGGACGGCCGCCGTCCACCATAAAGTTTTCGGAGATGATCTCGAACCAGCCGACTTCCGGTTTGTGGTCGAAGATGTGCCGGTAATGCGGAATTCGCAGCCCGATACCGATCCCGTAGTCGGAGTTCCCGTTGAATGGATTGGCAGGCATACCTTTGCCTTCAGTCTAGCCAGAAAAAATGGGGCGCGAGTGGACACTGCGCCCCGGGAGAAACTGATCGATTGTATCGAAAACTACTTCTTGGATCCGTCGGTAGCGCAGCCGCCCTTGCCCTTGCAGGAATTCTTGCCTTTGCAGCCGTTATCGCTGGTCTTGCAGCCGCCATTACCCTTGCAGGAATTCTTTCCGGCGCAGGAATGCTTCTCGACCTTCGCTTTGGTGGGCTTCGTCGACTTCTGACCGCCCGCGCCGCTTACTCCCGCCACGCCGCCCGCAGGCTCGGCATTAACCCGGGCAACCGTGCCACCCAGCAGGCCAGTGAAGGCCGCGGCAATTACTAAAGAACTCTTGGATATTTTCATTTTCTTCCTCTCCTTATGCTCACTTGCTTCCCGCGAGCCGACGCTTCGAGTGCATCCGCCAGCTTAGGAAAATTATACTGGTAACGCTACTGGAGATACGTACGAATGTCAAGAACGGATTGTCACGGCCGTACACGTTAAAAAACATTCATGTCGTAACAAACGTAAACGTACATCTTTATGAAAATCTACTTTGGATTCACGGTCGCCGGCGACCGTTCGCAGTTGTCGACTGCGCGGCGGCTGGTGGAGTTGCTGGAAGGCATGGGGCATGAGGTTCTGACGCGCCATTTGGTAGACGACAACGCCGCCCAAATGGACCGCGCCATCACCGCGCAAGCCGTCTATGAGCGCGACATGGCGTGGCTGCTGCAAAGCGACGTCTTTATCGCCGAAGTCTCCGGCTCTTCCTTCGGTCTCGGCTTCGAGGCCGGCTACGTACTGGGATCGAGCGGCAAGAAGGCCGTCCTCTTCTACCGCCGGGAGGCCGCGGCGCGCATTTCGCTGCTCATCACCGGCAATACCCATCCCAACTGCCGCCTGATTCCGTATTCCGAACCCGAGGAGATGGAAGCGCAACTGCGCAGTACAATGGGTGCCTGACCGTTCGGGGTGCCGATGCTCGTCCGCGAGGAAAAGAAAGCTCCGCCAGCCTGGCGCGAGTATAAGCAACAGGTCCGCCGCCGCTGGACCGTGCCGTTTCACGCGGTCGAGTGGAGTTTCGACTGGCTGGCATATGGACTCAGCCGCTGGGCGTTCCTCGAAGTTCTGGAATATCTCGGGATTTTCTCGGTATTAGTGGCCGTTGTGTTCTATTTCGCGGAATCGGGCGACCGGCGCAAGCAGAAACATTATCAGGCTTGGCAGGTAATCAATACCGCGCAGGGAAAAGGCGGCAGCGGCGGGCGCATCGAGGCGCTGCAGGAATTAAATGAGGACCGCCAGCCGCTGGTGGGGCTGGACGCTCCCGGGGCATTCCTGCAGGGAATCCGGCTGCCGGGAGCTAACTTATTGCGCTGCAATCTGGAAGCTACCGACCTGCGGGACAGTCACTTGGCGGCGGCAGACCTGGATTTCGCCAATTTGCGCTCCGCCAATTTCCGCTCGGGCGACCTGCACCTCGCCCATCTACGCGATGCCGACCTGGAAGATACCGATCTGGTGGGCGCCAACCTGGCCGGAAGCGACCTTAGCCGCGCCAATTTGAAGAATGCCGATTTACGCAATACCGATATATCCGGCATGAATTATCGGGATATTCGGTCGATTCAGGGCGCGAATATTTATGGGGTACGCAATCCCCCCGATGGATTTCTGGGCTGGGCGTTGCAACATGGCGCCCAATCCGTCGCCGGCGGACCGGAATAGTCTCACGACGCCTGGCAGGTTCCGCCCAGCACCGCGCGAATGACAATCTCGATATCCACCACGTTAGTCGTGCCGTCCTGGTTCACGTCTCCGGCAGCAGCCGACCCGAGGGCTTCGTTTACCATGCGTTGGACATCGGCCAAATTGGTGCTGCCGTCGTTGGTGACATCGCACAGGCTGCCGATAATAGTGGTGGGATCGCTGGCGGTGACGGTATCCGCGTTGCCGGCGGTGACATTGGCTTGATTGCTCAACTGCAGCGGAGCGTCGAGGTTGACGTCGGCGGTCACTGTAATGTCCGGAAAGCTCAATCCCGCGGCCAATGAATCGGTGCGTGAGCAAGTGATCCCGTAGCAGAACCATCCCGTGCCGGACATCCCCGACACCGAGAGGCCGGTAGGCTGCAACTCTGTCACCATGACGGTGCCCGACGTGCCGTACGCGCCGGCCATGTTCGACACAGTCAAGGTATACGTCACGCCCTGCTGGCCGCGCGCGAAATTGCCGGTGTGCGTTTTGGAAAGAGTCAGGATCGCCGCAGACACCAACACGAAATCGGCAGCGGTGGCGGGACCGGAAGATCCACCTGACACCGTCACCTGGTTCGCGTTCGAGTAATAGGCAGTCGAGGGAATGTTCTGGGTCAGGGTGATCGACGGGTAGCTGATGCCCGGAGCCAGCGGGTCGCTGCGCGTGCAGGTACGGCCGGTGCAACTCCAGCCCGAGCCGGAAAGCGAGACGAAAGTTAGAGCGCTGATCGATTCGGTCACTGTAACCGTGCCACTGGTAGTCACCGCGCCGGCCGCGTTCGACACGGTGATGGTAGAGGTCACGCCCTGCTGCCCTTGCGGGAAGTTCCCCATGTGGGTCTGGGTCACGGAAAGGGCGGAGGGCTGGCCCAGAAGTATGGTGAACGTGTTGCTGCCGTTATTATCCACCACCAGATCCATGCGGCCGTCGCCATTCAGGTCCGCCATGCCGGCCCAGACAGGGAAACTGCCGACGGCGAGACTGGGGGCGGCAGTAAAGCTGCCGTCTCCGTTTCCCAACCACAGCCATGCGACTTTCTGGCTGGACGCCACGGCCACCAGGTCCGGTTTGCCGTCGGCATTGAAGTCGCCAACCGCCAGCCCGGCGATTCCACTCGACACGGTCAAGGAAGTTCCCATAGTAAACGTGCCATCGCCGTTACCCAGCAGAATGACCAGGGAGCCCTCGTCCGTCATCGCGGCCAAGTCCGCATTGCCGTCGCCGTTCAGATCGCTCACCGCCAACCACTGGGCATCGACGGTGGGTGACGGCGCGGCGGTGAAGGTGCCGTTTCCATTCCCCAACAGAATGCCGACCTTCGTCGCCCCTGCCACCGCGATGTCCGTCTTGCCGTCGCCATTGAAGTCTGCCACCACCAGGTTGCCGGGTGAAGAATTGGTCGGGACTGTAATGGGAGCACCGAAATGTCCCGTGCCCTGGCCCAGCTTTACGATCACCGTGTTGGCATCTCCATTGGACACCGCAAAATCCGCTAAGCCGTCATTGTTGAAGTCGGCCGTGACTACGCCCCCAGCGGTGGTACCGGTAGCGGGCGTCGCGACGGTCTGCGCCCTTCCGTCGCCGCTGCCCAGCATGATGTCCACCGTCTGGGTGTCCAGATCGAGTGACGCCAGGTCGGCTTTGCCGTCTCCATCGAAATCCGCCACCGCAAAGGCGAACGGCGTGCTGCCGGTGAATCCGCGCTGGGTAAATGTGCCGTCGCCGTTGCCGAGTAGCACCAGCGGGCTGCCGTTCGCTACCGCGAGATCCGGTTTTCCGTTGTTATCGAAATCGCCGAACGCCGCCGAGTATGCCGGCGCCGAGATGTGCGCGGTAAGGGGCAAAAAGCTGTTCGACGGAAGAGCATTTACGGTTTGCGCCACGCTCCCGTAGCTAGCCGCGAAACTGCCTGGCACGCCGGTGTAGCGGGCCACCAGCATGTGCGGTCCCGGTCCCAACAAGCTGGTGAAAAACTGAGCCTGGCCCGATGCCACGGTCCCTACGCCCAACAGCGTCACGCCGTCTAGAAATTCCACTTTTCCGCCCGCGGTTCCCGGCGTTACCGTAGCGGTGAGGGTGATCGCATTGCCGAGCATGGAGGGGTTGGCGGAACTCACCAGCGAAACCGACGTGGTAGCCGGCGATGTGGCCAGTACGATGCCTAATCCGGCACCAGCCGCGTTCGCAATCGCCAAGTCGGTGCGCCCGTCGCGATTGAAATCGCCTACGGCCAACGCGGCGGCGTTTCCGGGGACACGCGGCTCGCCGGCAAGAAACGTGCCGTCTCCCCTGCCCAAGTGAATGTCTACGGAGTTTCCAGCGGCAACCGCCAGATCGAGATTTCCATCGCCGTCGAAATCCCCCGTCACCGCATAGGATGGCGCACGGCTTGCAAACGAGGGTGCCGCATGAAAGCTTCCGTCGCCGCCACCCAGCAGAATGGTGACATTTTCACTGCCCCGGTTGACCGCCGCCAGGTCGGCGATTCCGTCGCCATCGAAGTCGGCGATGGCAAGCGAACGCGGGGAGCGGCCGGTACCCACCGAGGCCGCTAACCGGAAATTGCCGTCGCCCCGTCCCAATAGAATGCCGATCGAATCGCTCCCGGAGTTCGCGACCGCCAGGTCGGCGAAACCGTCGTCGTTAAAATCCGCTACCCCCAGGGCGCTCGGCGCACTGCCCACGGCGATCGACGCCATCGCCAGGAAGCTACCGTCTCCCTGCCCCAGGAGAATGGTGACGGTGTTGCTCTCCCGATTGGCCACGGCGAGGTCGGCGCGGCCATCCGCATTGAAATCTCCGGCGGCCAGGGCCTCTGGAAAAGCACCCACTCGAACCGGGGCCGCGGGCGCAAATGAGCCGTCGCCGCGCCCCAGGAAGACACTCACGGTATTGTCGCGCGAATTGGCGATGGCCAGGTCGGGCTTGCCGTCGCCATTGAAGTCGGCTGCCGTCAAGGCATGCGGCGCGCCCCCGCTGAGGTATTGCGCGGCGGGGGTAAACCCTCCGTCTGCCTTACCCAGCAGGATGCTCACGCTGTCGGAGGCGGCATTGGCCACCGCCAGATCGGCGATGCCATCGCCGTTCCAGTCGTGCTGGGCAATGGCTCGTGGGTCGCGGCCCACCGCAAAATAGCGCGGAGTAAGAAAGCCTCCGGCATTGCCGGCACGGACGTTGTGCCTCCATACAGCCGACTCTGCCGGGCCGTAGTTGCCGCCTCCGCTGAAGACCGCCCGCAACGCGTGCGCCCCAGCGGGGAGGGTCACGCCGTTTATCGTCGCCGCGCCGTCCACCACGTTCGCCGTGCCCAACAGTACACCGGCATCTATAAAGGACACCGCTCCGGCGGAGGGTGCCGGGTCCACCCTGGCCCGCAGCGTCACCGGCCGGCCCAACTCCGCGGAGAGCGTGCCCCCCGCAAGTGTGACATGTACCGCGGTTTGTGCCCGCGTGCCTGCCGTCCATCCCAGTATCGCCGCCGCCACAACCAGTCCCTTGCGCAGATTCATCCCCCACCCCTTTCGCTCGATCCGGCGTCGTGCGCGAACACCTCACAGCGGCGCCTGTAAAGGAAAAGCGCAGCCTGAAACCGAATCCCCTAATCTTTTTCGGCCGGAGCGGGGACGGCCGCTCGAGTTCCGCACACCCGGCGGATTTTCACCCGGCGCCGCGTTTTTTTTGGTATAACTGTCCGACATGCCGGTGGCGGACGAGCTCCAGATCCTGGTCTACGATTTGTATCCCGAGCTCCGCCGCATAGCCTCCCACATGATGAGGGGCGAGCGCGCCCATCACACCCTGAGCCGCACTGCACTGGTGCATGAAGCGTTTTTGCGCCTGGTCCGCAGCCCTTTTCGCGACCTTTCCCGGCAGGATTTTCTGGCGCTCGCAGCCCATGAAATGCGCCGCCTGCTCATCGATTACGCGCGTAAGCACCGTGCCCTCCGCCGCGGCGGCGAGTTCGTGCGCGTTTCATTCGACGCTATCGACCGCCTCACCGCGCGCGATGAGGACGAGCTCCTCGGGCTCGACCAGGCGCTCGACCGGTTGAGCCGCGGCGAGCCGCGCGCCGCTTCGGTAGTGGAATTGAAATTCTTCGCTGGATTCAAGACCGAAGAAATCGCCGACATCCTGCATGTTTCCCATGCCACCGTGGAAGCCGACTGGAAATATGCCAAGGCCTGGCTGCTGCGCGAACTGAGCCGTATCTCCGGCGATGGGCCTCGGTTGAAGGGATGACCCCGGCTGATGGCGATCGCATAAAGTGGGCGCACCGCGAGGCGCTTTGCCTTCCCGTTGAGGAGCGCGAGGCTTTTCTCGCCCAAGTCTTTCCGCAGAGGCCGGAGCTGAAAGCGGAGGTTCTCGATCTGCTCCACTACTCCGACAGCGCGGCCGGATTCCTCCAGACGCCGGTCATCGAACGGTTGTTCGGGGCCGGCGCCGAGGAGCCGCGCCCGCTACGCGTCGGTCCCTACGAACTGCTGGGAGAATTGGGACGGGGAGGCGACGCATCCGTCCACCTGGCGCGCCGCGCCGACGATCTCTTCGAGCAGCAGGTGGCGGTGAAAATCCTCAATCGCTTCCACTTCGGCCACGAACCTTTTCGCCGTTTCCAACGTGAAATACAGGTTCTTGCTTCGCTCCAGCACCCCTACATCGTGCGGCTGCTCGATGCCGGCACCGCAGGCGAGGCCATCGCTTACATCGTCACCGAGTACGTCGAGGGAAAGCACATCGACGCATACTGCCGCCATCGTCCCCTGTCGCAGATAGTGGAAGTCTTCCTCAAAGTTTGCGAGGGTGTCTCCGCCGCCCACCAGCGCCTGATTGTGCACCGCGACCTGAAACCATCGAACATCCTGGTCACGCCCGCCGGCATTCCCAAGCTGGTCGATTTCGGCATTGCTCTTCCGTTGAATCTGGAGGAGCGGTTGACGCGCACCGGGCTCGGACGTATGACGGAGCGCTACGCCAGTCCCGAACAATTGAGCGGCCACAAGGAAATCTCCACCCTCACCGACGTCTATTCGCTGGGTGCGGTATTCCGTGAGCTGGCCGGCATAGTTCCGCGCGATCTCGACGCCATCCTGGCCAAGGCCTGCAGTGCCGAACCGGGGGATCGCTACCAGGCTGTCAAGCAACTTCAGGAGGATCTGGAGCGGTTCCTTGCTGGCCAACCGGTGTTGGCGCGCGGGCGTTCCCGTCCCTACCGCGCCTTACGATTTTGGCGGCGCCACTGGCTCTCGGTCTCCGCTGTCGCGGCCGGCGCGGTCGCTCTGGCGGGCCTTTCCACCCTCTCCACCATGGAAGCGGTTTTGGCGAAGCACGAGGCACAACATATTAAGGCACTGCTGGTGCGCGGCTTTTCGGAGACGGAAAGCAACCCCGGAGGGTGGATCCTGCTACCCCAGATTCGGACGGTGGAATCCACGCGTCTCTCCTACCTCAGCTCACTGCCGGCCGACCTGCAGAACGATCCTGAGCTGCAGGTGCAGAGATTCGACAGCCTGCGGACACTGGCCGCAGTCCAGGGACTGCCGTCGGCTCTCAACCTGGGCGACACAGAGGGGGCCCATCGCAACTCCCAGGCCGCCGCGGCGGCGGCCGATGCGCTCCTGCGCCGCTCCCCCAACCTGGTTCATCTGCGCGACGTGGCGCTGGTTCATATCGAAGCCGGCACCATCCTGCTGGAAATGGGCCGCAACAATGAGGCCGACGAGCAATTTTCACGCGCGCAGGCGGTGCCCGGCCAGCAAAACGGCAATGACCTGCGCACCGAAGCCGAAGCCGATGCACAGCGATCGCGCATTCTGGTGCTGCGCGGGCAGCGCGATGAGGCCCTGCAATTGCGCCGCCGGATTGTAGCCATCCGCCGCGAGCTATATCGTGGCGACCCACACTCGATGGCGTGGGAATACGCCGGTGGCCTTTGCTCTTACGGAGAGCTTTTGCGCGACATGGCCCGCTTCGATGAGGCCGTGCGGGCATACGCCGAAGCGCTTCCGATCATCGAGAAGGCCGCCCTGGAGACACCCTACAGCCTGGAGCTCGAATGGCACCTGGCCCGCGAAAACCACGAATATGGCAGGACGCTACTGGCCGCCGGGAAATCGCGGCAGGTGGCGCCGTATCTCGATCGTGCGATCCAGCTCTATCGCGGGATTCGCGCGCGCGAACCGTACGCCATGTCGAACCAGAGAGCCTTGGCCATGTGTCTTTTGGCCCTGGCGAAAATACAGGCTCAGACCCGCAATGTGGCCCGCTCGCGGAGTCTGCTGGAAGAGAGCGTGGCGCTGAGCCGCGCGGCGGCGGAGGGCGATCCCGCCAGCCGGCGAGCGCAGTCCGAGCTCCGCGAGATCGTTGCACAACAGCAGGAACTGGCCCGCAAGGACGGGCGGTAGGTTCACCGGCGGCGGTGCCGCAACCCTCCGAGCGCCAATAATCCCAAACCCGCGAGCACTACGCTGGCAGGCTCCGGGACCGACGCCGGCTGTTGGGTAGAGAATGTCCCGTCGGTGCGGAGGTCGAAACCCGATTCCGGCGAGAAAGTCCCGCCGTTGCCGAGGGGCGTGTCACGGTCGGAGAAGTCGATCTCGTAGGTGAAGTCGTCGCCGAAATTCAAAGTATTCGCCGGAATGGTGAGGCTCGACGTCGAGGTGGGAAGGAAACCGCCGTCAAAGACAGATTCTCCCAGGGTATTGTCGAAAACCGTAAAGAAGATAAACGCCGAGGTCTCGTCAGCGGCACCGCCCGGGGTATCGGTGCTGAAGTGGACCGTGAAGGGATTGGCCGGATTCATCCCCTGCAAGCTGCTGAAATCGGTTCCGGTCAGGTACGGCTCGGTTTGCGCGTAGTCGTCGGCGGCGTAATTCAGGTTCGCGCCATCCGTTCCGTCTGCCAGGAATGTATACAGGCCGAAAGGAAAAGCCGTGTCCATAGCACTTTGGTTGGCGAACGGGGTCGATTGATATTTGTAATCGGTGGACGGCGGATTGAGTTCCGTCAAGCCGAGCGGCGATCCGGGACCGGGGTACGTGAGAGTCACCGAGCTGTAATCGTTAGCCGCGCCCGAGGTGAGTTCGGCCGAAAAGAAGGCACCGTTCCCGGTAAGCGTATTGCCGTCGCCGGTTTGAATGGAGTCGACGTTCTTGAAGAGGTCGACAAAGGAAATCGTTCCCGCGTGGGCCGCCGGAACACAAGGGAGCAGACAGAACCAAGCCAGCGCGCTCCACCGCCCATAGAATTCCGACCATCGCATGGGTGCGATTATAAGGTAACCGCAAACCGCCGGGCAAGTAGGCGGGCTGCCTGAACGGCTTGGACAGTACCATAAAAGCTTCGGTGAGCCTGGATACAATGAGACCAGCAGCACTCGGGAGAATGCAGTGACCAGACGTTCCGCTATCCGTTCCCTGTCCGGCATTGCGGTCTCCGCGATGCTTCCACCCGCGCGCAGCCAGGATACCCCCGCCACGCTGCGAATTGGCGGCGCCGCCATCGACGTAACTTTCACGTCCAGCGAGTTCGACCTGCCGCGCCAGGCGATGCTCGATTGGATTTCCACCGGCGCGCGTGCCGTTACCTGGTATTTCGGAAAATTCCCGGTGCCGCACGCCAGTATTGAAATCGCCATGGCGGCGGGCCGGCGCGGCGGCCGCATCAACGGAGTTACTTTCGGGGAAGGAGGGGTGCGGAGCAAGCTCACGGTAGCGCAGCACGTCACCGCGCAGGATCTCTCGCGCGATTGGGTGCTCACTCATGAGATGGTGCATTACGGCTTTCCTTCGATGGATCGCGAGCACCATTGGATCGAAGAAGGCAGCGCCACGTACATCGAGCCCATCGCGCGCGCTGCGGTGGGAAACCTGCGCGTCACGCAGGTGTGGGGCGATATGGTCCGCGACATGCCGCAAGGTCTGCCGGCTTCCGGAGACGAGGGGCTGGACCACACCCATACCTGGGCACGAACTTATTGGGGCGGCGCGCTCTACTGTCTGCTCGCCGATGTTGGAATCCGGCGGCAAACCAACCTACGCAAGGGCCTGGTCGACGCTCTGCGCGGCGTGACCCGTGCCGGCGGCAATATCGAGAGCGACTGGCCCATCGAGCGCGCATTTAAGGTGGCCGACAAGGCTACCGGGACCAACGTGCTGATGTCGCTCTACCACCAGATGGATGCCAAACCGCTGCCGGTCGACCTGCCGGACCTCTGGAAACAGCTCGGGGTCCGGCGGGAAGACGGCCAGGTGACGTTCGATAACGAAGCGCCCCTGGCCAAGGTGCGGATGGCGATCTCTTCTTAAAGGGAGCTTAGTAGCGCGAGCCGATCACGGGGCGGAGCGGCGTCGGGAAGGTGCGAGTGGGAGCTTCGGCGCGCTCGGCGGGCCGTTCCAGCACCAGGGAGCGCAGTCCGGGCATCGCGCTGGCATTCGGCCGCTGGCCTTTTTCGCCCACGGGAAGTTGACCGGTGGTGAGATTCTTGAGGCCGAACAACGCCAGTTCGAAGCGGTCCTTCACGCCGACCTTCTGGAACAGGCGTGAGAGGTAAACCTTCACAGTGCCCTCGGAAATCATCAGGGTGGTGGCGATTTCCTTATTCTTCAGTCCCTGGGAGAGCAAGCTGACGAGCTGACCTTCGCGCTGCGTCAAGGCCACGCGGCGGGCGCACAGGAAGCTGTCGGTGAGGGCTTTCTCAAACCACAATTCGCCGGTTTGGACTTTCTGCAGGCACTTCACCTGCAGGTCGGTGGGCAGCGTCTTGCGGAGAATGCCGCGCACGCCCAGTCCCATCGCCTGGAATGCCAGTTCGGTGGAAATGGAATTCACCCAGAGGACGATCTTGCAGTGCATCATGGCGTGCTTCATATCGCTGAGCACGGCAAAGGTAATCTCCGGGGTTAGATCCATGAGGACGAGGTCGGGGGACCCCATCGACATCTGTTCCATCAGGTTGCTCACCGTCCCGCAGGTCGGCAGCAGGTCAAAGCCCTCGACTTGACGAAGCACGGATTCCAGGCCTTTCGCCAAGATGGGCTCGTCGCTATAAAGAAGAATTCGCGTCATATTCTGCACCTTTCCAGCCGGCCGCCAGCCAAATTGGCGGCTCTAAATTCCGGGAATTTTATCGCTCGGTAAAAGTTCCCGATTGCTGTATGTCTTCATATGCATTTTGCAATCATTTACTTCGGTTGTCAATAACATTTTGCCAAATATTGCGATAATTCCAGCGAATTAATCAGGTAATTACGGGAATATCCACCGTGTATCGCCATTGCATATTGATTGTTAAATTATTTATTTTCAGCGATTTAAATGGCACGAAGGTTGCGGCGATGGACCACGTTAAATTCCGCCGTAATTTCGTTAATATACCTGGATATTAACCCTATCGGATAGCTCCTCCGGCAGCTTTCCAATCCCCTCAAGCGGCGATATTCCACTCCGATTCCGGCCAAATAATGATTGTCCAACACGTCCTTTTCCGCTAATAACCTTCGGGATTATACTGCTGTAGCCCATTTAGGATATTGATAGCGGGGTACTTGGCGACCTAAACTCGCGATGACGTGGAATGAAATGAAAAACATCAACAGGCGTGAGAGTCCGCGTATCGATATTAAGCTGCGCTGTCACGTCACATCCCCGGCACTTTGGGTTCGTTCCGCCATGTACACCGAAAACATCAGCCGGAGCGGGGTTTTGATCGCCTGGTGTGGAGATGGCGGACGCATACCGGTGCCTGCCGCCGGTCAAATCATTACCGTCGAGATCGAGTTGCCGGCCAATCATGGCTTCGGCCAGAAATGTATTCATTGTCAGGGCACAGTGACGCGGATTGTAAGCGACGAGAAGGACGGCCCGCGTGTCGCGCTACGCGTGAATTATATGGATTTCCGCGCGTTCCACGACAAACTCCGCGTGCTGGAGGCACTGCAGCCGGTAGCTAATTCCTGGATGGCGTGATCTTAAAATGGAAGCCCAACGCTCCCAATTCGCGATCAAGTTTCTGCCGTCGCTGACAGACTTTGCCTTCCTTCTGCCCATCGCATTTCTCTTCGGGCGGATGGACGGGGTGCAGACTCTGCTCAGCGATTGCGATACCGGCTGGCACATCCGCACGGGCGACTGGATGCTGACCAATCGCCTCATCCCGACCCATGACGTGTTCTCCTTCTCCAAGCCGAACGGCGTCTGGTACGCGTGGGAGTGGCTCTCCGACCTGATTTTCTCCGGCCTCAATCATCTCGGCGGATTGCGCGCCGTCGTGCTGCTGGCGGTGTTGCTGTTGAGCGTCATCTTTACGCTGGTCTTCCGCATGGCCAAGCGCCGTGCGGGCAGTGTGGTGGCAATCGTCATCACGGTCCTGGCGGTGGCCTCCTCTTCGGTGCACTGGCTGGCGCGCCCGCATCTTTTCACACTGCTGTTTCTGGTTCTCTTCTTCTATTGGTTGGAACGCGTCCGCGCCGGGGCTACGCGCATTGCGGGCATCCCGTATTTTGTCCTGCTGCCGGCAGCCACCATGGTGTGGACCAATCTCCACGGCGGCTTCATCGTCGGCATCGTGATGGTGGCGGTATATGGCGCGGGCGAACTGCTGACCATGGCGTTCTCGGCCGACCCCGCGGCGCGCCGTCCTGCCGCCCGCCGCGCGGCCGCCTGGTTCGGCGTGGCGCTGGCGTGCCTGGCCGCCAGCCTGGCGAACCCCTACGGATGGCGCCTGCACGTCCACCTGTTCGAATACCTGCGCGATCCGTACGCCTCGGAGCACATTGCGGAGTTCTTCACGCTGAGCTTCCATCATCCGGCGGCGGTTTTCTTCGAGCCGCTGCTGGTGCTGAGCGCCTTGTCCATTTTCTGGTTTGCGTCGCGCGGGCGCTACACCGAGTCGCTGCTGCTGGTGTTGTTCGCGCATGCGGGACTGTTAGCAGCGCGTAACATTCCGCTGTTCGCGATTGTGTCTACTCCGCTGGTGGCGGAAGCAGTCGAAGCCTGGCTGGTGCGCCTGCCGCAGTGCCAGGTGGCCGGATGGCTGCGCCTCGCGGCCGCGCGCTTCAACGAAGTTTGCGCGCAGACCACTGCCACCGACTCGCTGCCGCGCTTGCACGCGATCAGCGCCGCCGGGTTCGCACTGGTGGCCGCTATTCTATTCGCGCCCGCGCCGCCCAAGCACTTCCGCGCCGAGTACGATCCTAAATCGTATCCCGCGGCCGCCATCGAAGTGCTGCGCCACGTTCCCTCCGCCCGCATCTTTACCGACGATGAGTGGGGCGACTATCTTATCTGGCGTCTCTATCCCACGGGCAAGGTCTTCGTGGACGGGCGCAGCGATTTTTACGGCGACGATTTCGAAAACAAGTACATCGACGTTCTCAACGTCAAGCGCGGTTGGGAACAGATTCTCGATGGGTTCGGCGTCAACACTATTTTATTGCCCCCCAGCACTCCCCTTTCGGGCGTGCTCAAGGAAAGCAGCCATTGGCACACCGTGTACGACGACGGCGTGGCGCTGATTTTCCGGCCGGTGGAACCGGCTGCGGGCAAACCGTCTTCTGCCGCCTCCAAAGGCGGCGGAGCAGGCCGCGAGGGCGAAGTCATGAGAAGTTTGCCAAGTGATCGAGCCATCGCAAAGAACAACCAAACAACTAGGAGCGAAACATTATGACGTATTTGCGCAACTTCTGGAACGACGAACAGGGACAGGACCTCATTGAATACACCCTGCTCATGGCGTTCGTGGCTCTGGCTTCGGCGGCCCTCTTTCTGGGCGCCGGCGGCAGCATCAAGGGTATCTGGGTAACCACGAACACGCAACTGTCGGCAGCCAACACGATGGCGAGCTAAAACCTCCGGGCGGGAGCATGCCTCCCCGTCACGTGACGGCATGCTCCCGCACGGGTCTTTGGGAGATTTCGCATTACGCGCCCAAGCCCATGCCATCGGGAAACATTAACCAGACGAGGCCGTGAGGTGTGGAGCCCCCGGAGTCCGGGAAACGCGTCGCGGCTTTTTAATTTGTCCTTCGCAGCAGAGTACATGGCAGGCCGGAGAGTATCCGGGTAGGCGGAATAGGGATTTTTATGAATAAGAGATTTGCAGGGGTTTTGATGTTCGCGTTCGTGGTGGCGGCCGCCGGAGGTCTCATCACCTACCGGTCGCTGATGGGCCGGCCGCAGCCGGCCAAGGCTGCCGCGCCGTCGGTCCAGATCGTCGTGGCTGCTAAGGACCTGGAGGTGGGAGCCACCATCAAGGAAGGCGACGTCCAACTGGGCGATTGGGCCGGAGCGGTTCCCGTAGGGTCCACCAACAAGATCGAGGACCTCAAGGGCCGCGGCCTCACTACGCCGATCTACGCCAAGGAGCCGATTATCGAATCGCGGCTCGCTCCTCGCGGAGCCGGCGGTGGCCTGGCAACCCTGATCCCGCATGGCATGCGCGCCTTTGCCGTGTCTGTGAACGAAGTAGTAGGCGTAGCCGGGTTCGTTACGGCCGGGTCGCATGTCGACCTGCTGATCCAAGGTAACAGTCCGGGCGGCAATGGAAATCTCGGGACGCTCAGCAAGACGCTCATCCAGAATCTCGAAGTGCTTTCCGCCGGACAGGATTTCCGCAAGGATCCGGAAGGCAAGCCGGTGGGCGTGCAGGTGGTGAACGTGCTGGTCACACCGGAGCAGGCCGAGGTGCTGAGTCTGGCGAGCAGCCAGACCTCCATCCGCATGACTCTGCGCAATCCGCTGGACCACGATATTACCAAGACGCCCGGCACGGCGATGCGCTACGTATGGGGCACCATGGCGAATATGAAGGGCGGCGGCGTCCCGGACGATGCCCCGGCCGCACCCGCGCCGCGTGTTCATTCCGCGCCTGAAAGACCCAGGGAAGTGGCAGCCGCGCCGCCACCTAAGAAAGCTCAGCCTTTCGTGATGGAGATTCTCTCCGGTTCCTCACGGTCCGAGACCAAGTTCGACAAGACCCCGGAGGTGAATAAGTGACCCGTACCACGCAATTCGCGCAAACCCTGACGGCTACCGTGTGCGTCTGCCTCATGCTGGCGCCGCCGCTCTCGATAGCGGCGCCGGTGACCCCGGCCGAGCCGAAGGTTACGCAGGACCAGGTCACGAAACAGGCCACGCCGAATGGAGTGGTGGGCCAGCTCACCGTCACCGTCGGCAAGTCGCTCGCCATCGACAGTCCGCTGCCCATCAAGCGCCTGGCCTTCGCCAATGGAGCGCTGGTGGACGCGCAGGCCATCGGCCCCAAGGAAGTCCTGATTAACGGGAAAGCGCCCGGCGAGACGTCACTGATTATCTGGCAGGAAGACGGCACGCGCCTCATTTACGATTTGACGGTGCGCGTCAGTCCCCAGCACCTCAACGCCGTGCGCCAGCAGATCGCTCGCGATTACCCCGACGCCGACATCAATGTGACGTTCGACAACGACACCGCCTTCGTCCGCGGCACGGTGAAAACCGTAACCGATGCGGAGCGTATCATGGCGATCGTCGGCACCATGGCCAAAGCGGTAAACCTGCTGCGCGTGGATGTTCCGGCGGTAGAGCCGCAGATTCTGCTTCATGTGCGCTTTGCCAATGTGGACCGCAGCGCTCAGACGCAGTTCGGGGTGAACTGGGCCAACACCATCGGCAATCAGACCAGCGCCATCGGTACCGGCTCCCCTATCCTCTCGTCCCTTGCCCGCGGAGCGCTCGCAAGCACGGCCATTCCCTCGGGCGGACCTAACATCATCGCACTGGGCACTGGCATCGGCGTGTTGGCCGAAATCCAAGCGCTGGAGAGCAAGAACCTGCTGGAGATGCTTGCCGAGCCAAATCTGCTGACGTACAGCGGCACCAAAGCCAGCTTCACGGCGGGTGGCGAGTTCCCCTATCTGACACCGGAACCCACGGCCGGAGGCACCATCTTCACCATTCAGTTCAAGCCATACGGCATTCTTCTGTCGTTCCTGCCGCGCATCACGCCGCAGGGCACCATCCACATGCAAGTGAACCCGGAAGTGAGCGCCCTCGATTACACCAACACAGTCACCATCCAGGGCACGGCGGTTCCCGGCCTCACCACTCGAAAGGTGAGCGCTGAAGTCGATCTGGAGAGCGGACAGACGTTCGTCATCGCCGGCATGCTCGACCGGCAGATTACCCAGGCGTTCAATAAGATTCCCGGGCTGGGCGATATTCCCATCCTGGGCAAACTCTTCCAGAGCAAGACCATCACCAAGAACAACTCTGAGCTGATGATCATCATCACGCCGGAGATCGTGCGGCCCATGACGTCGCAACAGCCTGTGCCCGAGCTGAAGTGGACCGTACCGTTCATGTCGAACAACACCGACATCCCGATGCGGCAACCGGGCATGGATGTCACCGGACCGGTGCCGGTCCATCCGCCTTCGCAGACCCTGCCGCTGGAACAACTGATCCAGCAGCAGAAGCTGATCCAAGCCGCCCCGATCACGGGACCCCAGACTGTCGCTCCGATGGCGACTCCGCCTCCCGGTGGCGCGCCCGCCGCACAAGCTCCAACGGGCGGACCAGGTCAGGGTAGCGGCGGCGGCAATGCCAACCCGGCTGGCGCCGGCGGCAACGGGGGAGGCGGAAACGGCCAGTAAGTGATCCGTTTCCCCGGGAACCCCTATGTATCCGCTCACTATCGGTCTGGCCATCGAAAATCGCGACTTGTGGGAGCAAGCCCAGGCTTGCCTCGCCGATCTGCCATTCCGCATCATTGTCGAACACCAGGATATCGGCGATGTCAGCAATTTCCTGGACCGGTTGGAGCGTATGCGGCCGGATGTCGTGCTCATCGATATCAGCGGCTGGCGTGAACCGCTTGAGGGCCTGGCGAATTCCATCCGCACGGCTATCGGCGACCCGATGATCATCGCGATCAACAACGCCGCCGACCCGGACGCGATTCTGGCGTCCATGCGCGCCGGCATCAACGAATACCTGTATCCCCCGCTGCGCGACCCGCTGCGGCGCGCGCTCGAAAAACGTGCCGCGGAACGCAGCCGCCGCCGCGACGCCGGTGCCAAAGCGGGCGGCAAGAGCTTCGCGTTCTTCTCCGCCAAGGGCGGATGCGGCGCCACCACGCTGGTAACCCACGTGGCCGCCGAACTGGGGCGGCAGAATCAGAAAGTGCTGCTGGCCGACCTCGACCTGGATTCCGGCATGGTGGGCTTCATCACCAAGACCAAGTCGGTGTATTCGATCCTGGACGCAGTCAACAATCTGCACCGCCTCGACATCCATTATTGGAAAGCGCTGGTTTCGAACGGTATCCCGGGAGTCGAGATTGTGGCCGCGCCGCTGGCGCTGGCTTCCAAGCAGCAGATCAAGGACGAGCAGGTGCGCCACGTACTGGGCTTCGCCCGGCCGCATTACGACTGGACTCTGGTCGACCTGGGCCGCAGTCTCAGCCATACCGCCATGGCCGCGCTCGAAGAAATCGACGAGGCCTGCCTGGTGACCACGCTGGAAGTGCCGGCGCTGCACCAGTCCAAACAGATCATTCAGACTCTGCTCGACAGCGGGTACGGGAAGAACAAGATCCGGCTGATCCTCAATCGCTCTCCGAAGCGCCTGGACATCACGCCGGCGGAACTCGAAAAAATGTTGGGGCTGCCGATTTTCGCCATGATCCCCAACGACTACCCCGAGTTGTACGAAACCTACGCCGAAGGCCGTATGCTCAATCGCAATTGCGACCTGGGCAAACAGATTGCCAAGCTGGCCATCAAGCTCGCCAGCCTCGAAGTGGAAGATAAATCGCCGAAGAAGCGATTTGCGTTTTTTGGATGAAAGGTTGAGAGGGAACTAGATGCCAGCAGTCCTGGACCAGATGCACCGACCGAACGATCGCGAGACGGGTTGGGTTAACCGCCTCTTCACCAAAGAAGGGTACACCCCCGAATACCAGGAGCTGAAGTTCACGCTCCACCGCAAACTGCTGGACCGCATCAACCTGGAGGCGCTGTCTTCCATGGCCGGCGAACGCGTCCGCGCGGAAATTCGCGCCGCTGTCGCCAAACTGGTGGAAGAAGAGAAGACACCGCTCTCCCTGGTGGAAAAAGACCGCGTTATCGAAGAAATTCTCGACGAGGTCTTCGGACTGGGACCGCTCGAGCCGCTGCTGCAAGACCCAACCATCAGCGATATTCTGGTGACCACGCCCAAGCTGGTCTACGTGGAGCGCGGCGGCAAACTGTATCGCACGCCGGTGGAGTTCAAGGACGACGCCCACCTGCTGCGCATCATTGAAAAGGTGGTCTCCCGCGTGGGCCGGCGCGTGGACGAATCCTCTCCGCTGGTGGATGCCCGCCTGCCCGACGGCTCGCGCGTCAACGCCGCCATTCCGCCGGTGGCGGTGGACGGCCCGCTGCTCTCCATCCGCCGTTTCGGACGGCACGCCCTGAAGGGCGAAGACCTGGTGGCCAAGCTCGCCATGACGGAGGGAATGCTCGACCTGCTCAAAGCCTGCGTCAAGGCGCGCCTCAATATTCTGATCTGCGGCGGTACCGGTTCCGGTAAGACGACGCTGCTCAACGCGCTTTCTTCCTACATTCCGGAAGACGAACGCATTGTCACCATCGAAGACGCGGCCGAACTGCGGCTCCAGCAGACCCACGTGGCGCGCATGGAAACCCGCCCGCCGAACGTAGAAGGCGTGGGCGCCATCGGCATTCGTCAACTGGTGATCAATGCCCTCCGTATGCGCCCCGACCGCATCATCGTTGGTGAAGTCCGATCGGAAGAGGCCCTCGATATGTTGCAGGCCATGAACACCGGTCACGACGGATCGCTCACCACCATCCACGCCAACACGCCGCGCGACGGCCTGGGCCGCCTCGAAGTGATGGTCGGCATGGCCAATTCGAACATGGGCATCCGCTCCATTCGTCAGCAAATCGCGTCGGCGGTGGATCTGTTCATCCAGACTTCGCGCTTCAGCGACGGTACGCGCCGCATCACTCATATCACCGAAGTGGTCGGCATGGAACAGGACATCATCACCCTGCAGGACATTTTCCTGTTCGAAAAAACCGGCCTGTCGGAAACCGGCAAAGTGCGCGGCCGCTTCCGCGCCACCGGCATCCGTCCCAAGTTCTACGAACGGTTGAAGTCGTGCGGGATCATCCTGCCCACGCAACTCTTCCAGACGGTGGTGGAGATCAACTAGATGTTAGTCGCAGTAATCGTATCCTTCGTCGTGTTGTTCGTGCTGGTGCTGATGGCCGTCAGCGTGGGCCTGAAGTTCCTGGACGCGCGGCGCAAAAAGCAGGTCTCGGACATGCTCCAGACCGCCGCCGGCGAGACTTCCGCGCCGATCACCAACCTGCTCAAGGATATCGATCCCGACCAGCCCACCGGCTTCAAGGCCCTGCTGAATAAGCTCAAGTTCTCGCGCCATGCGCAGGAGCAAATTCAGCAGGCCGGGCTGAACTGGTCGCCGAGCCGGTTGTTGATGGCGATGGGCCTGGCGATGATTCCCGGCCTGGGACTGGGCGCCTGGACCAAGATCCTGCTCAACGGCACCACCACCGCCATCGTCTTCGCGATCGCCACGGGAATGATCCCGTACCTGATCGTGCGCCATAAGCGCAGCGTACGCCTCAACAAACTGGAAGAGCAATTCCCCGACGCGCTCGACTTTCTGGCGCGATCCATGCGCGCCGGCCACGCCTTTTCCATCAGTCTGGAAATGATCGGCGAAGAGATCGCCGACCCGTTGGGCCAGGAGTTCCGCGCGCTCTTCAATGAGCAGAACCTGGGCGCGCCGCTGGATATCGCGCTCCGTAATTTCACCGAGCGCGTGCCGCTGCTGGACGTGCGCTTCTTCGCCTCTTCGGTGATGCTGCAGAAACAGACCGGCGGCAACCTGAGCGAAATTCTTTCGCGCCTGGCATACGTGATCCGTGAACGCTTCCGGCTGAAAGGGCAGGTGAAAGCAGCCTCCGCCCACGGACGTCTAACGGCCACTATTCTGGCGCTGCTGCCGGTGGCCACCATGATCGGTCTGTTGGCGGTGGCCCCCGGATACCTGCAAATGATGGCCGCCGACAGCGATGGCAAATGGATGATCGGCGGCGCCATTTTCGCTCAGATCCTAGGTAATTTCTTCATCAAGAAGATCATCAACATCAAGGTTTGATTATGGCTAGCCCGCTGTTATTCTCCGCCTGCGCGTTTCTGATGATCATGGTGGCATTCACCGGCATCGGATACCGCGTGTTCTATAAACCGGGCAAGTTTCTCAAGCAACTTGGCACCCCCGTCATCATCGATCAACGGCACAGCTTGATCGAGAGCGATTCCGAGTCGCAGGCCAGCACCATTGTGACCGTGCTGCGACAGATCGGTTCCAAGGTACCTTCTTCGGAAGCCGATATCGCCACCTTACGCGCCAATCTGATCCGCGGCGGCTTCCGTTCGGAAAACGCCGTGCCTGTGTTCTTCGGGCTCCGCATTGTGGCCACCCTGGGGATGCTCTTCCTGGTGATCCTGTTGGAGCCGAAGATGCCGCCCAACTCCATGATGAAGATGGCGCTCATGGTGTCCGGCTGTTCCTGCGGCTGGATTCTGCCGCGCTTCTTCCTCGAAAAACGCGTCGCCAAAAGGCAGGAAATTCTGCGCCTGTCGCTGCCCGACGCTCTCGACCTGATGGTGGTCTCAGTGGAAGCCGGACTCGGCCTGGATCAGGCGATTTCCCACGTCGCCAAGGAACTTGCCGTCAGCCATCCGCAGCTCAGCGAAGAAATGTCGCTGGTGATGCTCGAAATGCGCGCCGGCAAACGGCGCTCCGACGCCCTGCGCAATTTCGCCGACCGCACCGGTGAGGACGAAATCCGCAAGCTGGTGGCCATCCTCATTCAGAACGACCGTTTCGGCACCAGCATGGGTGAGAGCCTGCGCACGCACTCCGATTTTATGCGGATCGCCCGCCGCCAGGAGGCCGAAGAACGCGCCGGCAAAGTCGGCGTGAAGCTGGTCTTCCCGATCTTCTTTTTCATTTTGCCGTCGATGCTGATTGTCGCGGCAGGCCCGGGCATCCTGCAGATATTCAAATATTTGTTCCCGATGATGAAACACGTTGGTGGTTCTTAATTCGTACCGAAAAGGAGAAACAAAATGATGAGCGATACTTTGATTCAAGCCGCAATCTGGTTGGGTGCCGGTGGCACTCTGTTTATCTTCTTGAAACGGCGCCGGTCTCGCCGGTTGTCCCGCTAACTCCACGCGGCAGCGGGTTGGAATTCGCGAACCCTCCGCCGCGCACGGAACACTTCCATGAAAGGAGCACCCTATGGACGTCGCAGTACAAGGCGCAATCTGGTTGGGGGCAGGCGTCACCCTGGTCATGCTTTTATCCCGGCGGCGAAAGCGCCGGGTGATTCGATAGCATTCGATTCCTAGGGCTGGTGACGCCGCACCATGCGGCGCCGCCGGCCCTTGCTTTTTTCGACGTACACGCGCACGCCATTCTTGACGTCCTGTTTTTCTCGAAATGACACTCGATATTCTCGCCGGCAAGCAGAATCCGGACGGTGGTTGGCCCTATGTTCGCGGCGTCTCGTGGACCGAGCCCACCGTGTATTCCGTCCTTGCCATGCTGGCCGCCGGTGAAAAGCAACGCGCCGCGCGCGGCCTTCGCTGGTTGCGTTCGGTGGCACGCCACGACGGCGGATTCTCACCGCAGTCCGGCGTCGCGGAAAGCACCTGGGTAACGGCGCTCGCGGCGCTCCTTCCCCCCGAAGAACTCGGCCGCGACGCCCATCGAGGCGCCATCCGCTGGTTGCTGCGGACCACCGGCCACGAGTCCACCAGACTCTATCTCTTGCGGCAATGGCTGCTGGGTGTTCCCCGCCCGGCCGACCAGAAATTCGCCGGTTGGCCATGGACGGACGGCGCGGCCGCCTGGGTGGGACCTACCTCCATCGCGATCCTCGCGCTCACCGCGGAATCGCGCCGCATGCCCTCGTCCGAAATCTCGCAGCGCGTGGCGGAAGGCCGCCAGTTTCTGCTGACACGCGCGTGCCACAGCGGCGGATGGAACCACGGAGCCACCGACGCATTGGGCTACGCTGCGGATGCCTACCCGGAAACCACCGGCATGGCTCTGGCCGCCTTGCGCGGAGTGGACGCTCCCGCAGTGCGCCGCGGAGTCGGCCTGGCGAAGCGCTTCCTGGCCGATGCCCGTTCCGCCGATGCTCTCAACTGGCTCACGCTGGGACTGATGGCGCAGGCGGAAATGCCCGCGGATTTTACGCTTCCCGACGGCGTGGAATGCCGCACTTTGCCTGAGACATCGCTCGCCCTGCTGATCGGCGAAGCGCGGAAGGGCCGGGATTTCTTATGGGTATGAAGCCCGCTCCCAAGATCACGCGCCGCGAACTGCTGGCAGCCTCCGCGGCCGTCTCGCTTACCGCCTGCCGTCGCGCGCCGCTGCCCATCGCGCCCGCACGCGTCTCCATCGTGCGCGCCCCGGCGTACGACCAGCGCATCTACGATACCGTCCGGCGCATTCTGGACGAGCACAACCTCGAGGTGCGCGGCCGCAGCGTCGTCATCAAGCCCAACTTAGTGGAGTTCGAGCCTGAAAGTTTCATCAACACCAATCCGCTGCTGGTGCATGCCACCGCGGAGGCGTTCCGGGCGCGCGGCGCCGCCAGCGTGGTGATCGCCGAAGGCCCCGGTCATCGCCGCAATACGCTCGATCTGGCCGACGCCGCGGGCTATTTCAAGATCGTCCCCAAGTTCGAAGACCACTTCATCGACCTCAATCTCGACGATGTCACTCAGGTCCATCTGCCCCGCCAGTTTTCCAGCCTGGGCAAGCTGTACCTGCCCAATACCGCGCTGCGTGCGGACCTGCTGGTCTCCATGCCCAAGATGAAGACGCACCACTGGGTGGGCGCCACGCTCTCCATGAAAAATCTCTTCGGGCTGGTGCCGGGCGGCGTGTACGGCTGGCCCAAGAACGTGCTCCACTGGGCGGGCATCGCGGAATGTATTGCCGATTTACATGCCGCCTTCCCCCGCCAGTTCGCCCTGGTGGACGGCATCGTGGGGATGGAAGGCAACGGACCCATTCAGGGGACTGCGAAATACGCCGGCGTGCTGGTAGCCGGCAGCGACCCGGTCGCCGTGGACGCCACCTGCTGCCGCATCATGCGCATCGATCCGTATCGCGTCCCCTACCTGCAACTGGCCATCGAAGGCGCGGACGCGCGGATTTCAGAGCACAACGTCCGCCAATCGGGCGAGGCCATCTCCGCCGTCGCCACGCCATTCCAGCTCATTCCGGAATTCCGCTCCTTCCGGTTAGAGAATGGTTAGATGCGATCGAAAACCAAACTCCGCGCCGCTCCGGCCGCTCCCACGCCGGAGCATCCCGCTTTAGCGGCGCTCAAGCGGAGCCGATGGCTGTACGCCGTCATCTCGCTGCTGCTGTTGCTGCCGTGCTATTGGCAGGAGCATATCGAAGCGGGCGATCTGTCGAGCCACATCTATAACACGTGGCTGGCGCATCTGATCGCCGCCGGACAACTCCCCGGACTGCGCATCGCCACCCAGACCACCAACGTGCTGTTCGACCTGATGCTGAGCGGCCTTTTCTCCCTGGCCGGTCCCGATTGGGCGCAGCGCATTCCGGTATCGCTCTCGGTGCTGATTTTCACCTGGGGCGCGTTCGCCTTCGCGCGTGCCGTTTCGGGGCGCATGCCCTGGCAGATTCTGCCGTGCATCGCGATTCTGGCGTACGGCTGGGTGTTTCACATGGGCTTCTTCAATTTCTATCTCAGCCTGGGCCTGTGCTTCTGGGCGCTGGCGCTGTTGTGGGAACCGAACGCACGCAAGGTAGCCGTCGCTGCCGTAATTCTCGCGCTAGCCTACGTCGCTCACGGGCTGCCGGTGGCATGGGTGGCCGGACTGGCGGCGTATGCCATCATCGCCAGGCGATTGCCCGGAAAGTCGCGCCTGCTGCTCACTGCCTGTGCGGTCGCAGCACTGGTGGCGGTTCGCGTCGTGCTGGCGGCCAGGTGGCACACGATATGGGGCGCCAACCAGCTTTCCATGACTACGGGGCTCGACCAGGCTTGGGTGTTCGACAGCAAGTATTATGCGGTTCTGGTGGCGCTCCTGTTTCTCTGGGTGGTGATGTTTCTGAATGTCGCGCGCACTGCCGGCGCGCGCGAAGTCTTCGCCGGCGTGCCCTTCCAGCTTTGCCTGATCGGCGCCGCGGCGGTCTTCATTCTGCCTAACGCCATCCTGATACCGGGCTACAAACATGCGCTGGCCTTCATCGCCCAGCGTATGTCGTTGGGAGTCGGGATCTGCGTCTGTGCCTTGCTGGCCTCCGCCGCCCCACGCCGCTTCGAGCGTGGCGCCCTCATCGCCGTGGCGGTGGTCTTCTTCGCCTTCCTGTTTCACGACGAGCACGCTATCAATGCGTTTGAGAATCGCATGCAGCGCATGGTGGCGGCGCTGCCGCCCGGACAAAGGGTGATCAGCGCGATCGACGACCACACCCTGCGCATCGACCTGGCGCACGTGATCGACCGCGCCTGCCTGGGCCACTGCTATAGCTATGCGAACTATGAACCCTCCACTGCGCAGTTTCGCGTGCGCGCCGAGGCGCCTAATCCTTACGTAGCGTATACCTATGCCGATTCGTGGCTGATGCAGAACGGGCAATATGTGGTGAAGCAGAGCGATTTGGCGCTGTACCAGGTGGACCTTACCGCGGCCGGGGAGATGGTCATGAAAACCGTACCCGCCGGCGTGCGCTGCGGGAGCACTGAATGGAAGGTACTGGGAGACTTACTATGACATTGCGACGTATGGCCGGAGAAACGGCGCTGTTGTTGGGGATGCTGCTCACCGCTTCGTGGCTCTTCCGCTGAACTCGGCGAGCCTCATTGTGATGGGTAGTGCCGAGCGGAGCCGTCGCGGCGGCAGCAGTGCTAGTGTCCCAACGGCCCGGGCGACGCCAGCATCACCATCAGATTCCACACGATCAGCCCGCCATACCAATATGAGATCCACCGCACCAGGTGATTCTTCTTGTAGTAGAGGCACAGGGCCCCCAGACCCAGCGAGAGTATCTTGGAAACCATTACGCCGGCAGCCGGACCGGCGTGCATCAGCATGCGAATGAAAGGGCTCGCCTCCCGCGCGCCTAGCTTGAATCCCACCAGGGTGGTCAACAGATCCAGCAACTGAAGGTAGATGAATACCTGAGTAATGTCCATTTCCGCGTCCACGTTAATGTTATCGGCGCCTTACCAAAAACAGTTTAACCGCCGCCGCGCCGGAAATACCCTGTCGAAACGTACCGTTTGTACCAAGAGCGGCCCATACCCGGTACGAAGCCGAGAATTCACATGGGGTGGTCCTGGAACTGACAATCTTTTCGGACGTTTTGCTACAGTGGATCAGTGACGCCCACCGCCGTGGAAGCCTTTCTTCTGCTGGAAACCACCGGCCGGCGCTTTCCTTTGACTTCCGCCCAGTCGTGGGCCATTGGCCGCGGCGACGGCTGCGCGGTCATGCTGGATAGCCGGTCGGTCTCGCGATTGCACGCCCTCATTCAGCGAAAAGACGGCGGCGAGTACTCGCTGGTGGACCTTGGCAGCCGCAACGGCTCCTTTGTGAACGCCCGCCGCGTCAGCCTTCCGCTGCTGCTCAACGACAAAGACCGCCTGGTCTTCGGCGATCAGGAATTGATCTTCCGCAATCCCCTGGCAACCAACTCCATCTTCGAAGTGCGCGAGATCACCACGCGCAACATGCCCACCACGGCGCTCCACACCCACACCCTCACGACGATCGTAGTGGTCGACATCCGCGACTTCACTCCGCTCGCGCGCCAGGTTCCCGAATCGCTGCTCTCGCAGACTATCGGTACTTGGTTCCTGCGCTCCGGCCAGATCGCGCAGCACCTGGGAAGCTGGGCGCAAAAATATATCGGTGACGCAGTGATGGCGGTCTGGGTCCACGATCATCCGGAAAATATCGGGCCCGATCTGATTCGCGCGCTGCGCGCCATCTGCGAAATCAACGACGCCACTGCCGAGATCAGCCGCTCGCTCCCGCTTCCCGCTCCTTTGCGCATCGGCGCGGGTGTCAATACCGGGCCGGCCATTGTGGGCGGTTCGGAATACACCGCGCTGGGCGATACCGTGAACGCCGCCTTCCGACTGGAAGCCGCCACCAAGCAGATCGGTTTCGGTGTAGCGCTCGGCGAGCGGACTTTCGCGGAACTCGCACTGGGACCGCACTCTCCGTTTTCGCGCCGCCAGGTGGAACTGAAGGGGTACGAAGGTCCGAGCACGGCCTGGGGCATCTCATTCGAATCCCTGTTTGGTTTCCTGGGCCCGCAGACGAAGTATTAAGCAGACATCGGCCCACGCGCGGCTGGGAACCAGCGTGAGGATAGCCCGTCTTCATGCCACGAACGGAATCAAGGCCGCAACGCTCTGCCGGTAGCGGCGAAACTCGTCCCCAAAGCGCGATTCCAACAGGGCTTCTTCTACGCGCACACGGATCGCCGTGCCGAGCAGGAACAGTGCCAGCGCGGGCACCAGCAGAGACCACGGCGCAATCGGAATCCCCGTGCCCAACAGCACGGCGAGCATCGACGTGTAGATCGGATGCCGCATGAAGCGGTACGGTCCCGTGCGGATGAGGCGATGCTCGTCCTCAAGCGCGGCGTCCACCCGAAGATGCCGGCCGAGCGACTGCGCCGCGGTCCACGACAACGCGCAAGCGATGGCGAACAGGACTGCCGCTAACGCGATCTGCCAGCGTGCCGGAGATCGTAGCCAGAAACTGCCTTGCCAGAGGAGAGTGTATCCCAGGCCTTCCAGCGCCACGCCCCATCGCGCCCGCCGGTCCCGCGTCAGCGAGACTTGCAGGCGCCCCCGCGCCAGCAGGAACGGAAAGCACCAGAGCGCGGTGCCGGCGGCCGGAATAGCATAGCGCCAAGCATTCATGATTCCATCATACTCTAACTTCCAGAGTACTCTGGTTTGTTGGTAAAATAAATCCGGAGGCGGCACATGTACGACCCCGAGCAGTCCGAACTTCTCGACCGGCTGAAGCTGATCGAGCACATGATGGTGGAGGGCAGGCGCACCACCGAGCGCTGGGGATGGATGTTCCTGCTATGGGGCGCCGGGCCGCTGCTGGGGATGTGGTGGGAGTCCCGCGGGCCGCGGCCGGAGCTGGCGTGGCCGGTGGTGACGCTGCTCTGCATGGTCGTGAATGGCGTCGCCGTGCGGGCGCGGCGCCGGCGGGGTACGGCGCGCAGCACGGTGGGGGCGGCAATCAGCGCGGTCTGGGGGTCGGCGGGCGCGGCGATGCTGGTGCTGGCGCTGGCCGCGGCATGGTCGGGCATGCTCGATTTGCGCGCGCTGTATATTTTGTTTTTCGCACTGGCTGCCGTCGCCTTCACGGCCAGCAGCATCATCCTGCGTTGGGGGCCGCAGTTCGCCGCCGCGCTGGTGTGGTGGGCAGCCACGCTGGCGGCGTTCGTGCTGCCCACACGGCAGTTGTCCCTGGTGGCCGCGGGCGCACTCCTGCTCGGCAGCGTGACATTCGGAGCGTGGCTCACGTATCGTGAATGGAAGTATGCCGATGAGTGAAATCAGCGTGCTGCCGGAACTCGATCCGGTGGTCCACGGACAGTTGCGGCTGGCCGTGCTGGCGCTGCTTTCCGGCGTCGACACCGCCGACTTCAAATGGCTGCGCGACAAAACGGGCTCCACCGATGGCAACCTGGGCGCCAACCTCGCGCGCCTGGAAGAGGCCCGCTATATCGCTGTCAGGCGGAAATTCATCGGCAAGAAACCGGCATCCATCTACCGGCTCACGCCCGCGGGCCGCAAGGCGCTCGCCACTTATGTCAGCGCGCTCCGAAAGGTGCTGGGCCCGGCACTTTAACGCCGCACCCTGGCAGCCAGCAGTGCCACCGCCGCCGCATCGAACACGATCTTGCCGATCCAATCCACCCGCGACGCGCCCCCCATGGCGAACAACACAAACCCTCCGGCCATACAGCCGGCGATTGCGCCGCAGTCCGCGTCGTACCGCTGACCATCCTGCCAACCCGTCCGGAAAGACCAGCGCCGCATGAACACCAGCGCCGCCGCGGCCCACGCCAGCGAACCCGCAATCGCCAATCGATAAGGCATCTGCGGCGCCGCTCCATACGCCAGCAGCACCGGCGCGCTCCACGGCGCGGCCAACAGCGCCACCGCCAGTCCCACCATAGCCGGGCGGGGCGCCGTTCCACTCTGCATCGTGCCCGCGCCGCCAAGCCGGTAGGCCGCGGCGATCAACGCCAGTATCGCCGCCACCGCCATCGCCAGGTACGCCGGCGGCGGATTGTAGAGCGGCACGTGGAACACCTGCTGGCGCGCGCTCTGCGTCCACGAGTACCACGCAATCACCGACGCCAGCGTAAAGAAGATCGCCGCCCACGCCACGCCGCGCCGGCCGATCCAAGGCTCCTCGCGCCGCGCCGGGAACATCAGGTCCACCGTCTGAACTGCCTCGCGCATAGATATCTTATAGCTAAGATGCTTACGCGTAAATCATCTGCCAAACGGAAAGCTGCCCCGCTGCCCCCCGGCGAGGCGTTGGGGCGCGAACTGAGCGCCGCCGTGGTGCTTTTTCACGAAGCCGTGGCGGCGCAACTGGGTATGAGCGCCACGGAATGGCGCTGCCTCAGCCTGCTGAGCCAGCACGGGCCCGCTACCGCCGGGCGCCGGGCGCAACTCTCGGGATTCACTACCGGCGCCATCACAGGCATTGTCGACCGGCTGGAGCGCGCCGGCTACGCGCGCCGCGAGCCGCATCCCAAAGACCGCCGCAGCGTGGTCATCCAAAGCGCGGGGTTGGGTGAACTGCAACCCCGGATCGCGCCGATTTTCGCATCGCTGGGGCGCGCTGTGGGGACGCTCCAGGCGCGCTATTCGCCTTCCGAACTCGCCGCCATCGAGAGTTACCTGCAGGGCCTGATCGAAGTGCTGCGTGGCGAGACCGCCAAAGTCACCGGCGCGGCGCGGCCTTATCCGGCTTCCGGCAGGCGCACCAGTTGACCGCCGGGCATGGTCTGAATGCGCTTCTCCGCACACGCCTTCATCACGCTGCGGCGCGCCATCCGCGAATGCTCGCGCGCCAACGCTTCGGCACGCCCGCTCTCGCGATTGAGAATCGCGTCGACGATGGCGCGATGCTGCCACTGCGACATCAGCAGCACGTCGTTCCATTCCGCTGAGTTCAGTTCCGACGCTACAAAGGCATTGGGCGAGGCGAACGGCAACACCAGCACCTGTTCGATGGAGCGTCGCACCATGGAGCTTTTCGCCAGGTCGAGCAGCAGAGCATGGAAGCGCTCATTGCGCGGAATGTACGCCACTACCGTGTCGACATCCGCCGGCTGCCGCGCGAGCACCGCATCGATCTCCGCCAGGCACTCCTGCACCGGCGCCAGTTCCGCCTTCCCCCCCAGACGCTCCGCCGCCAGCCGCGCCGCCATGCCTTCCAGCGTGCCGCGCAGCTCGATCACGTCGAGAATGTCCTGCACCGAAAACTGCCGCGCTACAAAGCCGCCCTTCGGCCGCGCCTTCAGCAGACCTTCGTGCTCCAGCCGGTCGAGCACCAGCCGCAAAGGCGTCCGCGACACGCCCAGCCGCGCCGCCAGCGGGATTTCACGAATGCGTTCACCGGGCTTGAACTCGCCGCGGATTAGTAGCTCGCGCATCTCCGCGAGCGCGCGTAGCGTTTGCGACTCCCCCTCGGCGCGGGGGATCTGGATCGAATCCTGAGGATTCATCCTAAGAGAATACCAGAGCGCCCTGCATGCAGGAATTGATATTCCGCTTGTTTCGGGACTGGAAAAAGGGATAGAATCGGCCTGCTGCATGCAAACTATGGTCCGAACTACTCCTCCCTTCCGCGCCGACCACGTCGGCAGCCTCTTGCGCCCGGCGTCTCTCAAGGAAGCGCGCTCCCTTCACGAGCGCGGCGCGATATCCGACGGCGACCTGCGCGCCGTCGAAGATGCCGCAATTGAGCACGCCATCGAACGACAGGCCGCCGTCGGACTGCGCAGCGCCACCGACGGCGAATTCCGCCGCGCCATGTGGCATTTCGATTTCCTTGAGCATCTCGACGGCGTCGAATCGTTCCGCGCCGATCACGGCATCGCTTTCAAGGGCGGCATCGAGACGCAGGCCAAGGGACTGCGCGTCACCGGCACAGTGGGATTCACGTCCCACCCTATGATCGGGCACTTCGAGTTTCTGCGCGCACACACGCGCGCCACCCCGAAGATGACCATCCCATCGCCCAGTGTGCTCCATTTCCGCGGCGGCCGCCGGGCCGTGAGCCGCGACATTTATCCCGATATGGAAGGGTTCTACCGCGATCTCGCGCTGGCTTACCGCGGGGCGGTCCAGGCTTTCGCCGATGCCGGCTGCCGCTACCTCCAACTCGATGAAGTGAACCTTGCCTACCTGTGCGATGCCGGGCAGCGCCAACTCCTCAGCGAACGCGGCGATGACCCCGAACGGCTGCCGGCCGTTTACGCGCAGATGATCAATACCGCCATCGCCGATCGCCCGGCCGATATGACCATCACCATGCATCTTTGCCGCGGCAACTTCCGTTCGAGCTGGATCGCACAGGGCGGCTACGAGCCGGTTGCCGAAATTCTCTTTAACCAGATCGGCGTCAACGCTTACTTCATGGAGTTCGACACCGAACGCGCCGGCGGCTTCGAACCGCTCCGCTTCGTCCCCAAGAATAAGACGGTGGTCCTTGGGCTGGTGACGTCGAAGAGCGGCGCGCTGGAATCGGCCGACAGTTTGAAGCGGCGCATTGACGATGCCGCGCGCTACATCGCACTCGATCAGCTCTGCCTCAGCCCGCAATGCGGCTTCGCCAGCACGCATCACGGCAACCGCATCACGCCGGACATCCAGCGCCGCAAGCTCGAGCTGGTGGTCGACGTCGCGACCGAAATCTGGGGCGGGCTGTAGGACGATGTCTGAAAAATCCACGCCGCACGAGAAAATCGGCGATGTCGTCGTCACGGAAATTACCGTCGTCGACGATCGATC
>DATAUB010000055.1:0-1699 GCA_036268475.1 Bryobacteraceae bacterium | reverse complement strand
CATATAGGGCGATGGATTCACGATGCGGAGCGCGCGATAGATGGCGAACGGATCGTTGCCGGGATCTACCTCAAAGCGCTGCGAAATCACTGCCTGGAAGATGTCTCCAGCAGCGATGTATTCGCGGGTGCGCTCCACGGCACGGATGTAATCCGCCTTGCGGGTGCATTTTTTGATCACGAGCTTCTGTTCGCGCCGGTTTCGTGCCCGGATCCGGGCGTGCTCCGGCAGCGGCTTCGAGAGCTGGCGTTCCAGCGCGGCGAGCCGCTTGAGTGCGGTGGCGTAGGCCGTTTTTGGCGCCTGCTTACGCACGTCCGCGTTCACAATCAGCAGCAGCTCCTTCTTCACGTGGTCGAAGGCGACCACCTCATGGAAGAAGGCCAGACAGGCGTCGGGCACCTGGAGATCGTCCTTGGCACGGGTGGGGAGGCGCTCGATCTGGCGAACGGCATCGTATGCGAAGAAACCGATGGCACCGGCGGTAAAGGGCGGCAATCCAGCAACATGTGCCGGGGAGTGAGCGTCCAGCGCGATCTTCAGCGCCGCAAAGATATCGCCCTTGACGGTCTTTTGCCGCTTGCCCTGCCAGGTGGTCACCTCGCCGCCGCGAGCCATCAGCTTGCCTGCCGGCCTGACCCCCATGAAGGTGTAGCGGCCCAGCTTTTCGCCGCCCTCGACCGATTCCAGGAGGAAGCACTCCGGCTCATCGGCGGCGAGCCGCAGGAAGGCGGAAACGGGTGTCTCCAGGTCCGCGACAAGGCGGCGGCAGACCGGTACCAGCGTGTGGGCGCGCGCCAGCTTGAGGAACTCCGGGAGCGCCGGAAACAGGGCTTCAGGATCGGCAGCGATATGGGCCATGGGGACACCGTCATGGTACATGGCGGCACACGCATAAGTGGCGCGCGGCGTGCTGCGGCCGAAGGCGAGTATTCCCGGCGAGGGCTTCCGGCATCCCTTAGAGGGGTACTTAGACGAGTATTGAGAGAGTGCCGGAGTCGCTAACCTCGCCGGTTGTTGATGTATCTGGGGCGGGCCTATACTCGTGGGTTTGGCCGAAAGAATGCGGGTGATTCTGTTTCCGGTGCTTCTGGTGGTACCGGGAGGTCGAAACCACCCATTCGTAGGATTTCCTGCGGTTCTCTGCGTGTTTCATGCTGGATGGTTCGCAGAGGGCAGCGCAACGTTCACTGGAACACTGGAGATATGCAATGCAGACACTTACCCTCGAGCAGGAGATCAATCCCTGGGAAGCCCAGGCTGCTCGATTCGATTTCGCGGCGCAAAAGCTGAACCTGGATGACGGACTCTGGAAAGTCCTGCGGTATCCAGCCCGCGAACTCATTGTGCACTTCCCGGTCAGCATGGACGACGGCTCCATTGAAGTCTTCACGGGCTACCGGGTCCAACATTCCATCGCGCGGGGACCGGCGAAGGGTGGCATCCGATACTCGCCCGACGTCACGCTGGACGAAGTTCGCGCGCTGGCCAGCTGGATGACATGGAAGTGCGCGGTCGTAAATATCCCCTTTGGCGGTGCTAAGGGTGGAGTGATCTGCGATCCCAAAAAGATGTCGATCGGCGAGCTGGAGCGGATGACGCGCCGCTACACAGCGGAGCTGATCGAGTTCATTGGCCCGGAAAAAGACGTTCCGGCGCCGGACATGAACACCAACGAGCAGGTGATGGCGTGGATCATGGA
>DATAUB010000054.1:0-126866 GCA_036268475.1 Bryobacteraceae bacterium | reverse complement strand
CAGAAAACCAAAGAAAGGAAACCATCCGCAGCGAGCCGTCATTCGGGCTCATCTCGTATTGGAATGGAAGCCGAGCTTCAGGCTCATCTCGCGCTGGAATCAAATCTTGATTTCGGGCTCATTTCTGGATTGGAAAATGCTACCGGCGGATTCCGTATTTTCGGGTGTGAAGCCGGCGGCGCGACGTATCGCGCCGCCCATCCATCAATGCGCCGAGCAGCCTAAATTGAGGGCGGCGTTCACGTCGATCTGAACGTCGACCAGATTCAATATACCGTCGCTGGTCAGATCGTTGCCGGCGCCGGCGAGGCCGAGAGCTTCGTTGACCATCTTCTGGACGTCGACGATGTTGATATGTCCGTCCTGATTCACATCGCAAGGGGAACCGGCGACGCCAGCGATGTTGAAGGTCACCGACACCATCGAAGTGTTCGACCCCGAAATCAAGGTCAGGTTGCCGTTGTAAGTTCCCGGCGAGAGCGTCCCGGGAGTCGCGGTCACATTCAGCGTTTGCGGCGTAGTGCCGGTGGTCATCGCGGCCGACAGCCAGCTCGAATCGGAAGTGACCGAAAAGTTCACCGCGCCGCTGGTCGACGTGACGTTTACCGGCTGCGCTGCCGTGACCGGCCCGCCGTAATTAGCGTTGAACGTCAGCGTCATCGGGCTGGGGCTTACCGGTCCTGGGGCGGTGACGGTAAGGGTCACAGTAACCTGTCCGCCAGGGGTGAACGTGAGGTGGCCGGTGTAGCTACCCGGCGTCATCGAACCGGGATTCACGATGGCGTTGAGGCTGGTAACCGTGGCTGTGTTCCCGCTGCCGATGCTGCTGGTGAGCCACGCCGCGTCGGATACCACCGTGAAGCTGACGGCACTGCCCGAAGAAGAGATCTGCAGTTGCTGGGTGACGGCGGCGGCGCCTTGCACCAGATTCTCGGTGAACGACATCGGCGAGATCTCGACACCCGGCATCATTACGGTCAGCGACACCGGGATGGCGATGGCCGCACCCACGGATGGCGTGAAGGTAAGAGTGGCCGTATATGGCGTGGCGCTCGCCGTCAGGCTGGCAGGATTGAGCGTCGCTGAGAGCGTGCTGATGGAGCCCGTACTGTCGGTTGTCACACTGGGGGTGACCCAAGGCTGCGTGGACTGCACCGTAAACGTGATGGGATCGCCGGTGGATGCCACCTGCACTAAGTGCGATACCGCGGGGCTGCCTGCGATTACGGTTTGCGTAACGCTGGCAGGAAGTACCTGAAACACGGGTGTCCCGGTACTGACCATCCCCGAACAGCCGGTGACGTCGGAAGCGGCGATAGTGCCGTTGGCGTCGGAATCGCGTGGGTCGCCGGCGGCCGCCGTCTGCCCGATGGCCGCCTGAATAAGCGCGATGTCCACGCTATTGATGACGCCGTTGGCATCGGCATCGCAGAGTTGCGCGGAAGTGACCAGCGCATTGGCAAAGCCGGCCAGCAGGCCATCGTTCGCTTCCACACGGGCAAGGTAGTAGCCCGGCTTATCGGCGGTAAACGTCGGCGTGGCGTTAGTCGCATTCTGGATTGTCGAGGTGCTCCCATAGGGAAGCGAATCGAGCCACCAGAGAAAGGCTAAATTGAGCGGACCGCTATCGGGATCGGCAGTGGCCTGCGCGCTGAGATTGACCACGCTGGTAGGGGTGACGAACTGGCTCGGCCCGGCGCTGGCGTTGGGGGGCACGTCGCTGGAATAGGCCGTGATGGTCACGCTGTTGGAGTTCGAGCCGTGGGAATTGGAGGCCATCAGCGTGACCACATAAGTTCCGGGTAGATCGGGCGTCACTGTGGTGAAAGAGGTGGAGGTTCGGCTGAGAGTGGCGGCGCTGCCGTTGGGGCTCGAGGTGAGGCTCCAACGATAGTCGATGCCGATGGGCGTACTGTTGGGGTCGTAGCTGGACGTGCCGATCACCGTTGCCGTGCCATTAATTCCGATATTCTGGCCAACCGGCCCGGGAACGGCGTCAGGCGGCGCACTGCCGTCAGCAAACGCAGTCACGGTCACCAGAGCGGGCGGACTGGAAGCGCTGGCATCGGTGACCACGAGTTGGAACTGATAGGCGCCCGCCACGTCGGACGTGAAGAACGCGTTAGTGGTTTGGGAATTGAAGATCGACGTGGAAGTGACAGCGCTGCCTTGCGGCGCGGAGATCAGGCTCCAGGCAAAGCTGATGGGCTGGCTGTCGGGATCGTACGAGTTATTCCCGTTGAGGAAAGCGAAGGTTCCCACGCGGGCATTGAAGTTGAAGCCGGTGACCGCCACCGGGGGTGAGTCCGCGGCCGTGTAGGTAACCAGCGCACTGGACGATCCGTTAGTGGTGCTGACGGTGAGTTCGAACCGGTAGGCGCCCAGAACGTCGGGACGGAACGTTGCGAGGGACGCCGTGGGTAAGCCAATGGAAGACGTGGTGAGCGCGCTGCCGGCCGGCGCCGAAATCAGGCTCCAGGCATAGCTGAGGGGCAGCGGAGGGGTGTTGGTGTCAGCGCTGGCGGTACCGTTGAGAAGGGTGAGACGATGCGCCGGGACATTGCCGCCGCTGCCGGCATTGGCGGTCGGCAGGTTCGCGGCCGGAGGCCCGTTGATCACCACGGTGGCGCTGGCTTTCTCGGTTGGCGTGGTCAGGGATTGCACAGTGACCGTGACGGTGGCGTTTCCGCTGCCGCTTACAGTGGCGTTCAACGGGAAGATGGCGTTGCCCAGACCGGGCACGGCGAAGGCGGAGATCGTCTGGCCTCCATTGAGGGTCGCCGAGACAGCCCCGGCGGTGTTGGTAATGCTGGCAGTGTAGGTGTCTTTGGTATTGCCGGTGTTGTTCGCCTGAAACAGGAGAGACACCGAGTCCGGCGTGCTCGCGACGCTCGTAGGTGACGGATTAATAGCAGCGGAAACGCCTGCCGCCGATGGCACAGTGATGACCAGTTCGGAGTAGGATACCAGCGCCGGATTGGACTGCGATACCGTCTTTACCTGGAGGGTGTAGTTACCCGGCGCCACGAAATTGATCGGATTGATGGCGATCGGTATGTCTGTAGTAGCGCCGGCGGCAATCGGACCCTGCGGAGAGGGGATGGTGGCTACCTGCGCCAACTGGCCCTGCAGCGAGATATTGTAACTATCGCTGGCGTTGCCGGTATTCGCCAGGTGTAGAGAGTAGCTGCCGGTAGGCGGCCCACTGCCCGGATTCACGAGCGTGGTGAATCCGGCAGCCACAATATTCACTGTCAGCGGAATGTTGACGGTCGGTACATTATAAGCCTGCACCACCTGCAGGGGAATCACGTAGGTGCCGGGGGCAGTGGTGTTGAAGTAACTGGGCGGCACCTGCAGGGTTCCGGTTATGTAAGCGGTGTTACCCGGGCCCGGCTGAACATAAGGACCATAAGTAGGCGTAAACGGGATTTGCCATCCGCTGGGAAGGCTGTAGCCGCTAGGGTAACTGACATAAATGGTGGCCGGTACGGTACCGGTGTTAGTAATGGCCACCTGGAACTGGACCGCCCCGTACGGGCCGATGGTAACCTGGCTGGGACTGATGGAGGCGGTGAAAGCCACATAGCCGGTGCCTACATTGCCATTCGTCGAATTGGCGACGTTTTGAACGATGATCGTGCCGCCAACCCAGGAATTGATGCCGCCGGCCGTCGCCACAGCGGCAAAGAAGGTATAGGTAGCCGGAGTGGTACCGGTCGCGGTAGTGAGCACCAGGTTGAAGCTCTGGCTGCCCCCGGCCGGCACGGTCACGCTGGCGGGCTGTTGCACGCCCCATGACGACGGGATGCCAGCGGTGTAAGGAACAAAAGTCTGCGAGACCGAAGTAGGATTACTTACGGTCACCATGTAGGTGGCGGAGTTGCCGGCGTTTTGTACGTACTGCGAAACCGGCGTCATATCCAGGATATGTTGGCACAGAACAGTCAGCGTCGGTAAGACAAAAGTGCCGGGTCCCAGAGCGGGCAGGGTGTAATCCATCTCGCCGCCCGTCACCACCACCGGGACGTCGCCGGGGTTGATGCCGGTAAGGTTCACGTTGAAGCTGATGGTGTTGGGGGCGGGTTGGTCCCACTCATACGTGTTGTAAGTGGTGCCGGTGGTCACTTTCGAAGGAGCCAGGCTGAAGCTGGTGGGATCGATGACCGCGTTGCCGGTAGTAGGAAGATTCAGCTTCACTGTAAGTTGCGGCCCGGTGATTTCACTCAGTTGGAACGCCGAGAGCGAATTGGTGCTGGAAGCAGGGGTGGCACTAAGAGCAAAGAAGAAGCCGTTCTCCGCGATGGTCGGGTTGGCGACGAAATTGGCATTGTACGGAATGTAGCGCAGATTGGAGGGGTCGGTAGCATCCACCAGTACGAGTTCGGCATTCTTATTCAGAGTGGTGTTGCCGACCGCGAAGGTGTTAGAGCCCAGGGGAATAATGAAGGATCCCGCCGAATCCTGCAATTGCGTCGTAATCGAACTGGTGAGCGTCGGGTTTTGGGGATTGGAGATATCGAAAGAAGAGATCACCAGTGTTCCCACATATCCCGAGTTGATGTCGTAAATACCCGTGGAATCGCCCACCGCCACCGCGAGATGGCCCTGCACGGCGACACCGCTCATAAAAGCCATGGCGGGGTCGGCAACGCTGGTGACCACCTGCGGACTCATGGGGTTGGTAGTATCGACCACCAGGAGTTGTCCCACCACGGTGGGGCAGGCTGGATTTTCGATGTTACCTTCGACGCTGTTACTGGAAGCGAAATAAGTGGTGGTACTGTTGACCGCCGTGCCCAGCCCGATGCGATAAGGGCCGCCGCGGGTCTGGTCATTCGCAATCACCGTGGTGCCGGTCGAAGTGCACACGCCGCCATTATTGCTATAAGTGGGGACCGTGACGCCGTTATTGCATTGGCTGCTGGCGTTCAAACCGCCGCAGGAGAAGACGTCGTTATCGTAGGTAACCGCACCGCCCCCCAGGCCGGCGGCCCAGATGTCGCCGGTGAACGCGAAAATGAAATTGCTGTATGGGTTGTAGAACGTGGTGCTCTGATACATCAGGGCAGTGGTCCCAGCCACGTAGAGACCGGTGCTGTCGGCGCGTGCGATATCCACCACGCCTCCCACCAGCGTGGGCGCAGTGGGGTGCGCCAGGCTGTAAGTCGCGAAGTGGGTAGGTATCGGTTGAGCGGTTGTATTGCCATCGAAACGGCTATAACTGATCACGAAGTTATTCGACCCGGCGGAGTTATAGGTGCTACAAGCCATTACCTGGAAGCCCGGCACGACGCCGCCTGTGGGGTCGCCCGGAGCGCCTGTTTCGGTAGTCAGAATGTCGCCGGCAAACGTGCCCAAAACCTGCATATTCGATGGGTCGGTGACATCGACAATATTCACCACGGAATCGGAACAGACGTAGGCGAGCTGTTGCCCGCCGTTCTGAAAGAGCGTCATGGCGTGCGGGACGCCGGTCATCACAGTGGTGCCTACCAATGTCGAGACGGGGTTGGGGACCGCGTCGCGGGCGATATTGAGGGAAACCTGCGCGGCGCTGTTGCCGGGCGCCACGCTTCCTGGAGGAGTCGAATTCGCGTTGGCAGTAAGGGTTCCGGAGAGCGGAGCGCCCACCAGAAAAGAGCCGGCCCCGGTGGCGCCGGGGAACGCCTGATAGGGGTTGGTATTGTAGCCCTGTATCTGAACGGTGTACGGACCATTTGCGAAGTTAGTGGAGTCGATGGTCGCTATAGTCACCGTTTGCAGCGTAGAGTCCGGGGAAAGATTGAAGGTCGGGCTCTGATAGCCAAAAGTGATGGCGCTGCCGCTGGCGGTGTACGGCTGCATGGTCAGGAAGGACGATTCAACCTCATTCACCTCGGCGAAGACCCGCGCGGTGATCACGAACTGCGTGCCGGGCGGCCCGTAGGCCGGGGTGGCGGTGATGTTATCGATGCTAATCTGTTGCGGCCGCACCAGGAGAGTGCCGGAGGTAGAGACGGCGAATTCCGGCGCTCCCACCGGCGTTGCGGTTACCGTGAATGTCACCGGCGCGGTAAACGATGCGCCGGGTGTCAGCGTAAGAGTGACGGGGACCAGCCCATAAGAGCTGGAGTAAGCGGAGTATTGACCTACCGGTCCCAGGTTCACCGTGGTGGAGTCGAAGAGCGCCGTCACACCGGAGGGCACACCGGTAACAGTCAGGTTATACACCTTGGTGGTGGGCGAGGGATTATATAGGTTGACCGTGAAGACCGCGGCAGCGTTCGGGGCGGCTACCAGGCTGTTCGGAGCCAGTGAGATCTGCGTGTTGTAACTGCTCGCCTGGTTCAATGCCGTGCCCACCGGGCATATGGCCGCATCCAGATTGCTCAGGGCGGCGAACAGGTTGCCGGGTGTTGCGGTTGCCACCGCGGCTCCCGCCGCTGTAACAGGAGCATCGAACGGGAGCAAATAAGAGATTAGGCCCAGCGCCCCGGTAATGATGGTGACGTCGGCGCCGATGCGGCTCTCAAACACCGGGTTGGCCGGCGCGGCAGCGGCCGCGTTCATGTCGTTGGCGAGTTGCGTCAGCCCGGTGCCCAGGGAACTGGCGCCCGTCTGATTGGCGGCCAGCGCGGCATTCAACGAGCACGTTCCAAGCTGCTGGACGGTGACCGGGATAGTGAAGGAGACGCTCTGCGTACTCCCGCTGGCGGTATATGAGGCGGTGACCACGACATTGTAGACGTTGTGGACCGCGTTGGCTGCCGCGGTGAAGGAGAGTTGCTGCGTGATCGCGCTGTTGAGCGTAAGAGTGACCGGCGAAGTTAGCCCGCCGACCGTAATTGCGGGATCGGCGACCGCGGTGAGGGTGACCGTGCCGGCATCGGCATTGCCCACCGAGGTGATGATCAGGTTCGCCATCGTGGTTTGCCCCGGCGCCACCGTGATGACCTGCGGATCGACGCTCATGGCGACAGTCGGAATGGCTCCCACCGTGTAAGCAGGGGAAACCTGCCCGGTGGCGCCGCTGCCGGGACTGGTGGCGGTGATTTGATAATTCCCGGTGGCTCCCAGCGGTGGAACCGCCACCCCGCTGGGGTCATAAGGGACGGCGCAGAGATTGACTTCGCCGGTCTGACCGGCCAGCAGGGTAAGCGGCGTGACACTGGTATAAAGGCGCCAATGGCTGGACGTGTCGATGGGATTCAGGTTGAACGTATCGGTATTGGGACCTGTGTTGGTGATGAAAACGTCGTAGACCGGGAGTTCGTTCCCGTTAAACGGAATCGTATAAATGTTATCGAGGCTGGTGGTAATCGTGACGCCGGGCGTCGACCCGGGCGTGACCATGGCGGGCACAGTCCCCAGGGGGGTGGTTAGAAACGTGGAGACTTCGGGATCCTCGGGCAGGTTGGCTTCCAGCCACTCCTGTGCCTTTTCCACTCCTTCCTGCAGGCCCTCGGCGAACTCGTCGAGCAAAGAGGTGCCCAGTTCATCGGCCTCAGGGAGGTGAAGCTGTTTCATGATCTTGTTGAAATTCTCGAAGAAGTCCTTCAACGGATCGGTAGCGCCCGAAGTTTCGACCCCGCCCACGTCGGTCTTGACGTTCTTGAGAAGGCCCGCGAAACTGGCGTTCTCGGCGACCGATTCGATAACCGCGCCTGCGAACGCAAACGCAGTGATGCCCACGCCTTCCACCTGGCCGATGAATTTGGCGATGGGCTTGTTATACGCCTGCGCGAATTCATTGACTCCACCGTATTCGGCGATCGCCTGGTGATTGCCGTTGGGGAAATGGCTGACGGTGTGCCCGTTCTGGTCCATCTCCCACCAGCCAACGGTCTGCGTGCCGTTAATGGTCACCATCTGGTTGGGCGCGATGACCTGGTCACCGTTTAGAACGGCACTGGTAATCAGAGTTTGCGCGTCGGCCGAAAGCCCGGTGGAACTAAGGAGCGCGAGAGAGTTCGGGCCGTTGTAGTTGAACGCCGGTCCCGCCCCGATGAGCTGGTTCGGGTCGCCCAGCGCGACCATCACAGTGCCGATATCGTATGCGTTCGTCGCTCCCGTAACGGCCGACAGGATGGCCGCTTCCATGGTGGATTCGATCATCCCGCGTGCCACTTCTTCGTACCGGACCACGTTGCGATTCTGCCCGTAGCCATCGATGACATACATGTCGTTCTTCAGAACGTCCATGGTGTAGATGGCGTTGCCGGTAGAGTCGAGCGAACTGTTGACGATGGTGATGCGTGGGGAGCTCGGATAGACTTTGACGAAATAGCCGGTGTCGAGTTGCCCGGCCAGCCGGTCGGCGGCGCCGTCGTACGCCATGGTGCTCATCTCGTTGGAGGTAATCAGGAGGTACTTGGATAGCGTGACGGCCTGTTGCGCCACCAGTTGTTGCGCCGCGGTCAGTGTCCCGCTGCTGGGTAGCGCATTGAACGCCGGCTTGATGGCCAGGTAAGCCTGATAGGCATTATTGAGACGTGTTTGCGCCGCCTGGAAGGTGTTCAGGTTCAGACGCGTGGGCAGAATGTTCATAGTGGCGATGTCCCACGCGGACACCGCCGGCGAGGGACTTGAGGGTGTGGTGATCTGCGCCGTGGCATTACCCGAACGGGCGGCAGGTCCCAGGCGGTCGAAGAGCGTGTGCGTGTAAGTGACTTGCTGATTGGCCTGAAACGCGTTGTAAGCGTCCACCTCTACAAAAAGACCCGTGAGAATCTGGCTGCTCAGCGGATAGCTGCTGTACACCTCCTGATAATCCGTGCCCGTCAGAATGGTGTCCTGGCTGACATCGGGTCCGCCCGAGCCGATCAGCAGATAGGGCGTATAAGTGAACGTAGTGGCCGAGAAATCGAGACCGCCGATGGCAGTGGTCTGCACAATGTTCCCGGCGGAAATGATATTGCCGACCAGTTGCCAGCTATAGAACTGCTGCGTCAGAACGGTCGCGGTAGAAGGTCCGAAGCCGAACAGGCCGCTTGCCTGGCTGAACGTTTCGGCGTTGATCTTGATTGTGACCGGCTCCATTTCAGCGGCTGGCACGGTAGCGTAGGTGGTGTCGGGAGTCGCGATGGTCTGGCCCGGTTGGCCGCCTGCGATATTAGGATCGAGGTCGATATTCTGCGGTCCGTACTCCACCCAGAAGTAGTCGTTCAGCCAGTAGAAGGCGCCGTTTCCCGCAGGATCGTCGGTAGCGGTGTTGATGGGCACGCAGCCCAGCAGTACGGGCGTATTGGCGAACATTCCGCGCAGCATGTTTTGCACGCTGACGGTGGCGGCCTGGCTCTGATTGGGGTAGGTATGCATGTACTGCGTGGTGTAGCCCGATGCTTTGAGCAGGGCGGAGAGCAGAATCGCCTTGTCGACGGTATTGCCGGCCATCGCCCACAGCGCGCCGCGAGCGCCGCGAAGAGCCAACGGATAAGCCTCCGTCTTGATCTGATCGCGTACGAAGGCGTAGATCTGGTTGGGGTCGTGATTCAGGGTGGCGGCTTCGGCCACTACATAAGGATCGGTGGGATCGTCAGGGGCGGCCGGCGATGCAATGCTGAGGTTGGGGTGCACGCCGCTCCCAAGGGCGGGAGGAAGGCCAACCTTAGTCTGCGCGAGCAATCGCGGCCGGGGCAGCAGAGTGCGGAGGGGAGGAAGGGACTTGGGACGAACAACCGGCGCGGCGCGAGGCGGCTCGGGTTTCTGGCCCTGCAAGAGTACGGGTTCGATTATGCCGCAGAAAACAACGGTGCATGCGCAATAGAGCGTGCGTGAGAAACTGAACACGAGATTCCCCCCAAATAACGGGGCCAAGACTTGCGCCCCTTACGCAAAAAGCGAGACTATTACATTCTGGACCGCCGGTATTTTCCTGGCGAAGACCCATCGTCATCCCAGTACCAATTGAATGTACGATTCCTCACTGGACCTGGCGGTTTCAAATAAAAACAGCGGCATTCATTATATGTGGTCCCCCCTCTCGCGGTAGTGCCCATTGTATTCGGACCTGTTTAACGCTTATTGCGGATGATCCGTCTGCAATTGAACGCCGCTGCTATTGACCCCAGCAACCCTTGCCGAGCGCGGCGTTCGCTACCAATTGGGTATCCAGAACGTTGACCACTCCGTCACCGGAGAGATCGTTCGCCGCGGGCGATACACCCAGCGCCTGGTTGACGATCGACTGGAAATCGGTAACGCTGACCGTCGCGCCATGGGTGAGATGGCAAACCTGGTTGGCGTAGGGCAGGATGACAGCCGTGAAATCGACTGTCTGGATGGCTTCGTTCACCGATACCGCCACCCGGGTGGGTACCGCCGGCGGTCCTGTTCCCGCTCCCACGCTATTGAGCGCCACGGATTGCGTGAACTTTCCACCGGCGGCCGTGTCGCTCAGATTGCTTAAGGGCGCGTTGTCGGTGAACAGGATGCCGCCCGCCGGTGCGCCGGCCGATGCGGCATAAGAGACCGTAAAGAGGCAGGCGCCGCCCGGCGGGAGCGCCGCCGGTAACTCCGATGCGCCACCGCCGCAGACCGTCTGGGAGATGCTGAAAGCCGATCCCGAGGGGATCGCGCTCATCAGAGAAAGATTCAATTTCCCCAGATTGGAGACGGTCAAGGGCAGCGTTCCGGATTGCCCGCCGAAGCCAAGACTTCCCACGGAGAAATATGCCAGGGGCGCGCCTATTTGGGTGAGCGGAGGCGTAGCTGCCACCACCGCCGTGTCTACCGCGGTAATGGTTTCCGACACGTGCAATGGCGGTAGTGCCCCGGCGAGGGGCGCGTCTGCGGTGGTGATCATTTCGTTCACCGACACCGACGCCGTCGGCGGTTGCGTGCCGACTCCTGAACCGCTTAACGCAATCGACTGCGTGAAATTTCCATCCGATGCCGTGCTGGCCAGGTTGCTGAGACTGGCATCGTCAGTGAACACAATCGAGCCCGCGGGCGCACCCGAGGGCGGCGCCACATAAGAGACAGAAAAGGTGCAGGCACCGGCGGGCGCAAGCGTCGTAGGCAGTGTGGACGCCCCATTGGTGCAGGAGATCTGCGAAATACCGAACGCCGATCCGGATGGAATCGCGGTAACCAGCGAAAGACTCGCCTGCCCTGAATTGGCAACGGTCAACGCTTCGGTGCCCGTCTGCCCTCCGAAACCCAGACTCCCGGCGGAGAAGTATGCCACCGCCGTACCGGTTGCGGTTTGCGTAACGGTATACGGGAGCCCGCCACCGTCACAGTGCCGGCCCGCTGAGCGCCGGATGTATTCGCGGTCGCGGAGAAGGTGACGGTCGCCATGCCGCTTCCCGATTCAGCCGATGTGACGGTGAGCCACGATGCCTGGCTGGAATCGACCCACGAACACCCGCTGCCCGCATTGAGAACAAACGATCCGGTGCCCGCGGCCGGACCGATCGTCTGCGAAGCCGAAGCCACTGAGTAACTGCATGTTCCATTGGAGTACTGCGCCCACAACTGCACGCTTTGCGGCAAAGCGTGGCCCACGTCCGGTTCAGTGAAAGCTACGAACAGGGCGTCATCCACCCCATACCGGACGACGGGCTGATCGGAGGTGATGGTGGGTCCGCCCGCTCCACCAAGGTCGCAGACGGTCCATTCGGAAAGGTTGGGTGTCGTCGCCAGATTGGTGTTGGATTTGTTGCCGCAGCCCGCGCGGTAACTCTCCGCGGCTGACGAAGCCACGGCAAGCTGGCCCACCGATCCGACGGCGATCCCGAAAGGCGATCCGATGGTATCCCCATTGGCCGCACCTCCATTGGCCGGCACATTCGTTACCGTCCACGTACCGTCGGCACCGGTGGGTGAGTAAGCCACCCACTCATATTGATTCTGGTTGGGATTCGCGGTTCTGGGGCCACCGTATAGGATATACGGCTCCGTGCCGTTAAAGATTAGGCGGACCGCGTAGCGGTTCAGGTTGCTGTAACCATTGCCGCCGTATCCATTATCGGTCAGCACCTGCACCAGAGTGTTCGCAACCGGCCTCCAGAAATAAGTGGGATAGGGGCCGGATTGTCCGGTCGGCACGCGCGTGAGCGCTACGGCCGGAACGCCATTCGAATCCACCGCGATACTGTATTGGTTCACCACGCCCGGGTACCCGGTGACCTGCGGAAAGTGCTGGCTCGACCAGGTACCGGCCGCAGTGGTTTCCGTGCCGGTAACCAGCTCCGCCGGACCGAGCGATCCTTCGTAGTAAGTCACATAGACCGCTCCGCCCGAAAGAGCTAGGTCGATGGAAGAGAAGTCAACCGTCTCCGAGAGCGAGGTCACCACCTGGCTGCTCCATGTCTGGCCTTCGTCGGTCGAGAGCGCGACGTTTAAGTATGCGAGTCCGCCATTGGCGGAGTAACTTCGATAGGCAATGCCCAGCGTATGATTGGAGGTATCGCGCGCCAGCGCCAGCGGGTAAGCAAAATCGTAGAAGGCCGACCACGCCGCAATATTTCCGGTTACCGCAATTTTCACTGGTGGACGGAAAGAAGCCGCGGAGCGGTTCCAGGAAACGAAGTAAATCGACGTGTCGGAGTTATTCAGGTTGACGTTGCCGCTGGGATTCACCCATACATAGGCCAGCAACGGATCGCCGTTCTGGTCGAGTATCATGCACGGAAACTGCCCGAAGTTTTGAGAGTTGCCGGTCTGAACGGGATTGGCAGCCACCGTATTGAAGCCGGCCGGCGGCGGCCCCACGGTTATGGTCGACGAAGTTCGGGGTTCCAGCACGGAGGTGGCCCGATAGATATACGTCTGGTGCCGGTCAATAACCGGGTCGACGAACTCGCCCTGCGGTGCAATCCCCAGCACCTGAAACCCGCCGTTGGGGATAGCGCGCTCCACCACCACCGGCTTGCGCTCAAACCAGTGCAGGCGAACCTCGGTGGCCGAGGCGTGAACCGTCAGTGGCGTCCGTGCGGAGTCAGCGGCGAAACAGGCGCCGACAGATATGCAGAACAGCGCCAGCACGCAGCAGATGGCCTGCAGGCCCATGCCAAAGGCGGATCCAACCACAGGTTCCCGGTGCTCTCCGTTTCGCGTTTCGCCCGTCACTTGCCGGCCTCCAGCCTGCCGATCCTCAAAAGCTATTGGAAGCTGATCACCACCGACGCCGAGACCAGTTGTCCGGCGACAACCGGAATCTGACATGCCGGCTGTCCATTGCCCCCGCAGTTACCGGCTGTTCCGAAGGTCGTGGAGGTAAGTGGCACGCCAAATGCGAACTGTGTTTCCAGTGCAACATTCAACTGCGGGTTGGATCCGGCCAGGTACTGTATCAGTTGTGTCAGTATCGGAGAAAAGGTCGGATTATTGGGATCGATTGCGATACTGGGACAAGCACCGGGAGTCGTGCTGCCGCCGCAGGTCTCCAGCATCGAAACTACGCCGCCAATAGTTCCGGACACTTCCGCGGTCATCTGTCCGGTAAGTGTAATACCGCTAACCGTAATGGTGGAGTTGCTGGTAGTAAGTGTCGGTGGAGTCACTGTAAGAGAGGGAAAACAGCCGTTGGCGGAGGTGCACGGCGGCAAGTACTGGCCGGTGGGAGAAGCCAGGATACACGAGTTTAAGCTAAGGATGAGCGCGGCTATTTGCCACGGAGTATTGCAGAGGCCGCTGGCGGCTCCGGAGGGGAGCGCCAATCCGATCGACCAGGAGCCGGGCGAACTCTGGCCAAGCAGGACCGCCATAAGCAGAGATCCTCCGGTATATGGCGCGAGCGAGTTTTCGAATTCAACGTGCTTGACCACTTTGCCGTCGGGATTGCTCACCTGGATGGTCCAATAGCCGTGTACCTGAATTCCTTCCCGATGCCAACCTCGCGTGGCACGGTCCGGGGCATCCTTCGCTACGTTTGCTTGGGCTGCCGGAACAGGATTTGATGTTGGGCTTTGAGCCAGCAAACGCGTCGGGCCGCCCATTACCGCCAGCATCAAAGCCCATGGCGCCACCGAGGCAAAGAACCTCCATCCGGCACGAAGCATGATGGCTTTGCTGTCTCTCTCGTTCATCTGACCCTCCTTGGCTTTTCGATCCGTGGTGGTGGGACAAGGCCTGGTGATGTCATCCGCCGCGGACGTTCGAATTTCGGTGCTTTGCCACTCACTTACGCAGGAAACATGGTCAGGATGGCTCACCGCGGCTCGAAAATATAGCGGCGCCGAGAGAGGGACACTCCGGCCGGCCTTATATGAATGCCGGTAACAATCACGATCGGCGCCGATAGCGCACCAGAGAATCTACCGGCGATTTTCGCTTATAACGGCATCCGAATCTCGCCGGGCCGTTATGTACCGTGAGGATCATCCGAGTTGGACCCCGGCCTGCATCATCTGGATGGCGACCCAATAGGAGGCCAATGGGATCAGTCACGCGTATACCGATCATCGGGGCGGAAGGTCGCATCCCTGCGGCCATTCGACTCATCGCAAGTGCGCTGGCGCTGGCCAGTGCAATGGCCGCGCAAACCATTCCGGCTGCCGCTACTACCGTCGTTCAGCCGAGCTACGGCAACGCGGTGTTCGATTCGACCGGTAATGCATACTACCTCGAGGGACCAGTGACGCCGGGCGCGGCACAGACGCAGTCTGGGGGCACCTGTCTTACCGTCATTTTTCACGGAGCGATGGTGCCGGAGCCTTGCCCCGCTGCGGGCGTGACTAAGGTGGATCCCTCGGGCAATGTGGTGTTCGGCACGCTGTTGGGTGGTTATATGGCGGATTCCGGCTCGGCTCTGGCGGTGGATGCGGCAGGCAATGTCTTCCTCACAGGGACGACCGGCGGCCTATTTCCCACCACCGCCGGCGCTGCCATTCCCATGAGCACGGTGGCCACGGTCTTTGCCGCCCGCCTCAATGCGGACGGCAGTAAGTTTGTATATTCGACTTATTTGCCCGCCACCGCCGCCACGTCAGCCGCGATCGCCGTCGACGCCCAGGACAATGCTTATATCGCAGGCACGTCCGGAGCCCACCACGCTTATGTGATCAAAGTGAGCTCCGACGGGTCGACCATTCTTTACAATGTCGCGCTGGCGGGAAGTGGCACGGACGCCGCTACAGCAATCGCAATCGACGCCGCGGGCAACGTTACAGTCGCGGGGCAGACTACCTCCGCCGATTTTCCGGTGACCAAAGGCGCGTTCCAGCCGAAGCTGGCCGGCGTACGGAACAACTTTCTCACCAGGTTGGACCCGGCGGGCAACATGCTGATGAGCACCTATTTGGGCGGCAGCGGATCGGACTCGCCGGCAGCGGTAGCGCTGGATGGCGCGGGCAACATCGACCTGGCGGGGCAGACGACTTCGCTCGATTTTCCAACTACCGCCGGGACATTCCAGCCGGCGGCGAACGTTCCGGCGTGGAATAACTCGTCGCCGGGTGGATTCGTGGCACAGGTTTCGCCGAACGGCAGCTCGCTGAATTGGGGAAGCTACGTGATGAGCAACGACATAGGGCTGGGGCGTCCCAACGTGCAGGTGGGGATATCGCAAATGGCGGTAACGCCGGCGGGCGATATTTACCTCGGCGGCATCAGCGGCGTTGGATTCCCGACCACGCCATCGGCGCCGCAGGTTTGCCTGCTCGCTCCAGCGTCGACCAATGGGTTCGTTGCGCACCTAAGCGCGCAGGGCTCTCTGCTGGACGCCACTTACTTGAGCACCGTAATCGGCACCGACAGAGTGCCGAGCGGCGGCTCGGAAGTCTCGGAGGTGTTCGGTTTGAAGCCGATGGCCGGCAATACGGTATTGGTGGCATGGCACTCGTCGGGCAGCGACGCTGTCTCTAACCTGCAATTCGGCAGCGGCGGATGGGCGGCTCCGGCGTGTCTCTCGACTAGCCCTCTCAATGCGGCGACCCAGGATGCCGGCGCGGGAATCGCGCCAGGCGAACTCGTGACGCTGACGGGATACGGGATCGGCCCGGAGGTCGGAGCGGTGTACCAGCCGAATGCGCAGGGGCAGATTCCAACTGAGCTCGCCGGGGTGCAGGTCTCGATCAATAATGAAGCTGTCCCGGTATTGTACGTGCAGTCGCGGCAAATCAACGTGGTTGCGCCGACCGATCTTACGGTGGGCAGCTCGACCGGCGTCGAGGTGAGATATCAGGGGCAACAATTTGGTCCCTTCCTGACGGCCGTTACGTACGCAACACCTGGCATTTTCCGCCTGCAGGTTAGTCAAACGACCGCCGCGGTAGCGATGAATCAGGATACGACATTGAACAGCCCTTCCAACCCCGCGCCGCGAGGTTCGATAGTGACGGTGTGGACCACAGGCTATGGGAATACCGCCCCGGCATGCGTTTCGGGCGGCCTCAACGATCCGCAGGCGGAGCCGCTGAGCCTGAACGTCAATGCCATGATCTACGATGGCACCGAGGTGTACCCCGTAACATATGCCGGCAGTTCGCCGGGACTGGTGTGTGGGATCGTACAGGTGAATTTCCAGATTCCCACAACTGCCGCTCCAGGAAATTACTGGATTCTGCCGTGGGTCGAGTTCGGAACGGGCATCGGCAACGAAACGGCCGTGGGCAGTACGATCGCGATCAAGTAGCGCCGCTCTCTCTCGCATCCGGCTCTCAGAATGGGTTTCGGGATTCATTACACATCGCGATTCCGGGGCACAGCTGATTCCGGTTCTCATGGAGCAACTGAGGACGCTAAAAAGGGTTGTAACCTTCTGGAACGCCTCTCCTATATCGGTCGTGACAGCCGGGCTGCCCGAACGGCGCACAATTTAGCCCATTTCCAGACGCCTTCAGTGAACCAGATAGACGATCTTGAGTGCTTCGCCCTTGAATTTGGCGGTGATCTCCCAACATCCTGCGCTGGGAAAGTTCACGCCCGACATGATGAAGGAACCTGTCTCTGGAGAGTATGAGCCATTGGCGGGGAAGATGCCTAGTATCTGCGCTCCATCGGCGTAGAAACCGCGACTGTCGGCATTGTTCAGCTCTGGCGCCGGCTTATCGAGCCGCTTCAGGTTCAGTGACAGGTCGGGCTGAGGGTCTGCCTTCCAGTTGTAGCCGTCACTAAAGATGGCGATCTTCTCCCCCCTGCCTATCGGGCTATTCAAAACGAACACCGATAGCTTCGGGGTGCCAAAGTAAAATCCGTCATTGGAACCGCTGGTCTTTTTTAAGCCCGTCGGAAAAAACGGCGTCGCTGGTGGTTTGGTGAATGCACATTCGCTGGCCGGATGATAAAAAGCCGTCGAAGCTACGGAGAGTGGCCGCCGGCCCACCTGGCCGAGAACTGGCAGCGTTGTGAACACGCACGCGCAAAGAATGGCGCACATCGCGGGAACTAATCGAGATGCCATATCTCACCTCTGGTACAGATGCTATCACCTAAAAGCGCCGCGATTATGCGGACTCTTTCATACTATTGCCCAGGATTCACCTAGTAGTACCGGAAGGGGATCGAATATAGAATCGCCTACACGTACTAGAACGGAGGAACCGCCATGCCGATCTCCTTAGCCGCTAACACCTGGACACCGATTGGTCCCGCGCCCGTCGCCAGTGGACCTTTTGCCGGACGCATCGATGTGGCGGCAGCCGACGCCAGCGCCCCCAACGTGATGTATCTGGGCGCCAACAATGGCGGAATCTGGAAGACGACCAACTGGCTGGACGGATCTCCGACCTGGACACCGCTTACGGACCTGCCGCAGATCCTATCGCTGGCTATCCATGAGCACGACCTCGTCCTGTTCCCCGGCGATCCGAACATCGTCCTTGCGGCAGGCTCAGGGCCGGGCGGCGGCATCCTGCGCTCCGAAGATGGCGGAATCACCTGGAGCTTTCTCGCCAATTCCAAATTCGACCTGGCCGAATTCGGCGCACTGGTGATCGATCCGAACGTCTCTAATGCGCAGACTCTTTACGTTGCAATCAGCGCAGGCACGGCTAACTTCAATTCGGGCTCCGGGCTGTACAAGTCCACCAACGGCGGCACGACCTGGTCTGATGCGGGCGCCGGAGTCTTTTCGGGTTTCGTCAGCGACCTGTTGGAGATCCAGGAGGGCGGCCAAACCGTGCTGTACGCTGCCGACGTCGGCAGCGGGAACATGGGCAGCGGCGGCATTTATAGAAACGCCGGGTCAGGCTGGCACAAAACGAATCTCCCCACCAATGCCAACGGCTTTCAGTGCATGCGTCTGGCCGGCAGCACCACGCCGGCAGAGAAGATATACGTCTCCATCATCGATAACTCACAAACGCACGTAGTCAGCCGCTTTGTGACTACCAATCAAGGCAGCCACTGGTCGGCGCTCACGTGGCCCGATGCGCCTAGCGGGTCGGGCTTGCACCGCTATCGCCACAATCTGCTCGCGGTGGATCCCGCCAACTCCGGCCACGTTTATGTGAACACCGATATCGAAGACAACCTGGTTCACGACAAGGACGAATGGATCTACCTGAGCACTGACAGCGGCCAAACGTGGACCGCGGCCGTGAATGGAGGGGGCGATCCGGTCTCGGGCGGATTCGATGGCACCGGAGTGTTCATCGCTACCGGTGACGGCGGGATCGTTCGCGATCCCGTCAACTCTAACGACAATAAAGGCGGCAACCTCAATACCATCGAGTTTTATGCTTTCAGTCTCGATCCGGGCAATTCGGAGGCGGGATATGGGCTATTCCAGGACGGTCCCGGGGTATTGAGATTTGTCGGCGCACCGGACTGGCAGTATACGCAACCGGCCGCTGCGTTCGGGGAGTCCGGCAAAATCCGCGTCGATCCCACCAATTCGAGCCGCGTCTATTACCTGGACCCCAACACGGCCGATCCCGTTTCCGCCCCCACCACTTCCGCCAGGTTTCTCCACAGCGACGATAACGGACAGACATGGACACCAGCGGTCACCGGTTTATCGCAGATCGTGAATGACGGTGTCACCATCACCGACTTCGCGTCTTTTCCCGGCAAACGTTCCATTCTCATCGACTCCAACCAGCCGAAGCGGTTGTTGCTGGCGCTGCGCAGCGTTTTCGAAACCACCACCGGCGGCGACCCCAACACTGCTGACCCGAAGTTCAGCGGCCATGGCTGGCGTGACATCGGCGCCACCATGGGGAACAACGGGTCGTCGATCTCCACCGTTGCGCTGGCCCCGTCCGATCCCAACACAGTTTACGCCGGCACCGAAGATGGCCACGTTTTCAAGACGACAAATGCCGGAAATGCGAGCCCTTCCTGGACCGAAGTCGACAGCGGTTTACCTCTTCAAAACCAGCGAATCATGGATTTGGATATCGACCCGGCCAACCCCGACCACGTCTTCGCTGTCACCTGCCCCTTCATGGGCCGCGATGACAACGCTCCCGACTTCAGCGGCTTCTCTCACGTTTGGGTCCGCAAAGCAGGCACATGGTCGCAGATCAACGGCAACCTGCCGAAAAAACTGGGCGGTGAGGCTTTGGCGGTCGATTGGCGGCCGCCAACGCCGGTCCTCTATCTCGGCACTCTGCGCGGCGCGTTCCAGTCGGGCGACTTGGGAACGACCTGGACCCGTATCGACAGCATGCCCAGGACGCGGGTGACCGATCTTGATTTCATGCCGAACCTGGATCTCCTCGGGGCGGGAACCATGGGCCGGGGCGCCTGGCAATTTAGCAGCACTTCCATTTCGTTCATCATCGACAAGAGCACTTACAGCAAGGACGAAGTTTCCGCCAATTCTTTCGCGCCGGCTTACTGGCTGCAAGTCGCCGGGTTTACCAATGGCGAACTCAATTTGAACAGTACGGGCGATCTGAACGCGAATCCTCCCAACCCGGCGCCCGTCATCACCGTTACGGTCGATCCGTCGCTGAACCCGGCGCTGCTAGGCGCTGCGCTATCTACGATCTCGGCGAATCTGCCGTCGGTGGCCCAGTTCGGACCCGTTCCGATCGTTCCCACCGACCCCAGCTTTGCCCAGAATCCCCAGACCTTTCTATATCCGTACACCGTTTCCTTCGCGAATAACGCCGCGTTTGGCGCACTACTTGCCGACCAGTCCGCCATCCTGACGCTCAACGCTACTCTGACAATCGGTCAGATCACGCGCACCGCTTCGGCCAACATTGAATTGATCGCGGGTGAGAACCCGTATTTCGAAAACATTGATCCGGCGCACCCGGCAGCGTTTCCCGCCTGGCTCAGCTTCGACCTGCGGTTCTTCAAGATGACGATTCCGTCAACTGGCGCAGTGCAGTCCAAGTCGCGCTTTAACGCAACCATGACCAGGAATGCGGCGGATGCGCCCGCTTTCATCGCCAAGGCGATCACGAATCTAACCGCGGGTAAAGGCGTCGTCGGGACAGACAGCTTTGAAAACGGATTGAGTCAGGTCCAGCAAACCTCGGCGGTGGAATTCCTGCCGAAGGACAGCAGCGGAAACTGGGTCTTCAATTTCGCGGTGGCGCGAGTGCGGCTCAAGGGCAACACAGCCGGAGCGCAGGCTATCAAGGTACGTGTCTTTTTCCGCCTGTTCGCGGCGCAAACCACTGCCACCGATTTCGAAACCGGCACCACTTACCGGTACCATTCCGATGGCGCCCTCAACGGCGTTACGGTTCCATTACTCGGGGTGTATAACAACGAGTATGTGACCATTCCCTGTTTCGCGTCGCCGCGAGTCAACCTCACTGCTCCGGCGGACATGAAAACACAGCTCGAGGACACCCCCAACGCCTACACCATTACCGTGGACCCCGGCGTGGAAGTGGATTCGTTCTTCGGCTGCTGGCTCGACCTCAACCGGCCCGAGCAAAAATTCCTGCCACTGACTCCCGATGCGAGCAACCTGGATGGTCCGTTCAGCGGCACGCCGCACTCCATCAACGAAATGATCACCAGGGCGCCGCATCAGTGCCTGATTGCCGAGGTCCGGTACGACGACGCTCCTGTTCCTCCGGGTGCGAGTCCCGCCAATTCGGATAAGCTGGCACAGCGAAATATCGCCTGGATCGACGGGCCCAATCCCGGCGCGCCGGCATCGCGCAAGATGCCGCATCCGTTCGACATCATGGCAACATCGCCCAAAGCTGCCGGCTTCGATCAACTCATGGTGACGTGGGGTAACGTTCCGGCGGGCAGCACGGCAACATTCTATCTGCCATCTTTCCATGCCGAGCAAATCGTGGGCCTGGCGGAAGCGATCCACGGTTCGAAATTTCTCACCGCGATGGACGCCAACACGGTCGAGTGCCGCACCGGCGGCGTCACGTTTATCCCGATTCTTAAAGGTACGGCGCGCCATGCCGGCCTGTTAACCATCGACCTTCCGGCCGGCATCAAACGCGGTGAGATTTACAACGTCGTGGTGCGCCAGATCACGGCAGCCAGCGCCACAGCGCTGACCGCGCCTCCGCGGACGCCAATTCAGATTGCCGCGACGGTGCCGGCACAGAGGCGGTTGTTCAGTTGGAACCGGCTTCGCGGCGCATTCCAGGTCACCATCACGGTGAGCACCAAGGAATTGCTGCTGGTAGAAGAGGAGCGCTTGCTCGCCTGGTTGCGGTGGATCAAGAAGTTTATCGCCGTCGACAATCGCTGGTACCCGGTATTTCGACGTTACGTCGACCAGATCGGTGGGCGCGTGCTGGGATTCGGAGGCAATCCCGGCGACATTATTCCATCGCCCACCGGCGATGTACCGGGACTCAACCGACAGCCGCCCCGCGGCGAAGGCTCAGGCGAGGGCCATGAGTACACCGGAAAAGTGGACGGTGTGATCTACGACCGATTCGGCGATTTCGAAGGCTTCCTGCTGCTCACCGAACACGGCGAAGAACATCGCTTCCACGCACGGGAATGCAAGGTAGAAGAATTGGCGCGCCTGGCGTGGAAAGCGCGCATGGTGATTACGGTGATCGCCGAGCGGCACGATTCCCGCCGCCCCGTTTCCATAATTCTGCGCCGGGGGCCCTACGACCAGATTTGACCGCGGTGCACTATGGCTATACCGCCTTAGTGCCGGCCTCCACCCTCTTGCGGCGACCCAAACCGGTTGACTGGCGGAGCGCTGGGACCGATGGCAACCGACGACTCGGCTTCAAACTCCCGGTAATTGACGAACCTGACCAGATTGTGGGTGTCGCTTTCCCCCCGCTCGAAGTGAGATTCGGCCCAAACCGGCAAAGAAAATTCGCGCCCTTTAGAACCCCGCGCGTTAACCGTGCTGCCTGATTTTAAGGATCCTTAGTGGGCGGCTTCCACCGGCGCGAAGGGGCTTACTAAGTTCCCGTCGGCGGCGAACTCGAAGTCTACGATCGCCTCAATTTTCAGATCGGGATTGCGCTCCACCACGGGGCGAAGATTTTCGCTGAGTGCCAGGCGCCCGAGTTCCATCGAATTGCGAATCCAGCCGTAGGTAACCTGATCGAGATCCAGTTTGCCGACCGTGGGGGCGAATCGCTCCAGGCATTCGCGGTCGGTGGCGAAGTGCACCGGCGTGCGAATGGCCGCGGGAGTATTGGCCGTGAGGGAGTTCACGATGGTCGGATTCCAGTCGATGCGGTTCACCAGGCGGTCGGTGACCACGTCGGCCATGCCCAGCCCCACGGCGCTGTTGTAGGTGAGGTCGCTTAGGTCGCGCACGAAAATGCGCTGGAAGCGCGGAATTCCGGGCCACGGATTGTACTCGCCATTCACGCCGCGATTGACTACCTTGGTGTCCATGCCCGCGCCGCTGATATTCTTGCCGATCTCGTCGAGAATCAGAATGTCGAGGTCGCTGGGCACCTTGCCCATCCACGATTTCACCAGCGCCAGGTTGGCCTCCTCGCGCGCCTCCATCTGTTCCACCGGCACGGCATCGAGCGACGCGGTGTTGTGATTGGCGTCTTCCAGGATGGCGAGCCCGCCCAGAATCTTTCCCGAACTCAACACCTGCCGGCCTACCGAGCGAATCACGTGCTCCAGCCCGAGACTATACGCGTAGGCGTGATAGCGCTGCGCGCCGGCGAACTTACCGAGCCCGATGGCCATCATCTTAAACAGACCGCTCTCGATCTTGCCGGCGAAATCGGTGTGCCACTTGACCCGGCCCACCAGCATCACGCCATCGGATTCGAAGGCGTTGCGGTCCATGAATGCCTCAATGCCGTCGGCCGTCTTGCCCAGCGACACCACATCGAGATGGCTGACGATGGGGCAGCCGATGGCCGCTTCGGTGATGCCGTAATGCTCCAGCACCGCGGTCTGCCCTTCCGCACTGGCCGCCCCATGGCTCCCCATGGCGGGAAAGATGAACGGCTCCATTCCCTGCCCCTGCCAATATCGCACCACGCTGCGCACAATGGTGGCGATGTTGTGGATGCCGCGGCTGCCGACGCCGATGGCGATGCGCGCTCCGGGCTTCACGCGCGTGGCGAACCCGGAGGCGCCGAGTTGTTTTTCAATCTCCGCCGGAATGTCAGGGATGTTGAGGTCAGGAAATTTCTGGCGGGTGAGCAGGAGTCGGGGAAATTTCATCAATTCTATTTTACCCGGCGCGCAGGGTCTGGAAATCGCCGGATTCGGCTCATTACCAGAGGCTCATCTGCCGCGGCTCGGGCGGTTTGCGCGGCGCGCGCTTTCCGCCATGCACCGTGCGGCCGTCAAGCGAGGGCGAAATCTCCCGCTCGTGACGGAGTGCGGCATCGAAATCCGCTTCCGGCTCCAATTGTTCGCCCACCACCTGCACAAAGCGATCCAGCCGGCGGAAGCCTTCGATTTTGACGCCGCCGTCGAGTCTGGCGCGGTCGAGCGAGCTTCGCAGAAGCGCGATCGATTCGTCATAGGTCTTCAGCGGCACCGGAAAAGGATGGCCGTCTTTGCCGCCCAGGGCGAAGGAGAAGCGCGCCGGGTCGGAGAAGCGCACCGCCGCGCCGTGCACCACTTCGGCCACCAAAGCCATGGTCTGCAGCGTGCGCGGGCCGAGATTCTCCACCAGCAGGAGGTCGGCAAAGCTCTTCAATTCGCGCTCGTGAGCCACCGCCAGCACGGCGCCGAGCCGTTTCAGGTCGACGTCTTCGGCGCGCACGTCGTGATGGCGCGGCATCATCAGGCGGCGCACCTCCGACAGTGTCGTGTCGGGCGACTCGTGCGCGATGGCCATCAACACCTGCTGCGCGGGCGAGGCCTGGGCATCGACCAGATTCATGATGGTGCCCTGATGCGCGCCGGCAATGCCGGTGTGCGGGTCAGCCAGGAAATCGCGCACATTGGCGGAATGCCAGTGGTAGCGGCGGGCGAGGCCGGAGCGGTCATTGAGCCCCTGCTGCACGATGGACCATTCGCCATTGGCCGCCACTATAAAGGAGTGGAGGTAAATCTGAAATCCATCGGCAATGCAGTTGTTGTCGATCTTGGCGGCGAGGCGGCTGGTGCGTACCAGGGCGTCGCCATCCAGCCCGCGGACTCCCGCCATGGCGCGCAGTTCATCGGGGGTCCGGCGCGAGTGCCGGCCGCGGCCGCCGCAGACGTACAGCCCGAGTTCGCCGGCGCGCGGATTGAGCCCGCGCTTCAATGCGCCGACCACCGAAGTGGTGATGCCCGACGAATGCCAGTCCATGCCCATCACCGAGCCGAGGGCCTGAAACCAGTACGGGTCGCTAAGGCGCGAGAGGAATTCGGAGTGGCCGTAGTGGAGCAGAATGCTCTCCACAATGGCCGTGCCGAGCTGCGTCATGCGGTCGGCGAGCCAGGCAGGGACACGCCCGCCGTGCAGTGGCAGGTCCGCGACTCCCGAGCGCTTCACGCTTTCATTGTCGCGCGGAGCTACATCTGCACGGGCGACTGGAGCGGAGTGCCGGGGCCGCGAGGACCGGCCAAAAGGGCGATCACCATGATCACCAGGAAGAGAATCAAAGCTGTATCGGGATCGAACATGTCTGAAGAGTGCCCCAAACTGAAATGCCCAAAGGGGGGAGGGAGAGGTGGGAAAAAATCGCTTGAAGGGTCTCCGCCGCTCGGAATCTCACAGCTTACCACGGGAATGGTGGAAAATGCTCGCTTGTCCCATTTTCGAACAGGGGCCTTCCGCGGTATACTGGCCTCTCAGACAACAACCCTGAAATCAATAGCTTGAATGAGAGGAAGGGGAAGTGGCGCACGCTCCGGAATCGGACACCTCGAGCGCTACCGTGACTTTTTGACAACATGTGCGTCGAAACCTATGGAACAGATCGAGATAGGGTCTGAACCAAAACCGCGGCGAAGCCGTGATGGGAGTCTAGGAGAATCCAGTTTCAGAGCCTTATGGCCCAGGATGCAGCCGGAGCGACAGGCGCCCGAGTGAGTCCACAAGTTGACGCGTTAATTCGGGCGGCGCAGCGCGGAGACCAGGATGCGTTCGAGCAACTGGTGCGTACGTATGACCAAAGTGTGCTCCGGCTCGCGATGAACTTGTTGCGCTCGCCGGAAGATGCGCGCGATGTGTATCAGGAAGCTTTCCTGCGGGTCTACCGGAACCTGCATTCGTTCCGTTTCGATTGCAGTTTCCACACCTGGCTCTACCGGATTGTCACGAACATTTGCCTCGACCAGCTACGCAAGCGCAAGGTGCGTAAGGAAGAAGCGGCAGTGGTGGAAACATCGGACGGGCCCATCGATCGCATGGAATCGTACGAAGAGGAAGCGGCGGCGGCCAACCCGGAGCGCAGTATGTGGAACCGGGAACTGAAGCAGCGCATCGAGAGCGCGCTGGTGGGCCTGACGCCGCGGGAACGCATGGTTTTCGAGTTGCGGCATTACCAGGGGCTGCGGTTACGGAATATCGGAGAAATGCTCGGCACTACTGAAGAGGCAGCCAAGAATTGCCTCTTCCGGGCGACACAAAAAATGCGTGGAGTGTTAGGGGACTTCATATGAGTTGCGATTCGGTTTGCAAGCTGATTCCACTTTATTTTTACGGCGAAGTAACGCCGGAAGAGGAAGATCAGGTCGACCAGCACGTGCACGAATGCACCGCGTGCGCCGCCGAACTGGAGCAGCAGCGCGCGTTGGCGGCGGCTTTCGACCGGCGGCAGGCAGCGGTTCCCCACGCATTGCTGGAAGAGTGCCGCGAAGACCTGATGGCGGCGATCGCAGGCGGTGCGCCGCGCCAGGTGAGGCGCACCAAAGGCCCGTGGACATTGTTCCTGGAAGCCATGAGCGATACCTTGGCCGGCCTGGGGCGGATGCGTCAGCCGATAGGTGCGGTGCTGCTGCTGGCGGTGGGCTTCCTGACCGCACACTTCACGGGGGCGGGCGGCGCGATTATTCCCGGGCTCTCCACCAACAACGCCGCCATGATCAACGGAAACAACATTCCGGTGGTTCGCGATGTGAAGGCGGAAGGCGATGGCACGGTGAAGATTCAGTTCGACCGGCGCGAGGAAGTGACCGGCCGGCTGGAAGACCGCAATATTCAGGACCTGATCCTGGCCGGTTCGCGCGAGGAAGATCCGGCGGTGCGGGTGGAATCGGTGGGCCTGCTGAAGAGCCATGTGGATTCCCCGCAGGTGCTCGATTCGCTCATCAACGCGCTCACCGGCGACCCTAATGACGGCGTGCGTCTGAAGGCGCTGGATGCGCTCAAACCGATGGCCGGCGATCCGCGGGTCACCAAGGCGCTCTCACAGGTGCTGTTGGCCGATACCAACCCGGCGGTGCGGATGCAGGCGATCGACCTGATGGTGACGCGGCGCGACGATTCGGTGGTGGGACTGTTACAGAATCTCATGCAGCGCGAAGACAATAGCGGAGTCCGCTCCAAGGCCTCCAAAATTCTCAAGGACTGGAATGCGTCGATCGGTAGTTTCTAAGACTCTCATTTCGGTGGCATTCCTGCCGGTGGTTGCCGGCGCACAGCCCTGGCTGACGCAGGAAGGCGGCCAGTGGGTGCGCACGTTCCACGACATCGCGTTAGCGAAACCGCGACTGCGAATTAACGCGCATGGGCCGGTAACGCTGGAAGGCGGCGTGTCGACGGGCTTCGAATACACCGTGAAGGTAGCGGTGCGGGCGCGCACACGGGAACAGGCGCGCATCATGCTGGAGAAAACCGCGCTGCGCACCGAAACGCAGGGCGACTGGTTCGTGCTGACGGTCCCCGAGCGGGACAGCGCTACGGTGACGATACGCGCGCCTCACCTGCGGCAGGCCGTCGTGTCGAGTTCCGATGGCGCGGTGGAAGCTTCCGGCATCGATGGAGCGCTCACCGTGGATACCGGCGCCGACCAGGTAAGGGTGGATCGCATTCACGGCGATTGCACGCTGGGCACCGGCGGCGGCGACATTCATGCCGGTACCGTCGACGGATTCCTGCACTGCATTACCGGGGCGGGCGCGATTATCGCTAAAGCGGTGCGCGGCGAAGCGGTCCTACGCACGAATGGAGGCGACATCACCGCGCTTTCGGTGGAAGGTCCGGCGCGCGCGGAAACGGGCGGCGGCACGGTGCACCTGGGTACCATCCATGGCGCGGTGACGGTAGTGAACGGCGGCGGACCGATCGTCGTGGACTCCGCTTCGGGAGTGGTGACTACGCGCGATATGGCGGGGCCGGTGACGGTGCGGGAGGCCGCCGGTATTCGCTGCGATTCCGCCAATGGCGGCATCACCCTCGGCCGCATCGACGGACCGATGCGCGTCGCGACAGCCATGGGCAGCATCGTGGCGAACCTCGAAGGAAGCAAATTGGGAGATTCGTACCTGGCTACCGCAAATGGTGACATCACGGTTTTGATTCCGTCCAATGTGGGTGTGAGGATCAATGCCGAGAATCGATTGGCCGACTCCATGCGGCGGATCGTCTCCGACTTCCGGGAGATTCAGCCGCATCTGCGCGGCATGCGTCTGGAGGCAGAAGGCCGCGTGAATGGCGGCGGCCCGCTACTGCAGATTTCGGCCTCGTCCGGCACGATCTTCCTTAAACGTCAATGATCAGGGGTGAGCGATGAAAACATTGTTGGGATTGGGAAGCACCTGTCTGGCGCTGCAACTGGCGGCGTTCGGCCAGACGCCTTTGCCGGCGCCGCGCGCGCACAATGCGCAGAACGTACAGGTGGAGGAGACGCCTTACTTTGGCGTGTCGGCGCTGGACATCAGTCCCGACCGCGCCAAGGCTCTCAAGCTCAAGGAGGACCGCGGCGTGGAAGTAACGTTCGTGGAGCCCGACAGCGCGGCGGCCAAGGCCGGCGTAAAGGTGGGCGACGTGATCATGCAGTTCAACGGTCAGAAAGTGGAAGGCTGGGAGCACTTGAAGCGACTGGTGCGCGAGACGCCGATTCATCGCGACGTCAAGATCGTGGTATGGCGCAATGGCGCGGAGCAGACGGTGTCGGCCGCCATCGGCGGACGCAAAGAGACGCAAGTGGATCTGGGCGGCGGAACGATGATGGCGGTTCCCGCGTGGCCCGCCAGTCCTGCGACGCCCTTCACCATGCAGCCCACGCCTTCGATGCCCCTATTTCCCGCCATGCCGTCGTTAGACCTGCCGCAGTTCCGCGCTTTGATGCCCTCGTCATCGCTGGGAATCGTGGGGGAAGCAATCGGACAGGAAGCGCAACTCGCCGAGTTCTTCGGCGTGAAGGAAGGCGTGCTGGTGCGGTCTGTGAATAAGGATTCGGCAGCAGAGAAGGCAGGCATGAAGGCCGGCGACATCATCGTCAAGGTGGACGACTCCGCCATTGCGACCCCTCAGCAGATTTCGAGCACGCTACGCTCTGTGCGCGGCAAAACCGCGGTGTCGGTGACCGTGGTGCGCAATAAGAAAGAGATGAGCCTCACGGTGACGCCGGATGCCACTGGCTATTATCGCGGCGGCCTTTGGGACCCCAAGAACAACGTACTGCTCGAACTGTTCCAGCCCGGCGGCAAGAACTAGGCTGACGACGGCACTACAATTTGCGGCCGATCACGGCGTAGTCGAGAGCTCCGAAGAATGCCTCGCGGAAATCGTCGGGTAGCGATTGCAAGGACGGCATGGAATCCTTCGCCGGCGACAGTCGCCGCACTGCGAGATTGCCCACTCCAAATTCTTCCAGATAGAAAATCAGCAGCGGATGGGGCACGGGCCGGGTGTGCGTCGGGTCCAGATAAAAGTGCGTGGCGAAGATCGCCAGGCATTCCGGATTCGGCGTTTCAATCGCGATGACGCCGCCGGGCGCGAGCGCTCGCGCGCAGAGACGGATGAGTTCCGGCAGCCGGTCGGGCGGCAGATGCTCCACCACCTGCGAGCAGAAGATGCCGTCGAGCGCCCCCTCGGGAAGCGCGGCCAGATAAGGGAAGACGTCGGCCACTTCGGCGTCGAGCCCGGCGGACCGGCACAGGGCGACGGACTCCGCGCTCAGTTCCACACCCTTCGCCGGGACGCCAGCGGCGCGCATCATCAGCAGGAATTCGCCGCGGCCGCAGCCGATATCGAGCACGCTGCGGCAGCCCTGGAAGTATGGCAGGTAGAGCTGCTGGCCCGCCTTGACGTACTCTTCGGAACCGCGGAAACGCTCGGCAAAACGGGCGTAATCGAATGACAGCGCCGGAGTCGGAGCGGGCGCGCTCCCGGCGGCGGGCGCGGCAGGCGAGGCTGCAATTTGCGAACGTTGGCGCACCAGCCGCAGCTCCGAATGAATGATCCGCTCGATCTCAGTGCGCATTTCCCGGAGATCGTTCCACAGGCGCTTCTGAATATCGAACCCATGGCGTTCAAGCGCTCCGTGGAAATCTACGTTGTGGGCGCGCATCAGGTCGCGATGGCTGGCTTCCATCAGGGTGACACGATGCTGGAAGGCGCCCTGCAGGTCGGCCACGCTGCGCAGGAACTGCACTTCGTTGAGTTCCAGTTTGTGCTCCCATTCGGCGCGCCATCCGGCCCAATGGTCGCGAATGTCCTTCAGCTCCTCGGTGACCTTCTGCTGTTCGGCGAGTAACGAACCCAATTCCGCGATCGCCTGATTCATCTCGCGGTTGGCTTCGATGGTCGCGTCGGCATAGGCCACCATCTTGCGATTGAACTCCACCTGTTCGCGCACGTGCCAATCGAGCACCCGCGCCAGGAACCGTTTCCACGTCTGCACCACGGAGTTGAGCAGCCCGCCGGAGCGCGGATTGACGGTACCGATGGCGGCCACTTTGCCGAGCGCGGCATCGCGCGCATGCACCAGCGGCAGAAGATCGGGCAGCGCGACCTCAACGCCGCCGGCGGAAGTTTCGGGATTACGGGCGCGCACCCGTTCGCGCACCTCGCGAAGGATGGCGATCAGCTCAGCGCTTTCCACGTTTGCCGCTCCAGGTTGCCGTCACCAGGGTAGTGAGTCCACCGCGCGCCGCAAAGTCGCCGATCACGGTGGCGGACTTCGGCTTGGCCGCCTTCACCACGTCCTGCAGCACGCGATTGACCACATTCTCCTGGAAGATCCCCAGGTTGCGATAGGCGTTCAGATACAACTTGTACGACTTCAGTTCCAGGCAGACCTTATCGGGCACGTAGCGGAGCACCACCTTGCCGAAGTCCGGCAGACCCGTCTTGGGACATACTGAAGTGAACTCCGGCTGCACGATCTCGATCTCATAATCGGGGTACTGATTGGGCCACGTTTCAATTTCCGGCAACGCGGCGTCGACACCCGCGGCCGCGTGCTCGTCGGTATAAGCTCGTTTCATAGAAGGGCTTTCGATAACAGATCCAGGAACAGGCCGACATCGGCCACCACGCCGACCGCCTGCCCGGTGCCGCGATCGCTGACCTTGGTGGCGACCGCGGGATTGATGTCCACGCATACGATTTTCACCCAACTGGGCAGCATGTTGCCGGTGGCGATGGAATGCAGCATGGAGCCGAGGCAGAGCACCAGGCCGGCGCCTTTCAACTGGTCGGCGTACGCGTCCTGCGCGCGGTTCATGTCGGTGATGGTATCCGGCAGGGGGCCGTCGTCGCGCAGGCTGCCGGCCAGCACGAAGGGAACGTTCGCGCGCACGCACTCGTAGAGCACGCCGGAGTGCAGACGCCCGCATTCCACTGCGTCGCGCACCGACCCGGCATGATAGATGGCGTTGATGGCGCGCATGTGATTGCGGTGGCCGTGCTCCTCCTGGCGGCCATCGGCCAGCCGCACCCCAAGCGACGTGCCGAAGAGCGCCGCCTCGATATCGTGGACGCCGAGGGCGTTGCCGCTCAGCACCGCATGCACAAACCCGCCGCGAATGAGCGCCGCCAGTCCCGCGACTCCGCCGGTGTGGACCACCACCGGTCCGGCGACCGCGACCACCTTGAGCTTCTGCTCCACCGCGGCACGCACCAAAGCAGCCGTCTGGCGCACCGCCGTTTCCACCTGGCGCTCCGACGAAATGCCGTTCGACATGAAGGCGAAGGAGAGCCGGTCGCGCTCCTTCGATTCCGGCGTGACGCGAATGCCGCGCATCCCCACCACGATTTGGTCCCCGGCGCGCAGATCGCGCAGGCGGCGGCAATAGGCGCGCCCGTTGTCGACCACGATCATGGCGTCCATGCGCTGGTTTTCGGTGTCGATCCAGCGCTCGCCGATGCGCACGTGGGTGCGATGGTTGGTGGTGGAATAGAAATCCTCGGGCGCGCAGCAGTCGCGCTCCACAGGGCGCAGGTCGGCATCGCCGGAATCGACGGGCGCGCATCCCAGTTCCAGCAGGCTGGCAAGAAGGCGCGAGAGCAGCGCGGCCTCGGGCGTTTCCACCAGCATGCGCAGGTAGGAACCTTCCACGTTGGTCCGGCCAATGCGGAACTCCTGCACTTCGAACCGGCCGTGATATTCCACGACCTTATCGAAGATGTTCTCCATGATGTGGGAATCGATCAGGTGGCCTTCCGCTTCGACCACTTCTTGAAAAGGCATCAGAGTTTTATTGTAGATTGTCTTCCGCGGAGACGCCTTGGCGGTGCCGGCGTCGGAGCGAGCGCCGGGTCCTGACAGATCTACAGTTAGTGCGCAAACGTTTCAGGCATGGCCGGCCGTAACCGCGCCAAAGATGCGGCAGTAGTTTCCGCCGCCGATCTTGCGAATCTCTTCGGGAGAGAAACCCTGGCGCAACATTTCGGCGGCGACTGCCGGGAAGAAACCTTCCGCCATGTTCGGGTATGCCCGGTTTGTGCCTTGACCCGCGCGCGACGAAAGTAAATCGGTGTCGGTTCCGATACCGGTATGATCCACGCCGATGGCGTCGGACATCGCCTTGATACTTTCCACGAACTCCGGCAGTGAGTCGGTCAGATGGGTCCACACGCCCACCACACCGCCGGCATCGGCCACTACCTTGGCGTGTTCTTTGCTGATCAGCCGTGGCTTCATCATTTCCGCCATCCGGGGATTCTTGCCGGTCCAACTATCCAGGTTGGTGTGGGAGACGATCAGCGGCTGGGTTGCCACCTTCAATGCGCCCAACACCGTTTCGTGACTGGCATGAGCAAGATCGACCACAATTCCCAGCCGGTTGCACTCCTTCACCACCAATGCGCCGAAAGGCGTCAGACCGCCCAGATGCGGCGGCGCGGTATTCGTGTCGCCCAGCGGCGACACCATATCGTCGTGCTCGTGAAGCAATTGCAGGTGCCGCAGACCGCGGCGATACACCTCCTCCACGCGATCCAGGCGGCCCTCGATGAACATGGCTCCTTCCACGGTCTGAATAATCGTGGGGCGGGCACGGTCGTGCGCCGTCTGCAAGTCTTTCAGGTCGAGCGCCCGCCGAATGCCTCCCTTCGCCAATTGGGCATCGAGGGAGGTAAACCAACGCAGCAGATTGTCGCGCGCATCGCCCGGCTTTTCGTTCCGCGCAAAGTCCAGCACGTAGCTCGCACAGACGGCGGTAAGCCCGGACTGTTTGAGCTCATCCGCGAGGGAGAGTTCCGGACCCGGCTGCGAGTCTTGCTTTGGCACTCCCGGGGGACCGCCGCGAGGGCCGCCCCCGCGAGCGCCGCCCTGTGGATGCGGCTCCGTGCCGGCCGGATAGACGTGATTGTGCATGTCGATGCCGAGAGTGCGGGATAGCACCTGGGCAAGCCGTGGATCGGCGTCTGCGGCCTGGACATTCGGCCGTGCCGTCGCCAGCAGGAGCGCTCCGCCGCCGGCGGCGGCCAGGAATTCACGTCGCGATCGATTATGCATCATAACCTCACTTGGTGGACGGCGACACCTGCATCGTGCCGAGCCGATGGTTGGCGAGCGATGGTTCCGCCCTTCGCTGGCGCAGAAGCCGGATGGAAACGAGCACCGTGAACGCCAGAAGAGCGATGGCGGCGAACTGCCCCGGTATGCCGCCGAGAATCGCCGAGGCCGGCTGATTTCCCGCGGCGCCGGCCTGGTCGAAATCGAGTTCGTAATGCGATTGCGTGTAGTTCCGGTTCTGGCTCACGATCCGGATATCGCGATCGCGTGGGACCAGCACGTTCACCTGGTACACCGAGATCGCGCCCTGGTGACGGTTATCGAAAAGCAGCTTACGGTGGGCGCCGCCGGGCGCAAGAGCGGCATCGAATTCGATGCGGATTTCTCCGCGGCCCTCTTTCATCTCGGCGACGGAAGGAAACTCGGCGGATATCAGCCGCGGCGTAAGCGGATGACCGTCCAGGCTGAGCGACAGGTCGCCCAACACCCGCTCGGCGTAGGCGTGCTGCTCGAAATCGGAGACCTTGCCGTCGGCGTTGGTGTCGATCGCCGGTATCAGCACAGGGAAGATGGCGACACCGGGGGTCAACGTAAGGTCGGCGGTCAGCCGGTCCCTGGTGACCGAAAGGATCGTGCCCTGGAGGTATTCGTCGAGCCGGTGGGCCCATACCGAACTTCCGATGAGCATGAGCACGGCGAGCGCGAGCAGTTTCCGGGTCATTTTGTGCCGGCCTTGCGGCCGTAGTCATTGGTGGGATCGCGATACATGGTGTGGACATGCAGGGCGGGATCGCCGCCCAGTGTCTGCGGTGCATATTCGATCACCAGGTGCGGCCCCTGAATGCGGTAATAGGCGGTAATGTTGCTTCCCGGCGCCACCGTCACCGGCCCGCTCCAGGCGAACCACGTCTCGTCGATATCCGCCTTGAGCTGCGCCATACGTGCCGTAGCGGCGCTATCGTGGACGATGCCCGCCCATTCCGAAATCACATCCAGCAGCATGGCACGCTGCTGGGCCGTCATGGCCGACGCTTTCAGCCCTTCCGGCTGGATGGTCTTGCCGTCCTGTCCCGGCCCCAATACAAGGTCGGCCAGGCGATAGCTCAGGATCGCCTGTTTCTTCTGGCTGTCGTCGAGCGCGTTCAGCAGTGCGATCCCCTTGTCGCTCTCTCCTGCCAGCGGACGAACAGTCTTGCCGTTCAAGGTGTAGAGGGCGGGCTGCGCGCCCGTCAGGGTTGGCGTGAGGATGCCCTCCGGGCCGTCAATGGTGATGTTCAGCGCCAGATGATGGCCGCCGAACTGGAGCATCCACGGATCTTTTTCGGAGGGCGTGCCCAGGATCGAGATGTAATAGAGGTCCTTGCCGAACATCGCTCCGCCACCACCCGGTCCGCCGCCGCGCGGTGCGCCGCTGCCGCGTGCGAAGGGTGGCGGGCCGCCGCCGTTATCGCCCGGAGGCGGTCCACCTGGCCCACGGCCGCGTCCACGGCCACCCGGCCCGCGGCCGTTCCCATTGGACTCGCTGGTCTTGTTGACCTCATCGCCCTCCATGATTTCCTGCACCTTCTCGAAGCCCTTCGAGCTGAGCGCCGACGCCACCAGCGACATGGCGGCGGAGCGTTGCGCCTCATTCATCTCTTTGAGGCTGATGCCGCCGCGGGGAACCATTTGTATCGGGAAATTAGACCAGTTTGCCCGCTGCTGCTCGTCGTCGAAGGCGAACAGCACGGTCTTGCGCTGCGCCGGGTCGAGTGTGGCCAGGAATGCATGGGCGGCGCTCACGATTTTCGCCGTTTGATTCGCGGCGCTCGCGCGGGAAACCGGCCAGCCCACGCACGCCAATACCACTACTGCCGGCGCCACCGCCATCGCGGCCGCCTTCCAAGCGAAATTCTTCACGTTTGACATAATTCTCCTCAAAAGCAGGGCGTCTCCGTCTCTATCGCCGCGCTGGAGCGTCCCAGGCGCAAGCCCGCGGTACTCCAGGCGGCGATACCCAAGAGCGTCAGGCCCAGAGCCAACCACACGGCCCCATGCGCGAGCGAGGTGACGACCGCGTCGGCGGGGTCGGGAACATCCCATAAACGTTGCGCGATCCATCCGGCGGCCGCCACACCGGCGAATACCGCGCCGCCGATCCTGACGGCGTCGTACAGCCTGGTACGGCTCAGCAGCATGAGCGACGGCAGCGCCGCAATTACTACAATGAGCTGCATGGTTTCAATCCCGAGATTGAAGCCGAAGATACTGGCCACCCGCTCCCACCGGCGCAGGCCGAGGTCGGCGAGTGTGGTGGCGAAAGCGAGCCCGTGAATCAGGCCGAACGCCCCGGCGACCATCGCTTCCCTGCCCGGAAAAAGAGGCCAGAGTGCGTGAATGGCGGAAACCAGAATGGAGACCGCGATCAGGGTCTCGATCGGACGGCTCGGGACATGTACCAGGTCGAGTGCGCCGGCCGCCAGGGTGACGGAATGGCCCACCGTGAAGGCCGTGACGACTCCGGCGATCTTTCGCAGGCAGCGGCGGACATCGGAGTAGCCGGCCCAACGCCGGTCCCGCGCCAGCAGGGGAGCCGAGAGCAATAGCGCCAGCAAGAAGAGCAGATGGTCGGTGCCTTCCGCGATATGGCGCATCCCGAGATGGAACACGCTGCCGAACCCATGCCACCAGTTGCCGTGGCGGCGATCCACCGGTACGGTTCGTTCGGAGCCATGCAGCACGGCGAGCAACTGCGGATCGTTGGCGAAGGTGCTGGTCTGCCAGTCGGTCCGGATGGACGCGAGAATCACCTGTGCCGGAACGCGGTCCAGCAGGACCTGACAGTCGACCGCGAAGACATCGGCTGTCGCCCCGGCGGGCGGAGTCAGACGCAGGTGCGCAACGGTGTACGGCGCGCCCTCGATGCGTTCGATCTGCGGCGGGGCGATCAGTTCGATTGCGAATGGCCGCCCATCGGGAAGAGCTGCGGAAAGATTCGCCAGAATATAGGCAGCGACGTGCGCGCTATCGGTCGCGCCCAGAGCCGTCTGCAGGCGTTCCGCGGGCAACTGGAGTTCCGCTCGGACGTCGTTGCCATGGAAATCGAGGAGGAGGGCTCCCTGGTACATCGAATGTGCGGCGGCGGCGCTGCTCAAGAGGAGCAGGCAACAGAGTGTGGACCTGGCATGCGACAGCGATGGCACTGTTCTTGAGATGCGCTGACCCCCTCGGCCGGTAACATTAAGAACTGTTATGAGATTTGGCGGGCGGACGCCCGCCCGGACAAGCTGAAGCTTGTCCTACATCGGTATACTCGTTTTCATGTGGCGTGGGATTGCGGTTTTCCTGATGGCGGCAACAGCTTTTGCGCAGACCGCCCAGAATATTACTTCCGACGAAATGACCCGGCCCTTTCCCCCGTTTCGCATCGTGGGCAACCTTTACTACGTCGGAACCTACGATCTTGCCTGTTACCTGATCGTGACGCCCGCCGGCGATATCCTCATCAATACCGGCCTCGCCGGATCGGCGGCGCAGATCCGCAAGAATGTCGAGACGCTGGGCTTTCATTTCGGCGACATCAAGCTGCTGCTGGCTACTCACGCGCACTTCGATCACGTTTCGGCTATGGCGGAGGTGAAGCGCCTCACGCATGCGCGCCTCGCCGCCACCGGGCCCGAGGTGGCGCTATTCGAGAGCGGTGGGAAAGCCGATTTCCGCTTCGGCGACGACCGCACTGCCTGGTTCGAGCCGGTGCATGTCGACCAGACGCTGGCTGACGGGCAGAAGATCGGGCTGGGCGGTACGGAGTTGACCGTCCATCTCTCCCCCGGCCATACCAAGGGCGCCGCCAGCTATGAATTCATGGAGAGCGACCAGGGACACGACTATCGCGTGCTGATCGCCAACCTGCCGAGCATCAATCCCGGCGTCACCCTGATTCGCAATGACAAGTACCCCAACATCATGGCCGATTACGCCCACACTTTTGCCACGCTGAAAGAGCTGCATCCCGACATCTTTCTGGCGTCGCATGCCGGACAGTTCGGACTGCATCGCAAGTATCAGCCGGGCGATACGTATCAACCGATGCGCTTCGTCGACCCGGCCGGCTATCGCGCCGCCGTCGATGGACTCGAGGCGGCGTTCCAGGCGCAGATCGCCAAAGAACGCAAGCAATAGCGCCGCTACTCCACCACCAGGAACTGCTCGTATTTCCCGTCGGGCATCACGTAAATATTCAGCGTTACGGTCTTCTTGGGATACTCCGCGCGGTAACTGCGATGGGTCATGCCGCCGCGCAGGGTTTCGCTGGTGCGGGTGAGCGTCTTCAACTTACCGAGCGGGCCCAGCGACTGGCGGATATCGGCAAGCGCCTGCGCGCTGAAATAGGAGTTGGCGTTCGCGGTGAAGATCGCGCGGTCGAGGGTGCCTTTGGCCAGCGATTCCAGAATCGACTTTACTTGGGCGTTGTCCTTTTCGAGGGCGGCCGGCGGTTCGGGCGGCAGAAAGAGAATGGTCGCGATCTGGGTGGTGAGGGGACGGATGAGGTCGACCCCGTCCTCATTCGTGAGGATGGCGATGGCGGCGTTACGCGTCGGATAGACGGTGTTGGAAGCGAGGAATCCCGACACTTCGCCGCTGTGCGAAATCGTGGGGATGTGGTTGAACTCGCCCAGTTGCAGGCCGAGCGCGTAATTGGTGTGGTCGCCGTTGTTCAGGCGTACCTCGCGCGTGAACTCATCGTACGAACTGGCGAGCAGAATCTCGCGGTGCACGAAGGCCACGTCCCACAGGCCCAGGTCGTACGCCGTCATACAGAGTTCGCCGGCGCCGTAATACCAGCCGGCGGCCTCGCGCGCCACGCGCCGGGGCGGACCGCCGGCATAGCGGGTATAACCTTCGGCATCGTAGGGGAACGATACCGAACAGTCGTCGGCCGATTCCATTTTGAGCGGTGTGAAGATGTGGTCTTTGAGGAACTGCACCAGCCGCTGCGGCTCGGCCTTATCGAAAATCTCGGCGGCCAGCACATAGTTGGTGTTGCTGTACTGCCACTTAGTGCCGGGATCGAAATTGAGCGGCTTCTTCGCCCAGTTGTTGAGGATGTCCTGCGAGGTGGTGGGGTGGGTCCAGGCGGGGATGATATAGTCTTGCGGCGCGTAGTCCTCGTAGCCCGAAGTATGGGAGAGTAACTGGCGGAGGGTGATATCGTTGGCGCGCGTGAGGGCGGGAAAATACTTCGCCACCTTGTCGTCGAGCGTCAACTTGTGCTGCTCCTGCGCCAACAGGATGGCGGCGGCGGTGAATTGCTTGCTGATGGAGCCGATGGCATACCGCGTCTCCGCAGTGGCGGCTCCAAAGGCTTTGACAAAGGCGAGCTTCCCATCCTGTACGACGGCGACCGAGACGCTGGGAGCGCCGCTCTTCTTGAGTGTGTCGGCGATGGTATCGCTCAGTTTGCGTTCGAGCGGCGAGGGCTCCTGCGCGGCGAGTGTCAGGCCCACGGCCAGAAGGCCGGCGAGCAACGGCAGCTTCATAGAACGCCAGTATAACGTCTACCGGTGCTGCCGGCCCCACCTTGAATTCATTTCCGCCGCGTAAACCCCGGCGCCACTTCCTTCGTCTACACGGGCGGTAATTCGACAACTCAACAAGGAGTTCCCAAATCCATGAAGATAAGTTTCCTCCGTCCGGCGGTAGTGTCTTTACTCGGCGCGGCGTTGCTGTGCGCGCAGACAACGACCACCAACACGCCCACTCCTCCTACCCCCGCGCAAATCGCGGCCGATATAGTGGCCCGCCTGACCACCTTACTCGACCTGACCAGTTCTCAGCAGGCCACGGCAACCAGCATCTTCACTACCCAGGCGACGGCCGACCAGTCCATCCAGACGCAGATGCAGACCGCGCAAACAGCGCTGCAAACGGCGGTGACCTCGGACAGCACCAGCGGCATCACCACGGCGGCGGCTACCATCGGCAGCCTGACCACTCAAAAGGTGACGGCAGACGCCACCGCGGACGCGCAGTTCTACGCCATTCTGGACTCTACCCAGCAGACGAAGTACAGCACGCTGCAATCGCCGGGACAGGGCGCCGGCGGTGGACCGGGCGGTCGTGGCGGCCCGGGCGGACCTCCTCCGGGCGGCGGTGTAGGCGGGCCGGGACACTAGAATCCGCGTCCTGGCGATTGGGTCGGTTTGCCGTAGGCACGGCATCGAGCATTTCCTTTCCTTGCAGTTTTTCGGCGGGTGAGACTTCGGTCTTGCCCGTCTTTTTTTGTTGGAGGAGAATCCGGCACACCGCGATTCGTTTTTTCTTCATCTGCTAAACCCTGCCCTCGCAATACGTTTGGCTTAATAACACATTAAAAAGACCTGAACATATTGAAATTCTCCGGGCACTGTTGTAAAGTTGAATCGAGAAGACGTTCTCGATAACGAATTCTCGATAAAAGATTCTCGATATGCGGCTGGCCCATCACGACATCCCGGAAGCCACTCTTCGCCGCCTCCCCATTTATTACCGTTGGCTACAGGAGACTGCGGCGACCGGAACAGTCCACGCCGTCTCCTGCGCCGATCTGGCGCGCGCCCTCGGCCTAGACCCCACACTGGTGCGCAAAGACATCGAAACCACCGGCATTGTCGGGAAACCGCGCGTGGGATATCCGCTCGGCGACCTGGTGGCCTGGATCGAGAATTTCCTGGGATTGAACCGGCCAAAAGCGGCAGTGCTGGCGGGCACCGGCAGTCTGGGCAGCGCGCTGTTGGGATATGGCAAATTCCGCAGCCATGGCATGCAAATTGTGGCCGCCTTCGATATCGACAGCGAAAAAATCGGCCAGACGATCCACGGCACCGAAGTACAGCCGCTGTTTTGCCTGTCCGACTTTGTGCGGCATCGCCGCGCACTGCTGGGACTGATCGCCACACCCGCGGGCGCGGCGCAATCGGTCGCAGACCTGATGGTGAACGGCGGTATCCGCGCCATCTGGAATTTCGCCCCGGCACATATTCGCGTGCCGCAGGGAATCATTGTGCAGAACGAAGATCTGTATTACTCGCTGGCGTCTCTCTCGTTCAAGCTGGAACACCGCATGAGCGTGACGCCGGCGGAAAGTGAACTCTATGTCCAAAACAATTGATGTGACCGAACTCGTCCTTCGCGACGCCCATCAGAGCCTGATGGCGACCAGGATGGCGATGGAAGACATGGTTCCGGCCTGCGCCGATATCGACGCGGCGGGTTACTGGTCGGTGGAATGCTGGGGCGGAGCGACGTTCGACTCCTGCATTCGCTTCCTCAATGAGGACCCGTGGGAGCGCCTGCGCCAGTTCCGCAAGCTGATGCCTAACAGCCGTCTGCAGATGCTGCTGCGCGGCCAGAATCTGCTTGGCTATCGCCATTACGAAGACACGGTGGTGGACCGCTTCGTAGACAAGGCCGCGGAGAACGGCATGGACGTGTTCCGCGTATTCGACGCCCTCAACGACATTCGCAATCTGCGGCGCGCGGTAGCGGCAGTGCGCCGTACCGGCAAGCATGCGCAGGGCACCATCTGCTATACCGTGAGCCCGCTGCATACCGCCGGCGACTTCGTGGAGATGGCGGAGAAACTGCTCGACCTGGGCTGCGACTCCATCTGCATCAAGGACATGGCGGCGCTGCTCAAACCGCAACCGGCGTACGACATCGTCAAAGGCATCAAGGAAACCTGCGGGGAAGATGTGCGCATTCATGTCCACGTGCATGCCACCACCGGCGTCACCATGGTCAGCCTGATGAAGGCCATTGAAGCGGGCGCCGATTGCGTGGATACCGCGATCAGTTCGCTCAGCCTGGGCCCGGGCCACAATCCTACCGAGAGCCTGGTAGAGATGCTGGAAGGCACGGGCTTCGAAACGCGCCTGGATAAAGAGAGGCTGCTCAAGGTGAAGAGATACTTCGCCGGTGTGCGGCCGCGGTACAAGGAATTCCTCTCCAACATCACCGGCGTGGAAACGGAGATTTTCACTAGCCAGATTCCCGGCGGCATGCTCTCCAACATGGAGAGCCAGTTGAAGCAGCAGGGCGCGGGCGATCGTATGGAGGAAGTGCTGGCGGAAGTGCCGAAGGTGAGGGCCGATGCCGGATTCCCGCCGCTGGTCACGCCCTCCAGCCAGATCGTGGGCACGCAGGCAGTATTCAACGTGATGATGGGGCGCTATAAAGTGCTCACCGGGGAATTTGCCGACCTGATGCTGGGATATTACGGCGAGACCATCGGGCAGCGCGACCCGCACGTGGTGGAACTGGCGGTGAAGCAAGCCGGCAAGGCGCCGATCCACCAACGGCCGGCCGATCTTCTGAAGCCGGAGTGGCACGAACTGCGCGATGCGGCGGTAGCGCTCGCCGGATCGAACGGATCGGATGAAGATGTACTGACGTACGCCATGTTTCCCAAAGTGGCGCCGAAATTCTTTAGCACGCGCGCTGACGGCCCGAAGAACCTGAGCAGCGCGTCCACAGCGCCGGCGCCGGCAGCAGTTCCGCCGCCCGCGAAGTCCGCGCCCTCAGCAACGAGCGTGCGCGCCACCATTACTTACGACGTGAAACTGAACGGCAAGACGCACAAAGTGACGGTCGAGCCGGTGAAGTAAGGAGCATTCATATGGCCATTCATACAATGCAGGATAAGATCGCCGACTTACGCAAGCGCACCAGCGAGGAGATGCTGGGCGGCGGGGCGACGCGTTTAGAGAAGCAGCATCAAGGCGGGAAGTTGACCGCGCGGGAACGGATCGAAGCCCTGGTGGACGCCGGCAGTTTCGAGGAGATGGGGCTGTTCGCGGAACACCGGTCCACGCTGTTCGGCATGTCCGGAAAGACGCTGCCGGCCGACGGGGTGGTGACGGGAGCGGCTTCGGTGGGCGGGCGCCTGGTGCACCTGGCCAGCCAGGACTTCACGGTATCGGGCGGGTCGGCCGGCGAAGTCCATTCGATTAAGGTGGCCGAGATCATGCAGCAGTCGCTGAAGACCGGGTCGCCGTTCGTGTTCATTAATGACTCCGGCGGGGCGCGCGTGCAGGAAGGCATCGACTCGCTCTCGGGCTACGGGAAGGTGTTCTACACCAACGTGATGCTTTCTGGCGCGGTGCCGCAGATATCGCTGATCTGCGGACCGTGCGCGGGCGGCGCGGCATATAGCCCGGCGCTCACCGATTTCATCATTCAGACGCGCAAGGCGCAGATGTTCATTACCGGGCCGCAGGTGATTAAGGGCGTTACCGGCGAGAAGGTGACGGCGGAGGAACTCGGCGGACCGGAAGCGCACATGGTGAAATCGGGCGTGACCCACTTCGTGGCCGAGGATGATCGTCATGCAGCGCTGCTCTGCCAGAAACTGCTGAGCTTCTTACCCTCGAACAATCTGGAAGATCCGCCGCGCATCGAAGGCGATCCCAACCTCGACCCCAACCCGGCGCTCGATGATGTAGTGCCGGCCGACGGCAAGAAGGCCTACGACGTACGCGATGTCATCGCCAAAGTAGTGGACTTCGGCGATTTCCTGGAAGTGCAATCCGGCTATGCGCCCAATATCGTGGTAGGGTTTGCGCGCATCGCGGGACGCACCATCGGAATCATTGCCAACCAGCCGTGCGTCAATGCGGGCGCGCTGGATATCGACGCTTCCAATAAGGCGGCGCGTCTCATCCGCTTCTGTAACGCCTTCAACATTTCGCTGCTGACGTTCGCCGATGTGCCGGGATTCCTGCCGGGCGTGCAACAGGAGCATGGCGGCATCATCCGGCACGGTGCCAAAATGCTGTTCGCGTATTCGGCGGCCACCGTTCCGAAAGTGACCGTGATCCTGCGCAAATGTTACGGCGGCGCGTACCTGGCGATGTGCGGCAAGGATCTGGGGGCGGATCGCGTGTTCGCCTGGCCGACGGCCGAAGTGGCGGTAATGGGCGCCGAGGGGGCGGCCGACATCGTATTCCGCAAAGAGATCGACGAAGCGCAGGATAAGGCGGCCAAGCGGGCGGAACTGATCGAAAAGTATCGCGAGGCGTTCTCCAACCCGTATGTGGCGGCGGGCCGCCGGCTGGTGGATTCCATCATCGAGCCTTCCACCACCCGGCAGCATCTGGCGCAGGTGTTCGAATACCTGCACACCAAGCGCGAACTGCGTCCGCCGAAGAAGCATGGGCTGATGCCGCTGTAAAGACGTTCGGGGCGAGCCTCCGCTCGCCTGGACAAATGGCGCGAGTCGAGAAATGAAAGTGAACTTATGGCGACAATGACAGTAACGGATCTTGAATCGCAGATCGCGGAACTTACCAGGCGGCTGGCGCAATTGGAAGCGCGCAACGCTCCGCCCCCGCCTATGCCGGCTCCCGTTGCGGCGGTGGAGGGCATTACAGAGGAGGAACTGCTCGCGATTTCAGCGGCGGTGGCCGCATTCCTCGGGGTGCGAGCGCACATCCGCCAGATTCGGTTGGTGAGCACCAATGCCTGGGCGCAGCAGGGGCGGGTGTCGATACAGGCGTCGCATCGGTTGGGATAGGGAGGAAAGAGTCATCCCATGAAGCTAAACATTACGATTGACGGAAAGACTTACGAAGTAGATGTCGAAGTGGCCGAACCGGAAACTCCGGGAGCGCCGCAGAGCGTGAGCGGATTCCATATCGGGTCGGCGCCGCTGCGCGTGCCCGCCGGGTCGGCACCGGCGGCGCCGCCGGCCGATTCCAACGTGAATGAGGCGAAGGTGTGCCGCAGTCCCGTGTCGGGCATCGTGGTGCGGGTGGCGGCGCAGGTAGGCCAGAGCTTACAGGCCGGCGACATCCTGGTGGTGTTGGAAGCCATGAAGATGGAGACGAATATTACCGCGCCTTCGGCCGGCAAGATCGCTGCCATCCGGGTGAATCAGGGCGATAGCGTGCAGGCCGGCCAGATAGTGGTGGAGTTTGAGTGATGAGCACGGAACTGGAACAAGTACCGGGATTTCTGTTTTTCGACCATGTAGCCATTTCGGTGAAGCCGGGCGAGCTGGAAGCTCACGTTCAGGCGTATCGGGCAATGGGCTTTCAGGAAGTGCATCGCGAAGACGTACTGGGCGGCGACCAGGTGCGCGAGGTGCTGTTGCAGGTGGGCGACGGTCCTAACCTGGTACAGCTACTGGAACCGTTGACGCCTGAATCGCCGGTGGCGAAGCAGATCGAAAAGAACGGCGGGCGCGGCGGGCTGGCGCATGTAGCGCTGCGCGTCGCCGATATTCAGCAGGCGTTCGACCATCTGCGCGCCCACGGATTCAAGATCATCGACAAGGCGCCGCGCAAGGGATCGCGCGGCACCACGGTATTTTTCGTGCATCCCAAAACCACCGAGACCGCGGCCTTCGGATACCTGCTAGAAGTAGTACAGGAGGGGAGCCATGCCTGACCCGGATGCCGGCGAAATCCTCAATCTGTCGTCCGACTTTCCGCCCGTTCCCACCGCGGCGTGGGAAGCGGCAATCGCCAAGGATCTGAAGGGCGCGGATTACGAAAAGAAACTCGTCTGGCGCACCGAAGAAGGCCTGGCGATTCGTCCCTACTATCGTCAGGAAGCGCTCGCCGGACTGGGCGACCAATTGCGAACGTCCCCCGATCGCTTCCCGTTCGTACGCGGCACCGGGCGCGGTTGGGAGATCGCGCAGGACGCCAAACCCGGCCCCAGAGCGATTCGCGCCGACTGGCTGCATGAGTCCGGCGCGCACGCCGTCCAGGAACTGGGGTACGGCATCGCGGCGGGCGTCGAACGGCTGGCGGAATTGACCGAAACGCTGCCGGTGGACACCATCGCGTCGCAAGTGGAATTTGTGTTCGCGGCGGGCCCAAGCTACTTCATCGAGATCGCCAAACTGCGCGCCGCCCGCGTAATGTGGGCGCAAGTGGTGGCGGCTTTCGGATCGCAAGAAGACAGCGCCTGCCGCATGCGCCTTCAGGTGCGCACCCCGCGGCGGAATAAGAGCGCCTACGATTGCTACACCAACCTGCTGCGCGCCACCACGGAAGCGCTCTCGGCGGTGATCGGCGGCTGCGACCGCCTGACAGTCGAGCCGTTTGGGTTCGATCCGCACCTGGCGGAGAACGTCCAGCACATCCTGCAAGAGGAAGCTCACCTGGATGCGGTGGCCGATCCCGCTGGCGGATCTTATTACATTGAGGCGCTCACGGACCTGCTGGCGCGTGAGGGTTGGAAACTGCTGCAACAACTGGAAGCCGCGGGCGGATATTCGCAGGCCGTCGAATCCGGCGCGATTGAGAAAGCGCTGGCGGAGACGCGCGGCGCACGGGCGAAAGCCTACTCCTCCCGGCGGCGCGTGCTGGTGGGCGTCAACAATTATCCCAACCTGATGGAGAAGGCTCCCGCCGGGAATCCCGATGGAGCCATGCGAATCGCCGAGCCGTTCGAAGCGATCCGGCAGAGAACGAATGACCACGCAGCGGCGACGGGGCGCTATCCCAAGGTGCTGCTGCTGACCCGCGGCGACGTCAAGATGAGAGGCGCGCGCGCCAATTTCAGCTTGAATTTCCTGGGATGCGCGGGCTTCGACATCGTCGAAGCGGACGAATACCGGGACACGGACGCCGACCTCATCGTGCTGTGCAGCTCCGACGCCGAATATCTGGCGCTGGCGCAGGAGGTTTGCCCGCAGGTGAAGGCGCCGGTGATCGTGGCCGGCAATCCCAAGGACCAGATCGCAGCGCTGCAGGCGGCCGGCGTGCAGGGCTTCATCCACGTCCAGTCGGACGCCATTGAGACGTTGCGGCACTGGCAGGACAAGCTGGGGATGAGGAGCAGCCAATGAGACCCGACTTTTCGAAGATTGCGTATCAGCTCCCCAAGCAAAGCGGCGAGCCCTTGGGCCCGGGCGAGCATCTGCCGGTGTGGAACACCGCGGAGCATATCCCGGTGAAGGCCTGGTACACGGCCGACGATCTCTATGCCATGGAGCACCTGGAATACGCAGCGGGCGTAGCGCCGTTTCTGCGCGGCCCGTACTCCACCATGTACGCCATGCAGCCGTGGACCATCCGCCAATACGCGGGCTTTTCGACGGCCGAGGAATCGAACGCGTTCTACCGCCGCAATCTGGCGGCCGGGCAGAAGGGACTCTCGGTGGCGTTCGACCTGGCGACGCATCGCGGCTACGATTCCGATAGTGAGCGCGTCTCGGGCGACGTGGGCAAGGCCGGGGTGGCCATCGATTCCGTCGAAGACATGAAAATCCTCTTCGATCAGATCCCTCTCGGGCAGATGTCGGTGTCGATGACCATGAACGGCGCGGTATTGCCGATCATGGCGTTCTATGTGGTGGCGGCGGAAGAGCAGGGCGTCGCGCCGAAGGACCTGAGCGGCACCATTCAGAACGACATTCTCAAGGAGTTCATGGTCCGCAACACCTACATTTATCCGCCGGGCCATTCCATGAAGATCATCGGCGACATTTTCCGCTACTGCGCGGAAAACATGCCGAAGTTCAACTGCATTTCGATCAGCGGCTACCACATGCAGGAGGCCGGGGCGAGCGCCGACCTGGAATTGGGCTACACCCTGGCCGACGGCCTCGAATACATCCGCACCGGCATCCAGGCGGGGCTCGATATCGATACTTTCGCGCCGCGCTTGAGCTTCTTCTGGGGCATCGGCATGAATCACTTCATGGAGATCGCCAAGATGCGGGCGGCGCGCGTGCTGTGGGCCAAGATCGTGAAGGGGTTCGGTCCGAAGAACGCCAAATCGATGGCGCTACGCACGCATTCGCAGACCTCGGGATGGAGCCTGGCGGCGCAGGACGCTTTTAATAACGTTCCGCGGACGTGCATCGAGGCGCTGGCCGCGGTGTTGGGCCATACGCAGTCGCTGCACACCAACGCGCTCGACGAAGCCATCGCGCTTCCCACCGATTTTTCCGCGCGGATCGCGCGCAATACGCAGATCTTCCTGCAGGAAGAGACGGGCGTGACCAAGGTCGTCGACCCGTGGGCCGGCAGTTACTATGTCGAAGCGCTCACCCACGAACTGATGCACAAGGCGTGGCGGCACATCCAGGAAGTGGAAGCGCTCGGAGGAATGGCGAAGGCCATCGAGACGGGCATTCCCAAGATGCGCATCGAAGAGGCGGCGGCGCGCCGGCAGGCGCAGATCGATGCCGGTAAGGAGGTCCTGGTCGGAGTCAATAAGTACCGTCCGGCGGAGGAGCAGCGCATCGACGTGCTGGTGGTGGATAATAAAGCGGTCCGCGAGTCGCAGCTTCGCAGGCTGGCGCAGGTGAGGGCGGCGCGCGACGGGCGGGCGGTCGGGAGTGCGCTGGCGGAGTTGACGAAAGCGGCGGAAAACGGGTCGGGTAATCTGCTGGAACTGGCGGTTCAGGCGGCTCGGCTGCGGGCGACTCTGGGCGAGATTTCGTCGGCGCTCGAAAAGGTATTCGGGAGGTATCAGGCGGTGAATCGCACCATCTCCGGGGTCTATTCTTCGGAGATTCAGGACAATCCGGAGTTCCGCAAGGCGCGCGAGCTGGCGGAGGAATTCGCCGCGCTTGAAGGGCGGCGCCCGCGCATCCTGATGGCCAAAATGGGGCAGGACGGGCATGATCGCGGCGTCAAGGTGATCGCCACCGCGTTCGCCGATATGGGGTTCGACGTGGATGTCGGGCCGCTGTTCCAGACTCCGCGCGAGGCGGCACGGATGGCGGTGGAGAACGACGTCCACGTGCTGGGAGTGTCGAGCCTGGCGGGCGGACATACCACCCTGGTGCCGGAAGTGATCGCCGAACTGCAGAAGTTGGGGCGCGGGGACATCCGGGTTGTAGTGGGCGGGGTGATTCCGCCGCAGGACTACGACGCGCTGTTCGCGGCGGGTGTGGCGGAGGTGTTCGGTCCGGGCACCGTGATTCCGGTGGCCGCGCAGAAGATTTTGAACGCGCTGATCGGGAGTGCGCGAACCGCCCACTGATGCGCCGCCTTTCGCTTCCGCATTATATTGACGGCGTGCTGGGCGCGGATCGTATGGTGCTGGCCCGCGCCATCACGCTCGTCGAAAGCAATTTGCCGGCGGATGGCGATCTCGCCGCGCAGCTCCTCGACGCGCTGCTGCCGCATACCGGTCGCGCGTTGCGCGTGGGCATTACCGGCGTCCCAGGTGTCGGCAAGAGCACTTTCATCGACGCGCTCGGCATGTACCTGATCGGCGAGCGCGGCGAGAACGTCGCGGTGCTCAGCGTAGACCCGTCGAGCCCGATTTCGGGCGGCAGCATTCTCGGCGACAAGACGCGGATGGAGCGGCTGGCCGTCGCGGAGCGGGCGTTCATCCGGCCTTCACCGGCCCGCGGCCATCTGGGCGGCGTGGCGCGGCGCACGCGCGAGACCATGCTGCTGTGCGAAGCGGCGGGGTATCGCAACGTGCTGGTGGAGACCGTCGGGGTGGGACAGAGCGAGACGGCGGTCCGCTCGATGACCGATTTCTTCCTGCTGCTGATGCTCGCCGGCGCGGGCGATGAACTCCAGGGCATGAAGCGCGGGATCGTCGAAATGCTCGACGGCATGGCCATCAATAAGGCGGATGGCGACAACAAAGTAAAGGCGGAGCTGGCGCGAGCGGAGTACGCCGGCGCGCTGCACCTCTTCCCTGCCTCGCCCGACGGCTGGACGCCGCGCGCTCTGACATGTTCGGCCACCGAAGGCGCCGGGATCGCCGAGGTGTGGCAGATGGTGCTGGCACATCGCCAACTGCTGGAAGGCAACGGGTGGCTGGAGCGGCGGCGGCACCTGCAGGCAATCGAGTGGATGCATGAACTCACGGGCAACGGCCTCGATATGCTCTTCCGTGGCGATGGCGCGGTGGCGGCGCGGCTGCCCGTTTTGGAAGAAGAAGTCCGCGCGGGGCGGAAGACGCCCTTCGCTGCCAGCCGCGAACTGCTGGCGCTGTTTCAGAGGTAGGACATGCTTCAGCTTGTCCGGTTCACACAGCGTCTCACGCAAGACCGCTAATTCGCCGAAGGCTTTTCGGCGTGAGCGATCACGAGTATCTCCACCCGATCCTGGGCCGGCACGACCCTCAACCCGAGCTGCTCGCGAATCGACGCTACAATCGGCTGTCCGGGCTCCAGATCCGAAATCCCCAACGCTTCCGCTGCGGCGCCGGACATGCCCGGCCGCTGCCAGGTGTAAGCCAGGCTGAAGTCGAAGCCGCCGTTAAGTCCCGTCTGATCGAGCAAGGGACGATCCAACTGGTGCTGCACGGTATTCGCAAAATCAGCCATGGAGTAATTCAGGAAACGCGTGCGCAGGTGGTTGCTCACCGAACCCTCGTCGCGGGTCAGGGGCGGATGATCGGTAAACTCGCTGGCCGTGAGCTGCGGCCCCCCGGGCGCCACTACCAGGTGATAAACCGGCATCGTGGTGCTCTGGCGGCTGGTTTTCAGTTGAAACCGCTCGGCCAGCAGCGTCTGCATCATCGGCCGGACCCGGGAAAGCGAGGGAACCGCATCGCCCGGCGCGCGCGCCTCGATCTCGAAGACTTCGGAAGTGGCCCACTTGTCAGTCCAGTCCGGGCCCTGAGTCACACGAAATCGCTCTACTTCGTAGGCGCCGGCCACCAGGCTCATCAGATTGCCGCGCACGGTGATGCGGGTTCCGCTGATTTCGAACCGGCTGGCGGGCGCGTCGGAAAATGCCACCACCATTTGCCCCGGCCGCACAGGCGGAAAGGGCTTCACCGACGCCACCTCGAACGCCGGCGCGGGCGTACCGGTCTGGGCCATGGCAAGGGCGTGCAATCAGCAGGATGGCGGCGTTTCGTAGCATGGTCCTCCTGAGCGGGTAGACGTCATCAGGTATACCTTAGGCTTGCTCGCGGATCAAGCCCTGTATAAGCAGACTTGCAGAATTCCTCCTATCCCTTCAACAATTTACGCTTATTTAGGTATTTCAGACATAAAAATCTGTAGATTTTTACGACATCCAGGTCTTATAATGAGGCTTAAAGCAGTGAATCCAGTCCTTATAAGGAGGGGAGAGTTGACAAGCTCATCCGCCAACGTTCGTCGTAAGGTCACTATAGACGGCAATGAAGCAGCCGCCTACGTCGCGCATCAGACCAACGAAGTCATCGCCATTTATCCCATTACGCCATCCTCAAACATGGGGGAATGGGCGGATCAATGGTCCGCCGAGCAGAAGACCAACATCTGGGGCACCGTGCCTACGGTAGTCGAGATGCAGAGCGAGGGCGGCGCTGCCGGCGCCCTTCACGGAGCTCTCCAGGCCGGGTCTTTGGGCACCACGTTCACGGCATCGCAGGGCCTGCTGCTGATGGTCCCCAACATGTTCAAGATCGCCGGGGAGCTCACCTCTTCGGTAATCCACGTGGCGGCGCGCGCGCTGGCCACCCACGCCCTTTCGATTTTCGGCGATCACAGCGACGTGATGGCTGTCCGGGCGACCGGGTTCGCCATGCTGAGCGCGAATTCGGTGCAGGAAGTCATGGACATGGCGCTGATTTCCCAGGCTGCCACGCTAGAATCGCGCGTCCCTTTCATGCATTTCTTCGACGGCTTCCGCACCTCGCATGAAGTCGCCAAGGTGGAACAGCTCACCGTCGCCGACCTTCGTGCCATGATCGACGAGGATCTGGTGCGCGCCCATCGCCAGCGCGGGCTCGACCCCAATCGCCCGATGATGCGCGGCACCGCGCAGAATCCCGACGTCTACTTCCAGGCGCGCGAAGCCTGCAATCCCTACTACCTGGCCACCCCCACCATTGTGCAGAACACCATGGACAAGTTCGCGGGCATCGTGGGCCGTCAGTATCACCTGTTCGACTATGTGGGCGCACCGGACGCCGAGCGCATCCTTATTATGATGGGCTCGGGCGCGGAAGTCGCCGAAGAGACCGTGGACGCCCTGGTGGCGCGCGGCGAGAAGATCGGGCTGCTGAAAGTGCGGCTGTTCCGGCCGTTTGCGGTGGAAACCTTCCTGGCGGCGATTCCGGCGTCGGTGAAGTCGATTGCGGTTCTCGATCGCACCAAGGAACCAGGCGCCACGGGCGAGCCGCTGTACTGCGACGTGATCACCGCGCTGGCCGAAATGGGCGTCAGCAAGAAGGTAATCGGCGGCCGGTACGGGCTGGCGTCGAAGGAATTCACCCCGGCGATGGTGAAGGCAGTTTACGACGAACTGCTCAAGAAGTCGCCCAAGAATCACTTCACCATCGGCATCCAGGATGACGTGACGCATACCAGCCTGGATTTCGATCCCGAGTTTTCCACCGAAGTCCCCGGCACGGTGCGCGCGCTGTTCTACGGTCTGGGCGCCGATGGCACGGTGGGTGCGAACAAGAATTCGATCAAGATCATCGGCGAAGAGACCGATAACTTCGCTCAGGGCTATTTCGTATACGACTCTAAGAAGTCGGGCGCGATGACCACATCGCACCTGCGTTTCGGCCCCAAGCCGCTGCATTCAAGCTACCTGATCACCAAGGCGAGCTTCGTGGCCTGCCACCAGTTTTCGTTCCTGGAGCGCTTCGACGTGCTGAAGGCCGCCGAGCCCGGCGCCACCTTCCTGCTCAACAGCACTTTCGGAGCGGACGAAGTTTGGAATCACCTGCCGCGCAAGGTACAACAGCAGATCATCGACAAGAAGCTGAAGTTTTACGTGATCGACGGCTATGAAGTGGCTAAGAAGACGGGCATGGGCGGACGCGTCAATACCATCATGCAGACCTGCTTCTTTGCCATCAGCGGCGTGCTTCCGAAGGCGGAAGCCATCGACGCGATCAAGCACTCCATCGAAAAGACGTACGGCAAGCGCGGCGAGAGCGTGGTGAAGAAGAATTTCGCCGCCGTGGATGCCGCGCTCGATCACCTGCACGAAGTAACGGTGCCCGGCAAGATCACCGCGCTGTTCGATATCCGGCCGGCGGTTCCAGCCAACGCTCCCGAGTTCCTGCAGAAGGTCACCGCCAGGATGCTGGCCGGCGAGGGCGACGATCTGCCGGTGAGCTCCATGCCGGTGGACGGCACCTTCCCCACCGCCACCGCGCAGTGGGAAAAGCGCAACATCGCGCTCGAAATCCCCGAGTGGGACGAGACACTTTGCATTCAGTGCGGCAAGTGCGTGCTGGTTTGCCCGCATAGTGTGATCCGCGCCAAGGTTTACGACGATAGCTACCTGGGCGGCGCGCCCTCGACGTTCAAGTCCGTTCCGGCCCGCTGGAAGGACATGAAGGAGCGCAAATACACGCTGCAAGTGGCTCCCGAGGATTGCACCGGCTGCACATTGTGCGTGCAGGTGTGCCCGGCGAAGAGCAAGAGCGAAGTGAAGCACCGCGCCATCAACATGGTGGCGCAGCCGCCGCTGCGCGAAGCCGAAGCCGCCAACTGGGACTTCTTCCTGAACATTCCGGAGACCGACCGCAAGATCCTCTCTCTCGGCCAGGTGAAGGATGTGCAGTTGCTCCAGCCCCTGTTCGAGTTCTCCGGCGCCTGCTCGGGCTGCGGCGAAACTCCCTACGTGAAACTGATGACGCAGCTCTTCGGCGACCGGCTGATGATCGCCAACGCCACCGGCTGCTCGTCGATCTACGGCGGCAATCTGCCCACCACGCCCTATTGCCAGAACGAAGATGGGCGCGGACCGGTCTGGTCCAACTCGCTGTTCGAGGATAACGCCGAGTTCGGCCTGGGCATGCGGCTGGCGGCCGATAAACAGAACGAATACTCGCGTGAGCTGTTGTCGAAGCTCAGTTTCAACGTCGGCGAAAACCTGGCGGAGGCCGTCTTGAATGCCGATCAGAAAACTGAGGCCGGCATCCAGGCACAGCGCGAGCGCGTCCAGGAACTGAAGGCGAAGCTCAAAGAAATCGGCTCGCCCGAAGCCAAAGCGCTGCTTGACGTTGTGGATGCGCTGGTAAAAAAGAGCGTCTGGATCCTGGGCGGCGACGGTTGGGCCTATGACATCGGTTTCGGCGGCCTGGATCACGTGATGGCTTCCGGCCGGAACGTCAACATCCTGGTGATGGATACCGAAGTCTACTCGAATACCGGCGGTCAGGCGTCGAAAGCCACCCCGCGCGGCGCGGTCGCCAAGTTCGCGGCCGGCGGCAAACCGGTCGGCAAGAAGGACCTGGCCATGATGGCGGTGAGCTACGGCAGTGTCTATGTAGCGCGCGTCGCCATGGGGTCGAGCGATATGCACACGCTGAAGGCTTTCCAGGAAGCCGAGGCGTTCAATGGACCGTCGCTGATCATCGCGTACAGCCACTGCATCGCGCACGGGTACGACATGGCGTTCGGGATGGAGCAGCAAAAGGCCGCGGTTAACTCCGGCTATTGGCCGTTGTTCCGCTTCAATCCGGACCTGGTGGCGCAGAACAAGAATCCGTTCCAGTTGGATTCGCGCGCACCATCCATCCCGCTCAAAGACTACATCTATAACGAGACGCGTTACACCATGCTGGTGAAGAGCAACCCCGAGCAGGCCAGCAAGCTGCTCGTCCAAGCCCAGGAAGATGTCAACAGCCACTGGAAACTCTACGACTACATGGCTCACGAACCGTTTAACGGTGCGGAGGTGAAAAAATGATCGATCTCAGTAAAACCATCGACCTTTCCACGACGTATCTGGGGCTGAAGTTGAAGAGCCCGCTGGTTGCCTCGTCCTCGCCCATGTGCGGGGACGTGGGCAACATCCGCCGGCTGGAAGATTCCGGCGCCGCGGCCGTCGTTCTGCAATCGCTATTCGAGGAGCAGATCGAACACGAAAGCGAGGAGCTCGACCGCTTTATCGAACAGGCGGCCGAGATCGGTGCGGAATCGTCCAGCCATTTCCCCGAAATGAGCGGGCGCGTCATGGGACCGGACGCCTACCTGGCGCACATCGTGAAGTGCAAGCAGGCGGTGAAGATTCCGGTGATCGCCAGCCTCAACGGCACAACGCCGGGCGGCTGGTTGGAGTATGCCAAGAAGATGGCGCAGGCCGGCGCCGATGCGCTCGAGTTGAACATTTACCACATCCCGATCAATGCCGATCTCACCGGCGACCAGGTAGAGCAGCAGTACGTCGATCTGGTTAAGGCCGTGAGAGCCGCGGTGCGGATTCCAGTGGCCGTGAAACTCGGGCCGTACTTCAGCTCCATGGCCAATATGGCGCAGAAACTCGACACCACCGGGGTCAATGGCCTGGTGCTGTTCAACCGCTTCTACCAGCCGGATTACGATCTGGAATCGCTCGAAGTGGTACCGAACCTGATCCTCAGCAATTCCCACGAACTGCTCCTGCGCCTGCACTGGATCGCGGTGCTGTATGGCAGCGTGAAGGCCGACCTGGCGCTCACGGGCGGAGTCCACTGCGCCGCCGACGTGGTGAAGTCGATGATGGCCGGCGCGAAGGTGGCGATGATGACGTCCGCGCTGCTGAAGCGCGGCATCAGCTATCTCGACACTATGACCACCGAACTGCTGGTGTGGATGGGTGAGCACGAATACGATTCCATCCGCCAGATGCAAGGCAGCATGAGCCGCAACGCCGTCCCGCAACCCAAGGCGTTCGAACGCGCGAACTACGTGAAGGTCCTCAGTTCCTACGCGATGCGGTAGAGCAGAGTCATTCCTCAGGAGTCCTCAGGGGCGGCGCCGCAAGGCTCCGCCCCTTTTACTATTATTTTCAATGCGTTAACACCTTCTCAAAATTTTTCATGTTTTTATTAAAAAAACTGGACAAGAAGATCTTAAATTGCTATTATTAAATCAACACAGACAGCATCCCTGGCGGTGAGTCCCCTCCCACCGCCACTCTCTGAGTGCAGGCCCCGAGATACCCAGCTCGGGGCCATCTCCTTTTTATCCCTCTTTTTTCCGAACGACGCCCGCAGTGGTAGCGCGATTCAACCGCTACTGGCCGTCCCCCGATTGGAAAGGTCTGCTGCCACCTCCTGCGCCGATCTGAATCCGCAGGCGAGGCGGGCGATGCCATTAATACCTACAGCCCCAAGATACCGGTGTCGCCGACTACCGCTCGTCCCAGTTCGGAGACGGGGTTGCCCGTGAGAATGCGAAGAGCGTTCGCGCGGCCCCGGTGCCGTGAGCAGCACGGAGTGCGTCGGGCCCGGTTCTCGAGGAGCCAACTGCCGCCGGCGCAATACGCGATCGCCAATTCTGCCGACTTGCGAGTATCGAGTGCGCCGGCCGCGACATTCGTTGCGCAAGCGGGCGGTCCTTCCAATCGGAGCCCGGCCGTTCGCTGTCGTTAGAACAGCCGATCCTGCTTGCGCAGCGTCCCGAATTGCCCGATGTTCGCCACCGAGAACGACACCGAATAGGTATTGTCGTAGGTGTACTGCGTGGGAGTCGCGCCCGGGCGGTAGAATCGCCGCACCTGGAAACTCAGCCCGCAACAGTCGGTGTTATACGTCACCTGCGCGGTGGCCCACAGCATGCGCCCCTGCCGGTAATCGTAGATCGAATCGAAACCGGCGTTCCAACCGCGCCGATTGGTGTCGCCCATCCATACGCGGCCGCGCAACTGGTTGGCATCCGGCGTCAGAATCGGCAGAATCGGAGCAAAGGTATTCGTCGAGGTGTTGTACAGCGGGTTGTTGCTCACCTGAATACTGCCGGCCGAGACATGGAAGTACCGACGCCAGGTATAATCCACCGAAATCGCGCTATTCACGATGCGGTGCTCGCGATGATCGTAGTCGGTCTGCCACTGCACCGACAGGCCCAGGAGCGGGGTAGCACGCACCGTCGAGACCACGGGCGAGGTGCTACGGGCGCTCACCAGGTAGGAGTAGCCGTTCAGGTCGGCCGTTGCGGCGAAGACGTTGGCCTGTCCGGGCACCAACGCCCCACCGAATGTGGGATCGAAAAACCGCTTCTGTTCGAGCGTCCAACTGAAGATCTCCGAGACGTTGTCGCCCCGCTTGGCCAGGATACGATTGGCGAGCGAAATATCCAGGTCGCTGGTATTGGAGAGGATGTCGGTGTCGTCGAAGCGAATGAAGCGGTCGAAATCGGTGCCGATACCGCTGACGTAATCGTAGACCATGCGCGGTTCGATCACGTGCTTCAGCTTGTCGCCCAGGAAGCTTTTCTTGTCGTACACCCGTTCCAGCGACGGCAGAATCATCGCGATGGAGAAATCGCGGGCGCTGCGCAGCAGGTCGGCGCCCACTACGTGGAAGTAAGTCTGGTAGGGCGTCTGCGACTCCGAGTACAACGTCTCGTCGATGCCGATACTGGGAACGAAATGTATGGGTCCGAGGCTGAAGGCCGTGGTCAGGTGGGGCGCGAAATGCGCCCGCCCGGTGAAAAAATTGGTATGGAAGGTGTCGACCACCGTGGTGCCCGAACTGTTGAAAATCGGCTCGTTGCGCGACATCAGTCCGGCAGACGCGTCGAAAGAATACCAGATAGGTAGATTGGCGAAGATGCTATGGTCGCGGCTGGTGAGGTTCAACTCCGGTAACTTATGGATGGTCAGGGCATCGGCCGGCCCCAGGCTGACTTTGCCGGTGTTGGGATCGGTAATCTCCTGCTCGACATTGGAGAATACCTGTTTACGCGACATCACCGCGTCAAAGGTATAAGTCGACCAGCTTTTGTCGATGAATCCGGAGGAGTCGAGCTCCGACCCGACTGTCTCGTTGTAGGATTGCGACCAGTCCTGCCGGAACAATAGAGTGGTGGTGTAATTGACCGACCCGACGGCGGTCCAGCCGGCGCCCAGGTTAGATCGGGCCACGGCAAAGGCCGTCAGGCCCTTGGGCGAGTACGAGGCCAGGCGGTCGTTAGCCGAGCCGAAGAGTACAACGTCGAACATGGTTCCTTCGGCCGGTTTGCCGCGGATTTCAGCGTGGTGGGTAATGATGCCGGAGTCGAATATCTGGGCTTCGTAAGTCAGATCGTAGCTGCGGTTAATGTGCCAGTAATATCCCGCTCCCACATACAGGCCGCGCAACGAATTATTGCCCGGCACGGGCAACAGAAAGCCGCTTTTTCCGGGCTCGCGGTTGAGCGGATGGTAGAACCAGGGTAAGAAGAAAACAGGTACGCCGGCAATATAGAAGACACCGTCGTAGGCTTTGGCGCGCTCGCGCGGGATGATATCGAACTTAGGCCCCGCCAGCCGCCACCATGGTTTCGGAACCTTGCAATTGGTAATCCAACCGTCATGCAGAATATAGCGGGACTCGTCGCGCTCAGCCCATGCGCCTTCGAAGTGAAACGGCGCGGCGGGTGCATACAGGACGCCCTGCTTGGGCCGCGTGACGATCTTAGGCATGGTCTCGCCCACTACCGAATAGAATTTACCGTGTTCGTTGCCCTTCTCGGTATGATATTCGAGCCTGTTGCACCAGATCTTCTCATTGCGGGCGAAATTGTAATAGAAGACGTGGCCCTCGGCATGTAAGTCTTCGGTATCGGTGTTATAGACGATGCTATCGGCGCGAAACATCATGCGCTGGCCGACGATCTCCGCGGGGTAGCCGTGCATGGTGCGGACTTTCCCTTCGGGGTTGAGCGTTTGGGTGCAGTCGGAGTGGCCCCCGGTAGGCACCAGGATGGTACTGAGCCACCCGTCGGACACCGCGACCTCCGGCGAGCAGCCGAACGGGCTCAACGTGGCAACCCATTCGCCGACTGCCAGGGTTGCCGGGTCCACAGCAGGCGGAGGCTCCTTCGTCATCACCGGTTTCGGAAGATTCTCGGCAGCGCGATGGGCGGCTTTCGTACCAGCGGGGTCCTGGGCGGCCGCCTGGGTGGATAACCCTAGTGCGCACAGTAATGTAAACACCAAAACGAACGTACTACTCGAAGATTTCTGATGACAAACTGGTACTCTTGTGCTAAAAACTATGAGAGAGCTCAACCGAGACGATGCCAATCGGCAAGTTAACACACTTCGACGGACTCGGGAAAGCCGCTTTAGGTTTCTAACGAAATGACTTGCAGCTATTGCGGTTCGCGGAACGACGAGTTGGAACATCGTTGCCGGCGATGCGGCAGAAAGCCCGGCGACACGCTTAACGGCGAATTCGCCGTTCCTATCACCCATGGCGCTCTAGCCACCAAACTGCGGCCCAGAATGTTGCTGGCCGAAGAGCCCCCCGTTCGATCGGCCAATTTGGCATCGGCAGTGCAAGCTAATCTCTTTACCCCAAATGTAATCCCCATGCCGAACCGGATGGCGCCGCGGGCGCAACGTCCGCGTCCGGCCGGGACGGCGACCGCGACGGCTGCCAAGCCTCCCTCGCGCCGCGCCCCGCGCCCGGCTGCCGAAGGGCAAGGCGAATTCGAGTTCTTCGCTCCCGTCCAAACCAAGGCTAAGACATTGGGCACGACGGTCGACGGCGTCATTTACTGCGAAGCCCCCGTGGCCACTCCGGTTCACCGCGCTTTCGCCGGCGCGATCGATCTCACCATGATCCTGGTGGCGTATGGTATGTTCCTGGCGACCTTCGTTCTGTGCGGCGGAGAGATTGTGGTCAGCCGGCCCAACCTGGCGATCTTCGCCGGCGCCCTGGGCTTGATCGCGCTCTCCTATGGGCTGTTCTGGCTGGTGGCCGGCACGGAAAGCGTCGGCATGCGGGCCACGCACCTGCGCCTGATCACCTTCGACGGCTTCACGCCCGACTCCCGGCAGCGCGCCTCACGCCTGGCCGGCACGTGCCTGAGTCTGTTCTCGGTTCTCGGAATCCTGTGGGCAATGGCCGATGAAGAAGGCCTCGGCTGGCAGGATCACATTTCGCGCACCTTCCCGACAGCGCACGAATTGGAATCGCGCGTCTTCCGCCGCCGATAATTCCGGCATTCCGGCCGGCTTCTCACCAAGAGTCTCAGGCGACTACTACCGCCGGCTTGCCCCACTGCGTCGACAAAAAACAGAAAGCCCCGAGATGGGAATCTCGGGGCCTGCACTCAGAAAGTTGGCGGCAGGAGGGGACTTGCCGCCAGGGATGCTGTCTGTGTAATTGATCTCATACTAGCATTTTCAGATCTTCTTGTCCACAATTAAACTAACTTTTTCGAAAAAGGAGGGCGCTAGCCTTCAGGTGAAATAACCAAAGAGATATTGAGCAACCGTGTCCCCTCGGTGTAACTTTGCGGAAGAAGGCGGTGCGCGGTGATCGAGACCCATCAAGAGGATAAAGCCGGAGCAAGAATCGGCGAGCGGGAACGCCGCGCGAAGCGGCGATTCCAGATCGAACAGGAAGTCCGTTATAAAATGCTGTACGGCCAGCGGATTGCCGAGACGGGCGTCGGCAAGACCATGAATATCTCCAGCAGCGGCGTCTGGTTTTCCACCGAGAACATGCTCACTTCGGGCATGCCGGTGGAACTCTCCATGAACTGGCCGGTGCTGCTCAACGACTCCTGCCCCATGAAACTGATGATTTACGGCTGTGTGGTGCGCAGCAATGAAAAGGGCGCCGCAGTGGCCATCGAGCGCTATGAATTCCGCACCCAGGGCTCGAAAGCGTTTCAACAGAACGGTATCCCGGTCCCGGTCGAACTCCGCTTCCCGTTGTAAGTGGCGGTCGCGCCCCTCATGTGGCACCTCGATTGCTACGTTGAGGGCAAGATGGTCTGGTTAGCACTCATTTTGATGGCGGTATGGCTGCTGGGTGTGGTCACCGCTTATACCCTTGGCGGCTTCATACACATCCTGCTGGTGCTGAGCCTGGCGATCCTTCTGATCCAGTTCACTATGGGCCAGCGGGAAGCCTGATTAGATTGCCCTCACCAGTCTTGCAGGCAGCGTCACTACCGCCCAAACTAGTTCCAGCGCACCTTCCACTGCGATCCCCAAGATACGGAACGGCAGCAGCAGGAGCCACACCAGGGGGTACAGCACCAGCGCCAGCAGCGCCAGGGGCCAGAAGAAAAACAGCAGAATCAGCCACAAAAGAAGCTTTAGCACATTGGCTCCGTTCTTCAGTCTAATACGAAGAAAGCCAAGCAATTGTTCCAGTCTGCTACCATAAAAACTCCGTTTGCATGTTGCGCTTTGAGACGGCCGGCGAGTCTCATGGGGAGTGCCTGATCGCGACTCTCGTGGGGCTGCCCGCCGGCATACCCATCTCGTTGGAAGCAGTGAATCGGGAACTTTGGCGGCGCCAGCAGGGCTATGGCCGTGGCGGCCGCATGAAGATCGAGACCGATACCGCTGAGATTGTGGCCGGCGTGCGCCACTCTCACACCATCGGCTCTCCGGTGGCCATTCTCATCCGTAATCAGGATTGGAAGAACTGGACGGAAGTGCTCCCTGTAGAAAATCTACCGGGTGGGAATGACAAGCAAAAACCAGTCACGCGCCCGCGGCCCGGGCACGCCGATCTGGCCGGTGCCATCAAGTACAATTTTCACGATGCCCGATATGTATTGGAACGTGCGAGCGCACGCGAAACCGCGGCGCGCGTGGCCGTGGGTGCCATCGCCAAGGCGCTGCTGGGCGAGTTCGGAATCGCGATCCTGAGCCACGTGGTAGCGGTGGGCGCCGAGCGCATCGACCGGCCGGTGGACTGGGAGGAACTGGTGGCGCTCAGCCACCGCGATAGCGTCCTGCTGGGCTGTGTGGATCCCACCGCGGAGGAGCGCATGAAGGCCGTGGTGGACGAAGCCTACCGCACCGGCGATACTGCGGGCGGAGTGTTCGAGGTGGTGGCGCGCGGACTGCCCACCGGCCTCGGTTCGCACGCCACCTGGGATTCGCGGCTGGACGGCAGGCTCTCGCAAGCGATCGTCTCGATTCAGGCAGTGAAGGGCGTAGAGATCGGCGCAGCGGCCGACGGCGCGGCCAGTTTCGGTTCGAAAGTGCAGGACACCATCCACTATAATCGCGAGGAGCGGCGCTTTACGCGCGGAGCCAATCGCGCGGGCGGCCTGGAAGGCGGCATCACCAACGGACAGGATCTGGTGGTGCGAGGCCTGTTGAAGCCCATCTCGACATTGCGCCGGCCGCTGGAATCGGTAGACCTGGCGACGCGCGAAGCGGCGCTTGCCGCTTATGAGCGCTCCGACGTGTGCGTGGTGCCCGCCGCGGGAGTAGTGGGCGAGGCGATGGTGGCGATCGTACTGGCACAGGCATTTCTAGAAAAGTTCGGCGGCGATTCCCTATGCGAAATGCGCCGCAATTACGCAGGCTATCTGCAACAAGTGAAGGATTTCTGACCGATATGGTTTACCCGATCGTGAAATTCGGAGACCCCGTGCTGGAGCGCGAAGCCGACGACGTGCAGGAGTTCGACACCCCCGAACTCCATACGCTGCTGGCCGACATGTTCGAATCGATGTACGCTGCTAAAGGCGTGGGGCTGGCTGCGCCGCAGATCGGCATCGGCCGCAAGATCGCCGTCATCGACACGTCCAATGGCGAGAATGAGTCCGACAAGCTGGTGCTCATCAATCCCAAGATCCTGAACATCGAGGGGAAGCAGGTGGGCGAAGAAGGCTGCCTCAGTATTCCCGGTTTTCGCGAGCAGGTACGGCGCGCCAAACGCGTCACCATCCGCGCGCAGAACGCCAAGGGCGAGGAATACGAAAAGACCGGCGAAGACCTGCTGGCGCGCGCCTTTCTGCACGAGACGGAGCATCTGCACGGGCGCCTCTATATCACCCACATCAGCGCCCTGAAGCGCGACCTGATGAAACGCAAAATCAAGAAGCTGCAGCGCGCCGGGGATTGGGATTAGGGCGTGCCCGTAGCGCCGCTCTTGAAGCTGCCATGCGCCTGATTTTTCTCGGCACTCCCGCGTTCGCCGTGCCCACGCTGGAAAGCGTGGTAGCCGCCGGGCACACTGTGCTGGCGGTGGTGACCCAGCCCGACCGACCGCGCGGCCGCGGACAGATCGCCGCGCCGCCTCCTGTCAAACAGGCCGCCCTGCGGCTCGGCTTGCCGGTCTTTCAGCCGGAGCGGGTGCGCCGGCCCGAAGGGGTGGAATATCTGCGCGCCATCCCGGTGGACGCCATGGTGGTGGTGGGCTACGGCCAGATCATTCCGCGGAGCATTATTGACATGGCGCCGCTCGGGATTATCAATGTGCACGGCTCGCTCCTGCCGCGGTATCGCGGCGCCGGGCCGATCCAGTGGGCCATCCTCAACGGCGAAACGCGCACCGGTATCACCACCATGCGGATCGACGCCGGACTCGACACCGGCGACATGCTGCTCAAGGCGGAGACCGCCATCGGGTCGGACGAGACCGCGGGGGAACTGGGACAGCGGCTGGCGGTTCTCGGCGCCGATCTGCTGGTGGAAACGCTCGCCGGGCTGGAGGCGGGCCGCATCTTACCCCAAAAGCAGGACAACGCCCTGGCCACTTACGCGCCGCTGCTCAAGAAAGAGGATGGCCGCATCGATTGGACGCGCGATGCCCAGGCCATCCACAATCAGGTGCGTGGATTGCAACCATGGCCAGGTGCGGAAACCAGCTTCCGCGGGCTGGCCCTCCACATCTGGCGATCGCGCATGGCGGCGAGTTCCGCCGGCGCGCCCGGGAGTTTCGCCAGCGTCAAACCGCCGGTGGTGCGCTGCGGCACCGGCGCGCTGGAACTGGTGGAAGTGCAACTCGAAGGACGTAAGCGAATGCCTGCCGCAGCCTTCGCGAACGGCCAGCGTTTATCCGAAAATGAAATTGCAGGAGATCCACGCGCTTGAACCTACCGCTCGGCTACCTCTACTCCTCCACCTACGCCGGCATCCGCGCCGCCGAAAAGGACGACCTGGCGCTCATTGTGAGCGGGCTGCCCGCTTCGGCCGCCGGAGTCTTCACCCAGAATCGCGTGCAGGCCGCGCCGGTGCGGCTCAGCCGCCGCAATCTGCAGCGGTCGCATAACCTGGCGGGCGCCATCCTGGTGAACGCCGGCAATGCCAACTGCGCCACGCGCACGGGCGACGCGGTGGCGCTCTCCACGTCCAAGGCCGCGGCGAAACTGCTTAAGCTCCAGCCCGCGCAGGTGCTGACCGCGTCTACCGGCGTGATCGGGGTGGAACTCGACCCGGCCAAAATCACCGCTGCCCTGCCCCGCCTGGCAACCGGCCTCAGCCCCGATCGCTTTGACGACGCCGCGCGCGCCATCATGACTACCGACCTGGTGCCCAAGACGGCATACGCGCAGGTGAAACTGCGCCGCGGCACGGTGCGCATCGCCGGCATGACGAAGGGCTCGGGCATGATCCAGCCGTTGATGGCGACCACGCTCGGCTTCGTCCTCACCGATGCCGATATTCCGCCCGCACAGCTTCGCCCCATCCTGAAGCGTTCGGTGGAGCGCAGCTATAATCGCCTCTCGGTGGATGGCGACACTTCCACCAACGATACCCTGCTGTTGCTGGCCAACGGCGCCGCCGGCGTGCGGCCCGACCCGGCGGAACGCGCCAAGTTCGAAGCAGCGGTCACGGAAGTCATGGAGAGCCTGGCGCAGGCCATCGCGCGCGACGGCGAGGGCGCGCAGAAGTTCGTGACGATTCTGGTAAGCGGCGCGCCCAACGACGTGGGCGCCGCGCGCATTGCCCGCGCGATTGCCAATTCGCCGCTGGTGAAGACGGCGATCGCCGGGTCCGACCCGAACTGGGGCCGTGTGCTCTCCGCTGCGGGCAATGCCGGTGTGGCCTTCGACCCCTCGAAGACCGATATCCGGATGCAGCAGATGTTGGTCTGCCGCGGCGGCCTGGCGGCCGATTTCCCGGAGGCCGAACTCAAGAAGAAGCTGGATGCCAAAGAGTGCGAAATCGTGGTGAACATTCGCGGCGCAGGCAAAGGCTCGGCGCGATTCTGGACGTGCGATTTCACCGAAGGCTATATTCGCATCAACGCCAGTTACCGGACGTAAGTATGACGCGTCGCTTCTTACTATTGGCTTCGCTTGCCGTCCTGCTGCGGGCGAACGCCGAGAAAGATGCCTGGGACCTGATACGGTCCATGGCCGAAGCGCTCAGCGCCGGGCAGGCCGCGTCCTTCCTTTCGTCGTTCGACCGTTCCCTGCCCGATTATGACCGCCTGCAAAACAACGTAGTGGGGCTGGTGAGCCAGGGCGACGTGGGCTGCAACATCGAGATCGTCAACAACGATGGCGACGATACCGAGCGCACCCTCACCTTGGATTGGATCTTCACGGTGGAGCCCAAGGAAATAAGCCCCGGAGCGAAGCACTGGGAGAAAAAGGCTAAGTGCCGGATCAGGAAGACAGGTAAGAAGTGGAAGGTGGTCTACTTCGAGCCCGTCGACCTGTTCAAGGCACCGGTGGATTGAGCCGAACCCGGCCTGCCTACTTCGTGTCCACTTCGCGCACCAGCGCGTAGGTGGCAGTGCCCTGTTCGATGGGCTTGCGAAATTCGCGCGACGCGCCGGCTGCGAGATTCAGTTCGGTGAGCGTGACTGCGCCGAGTTCGGAACGCTCTGCGTTGGCCAACGCAAAGACCACCACCGCCTGGACAATCGGGTGATTGCTCTTGTTGTGAAGGTTGCCCACCATGAAATTTCCGGACGAATGTTCAAAGCGGACTTCGGTGACTTCCAGATCGTGGTTGGTGTCGAGCGTGAACTCTTTGTGGTCGAACTCGGGCAGCACTCTGGCGCTGACCTCCGCCGCGGTGAGCGCCTTGGGCGGGAGGGCAGTCTTGGGCGCAAGCATGACGATCGCTGCCACGCCGCCGCCGATCACCACCGCCACCGGCAGCGCGATGAACAGCCATCGACGCGCCTTCTGGCCGAAAGTCTGATTGGTGAGGTAGAGCGGATCCGACTGTTCCGGTCCATTCAGCCAGCGCGTAAACCAGCCTTGTTTGGCAGCGGGCGCGTCCTCCGACGAGCGCGCCCCCGGTTTCATTCCCGCATAGACAATCGATTCCATCAAGTCTTTCACGCGGTTTGCCATCGTCTGCCAACCTCCAAACGCTTCCGATTATATAGGCGTCCGGATGCGCGTTCCAGTACCGGAACTACTATGATCCATGGGACCCACGCGATGCTGCAAGCTCTTCCAGGGCCGTGAGGTCGTCCTGTTTGCCCATCACGATGAGGTAATCGCCGGCTTCGATGGCGGTGTCGGCGGGAGGATTGAAGAGCATACTGCCGTCGCGGCGGCGGATGGCCATGACAATCACGCCCATGCTGCGGCGGAGTTGCATTTCGCGGATGGTCTTGGACGCCACTTCGCTGCCCGCCGATACGCGCACCTGTTCGAGGCTGATGTCCATGGCGACATCTTTGGTGGTGAAATCGAGGAACTGCACCACGTGCGGCCGGAGCAGCGATTGCGCCAGGCGGTGGCCGGTGATGGAATAGGGCGCGAATACCGCATCGGCGCCGGCTCGCCGCATCTTCTCCTCGGCGCCTTCTTCGGCCGCCCGCGCCGCCACAAAGAGCTTGGGATTGAGACCCTTGGCGGAGAGCAGCACGAACAGGTTATCGGCGTCGGTGGCGAGCGCGGTCACCAGGCCGCGGGCCCGTTCGATACCCACCTGGCGGAGGGTATCGTCGCGGGTCGCGTCGGCCGCCACCGATAGCATGCCGCTTAGAATGGCGCGCTCCACCCGGTCGGGATCGGAATCCACCACGACGAACGGGACATCGGCTTGTTGCAGCTCCGCGGCGGCGCCGCGGCCCACACGTCCGAAGCCGCAGATGATGTAGTGGTCTTTCAACTTGTCGATCATGCGTTTATTCCGCCGCTTTCCGATGGCGTCGCCCAGTTCCGATTCGATAATGGTCTGGGTCATGGCGCCGATGGCGATCAGGATGGTGCTGACGCCGAACAGAATGAGGAAGGAGTTGAACACCCGGCCGGCGTGCGAAAACTTGTCGCCGTAGCCCACCGTAGTCATGGTGGTGAGGGTGAGGTAGAACGCGTCGAATGCCGGGTATCCGCCGATCAGGCTGAAGCCCACGGTTCCGATCGTGAGCGTCGCTCCGACCGCACCAAATATGTAGAGAAGACGCTTTGCGAGCCGGCTCATCGGTCCGTAAGGACCAAGTATAGCGGTTAGCGCACCGTCATTATGCCGCCAGCGCGATGGCGATGTAGAACTCGTCGCCCTCCGGCCGGCAGTCTTCTACCGTGCCGCGCGCGGTATGGCCATGAATGTGGACATCGACCGTAGCGCCAAGCGGCAGCAGCGCGCCGGCGACTACGCCGATACCGGACGTGCTGATCGTACGGATGGAGGCCGGCAGTTCGGGAAGCCCATCTGTGAGGAGGGTGGCCTGTCCTTTGGAAGGGACAGGCTTGTCGGGGAGGTACGATTTCGCGTTCACGAAGGAGAAATCGGCGGATAGGGAGGAAAGCTGTAGAGCGAGTTTGATAAACTGGGACGACAGCATTTCCACTCACCGTAGGCAAGGTGTCTGTGGGCCGGTAGCTCAGTTGGTAGAGCAACGCCCTTTTAAGGCGTGGGTCGCGGGTTCGAATCCCGCCCGGCTCACCATAAAACTCCTTTTGTTTGCCATTAGTTAGCAAGGCCTCCTTCTTTTTGTCGCATTTTCGTCGCTGGATTTTCAGATCTCAATGGTCCCAGGCGCGGACCGGATCGGCTTCGAGTTGCGCCTGTTGGGACGCCACCCACGCATAGTGCTTCATGCCCGAACAGAGCCGGGACGCGCTCGATGGGAACGTTGTCGAGCAGGATCTCGACGGCGAAAGTACCGCGGAAACGATGCCGATGGCCGTTGGCGTCTCCTTCGACCCAATGGACGCGCTTCCAGTGCGGATACCACGAACGACGGCAGCACCGCTTAACATCGTTGACGATCGCATCCCCGACAAAGTAGCGAGGAAAAGTCTCATATGCTTCCAGACTTTACTCAACTCAGTTTGTGAAGCGGCTTTCCGCGTCGTGCCGCCGGGACGTCCGGACTAAGATGGGCGTCAGCCAAGCGCAGTTCGGCCAAGTTCGGCTTCTCTCGAGCCACGCTGCGCAAGTGGGAACAGGGCCGGTCGCGGCCGGTCGCGCCTACGCGCGTGCTTCTGGCCGTGATCGCTAAACACCCGGAAGCGGTCGAGGATGTGCTGCGGAAGGCGAGTTAAGAAGCCACCATCCGTCTCCCGTCCCCACCGCAACGCATACCGGGCTCACTGATATCGCGGTACTTTGCCCGCGCGGAACGCACCCAATTCGCCTGGTGGAAGACTGCATGCTGTGCCTCACGCAAGCCCGCCATTGTCGCTCAGGCGCATCCCGCCGGTCATGGCGGCGGCCACCGGAAGATGATTCACATCAGGAATGCAGCTTTCCTCCGCCCCTACCAACCTTTACCGCAATGAGCGTAATATCGTCCGCCTGACGTTGCTCGCGAACGAAATCGCGGACCTGGCCGGCGATACCATCGCATACCTCGGCGGCTGTTCCGCTTCCCAAACGGGCAAGCGCGTCCAGCAGTCCGCGGTCTCCGAACTCTTCGCCATCTTCGCCCGCCGCTTCGGGAATTCCGTCGCTGAAGATGAGCAGCCAGTCTCCCGCCAGAAGTTCGACGCTCTCCTGCCTCGCCGGCAGCACCGATAGCAAGCCCGCCGGCGGAGTCAAGCTATCCAGCCGGATGCATTCCTTTCCGCGCACCAATATGGGCGGGCAATGACCGGCGTTGGCATAGGTCAGCACGCGTGTGGCTGGGTCATAGACACCATAGAAGACGGTGGCATAGCGCGCCGCCGCTGTAGTCTCGTACAACAGCCGGCTCGCCTTTGAGAGTACCTCGCCACAACCCATGCCCGTGTCGACGGAATGGGATCGCACGGCCGCTTGCAAGGATGCGCCCAGCAGCGCCGCCGACATCCCTTTGCCGGAAACATCCGCCAGCAGCAGCCCCAGCCGCCCCTCGCCTAGGGCGATAAAGTCATGGTAATCGCCGCTGACCCCGCGCGCCGGACGGCAAATGCCCGCGTAGTCGAGCCCCGGCGCGTCCGGCCGCACGCGTGGGAAGAGGTTGCGCTGCACCTGCCCGGCCATCTCCAGATCATTGCCCAGATGCGCCTCCTCCTCGCGATGCACCCGCTCACTGCGCAACAGCGCCCGCACACGCGCCAGCAACTCGCCAAGCGAAAACGGCTTGCCGACATAGTCGTTGGCGCCCAAATCGAGGCCCATCACCCGGTCGCCCTCCTGGGAGCGCGAGGAGAGCATCAGGATGGGCGCGCTGAAGCCTTCGCCTCGCACGCGCCGGCAGAGATCGTAGCCGCCCAGCTTGGGCAGCATCAGGTCGAGGATCACCAGTTCCGGACGATGCTCGCAAACCGCCCGGTATCCGGCCTCTCCGTCTGCCGCCGTGAGCACCTGGTGCGACTCGAACTCGAGATTGTCCCGCAAGCCACATCGAATCGCGGGGTCATCTTCGACAATGAGTATGCGACTCACGTACCACCCTTATTGCTTCCCGGCCTGGGTCTTGGGCTCGAAGTTTTCGAGCATTGAAAGCTCGGCCGATGTGTACGCGGCGGGGCTGAAGACCACGGCGATCAAGGTCCTTCCATCCGGGCCCATATACAGGGTCCCAGCCATACTGCTGCTCGGGAAATTGCCGATCCGTTCCGGCTGGCTTCCGCCGGCAGTGGGCACTCGGAAGAGAGCAGGATTTCCCCCGGCATCGTTGTCACGATAGAACAGCCAATTCCCGTCCGGCGAGAAGGCGGCCTGGCGAGGCGCGACCAGGGCGCCGACGCTCTTCCACGCCCCTCCCGCAAACGGCCGGATCTCAAGACTTCCGTTCTGCTGCCGGCCGATCCAGCGGGCGTCCGGCGACATCATCCCCATGGGCGCACTCTGCAGGCCGGGAATCTGCTCCAGCAAGGTGGTCTGATGGCTGGCGATATCCCATCGCATCAGAGCGATCGAAGGCACATCGGACCGGGCATAAACCCCGGTTTCGTCCGCGGTCATGAAATAAAACTGAACGCTGCCCGCAATGGAACCCAGCCGCTCCGTGAGACCTGACTCAGTCGACACGGAGACGACATCCGTCTTATCGGGCGAACTTTGCTCTGAGCAATAGAGTTTGGGCCGTTGCCCCGCCCACACGCAATAGACCGGGCTGGCGCTTTGAAAAATCTGCCGCTCGTCACCGGTGGCGACGTTGCGGATGCGCACAACCCAGGAACTTTGCCCGGCGGCGGCGGTGGTGGCGTAGACCAAGTGCTTCCCATCGGGCGACCATCTGATGTGCGGCGGAGTTGGGTTGCTGCCGCTCAGAACCAGAGGCTTCCAGTTTCCTGCCTGGCCATCCGCATCGAGCGATGCGATCCATTCGGCATAGGAGCCGGCCGGAGGCGTCGAGAAATAGATCATGGCGCCACTGGCGGTGATTCGCCCGAAGCGCCCGAAGGAGCCAGAACCCACGAAGACCGCGTCGCCATTCGGTTTGCCGTCTTTCACCGGAAGAAGCCAGAGCCCCTCGGCGCCGTCTCGATCCATGCTGACCGCCAAATAGCGTCCATCGGGTGTCCAGTCGATCAGACCTCCTTGACGATTGGCGATCAGTTGCGACCCACCACCCTCGCTGGGCATAACAAATATTCCAGCGGAGCCGTCATACGCGATGAACCGGCCGTCCGGAGAGAACACGTGTGACGACGCAGTGGCAGTTCCGATTTCCTTGACCGAGCCATCGGCCACGGAATATTTGAGGAGCTTGCGCGCCGGATCCACCGGCCCCTCGCAAAGCAGAAGATAGCGGTTGTCCCAGGACCATTCCGGGCGGCAGGTGGAGTTGATGCCGGTATCGCGGTAGCCGGTGCCGTCGAGCTTGACGACTGCGTAGGTGGTTCGCGACCCGTCAGGCGTAGTCTGGTACATCCCCACCATGGAAAAATCCCGGGATGTCGGCAAGGCAGTCGAGATCCAGAGTTGAGGCTTGAAGACCACGCGCTGGTTCGCGCCCGAAAGATCGCTCACCATGACCGCGCCGGTGGCCTGGTTCTTATAGACCATCCGCTGACCGTCGGTCTGCATGGCCGCGTAATGGGCCCGATCGGGTGCGTGCGCGAACTCGAGCCGGCGCTGCGACAAGGTTGCGGGCAGCGGCGCCGGACGATCGCCCGACCGCAACGCCGCCAGGCGCGCGTTCGCCGCCGCCAACGGTCCGCCCTGGTCTTTGTAATCGCGCGCCACCTGTTCGTAGAGCTTCACCGCCTTGCTCTGGCCGAGCTTCTCATAGCAGCGCGCTTCCTGCACCAGCGCTTTGGCCGCGAGGGCGCGGTCCGATGCGAACTCCGTGGCCACGCGCTGATAGAGCTTGATGGCTTGATCCAGGTTTCCAGCCGCACGCTCCTGCGTCACGGCCCTTTGAAACAGCTCCGCGCCGCTCTCTGCGGCGAACGCGCCAGTCCCGATCATCAGGCCCACGATCCAGATTCGCAGCTTCAATGGAAGTCTCCCTCGAATCCCAGAATGCGCTTTTCGCCGGTTTGGTTCGTCACGCCGATGCCCGCCCGATGCAAACTTAATGCAACGTTTATGTCATGAAATTATGGAATGAACTTATAGCCCACCCCGTGGACCGTCTTAATGTGCTCCGGCTCGGAAGCGTCGCGCTCCAATTTGGCGCGCAATCCGGCGACGTGATTATCCACCGTCCGGCTGGAGGGGTACGATTCATATCCCCAGACTTCATTCAAGAGATCGTCGCGCGTCACTACCTGTCCGGCTCGCGAGGCCAGAAAACGCAGCACCGCGAATTCCTTGCGCGTCATTTCCACTGCCGCCCCATCGATGCGCGCCTCATAGCTGCGGAAATCGATTTCCGTGGCGCCGAAACGCAGTTCATCGGGCAGGGCGGCCCCGTCAGGGCTCATCTGGCTGCGCCGCAGCAGCGCGCGCACGCGGGCCATCAATTCGCGCACGGAAAACGGTTTGGTGACGTAATCGTCGGCGCCCAGGTCCAGCCCCAGGACGCGGTCCGGCTCCTCGCTGCGCGCCGTCAGCATCAGCACGGGAGTTTGGATTCCTTCGCTCCTGAGCTTGCGGCAAAATTCCAGCCCGCTCATGCGGGGCAGCATCAGGTCGAGCAGAATCAGGTCCGGCTTATTTTCTTTCTGCAGGAGATAGCCGGTCTCGCCATCGGTAGCGGTAATGACGTCGTAGCCCTCGAAGCGCAAATTATCCGCAAGGCCGCGCAGGATCGCCGGATCGTCCTCTATAGCTAGTACCTTCGTCATGCGCGAACTCCGACCGCGACCCGCTTGAGAGGGAGGATGAGAGAGAAGGTGCTGCCCGAGCCCACGGCGCTCTCCAGTGCCACGCGGCCGCCATGAGCCTGCGCGATATGCGCGACCAGCGTCAGCCCCAGGCCCGTGCCGGCGATCAGGCTGCTCTGGTGGGAAGGCGCGCGATAGAATTTCTCGAAGACGTGTTTCTGCTCTTCGGGCGCGATCCCCAAACCGCGGTCCACCACTTCGATGACCCCGTCTCCGTGGCGCGCGCACAGCCGCAAATCGATATCGCGTGAGTCGCCGGAATACTTCATGGCGTTGGTCAGCAGATTCAGGATAGCCTGTTCGATGGCGTCCCCATCGGCCTGCAATTCCGGCAGGTTATCGGCTACCGAAAAATGCAGACGGAATCCCTGCTGCGCCAGCGGAAATTGCATGGCGCGCACCGCGGAACCGGCCACGTCCTCCAGCCTGACGGGGCGCAGGCGGTAGATTTTCTTGCCTTGCTCGATCTTTGAAAAGTCGAGCACGTTATCCACGAGCCTGGCCAAGCGCTCGCACTCGTTGACGATGGTTTCCAGGTATTCGTCGCGCGTACGGTCGTCGCGCGACCGGCCCATGGCCAGTGTCTCGGCGAACATGCGGATGGCGGTAAGCGGGGTCTTCAGCTCATGCGAAACGCTGGCCACAAACTGCGAGCGAATCTCATTCAGGCGGAAGTCGCGGTTGACATCGCGTAAGAGGAGATAGCCGCCGAACACCGCGATACCCAGCACCAGGGCCACTGACGCGATCCAGATGCCCGCGGGCAGGCCGGTGCGAGCGGTTTCGGCAAAACGGTCGTCGGTCCATTCCACGCGCAGGCCGGGGAAGGCTTCGCCGAGAGCGTCGCCCTGAGGCGAGCGGTTCAGGAGCTTTACCCCAGGCTGGACAACTTGGGAGGACGACACAGCTATTAGCAATCCCGGCAGAGGCGGCGCTGCGGAAACGACCCTCACCAGCCAAGGCTCCTCGCCGTACGGGACCCAAACCGGGCTGGCGGAGCCGCCCGCTTCCACTTGCGCCCGGATGCCGGCCAGGTCTCCCGCCAGGCGGCCGGCTTGTTCTATTTGGCGGATGCGCGCGGCTGCCTGCTGGCGGAGTGGCGCGCTTTGCGCATCGGGAAAGGGAGCGAGCAGCGCACGAACCATATAGAGTTCGCCCGGCGAGAGTTGCCGCCCGCTGTTCATCTGTTTGCCGAGAAACTCGAGAATCGACTCCGGTTCACGTTGCAAGTTTTGCAGCCGTTCGGCCGCATAAAATCGGAAATCGACTCCCTGTTCATCGCGGGAATCGGATCCGTCACTCAGCAGGGCGCGATATTCGCGCGTCGCATCCTCGCTTCTTCCGGCCTTCACCAGCGTTCGCGCCACCAGCAACCGGGCCTCGGCGATATCCTGAGGGCGGAGTGTGGACGCGAGCGCCTGGCGGTAGGCCGAGACCGCGGCGGAATAATCTTTCTCTACCAATTCGGCGGCCTCTCCAGCCCGGAGATGTTCGGCGAACTCCTTGGGTTCCGCGGCAGCCGGGGCGGAATCCCAAGGGAAGACAACTTGGTTATGCTCCAGCGTGGCCGTGAAGATCACTGCCGGGTCGTGCGGCCGGCCGGGTCCGTTCGAACCAGGCGCGCTCATCAAGCGGTTGATTTCCTGTAATTGGATGTTTTCGAGGCGCGACGACAGTTCACGCGCCACCTGGCCGGCTGCCGCGGCGCGTTGCTCGACGGCGCGCTTGGCGCTCAACTCCCGGTCCTGATAGAGGATTCTGACCGCCAACCCGATCAGTACTCCCGCCGGGACGAGAATCGCCGCCAGAAACAGGAAGATCTGACGCTTGTGGCGGGTGACACGCATCGCGCCCAACTTGGTTCTATTGTAGGGCGGCTACCGTGGAAGTTGTCATGGAATTGTCAGCCGCTTGCACGACCGGCAGCGTTTGCCAGTCGAGAACGTTGAGGATTCCCGCGTGACGCCCTCCCGTTCTTATCGGGTCCGCCTTGCGCGGGTACGGGTAAGGAGCCCGCGCCAAATGAGGGATCTCGCCCTCAAACCGCTAAGGCTGTACTGCGCCTCCCCAATCTTGAGCAGGCAGAGTCCGCGGTACCGAATAGCATGGCCTCGCCGGGATCCCTGCACTGCTACGAATTCGTCATCGAGAACCTCGTCCACTGGTATTGCTCAGAGCCTTGGCTCGCCTGGAACCGAATTGTGGTTACAGTTTCGCTTTGGGCCAGCCACCATAAAGAGCGCCTGGCGGCTGGCCTATGAAGCCTCTGATGCGGGTTTGTTGATCCCGGACCTCGCGGCAGGTAAACGACTCGGCGTTCGCACCGGCAACTGGATAACGGCAGCATTGGGTCCAGCCTCGCCGAAAGCGTGACCGCGCTATTCTCGGAGTGCTCCTGCTAGGCAGGCTAGCCGCTCTGAGCTCGTTCATTTGAAGCTGGAAGATAGGTAGCACTGGGGAAGACCACTGGACAATTGTGGCTCTCGTGGGGATGCAGCCGATCCCCTCGTGACTCCCACACCTGTGCACGACTACGTCGGCCGGAGGGGCGCCGAATCGGAGACGACACACGCGCACCGCCCGACGCTAATCCGGGAGGTCTGCCGCTTTCTGCGCCTGGAAGACGCCCGTGTAGTCGGGCCGGGTCGCCGGTGCTTTCGGATCGAGCGGCCTCCTGAAGCCTCGAGCCTGGAATATTCAAACCCCAATCTTAACTTTGCAAGCGATCTCAATAGAGGCAGCCGTGCGCCAGTACGGCTTTGACACCTAACTGAATATCGAGCACATTGACGACCCCGTCGGCATTCAAATCGCTGGCGGGCGCAACCACACCGAGCACCTGATTGGTGAGAAGCTGCAGATCCATGACGTCGGGAGTATGGCCCGCGACGATGTCGCAACCGAAGGCGGAGATAGGGGTCGATATATTCAGAGTCTGGGTTGAAGCACCTCCGCCCGCTACCGTGACGGTACTCATCTGGGGGGAACTGGCCGACGGTGAAACGCTCACGGTGGCGACAATCGGGTCGTAGGTTCCCCCTGCGCCGAGCGAGTCGGTCCGACTGCAACTGGAACCGCTGCATGCCCAATTGTTCCCCATGAGAGGCTGCAGGCCCAAAGAAGAAGGCAGCGCCGCCGTCACCGTAACGGTTCCCGAGGTGGCTACATTACTCGGATTGCCGACCGAAATCGTATAAGCCGCGTTGGAATCTCCCTGAAAGAACGTTCCGGACGGAGTTACGGCAACGGCCAGCGAAGGCGCGGCAAAAGTAGCCGTAAACGTACCCGTTTGCGATGCCATGTAGCTTTGCGTCTGCTGGGTGCTGTTATTACTCCATTTGACAAATGAATAAGTGAGACCATTCTGAAGCTGGGGGCTCGGGGCCATCAGACTATAACTCGATCCCTGATGTACCGAAAGCGTGGTCTGCTGGTGTTCAGCCCCGCCCAATAGGAGCGTAAGGCCGGGGGGCTGCGTTGCCAGTGTCAAAGAGACACAGGTGTTGAGGGGACAGCTCGAGTAAATGAAAGTGCTGGTAGTAGACGCCAGGCTGGTACTGGTCTGATCGGCGGTAGCGGAAATGGTGTTGGTGATCGGTGTCCCATCGGGCAGAGGAGTGCTGGTGCCCGGAATCACGGTGCTAATCTCCGCGGTTATGGTGACGGTGGCGGAAACGCCGGAGCCCAGATTACCGACCGGTATCTGAAGATCGCTGCCGCTCACCGAAGAGCAGGCGACACCGTTCACCGTACAGCTCACGAAACTCAAAGTGGATGGCAAATTATCGTGGACCACCACATTATTGGCCAGCGAGCCGCTATTCGTGATCGTATTGGTAAAAATGGCCGCCGGGACATTGTTTCCCGCGATTACGAGTGCCTCGATCGACGCGTAGGCTGACACGTGAATCGCGGTTTGGACTTGCGTGGCCGAGGTGTCGATGAATCGCGGCAGCGGTGCGGATTGCGTGGCCGAGTTCACGGTCGAAATCGGACCCATCGTCAGCTTTATGCCGATCTGACCGATCTGCGCTTGGGTGGGCGGTTGGCCAGCCCCCTGAACGACCAGCGACACCTGAACAGTGTCCAGTGCGAACGGGTCGCTGTTAGTCATTTCCCAAGTGGCCGAACCGGACGAGTTGACGATCGGGATTTCCTGAAGTACCGGCGCCCCCTGCGTTTGAGGGACGAAAGTGCCACCCGCGCCCGAATTATCCGCCGCCACCAAAGCCGCCGCCGCTGACTTCGTGCCTCCTGTGGACAGAATTTCCGCGAATAATCGCAGCCCGCTCGGAACATTCGTGAATCGCGCCAGCAGCCGCGTGCCGCTATCCGCGAAGCCGATTACCGAGCCTAGCTGGGCGGTATCGACGAAGATGCTTTCGGAGTCTTGGTCTTCAGGCGATACGTCGCCAACTGGAGTGGGATCTTTGTGGGCATGGAGCCGGAAAGCCGTCGCGAAGCCCTCGGTGAAAGTCAGGGGAATCGTAACCTGGGTCGAAGTATCCGGCCCGGCCACCGGGCTTCCCACCTGGCCGGTCAAACCGGGTCCTACGACAGCCGTCGCCACAGAGGTTGAAGGAAGGGAGATGGGTGTGCCGGCACTATTGATGTATGCGATAGCCGTGGTGACAACGCTCGAATTGCCGGAGGCCAGCGCCGCCGCGTTGAAGCGAATATTCGTGACGCGAATGAGGAGGCTCGAAATGGCGCCGGCGGATGATGCCAGGGGGACATTTGAAAACAGCACGGTATTCGCGGAAATCACCGAACCGGAAAACGCATTGATGTTGAGAGTCGGGGTCGCCGGTTCGTTTACTAATAATAGGGCCTCCGATAAATTGCTGGAACTGCTCAGCAGTCGGCTGGTAATCGTGAGACCGGGAAAGACCAACTGAATATTCGCCGTGATACCGCCCGCCGGGGCCGTACCGAAGCAGGCAAATACCACGTCTCCCATTCGCTCCGCTTGTCCTTGGGGTCTCACCTCGGGGGTGCCGGCTGAAACGGCGACGCACGTCAAGGAACCGCCGCCCGCTGTTTCTGTGACCACGAACACCTGACCCGCAATCGAGATCGCGCCGTTGAGGGGCGTTCCTACTCCGTTTGAGCTCACGGTAAAGGAAACCTGTCCGCTGCCGGTGCCGCTCGACGATCCGTTGATCGTCAGCCAACTGGAGGTGCTACTCACGGCATTCCAGGGGCAGGCCGCTCCCGCCGTGATATTGAGCGATCCAGAGCCGCCCGACGCCCCAAACACCAGAGTAGTGGCATTCGGAGTATTGAATGTGGAATTGGTCACCGGAGTCACTGTGTACTGGCAGGAAGCCGGAATGGGAGCTTGCGTAATGGTGAATGCCACTCCGGCAATCGTGATGGTGCCGGTTCTGGTGTTGCTATTGTTGTTGAGTTGCACCTGGTACGTCACGATACCGGCATCCGTTCCGGTACTTCCGCTGCTAATCGTAATCCAGGGCAAGTTGGTAGTCGCCGTCCACCCGCAGCCCGTCTGGGCCGCCGAGGGGGGGATCACGTTGAAGATGCTGGTGCCGCCGCTAGCCGAGAACGCATAACTGAGCGGCAGATAACTTGAGGCCACTCCCGGCTGGTAGCCTGGCGGTCCTACGGCAAAAGCGCAGGTGCCGCCATGGATGATCCGCACGCGATTGTTGTATGCATCCGAGAAAAATACATTAGCTGAGCTATCCACTGCGATTTGTTGGGGCGTGTTGATCTGGGCGGCGATGGCAGCCCCGCCGTCTCCCGAGTAACCCGCCGTTCCCGTGCCGGCGATCGTAAATATGGTGCCGTTGGTGACTACTCGGATGCGCTGCCCGCCCCACTCCGCAATGTAGAGGTTGCCCTGGTTATCCACGGCAATACCGGAAGGCTGGTTTAACGCCACGGCAGTGGCGACTCCGAAGCTTGGAGACCCCTGGCCGCCGCCAGCCACGGTTGTCAGCATGCCATTGGTTACTTCCCGCACCCTGTTGTTCGTGAAGTCGGAGATATACAGGTTGCCGGAACTGTCCAGCAGGACATATCGCGGATTGTAGAGCTGGGCAGACGTCGCCAGACCATCCCCATTAAACCCTGGGACGCCTGTCCCGGCAACGGTCGTAATCATACCGCCGCTGATCATGCGGACGCGGTGATTGTAATTGTCAGCGATATAAATGTTTCCCAACTTGTCGACCGCAATGCCGCTGGGGAGATTCAGCAAGGCAGTCGTGGCGGGGATGTTATCGCCATTGTAGCCGCAGCCATGACCGCCCGCCAGTGTGGTCATTACACCATTCGATACCTCCCGGACGCTACAGTTATCGGTATCGGCGATATAGAGATTCCCATGGGAGTCGAAAGCATCCCCTTCCGGCGTATTGAGTGCGAGGGCCACCGCCTGCCCGCCATCCCCGAACCCAGGGCCGGAATAAGCATCGCTCCCATTGCCTGCCACCGTGCTGACGATTCCGTTTACGATACTCCGCACCCGTCCGTCCGTGTCGGTGACATATACGTTGCCGGAAGCGTCAAGCCCCAAGCCGAAGGGCAAGATAATCTGTGCGTTCAAGGCCGAGAACCCGTCACCTGGTGAGCCGCCGCCCGCTACCGTCGTAATATAACTGCCCACCACCACCTTACGAATCCGGTTATTGTTGCTATCTCCAATATAGAGATTAGAGGACGAGTCCACCGCAACGCTCAAGGGACCATTCAACGTCGCGCTCGTTGGAAGTCCCCAATCGCCAGTGAAGTTCGGCGATCCCGTGCCCGCAACTGTAGTAATGATTCCATTGGTGGCAACCATCCGCACCCGGTGTTCGAGCTGCAAGGCAATATATACATTATTCGAGCTGTCCACAGCGACTCCGGCGGGAGTATTCAGCGCAGAATTTGTGGCTAAGATTCCGTCGGGCGATTCCTGGCACCCCGACGTGCCGTAGCACGGGCTGCCGTTGCCGGCGAACGTCGAGATCACTCCGGAATTGACCGCTCTTATGCGAGAGTTACCGGCATCGGCAATATACAGTGTGGTCCCGAAACGATTCAACGCGATCCGCCGGGGATTGTTTAACTCCACCTGCGTAGCGGTACCTTCGCCGCTATACCCCGGCGTGCCGTTGCCGGCGAAAGTGGTGATCATTCCGCCCGACACTTTGCGGATCCGATTGTTATAGAAATCGGAGATATAAAGGGTGCCGGCGCCATCTACCGCGACGGACAATGGGTTGTTCAACTCCGCCGTGGTCGCCGACACATTGTCGAGGGTGTAACCCGCTCTTCCGTTGCCGGCTACCGTGGTAATCACTCCGTTCGTGTCCACTTTCCGGATTACATTGTTAGCCGAATCCGCGATAAAGAGATTGCCGCCGGTATCGATGGCAACTCCTTCCGGGAAGGAAAGCGCCGCGCTGGTTGCAGGCCCCCCATCGCCCGAGTAACCTTGCACTCCGTTGCCCGCGACCGTAGTCACAATGCCATGCGTGTCTACCTTGTAAATCACACACCCATAGAAAGACGAGACATATAGATTTCCCGCCGGATCGGAGGCAATATTAGGCGCCACCATAGTGACATTCAACGCCAACTTGCCGTCGGGCGCGCCACCCCCGGCAAACGTGGTAATCGTACCCTGTGCCGACGAGACAGCCGAGAGCTGGATAATCGTATAAGTGGCGCTACCCGAGGAACCGCTGCTGAACAGGATCGTGCCGCTACGCTGCTGGCCAGTGTTCTGGCTAATGGAGTAATGCACCGTTCCGTTGCCGGCGCCGTCGGAACTGGCCCCGGATTGAATCGTGATCCAAGCGGCATTAGACGTCGCCGTCCAGGGACAGCCGGTAAAGACCCCGGCGCTGCCGGGTGTCTTAGTCACCGCGATACTGGAAGCGTTCGCGAACTGGTCGAAAGTGGCGCTGGCTGGCTGGAAAACGAAGCTCGTGCATTGCTGGCCGAAAACAAACGGCGTCAACGGCCCAGCCAAAAGGAGCAGGGCGCCCAACATTCCCCCCGGTAACCTTCTCCCGTGCCCCATAGGCATTACATTATTCCCGAAATCTCATTGCACTGCAATCGTCACGGTCGGGCTGACCCGTCCGCCGGCATTCAACACCACCGGAACCGCCCCCGATGGGGTCACACCATCGGGAATTACGATGTTGATCTGATACAGACCAGCGTATCCCGGCGAGAGACCCTGGAACAACACTTCGGCAGGCTGACCTCCCACCGTCACCGTGAGCGGCCCAACACTCATGGCCGCCGGAGTGGGAGCGGGAGTTCCAGCCGTAAGACCGCTCACATTGACGGCCCCCAAGCCGGTGCAATAGATGGAGGCAATCGAGCCGGCGGACGCAGGATTGGAGCTGTTAAAGACAATTCCGGAATATGCGTCGGTAATAGCTGCCTGGCCGTGACCGGTTTGATCCATGGTGAAAATCGTGGGGAGCGAATCCGCTAACGGAATTTCGACTGTGGCCGACGTTGCATTCTCGTTATTCACCACCAGCACATGCGAAACGTTCGTCTTCAAATCGTAGGGAATGACGGCATTGATCTGGGTCGGGCTGACGAGTTCGAGCGGCAGTAATTCCCCACCGTATGAAACCTGGACGTTGCCGAGTGTCGTGGGAAATGGGGCTGGGTTTGAGAGAATGACGCCGGCTAGCTGCTGCCCATAAATCGTAATATACTCGCCGGGCGATAGTGGCCCGCCGGGATAGCCGTTAGTAGCGCTAATGACGCCATTCGCCGGCACCGAGGGCGTCACCGTATTGGCAAGCACGCCGCCCTGTTGCGTAATTGTGCCCTTCAACGACGGGGGTATCTGAGCGTTGCCGGTGAGGACCAGCGAGGAAGTGACGTGCGCCGGAGTCCACGTCCCTTTCCAGCTTCCGTTGAGCAAAGATACCAACGGCTGGGCAATGTCGTTATTGGAGAAGGAAACGACCAGGGAGCCGGCCGTCATGGGGTTCCCGCAGTCGTCGGCCACCTGCATCGCGATTTCCTGCGGCCAGGCTGCGGTCAGCGAGAAGCCTTGCGCCACGCTGGTAAAGACCGGTACCAGCGTCGTCGGCGTACACCCGCTGGTCTGTAAGGACGGGCGGATGTTGGCGGAGGAGACACTGGAAGAAGCGGCCAGAATCAGGCGGATCGCAATGGTGCGGATGGCGCCATCGGAAAACGCGAGCGTGAGCGCGGCCTGATAGACTCCCGCCTTCAAACCCGCGATCTGCGGGGTGACGGTGATCACAAGCGGCACGGCGGGCGGTACAGTGGCATTAATAATGTCGTGGACGAACCAGTTGCCTGTGCCGACAAAGGTCCGGCTGGAACCCATGACTACGGCAGCCGTGGACAGGTTGTAGACGGTTACGGTTTGCGGCGCGGGAGTCGACCCGCCAACAGTGCCCACGAAAATCAGACCGCTGGGAAGCGCCACCGGACCAGGATCTTGCGTCGAGCCCAGGAGATTCAGCACCACGGGCACCTGCAGGGGTGAGTTCGTCGCGGTCGACGAAGAGATCGTGATCTGTCCGTAGTAAACTCCCGGCGACATTCCTCCCGGGTTGACCTGGACGCCGATCGACGTCGGAGTGACGCCTGCCGCGCTGGTACCTGCAGTGTTGGTGAGGGACAGCCATCCAACATTTGGGGCGGCTACTTGCCAGCCCATATTTCCGGCGCCATTATTCAGCACTTCGATGGTCTGGACGGGCGCCGGGCCTCCGCCCTGCACGGCCGTGAACGTAAGGCCGGTCTGCGAGAGCACCATGGTCTGACCGGCGTTGCTCACAGTCACGTTCACCGCGACGATAGAGGAATCGCTGCCGGCGGTATCCGTCACCGTCACGATGCCGGCATAACTGCCCGGCATCAGACTCGACGGGTCGACTGTTACGGTTAACGGAAACGGCTGCGCAATGGTGGCAGTTCCCGATTGCGACGAGAGGTGCAGCCACGAGCCGCCATCGCCGGTGGTCTGCGACACACTGAATAACAGCTTCCCTCCTCCGCCGTTGTGAATCTGCACGGAACGGCTGCTCGCCGAGCCGGAACGGGGGAAGCTGAAGTTGAGCATCGGTGTTTCCACCGAGACGATCGGCGCTAGCGGTGCACTGATCGCGAAGGAAACGGGGATCTGCTGCACGGATGTAGCAGCAAACGGCGAGTCGATGAGGAGAGTGGCATTGGACGGGCTCGCCGAAAGCTGGCTCGGGTCCGCGGTCACGGTAATGGTTGCCGGCATCTCACCCGATGGCGCCGACAGGGTAAGCCAGTTATTGGGAGAACTGAGCGCGATGGTGAAAGGCAGGCCGGCCACGGCGGAGTTGAGGGTGAGACTCTGCGAAACCGTAAGACCGCCGCTGGGAGCCGAAAAGGTCATGGGATTCGGAACGGCCTCGAAGGAAGGCGCTGCCGCATACACCACGCGCACCTTATCGTTGCCTTCATCGGCTATGAAGATGTTGCCGCCAGCGTCCACCGCTAGTCCCACCGGAGCGTTGAGTTGCGCTTGCGTCGCGCTGCCTCCGTCGCCGCCTGCGCCCAGCTTACCGGTTCCAGCCCGCACAACGATCTTTCCCCCGGAGCCAATCTGCTCCACGACGTTATTGCCCGCATCGCTGAAGTATACGTTTCCGGCGCTGTCGACAGCCACGCCCGAAATAACGCCCTGTGCCTGGCCGGCGCCGACCGTGGTGAGAGTGCCAGCAGCCGCTCCGCCGATGGCGAGCCGGAGCACTCGATCGTTTAGAGCGTCGGCGACGAAGATATTTCCTTGCGAATCCGCTGCCAGTCCGAACGGGGTATTCAGAATCGCGGGAGACCCAGTGCCGGCGGCCGTGGCGATCACGCCGTTTGCCACGCGACGAATTCGGTTATTGCCGGAATCGGCGATATATAGGTATCCGTCGGAGCCGATCGCTACGCCTGCCGGCCCATTCAATAAGGCTTCAGTCGCCTGGATACCATCTTCGTTGTAGCCGGCCATCCCGGTTCCCGCGATGGTGGTGATCACGCCAGTCGTGTCCACCTTTCGCACCACCTGATTCCCGTAGTCCGCGATGTAGAGATTGCCGGCCGAATCGAGCGCCGTGGCGTAAGGCGAAGCGAGTTCGGCGTCGGTCGCGAGACCGTGGTCACCGGCATACCCATGGGCGCCCGTGCCCCCCACGGTGAAGCTTTGACCTCCCGGTGTCACGCGTCGCACCACGTCGGAGTTGGTATCGGAGATGTAGACGCTCCCATCGGCGCCCGTGGTCACGCCGAACGGCCCGGACAGCAGTAACGAAGAAGCCGGCACATTGTTGTCGAAAGAGGTGCCGTTACCCGCCACCGTTGAGATCGTGCCGTGGACGCTGTCGACGCGGCGCACACGAAAGTTGTCGCGATCGGCGAGATACAGGTTGGACATCGAATCGACGGCCAACCCGAACACCGCATTCATACTCGCGGAGATCGCGGGACCGCCGTCGCCGGAAAAACCGAACTCGTCATTCCCGGCGTAGGTCGATATTAATCCGCCCACGATCTTACGAATCTTAGAGTTGTTAGTTTCCGCGACGTAGATTACGCCGTTCTGGTCTACCGCGACTCCTCCCGGACTGGTGAGCGGTGACACCGCCGCAGAAGCATTCTCGCTGGCCGACCCTGGCGATCCCGTCCCGGCGACATTCGTAACCAGGCCGGTAACCGCATCCACACGTAACACTCGATCCCAGGCAAAGTCCGCGACGAACAAATCGCCGTTACGGTCGAACGCCATGGCGGAGGGATCGCCTAGTGAGGTGTTGGGCCCGGTTTGGTTGGGCTGGAACGCGTTGTTCTGCCCGTTGCCTACTACCGTGGCAATGGTACCGCTACCCTGCACTACTTTGCGGACCAGCCGGTTCGCCTCGTCGACGATGTAGACATTATTCAGGGCGTCGACCGCTACACCGGTCGGCCCGTTTAATACCGCCTGTGTTGCCGGAACGTTTTCACCGAAATAGCCTTGCGCGCCGGTCCCCGCGAAAGCGCTCACCGTCCCGTTCACGCCAGACACCATCAGTACCCGATTGTTCAAGGTGTCGGCTATATATAGGTTGCCGGAGGAATCGTAAGCTGCCGCCTCAGGCCCGTTGAGAGGAGCCGCCGTGGCCTTCAATCCGTTCGCAGCGAAGCCCGGCTGGCCGGTGCCGGCCAGCACCGTTACCGTCCCGTCCGGATTCAATCGCAGCACGACGTTGCGAAAGCGGAGAGCGAATACAGGGTTGCCCGATGGGTCCAGGCTCACCGCGCTCACCTTCTCCAGAAAGATCGAGGTAGCGGGTTGCCCTGCGCCAGTGAACGCGCTGTTTCCGCCGGCAAACGTGGCGATGACGTTCTGCGCATGGGCGGCGATACCGGTGAGCAGCACATAAGCGATACCTCCCCGGAGTACTTTTGCGTACGTATTCCACCCCATGCCGATGCCCCTCGTTCGCTCGATTATTGCATGCCCTTCATTGCAATACGGACGTCCTTCTTGCTGGAGGCGTCTGGCGCCGAATCCAGAGCCTTTTGGTATGCCGCCTTCGCCTCGGCGGTTCGGCCCAAAGCCCGGTATGACTCTGCCGCGCGTTCCAGGACCTCCCAATCGTCCGGCTGGGTTTTCAGCGCGGTCTGGAGTTGCTCCAGCGCTTCGGCAGGCTTGCCCAATTTAAGATTCAGCTCCGCCAGTGCCACTCGAGCCGCGACGTAATCCGGCTTGGCGGCGAGCGCGCTTTCGTACTCTTGTGCGGCTTCCGGCAAACGGTTCGCCTTCACCAGGAACTCGGCCAGCGCGAGACGCGACGCGACATCTTCGGAATCGGCCGCCAGATTTTCCCGCCAGAGAGCGATGGTCTCCGTCGCGCGCCGCGGATCGTTGGCCAGTAGAAGCGCCAGATTGTAACGCGCCGCCCGCAGGTGCGGATCGAGCGCGAGCGCCTGCCGATAGAGCCTCTCGGCATCGGCGGTCTTTCCCGCAAACGCTTTCAACGAGCCCAGTGCGTTCGCAGCCTGTGCATTGTCGGGATCGAGAGCCTGGGCCTGCCGGTACAGTTTTTCAGCATCGCGCGGCCGATTGGTCCTTTGATAGAGCAAACCGAGATTATAGGGAAGGTACGCCGCCCGCGGGGCCAATTGAATCGCCCGCCGGTATGTGTCGATGGCGTTGGCGTAGTCGCCTCTCTCGGTATAGGCCAGCGCGAGATTGTGCAGAGGATAAGCCCAGTATGGCGCGCGCGCCGCCGCATCGCGAAAAGCCCGGATGGCACGGTCGTATTCGGCCTCCTCGAGGGCTGCGATTCCCAGTCCGTTGTAGGCGTAGGCGCGCAGCGGGTCCATATTCACGCTGCGCTCCAGCAACTGCGTGCCGAGGCTGTAATTTTTTTCGAAAAGCGCAGCCCGGCCACGGCAAAACAATGCGCGGCTTTCGAGGTAGACCGAATCGGGCGAAAGCAGTTTGGCCGCTTCGAAGTACGCGTCACCGCGCACAAAGTCGGCGCGATTCTGCGCAACGGCTTCGCCCGCCAGATACTTCAGCAGCACCTGCTGGCCGGCATCCTCCAGCGCGATTCGCAATTGCTCCTGTTCGGCCTGGTATTCCTCCGGCGGAAGTACGCGGCGCAGTCCGCTCAGGAATCCGAACGCACTTCCATTGTCGGTCGGTAGAATGCGGCCGCCCCGAACGGCATCGCGGAATTGTTGCAGGACAGCGGGCGTCTCGTTCCCCGCGGGCGTCAGAGATCGGCGGCTGGCGTCGGCCGTTTCCTCGCTCGTCCCGCCAAAGGCCTGGATGACAATGCCGGGTTTCGACAGGTCGGCCAGCACGTATTGCTCGTCAACGGTCCCGATCTGCTTGGGTAACTGACGCCCTCCGGTATTCATGTGGACAACCCTTGGCAGATACAGATCCAGATCGGCCATATTCACCGCCCCGCGATGCTGTTCGTCGGCAGCGCCATTGAGGCCGTTGATCAGGAAGTAACTAAAGGCTCCGTGCCCGCCCCCGAATTGCGGCCCTTCGAGCGAATCGCCATTCGCCTGCGTGGCGAGCATGCCGAACATTTGGACGCTGCGCGGGGCCAGCGACTTCTGCGCGATCTCCACAGTGCGCCGGTTCCGGATTTGCACTTCGCCTACCTTTCCGGCGTGGCACACATCCACATAGAGCAGCAGCCGCTTCATATCCACCAATCTGGTATCGAAGAGCGACTGAATATCCTCCATCGGGATTCCGGTAGTTGCCAGATCCTTGGCGGTGCTGTCATAGGCCACGATAAAGCCCTTGTCCTCGCCGTTCACCGGAACGGTCATGCCGTGCGAGGCAACAAAGAGAAGGATGGTATCGTTACTTCCCGCCCGTGGCAGTAACTGCTTCTCGATGGCGCTCTGGATTGCGCTTCTCGTAGCCTCCTCATTGATCAGCCGAACGATGTTTTTTTCGGGTATGCCGCCGCGGGGACTTTCCAATAGCTTCTGGAAGTCGATGGCATCCGAATGCGCGTAGTGCAAGGCGGTGATGTCCGGATCCTGGAATTTCGAAATACCCACCAGCAGCGCATAGATTTGGCCTTCGGATGTCTTTTGTTCGGAAGTCCGAAATCCTCGCGCCGCCGTCTCTTCCAACGTGACTTTCCGGCTGAGCGCCCAAGTAGCGTCGGGCCAGGACTTGGTAACCGCCTCAAGTTCCTGAGCGGCGTCCCATGGAAGATCGCTGCGCGAGAACAGGTCCGCCTTGGCGAGGTGCCGGAGAGGGTCACCGGGATTCGCAAGAAGGGATGCGTCAAGAGGCGCCATCTCTGCCGCCAGCCGATTCCGTTTCTCCTCGGGCAGAAGTTGGAAGCGTTGCTCGAACGTCTGCGCGGGCAGTCCGCGGGCCATTTGCTGAGAAACGGATCCGGCCGCGTCCAGCCGGCTGGCGACGATCGAACGCGGCATCGACGGCAGATAACATCCGGCGTCCGCCATCTGCTCGGTAAACCGCCCCTTACGCAGACTCACGCCGGAAGCGCTGAAAACCGCCGCGCCGTCCGCGGAGAGAGTCTGGCGCAACTTGGAGCCGCAGGTAATGAAGGTGATCGATTGCCCGCCGGCACGCAACGAGTCGCCCGAAAATGCAACCATACCGGGCCGGGCAGTTAATTCCGTCAGCGTGCCTTGACGCGCGAGGTAGCCTCCGGTTGCGGCAACAATGAGCGCCTGTGGCGATTCGTCAGGCCCCTGGGCTCGCGAGTGCGGAGTAATGGCCAGCAGCGCGCCGACCATTGCCATTTGCGAGGCCCATCGTTCGAAACGGCCCATTTACCCCGAATCCCTGTGCCAACCGAGATTTTCTGAGTATACATCTTCTGCCAACTGCTGCCTGTTCGGTTCGGGCTTGCGGTGGTCCTGGGTTTTCGTGCAGAATGTCTTTTCGGCTCACGATTGTGCAGCAGCCCTTTCGAGTTTCCGCGACCTTGGTATTGATTGGCGCGGCAGCGCTGGCTCAAACCACGCAGGGACTCATTTCGGGCCGCATCTTCAATTCCATCTCCAGGCAGCCTGTGGCGGGGGCCGAAGTGCGGTTCGATGACAACGATCTGGGCGGCGTTGCCCGCATCGCTCAATCCGGGCCTGCCGGCTATTTCGTATTGCCTCTGGTTTCCCCAGGCCTCTACCATATCCGCATCCAAGCCGCTGGATTTCAGCCGCAGGAGATGTATCGGTTGGAGGTGCCAGTGGCCGGCCGCCTGGATTTGCAGATTCACCTCCGGCTTCTGAGCGACGTTTGGGAAGCCGGGCGATACCGCAGCACGTTCCTGCCGCGCTCGGGCGCGCTCTTGAATTTCTATGGCCCGGACGTCGATACGAGCCGCTTCGCGTCTTTCGATCCGGCGCCAGGCGAGAAAGGCGCGCTGGCAGCTTCGATTTCGCAAGTGATCGAGCCGGCCGAAGTGCGAGATCTGCCGCTGGCCGGCCGGGACATTTATACCACTTTGATCCTCCAGCCCGGAGTTACCGCTGGCACGGCCGATGCCCGCGGATTGGGACTCGCCGTTGCCGGTCAACGCCCAACCTCGTCCAACTTCCTGCTGGATGGAGCTGACAACAATAATGATCTGGTCACCGGACCGCTCATCACGCTGGCTCCCGAGTCGGTGCAGGAGTACCGCATCAGCACTAACAATTTTTCAGCAGAATATGGCGGCACCTCGGGAGTGTTGGCCAATGCGGTGACGAGGGCCGGCGGCAACTCCTGGAACGGCATCGCTTATTTCGACCTGCGCAATGACGTTCTAAACGCCAACGATTTTCAAAGGAATTTGTCGGGACTGGCGCGGCCGCCGCTGCGCGAAGTTCAGCCAGGATTTCAAACGGGCGGACCGATACGGCGCAATCGCCTCTTCTCGTCCTCCGCGCTCGAATACTTGCGCACCCGGGCATATGGCGATCCGATTCCCTTCCAACTGCCTGCCGCCGGCTTCCTTTCGGATCTGGAGGACGCAGCCAGCCACTCCCCCATCGCCGCCCAAACCTACCAGCTATTGCAACAACATCCCTTCCCGGTAGTACCAGGCAGCAGCCTCTCGGCTCCCGTTACGATGTCGCCTCCCGATTTTCTCGATCGCTGGTTGGCCTCGGAGCGAATCGATGCGATCTTCGCGGGCGGGACGGAAAGGCTGACGGCGCGGTTCACCGGCAGCCACCCCGATCGTCCGCAATTCCTCTGGTCGCCTTATCGCGGATTCGACGCGCCTCTTCGCGAGAACACTGTAGGGGTACTCGCGGCGCTAACCAGCACGCTCAGCCCCACCCTCACCACGGAAACGCGGGTGTCGTGGAGTTCTGATCAGCTTGGATGGGACCGTCCCTATCCGGGCATTCCAACTCTCACGTCGTCGGACGGGGTCACGCTTCCCGGAAGCCCGGCGCTGTATTCGTATCGGAACCGCAGCCGGCCTCTCGAAGTTTCGGGCGAGGCTGTGTGGTCCCGCGGGCCGCACCTCTTGCAGTTCGGGGGCGGCATGATGATACGGCCCATCGACGGATATCTCACTGCGGGGCGGGACGGCCGTTATACGTTCGCGAACATCTTTGATTTCGCGCTGGGCACTCCGTCGGAATTGTCAGTGCTGCTGAATCGTGCGGACTTGCCGGCTTACCAATTGCCAAATTACAATCGCAGCTACCGTTTCGTGCAATTCCACGCCTTCGCGCAGGATACATTCCGGCTGAGTCCTCGCCTCGTCCTGAACTACGGTCTGCGATACGAGAACTTCGGCGCTCCAAAGAACACGGGAGATACTCAGGACCTGGTTTTCATTTCCGGTTCGGGCGAACTGGCGCCGACCGGCTCCGGGAGACCAATCTACTCCGCTGACAATCGCGGTTGGGCAGTCCGGCTCGGTGGATCATACGATCTGGATAAAAGGGGAAGGCTGGTTTTACGCGGGGGGTATGGCATCTTTTACGATCAGCCCTTCGATAATTTGTGGGAGAACGTGCGACTCAATCGCTACGTGCTGGATTCATTCACGGTTCCTCCGTCGCCGCCAAGTTATCTGTCTCCCTTTCTGCCGGAGCTAACCTCATTTCAGCTTCAGCCGGGCAGCAGCACCTTCCCATCGATCACCTGGGTGGATGCCGGTTTGCGCAATCCTTATGTGCAAAGCTTCTTTCTCGGGGTCCACGAGGAGCTGTCCACAGGGCTGTCGCTGGAGGTCAACGGAACCGGCAGCCTGGGCCGGAGACTGATCACGACCGATGTCCTGAATCGCGGATTTACCGAGATTCCGAGCTTGGGGCAGATCCTATATCGAGCCAACCAGGGGGCCTCCGATTACGCAGCACTGGGAGCGGTGCTCCGTTATCGAACCGGCGCCGCGCAGTTTCAGGCGGCATACACCTGGAGTCACTCCATCGACAATCAGAGTTCTCCGCTGGCCGGCGACTTCTTCGATTTGAACTACACACGGTACAACAGCAGCACGGTATACGAGGCGCCCGCCGGTTTCACCATCGAACACGACAGCCGGATCGATCGTGCCAGTTCGGATTTCGACCAGCGCCAGAACCTGGTGTTTTCCGGACTATGGGATCTGCCGAAGCCCTCATCCCGCTCGCGATGGCTGTGGCTCGCGCGCGACTGGCGGGTAGCGGGTTTAGCTTCGTTCCGCGCCGGCTTCCCGTATACCGTGTACGCCTCCGATTCCGGTACGGAAATATTGAACCAACGAGCCAACCTGATGGGACCTCCCGCCACCGATACCCCGGTTGACGGCGGGCGCAGCCTGTTGAATGTATCGGCTTTCGCGAACCCGGCCACAGGAGTTGGCAATGTGGGCAGAAACTCGTTTGCCGGACCCGGTCTGATGAACCTGGACTTCTCGATCAACCGGTCCTTCGGTGTGAAAGCACTCGGAGAAGCGGGGCGGATCAACATTCGCGCCGATATTTTCAACTTCTTGAATCATGCCAATCTCGGAAATCCGGATGCGCTGCTTGGCGATCCGACGTTTGGGGTTGCTCTTTATGGCCGCAAGGCGGAGCCGACTGGATTTCCCAGTGTGCTCCCGCTGGACGATACCGCTCGCCAGACTCAATTGATGCTGCGCATCGAATGGTGACGAGACCGCGACAATGAGAACCTCTCGGATACTACTGGCGCTGACTTACAGCTGGAGTCTACTTCATGCCGGCACGATCCCGGTCACGAATACGAACGATAGCGGGTCGGGTACGCTAAGAGCCGCGGTCAATGCCGCCCAGACCGGCGACACCATCGTATTCAGCCTCCCAACAGGATCGACTATTACACTGACCAGCGGAGAACTCGGCATCACCGTTGGCCTCACCATACAGGGACCGGGCGCCGGGGCATTGACTATCAATGGCAACCAATCTTCGCGAATCTTCAATATCACGTCCGCGAACAGCGTCACCATTTCCGGGCTGACACTTACGGGGGGCGCCCCGAGCATTGACGCCTATGGCGGCGGCGCGATTCTGATCGACACCGGAGAGAGCGCCACGACCGTCAATCTGACTGACATGGTGGTGATCCACAACGATGTTACTTCCGCGGGAAATCCTCTCGGTGGCGGGATCGATAACGAAGGTGGCACGGTGACGATTATGCGCTCTTCGATCGTCAATAATATATCGTCCTTTCGCGGCGGCGGGATTCAGAATCAAGGTTTCGGAAGCATGACGATTATCAATAGCACGATCGCGAACAATACTGCCGGCGCTTCCGGCATCGGCGGCGGTATTCGCAGTCTGCTCGCACTGACTTTAACCGACTGCACCGTTTACGGGAACTCGGCACAGACTGCCGGGAACCTCTCATCGTTCGCGGGGGGTGTCGATTTGCAGAATACCATCGTCGCTGGTGGTGTATTACTCGGAGGCGGCGGAACAGGTGCCGATCTCAACGGTAACTTCAATTCACTCGACTATAACCTGATTCAGGATCTTACCTCCGCGATTATCTCCGGCACGACGGCTCACAGCATTACCGGCGTCTCTCCGCGCCTGGGTACGCTGGGCGGAACGCCGCCGGTACTGACGCCGCAGGAAGGAAGCCCGGCTCTGGGCGCAGGCACTGCGGCAGCGGGCGTTTCGGTTGACGAACGAGGCGTGCCTCGTCCGGCGGTCCATCCGGACATCGGGGCGGTGGAAGTCACGCCCGCTCCGGCGCCCATATCGGCGCCAGCGCTCTCAGCCGGAGGATTGGCCTTCTGCGGTTTGCTGATCCTCATATTGAGCTACCTCCTGCATAAGAGTCCCATTCGTAGGAGTTAGTAGCACTTCCAGAGAGCCTGGAGTGGAGGCCGCTGCCGTTGATGGTGACAGCGAGGCGGCGAAGAGTTGCTCCGCGGTGTCGGGGCCGAGTTTGGCGGCGACGGACATGCGTGATCAAGGCGGGGAGGGCGATAAGAGGGATCGTGGCAATCGCTGCGACGAAATAAACTATGCCGGGATGAAGCATCTATCAGCCGGAACCGTGGGAGGAGATGGGCTAATCCGCCACACCATACGGTCCCGTTTCTAAAGAAGCCATTCTCGGTAGAACTCGTGACATCCTGCCCGCGCAGATTTGACATGCGATAGAGAGCGTCTGCGACCCCAGAACGACGTGGCATAGCCTTTGCGCCGCGTAAAGAAGTGTTCGTGGTACCGGGGAGCTGGGAACCCTCCAGACAACCCGGTCCCGGTCCCGTAACTCCATAGGAACAAAGTGCTAAACCGGCAAACGGCTTCGTTCCGCAACACGCCATCGAACCGCCATTGCCGGCCGAAAACGCCGCGCCTGCCGCTTCCAGACGGCCGTCCTTGCCTTCCTACCCGGATTGTATTGCAATGGAAAGCGAATGATTCGTTTCCGCTTCGCGCTCATGGCGCTTTTCGTGCTGCCCGCCCTGGCGGCCAATGGCGATTTTGACAAGCAGCCCGATGGCATCGAGCTTCGCACGGCGGAAGGAACGCTGCGCGTCCGCATAGTGGCCGATAACATCGCGCGAGTGAGCTTCGCCAAGAGTGCGATTCTCTTCACGCCGAAGATGTCCGCCGTGCTGCCCTCTTCCGCCACGCCGAAGTGGGCGCTCTCTGAAACGCCCGCCGAGCTCACGCTCTCCACCTCGAAGCTGAAGGTCCGCGTCGATCGCCAGAACGGCCGCGTCACGTTTCAGGACACCGCCGGCCGCACCATTTTGGCGGAATCGGCCGGCGGCCATGTCCTGGAAGACGCCGTGGTGCAGGATGAGTCCGTCTACCATGTCCGGCAACTCTGGCAAGCGAACCCCGACGAATCGCTCTACGGGCTGGGGCAGCAGCAGAAGGGCGTGCTGAATATCAAGGGCTACGATTTCGAATTGTGGCAGCACAACACCAACGTCGTGGTGCCGTTCCTGGTATCGAGCCTGGGCTACGGCATCTTCTGGAACAACATGTCGTACTCGCGCTTCGGCGATCTGCGTCCCTTCGAAGCGATCCCGACGGCCAATCTGCTCAACCCCGCGGGGCAGCCCGGCGGACTCTCGATGGCTCCCATGGACGGATCGTCGCCCCCGGCCAACGCCGAGCCGGTGTTTGAGGCTGGCCCCAATGGACATGCGAAAAGCACGCGCTGGGAAGGCTCGATTCTCGCCCCCTCCGCCGGCGATTACCAGCTCCGCACCACCACCAACGGCCACATCAAACTCTGGTTCGACAATCGCCTGGTCATCGACCATTTCCGCCAGCAGTGGCTTACCGACGACGACCAGGTGAAGCTCCACCTGGAGGCCAACCATCGCTATCCCATCAAAATCGAGTGGGACAGCGAACAAGGCACCACCATGCAACTCGCCTGGAAGACGCCGTCGCCGGAGGCCGATAACACCGCGCTCTGGTCGGAAGTGGCGGATGGCATCGATTACTATTTCGTCTACGGACCGAAGCTCGATGCCGTGGAGGCGGGGTATCGCGAACTCACCGGGCAGGCGCCCATGATGCCGCTGTGGAGCTTTGGGCTGTTCCAATCGCGCCAGCGGTATGAGACTTCGAAGGAGAGTCTCGATGTGGTGTCGGAATTCCGCCGCCGCAAAATTCCTTTCGATACCATCGTGCAGGACTGGCAATATTGGAAGACCGATTCGTGGGGCACGCACGTATTCGACCCGGCGCGCTTCCCCGACCCTGCGGCGTGGATCAAGTCGATTCACGATCGACACGCGCACCTGATGATTTCGGTGTGGGGCAAGTTTTACCCCGGCTCCTCCAACTTCGAAGCCATGAACAAGGCGGGGTATCTTTACCAGCCCGATCTCAAGGAGAACATCAAGGACTGGATCGGCTTCCCATACACTTTCTACGACGCGTTCAACGCCGGTGCGCGCCAAATGTTTTGGTCGCAGGTGGACAAGAATCTGTTTTCGAAGGGCATCGACGCCTGGTGGATGGACGCTACCGAGCCCGACCTCACGGCCTCGCCGCCCACCCTCGAAGGCCAGCGCAAGTATATGTCGCAGACCGCGCTGGGGACGGCGTCCCGTGTGCTCAACGGGTACGCGCTCTATAACAGCGAGGCGGTGTACGACGGGCAGCGCAGCGCGGCGCCCAACCAGCGCGTCTTCATTCTGACGCGCTCGGGCTTTGCGGGGACGCAGCGGTACGCCTCTGCCACCTGGTCGGGCGACATTACCTCTACCTGGACCGCGATGGCGAAGCAGATTCCCGCCGGGCTCGGCTTCAGCATTTCCGGCATCCCGTATTGGACGCAGGACGTTGGCGGCTACACCATGCAGCAGAAATATTCGACGCATAAGCCCAAGCCGGAAGACGACGAGGAGTGGCGCGAGCTGAATGCCCGCTGGTTCGAATTCGGCGTCTTCACGCCGCTGCTGCGCGTGCACGGCGAATTGCGCCCGCGCGAAATGTGGAACATTGCGCCCGATGCGCACCCGGCGTATCAGGCCGAGTTGAAGTCGGACCGCCTGCGCTATCGCATGCTGCCCTATGTTTATACCCTGGCGGGTGAGGTGACGCACCATGCGGGCACCATGCTTCGGCCGCTGGTGATGGACTTCCCCGCCGACAAACTGGCGCGCGATCTGCCCGACGAATACATGTTCGGCCCGGCGTTCTTAGTGGCGCCGGTAACCGTGTACAAGGCGCGTACGCGCTCGGTCTATCTGCCGAAAGCCGCCGGCTGGTACGACCTCTGGACGGGCAAGTCCGCGGCCCCGGGGATGCGCATCGACGCGCCCGCGCCCTACGATGCCATCCCGGTGTTCGTGAAGGCAGGCGCCATCGTGCCCTTCGGACCGGAATTGCAATACACCGGCGAGAAGCCCGAAGATCCGCTCACGGTGTATGTGTATTCCGGAGCGAACGGCGCGTTCAACCTCTATGAAGACCAGGGCGCCACCTACGATTACGAAAAAGGCGCATTCACCGAGATTCCCCTGCAGTGGAACGAGGCGGCGGGGACGCTGACAATCGGTCGGCGGCAAGGCTCGTTCCCGGAGATGCTGAAGCAGCGTGAGATGCGCGTGGTGCTGGTGTCGAAGGATAAGCCGGTGGCCTTCAGCTTCGCGGAATCGCCGGCGAAATCGGTGCACTATACCGGCGACGCGGTGGAAGTGAAGCTCCGGTAAATGCGCAGAAAGCATTGAAGACAAAAGGAAGGTAATGCCCTGGCCCGCGCCTGGATCCGGACGGCAGCGGCGTCCACGATCCTGACGGACCTGGTTGGGCTCCGGATGGAATCGACGCCTTGGAATCAGCCCCTCCGCCGTTTCAAGCGCGTATGCTTTCCAGTGCGGCCAGCGCGCGGCGGCGAGCTTCGTTGTGGTCGACGATGGGCGCGACCGACGAAGAGTCGGGCGCCCATCGCCGCACGTAAGCGCCATCGGGATCGAACTTCGCGGCCTGCAGTGCCGGATTGAAGATGCGGAAGTACGGCGCGGCGTCGGCGCCGCATCCCGCCACCCACTGCCAGCCGAGCGTATTGTTCGCAAGGTCGGCATCCACCAGTGTGTCCCAAAACCAGGCCGCGCCTTCCCGCCAGCCGATCAGGAGATGTTTTACCAGAAAAGATGCCGTCACCATGCGCACGCGATTGTGCATCCACCCGGTGTGCCACAACTCCCGCATGCCGGCATCCACCAGCGGGTAGCCCGTCCGGCCGCGGCCCCACGCGCGGAAGAGTTTGGGAGCCGGCCTCCAGGGAAACTCCGCGAACTCGGGACGCAGCGCGGTATCGGCCGATTCCGGAAAGTGAAACAGCAGATGATAGGCGAACTCTCTCCAAATTAACTGACGCAAAAACGGCTGGCTTTCGCAGGCCGAGCGCCAGATCTGCCGCGGACCGATTTCGCCGAAATGGAGATGCGGCGAGAGCCGCGACGTTCCGGCCCTTCCCGGAATATCGCGGTTATTTTCATATTCCGCGGCCTCCCCTGCGAATCGCTGCAGTTGACGCATCGCGCCGGTTTCCCCCGGCTGCCACGTCTCGCGCAATCCCCTGGCCCAATCGATAGCGGGCGCAAGCGGCAGCTCGGCGGGAGCGAGCGAAGGCGGCCAATTCTCCGGCGCGCGCAGGCGCCTGGGCACATCGGGCGCGAGCGGCGGGATCGGTCGCGCGATGACCGTCCGCCAGAACGGCGTGAACACGCGGAACGGCTTGCCGGCACGATTGGCCACCGTCCACGGTTCGAACAGCAGATTGGCGTTGAAGCTCTCGGCGGTGAGCCCGCGATCGCGCAGGCTCGCCTTCACGCTTCGGTCGCGGGCGATGGCCGCAGGCTCGTACCGGCGATTCCAGAAGACCGCGTTCGCCCCCGTCTCCACCGCCAGCCGCGCCAGTGTCTCCGCGCTGGGACCTCGAACGACCAGCAGGCGCGATCCCCGTCGCTCGAGTTCCTCGCCGAGCGCCCTAAGAGATTGCGCCAGCCACCATTTCGATGCCGCGCCCGGTGGCCACGCGCCTTCCTCTTCGGGCGCCCAGATGTACACCGGCACGACCGGCCCGCCGCGCTCGATCGCCGCTGCCAGCGCGGCGTTGTCCGCCAGGCGAAGATCCTGCCGGAACCAGACCAGAGACGTGCCCGCAGCTTGTGTCACTTGCCGATCGCCTACTCTGTCGAGCCGCCGTCCCACTGATGCGTGGCGTCCGGCACGAAGGTCAGGCCGTTGCTGTTGAGCGCCACCAGCCATCCGCCGGGAACCGCCGTGCGGACCACCGTATGATTGCTCGATTGGACCCGCTGCCATTGCAGGCGCGGACCGGCGGGAGCGGCCTCTTCCGCCGCGCCTTCGGACGGCGCCGGCGCGGGCTCTGCCCCCTCCTCCACCGCATCGGATTCCACCCAGCCGGTGGCCGAGAGGAACAGGTCGCTGGTGCATTCGAAAAGCTCACCCAGATAGTGGAACCGCTGCCGGTCGCGCTCCGAGCCGACCGGTTCCACCAGCGCGCCATAAGGAACGGTGACGGGTGGAACACCCAGCGGAAGGAGGGTGCGGGGCTGCAGCTTGGTAGCTTCGATCATTTTGGTCAAGGAGATGGACGGCGCCTTGGGCACGAAAATCCTCCAGCACCATATTTGCATACCGGTCCCTCCCAAAGTTCAACCATGGCAGAATGGGTGGAGGAGGCGCACGTGAAGGTACCTCTTTCGCAAATCGCGCACACCCGCTCCGGCGACAAGGGCGACACCTGCAATATTGGAGTGATCGCGCTCCATCCGCGAGACTACCCCGTGCTGGTGCGCGAAGTTACCGCCGAACGCGTCCGCGGGCACTTCGGCGAGCTGGTGCAGGGTCCGGTAGAACGCTACGAACTGCCCAATCTGGGCGCCCTAAACTTTCTGCTCCATCGGGCGCTGGGCGGCGGCGGTACGGTTTCGCTGCGTACCGACGCGCAGGGGAAGACTTTCGGCGCGGCGCTCCTTTCGCTCGAAATCGAGGTGTGACGTGCTGCAGAAAATCCAACACGGCCGCGTCCTGCAAATCGTGCTCGACCGGCCCGAAAAGCGCAACGCGCTCAATATCGAACTGGGGCGCGCCATCCTGGAAGCCGTCAACGGTGCGGTGCACGACGCCAGTATCGGCGCGATCCTGGTGACCGCCAATGGCACCTGCTTCTGCGCCGGCATGGACCTGGAAGAAATCGACCGCGTCGCCACCGAGGAAACCAATTCGCTGCACGAGCAGCTTTTCACACTCGGCGCACGGACCGAAAAACCTCTCATCGCGGCGGTACACGGCGCGGCACTCGGCGGCGGTACCGGGTTCGTGGCGAATTTCCATATCGTGATCGCCGGCCCGGACGCGGTCTTCGGGCTCACCGAAGTCCGGCTGGGATTGTGGCCGTTCCTGGTATATCGAGCGGTGCAGGGGGCGTTGGGCGAACGGCGCACCACCGAACTCGCTCTCACCGGCCGCACCTTCCGCAGCGAAGAGGCGCGCGACCTCGGATTGGTGCATGAGGTGTCGGCGGACGTCACCGCCCGTGCCATGGAAGTAGCCCAGCTTGTGGCGTCCTACAGCCCCACCGCGATCCATAATGGGCTGAGCTTCGTCCAGGAAGTGCGCGGCATGAGCTGGGAAGAGGCGGGCCGGGTAGCGCGCCGGGTCCGCGACTGGGTTTTCACCGGTTCCGATTTTCAGGAGGGGGTGCGCGCCTTCCGCGAGAAGCGGCCGCCGCAGTGGCCCTCTCTGAAGGGGTAAGGAGGCCAAATCGAGGAGCCATGCCCCAATATCTTGTGGGGTGGCGCCAAACGGTACTGCAAAGTGTGGTGGGGGTGCTTTACTTTTCGTTCCCGCGCGTTTAGTATGGTTACAACTCCCCCGAAGCAGAGGTACAGGCCTTGCTTAAACTCAAACGCGTAGAACTCCAGGGATTCAAATCCTTTTGCGACCGCACCGAGCTGCGATTTAACGGGGACGGCATCGCCGCCATCGTCGGCCCGAACGGCTGCGGAAAATCGAACATCAGCGACGCCATCAGTTGGGTGTTGGGCGAACAATCGGCGAAATCGTTGCGCGGCACGCGCATGGAAGACGTCATCTTCGCCGGCACGCGCGATCGCAAACCGGTCGGCATGGCCTATGTCACCATGACGCTGGTGGATCCCGATGTCCAGCAGGCGCAGGCGCACCACGCGCACAAACTGGCGCCGGTGGAAGAAGGTCCGCAGAAGCGCGGCGAGATCACCATCACCCGGCGGCTCTACCGTTCCGGCGAGAGCGAATACCTGATCGACGGCCGGCCGGCGCGTTTGCGCGATATCCAGGACCTCTTTATGGGCACGGGCCTTGGCCCGGAGAGCTACGCCATTATCGAGCAGGGCCGCATCGGGCAGATCCTCAGCTCCAAACCGCAGGACCGGCGGTCGGTGATCGAAGAAGCAGCCGGCATCACCAAATTCAAAACCCGCAGGCGGCTTTCGGAAGCCAAGCTGGAAGGCGCCAAGCAGAATCTGGCGCGCGTCTACGACATTCTCGAAGAAGTCACCCGGCAGGTGAATTCGCTCAAGCGGCAGGCGTCGAAGACGCGGCGCTATGCCGAGCTGAAGGCCGAACTGGAAACGCGCCTGCGCCTGGTGCTCTCCGGCAAATATCGCTGGCTGGAGCGCGATGCCGCTAAGACGGCAATCGATCTCAACCTGGCGACGGCCGAACTCAAAACGCTGGGCGAGCAGGTGAGTGAGCGCGAACAGGAGCATGAGCGGCGCCAGCAGGCCTGCTACCGGCTCGAACACGAACTCACCGAAGAGCGGCAGAAGCTGGCCGGCCTCAACGTGGAAGCTACGCGGACGCGCGGGCGCCTGGAATCGCAGGTGCGTGAGAGTTCCGCCATGGAACAGCGCATCGCGCAGGCGGAGAAGGAGTCGCAGGATCTGGCGTTGCGGCTGGAAGGGCTCGATAGCGAGATCGAGGCGCATCGCAAGAATGTAGCCACGCTTGAGGAGCAGATCGCGCAGGCGCGCGGCCGCATGCAGGAAATCAATCTGCAGCGCGAAGGTCTGCAGGCCAAGGTGCGGGAGCGCGAGAAGGCCATCGAAGCAGGGCGACAGGTGATTTTGCGGCTGCTGGGTGAGGCGTCGACGCTCAAGAATCAGTTGGCGCAGATCGAAGAATACCTCGCCGGTATTGAGCGCGAGACCGGCCGCTCGCAGCGCGAGGAGCAGGGGGCGGCGGGTGAAATCGAGCGTCTGGAAACGGCCCGCAAGCAGCTTTCCGAAACTCTGGCGCAGCGCCAGCTCGAACTCGAAGCAGTCACCGGCGAACGTCGCCGCACCGAAGAGACGCTGGTGGAGCGGCGGCGGAACGCGGTGGAATTGCGACGCGAAATCGACGGACTGAAGAGCGAAGTGTCGCAGATTTCGGCGCGCAAGGAATCGCTGCAACAGGTGCTGGTGCATCGCACCTACACCACCGATTCGGTGAAGCGCCTTTTCGGCGCGCTCGAAACCGGTAAGGCCGCCGATCTGAAGCCGCTCGGCGTGCTGGCCGATTACGTGGAAGTGGAACCGCAGTACGAAAAGCCCACGGAAGAGTTCCTGCGAGAGGAACTCGAATACGTCGTGGTGGAGAGCTGGCAGCAGGCCGAGCGCGGGCTGGATTTCATCCGCGCCGAGCTTGACGGCCGCGCCACCTTCCTGGTGCATCCCGAACCGAACGGCCATCCCAAGCCATCCCTGCCGGAGCCGGCCATCGGTCCGGAAACGGGAATCGCCGCCCGGCTCAGTGAATCGCTGCGCCTCACCAACGGCTTCAAGGATCGCGCGGTGGATTTGCTGCCGCGGCTCTCGTTGTGCTTCCTGGCGGAAGATCGCGCTTCGGCACAGCGCCTCGCGGTCTCCTATCCGCATCTTTATTTCCTGATGGCCGATGGCGTGTGCTATCACGGCCACACGGTGACGGGCGGCAAGAGGTCGGCCGCCGGACCGCTGGCGATGAAGCGCGAGGTGCGCGAACTGGCGGCGGCGCTCAAGAAGCGGCAGGAGACGCTGGCCGCCAAGGTGGAGCAGCTCGAAGGCTGGAATGGCGAGATCGCCGCGCTGGAAGCGGATCTCGAACGGCTGCGCGCGCTGCAGCAATCGCGCGAGAAGGATCGCGTGGCGCTCGACCACGATATGCGCAAGCTGGGCGACGATCTGGCGCGCACCAATTCGCGGCTCTCGGTGGCGCGGCTGGAACTGGAGCGGCTGCGTCGCGATTCCGAGAAATCGGCCGAGCAGCGCGAGCGCAATCGTACGGCGGTGGCGGAGAAAGAGCAACTGCGGGCGCAGCGCGAAGAGGCGCTGGAACGGGAGCGGCAGGAGCTCGACAAATTAGAAGGCCAGGCGGCAACCATCGGTGAGGAGCATGCCGCGACGCGCGCCGGGTTGGCCGGTTTGGAAGAGCGGCATCGCGGGGAGCGCTCGGCTATGGGCCGGCTGGAACAGCAGTTCCGCGAAACATCGGCGCGCCGCAATGCCATCGCGCCCGAGATCGAGCGGCTGGGCGAACAGCGCTCGCGCCTGCTGGCCAACAATATCGAGCTCGACCAGAAGATCGAACAGTTGACCGCAGAGATCGCCGCGCTGGACGCACGCGTCAGCCAAATGGCGTCGCAGGACGCGACGCTGCGCGAGCAACTGCGCGCCGGCGAAGATGAGTTAAAGGCGCTGCGCGCGGGCGTGGAGGAATGCCGCGAGAAGCGTTCGCAGACCGAGCTCCAGTTGGTGCGCAAGCAGGCGGAGCTGAAGTTCCTGGACGAGACCAGCCGCAAGGAACTCAATTGCGCGGTGGAAGACCTGGCGCCGGCGGACGATGCCGTGCCCGATGGCGACACCATCGCGGAAGCGGAGATCGCCTGTAATGAAGTGCGCGGCCGCATCGAGTCGCTGGGTCCGGTGAATCAGGCGGCGATGGAGGAATTCCAGGAAGCGCAGCAGCGGCATGACTTCCTGAGCGCGCAGCGGCAAGACCTGATCGATTCCATTCGCGACACCGAGAAGGCCATTCAGGAGATCGAGCAGGTATCGCGGCAGAAATTCGCGGAGGCGTTCGAGGCGATCAACGCCAACTTCCGCGAGGCGTTCCTCACGCTCTTCGGCGGAGGCACCGGCGAGATGCGCCTCACCGATACGGAGAATCTGAACGAATCGGGCATCGATATCATCTGCTCGCCTCCCGGCAAGCGGCTGCAGAACGTGCTGCTGCTCTCCGGCGGCGAGAAGGCGCTGGCAGCGGTGGCGCTGCTGATGGCCATCTTCCGCTATCAGCCCAGCCCGTTCTGTGTGATGGACGAAGTGGACGCACCGCTCGACGAATCGAACATCGGGCGCTTGAGCAAACTGGTGAAAGAGATGTCCGCGCAGACGCAGTTCATCGTGATCACGCACTCCAAGCGGACCATGGAGGCAGCGGCGGCGCTTTACGGTGTGACCATGCAAGAACCCGGCGTGTCCCGCCTGGTGAGCGTGCGCTTCCACGGCGAAACAGCCTCAGCGGCGTAAGGGCGGCAACTCCAGTTCGGAAGATGATCGGCGCAGACGCAGTTCATCGTGATTACCCACGCCCAGCGGACTATGGAAGCGGCGGCGCTTTATGGTGTGACCATGCAGGCACCCGCCATGTCCCATCCGCTTCCACGACGAAACAGCCTCAGCGGCGTAAGGGCGGCACTTGCGCAAACTCCGGCGCGATGGCGGCGCAGACATCGATCCCGCGGAGTTGAGACGCCAGAGACCTTTGGATCAACGACTGCATGTCCCGCCGGAAGGCTGGTTCGGAAAAGCGCTCCGCCCACGCCTGCAAGGCGGCCGGTTCCAGATGCGGCTCCACCGCGTCGAACTCCTCCAGCGCATCCCGTAGAGCCGCTTCGTCCGCGCGTTCGTAGAGCACACCGGCCGGCATCTCGACAGGAAGAATCTCCGGTGTGCCGCCACGCCGCAGTCCGATTACCGGCTTGCCTGACGCCAGCGCTTCGACCGTCGCGATTCCGAAGTCCTCCTCGCCCGGCACCACCAGCGCGCGCGCTCTGGAGTAAAGCGTCGAAAGCTCCGCATCCGGCACCCGCCCGCAGAACTCGATGCTCGGACCAGCCATGGCGCGGAGGTTACGGTATTCCGGTCCGCCACCCACGATGCGGAGCTTGCGGCCGCTCGCGGTAAACGTGCGCACTGCATAAGCGAGTTGCTTATATGCCACCATCTCCGCCACCATCAGGAAGTAATCTTCCGGCTGCTGCCAGAAGAAGCGGGCCGTATCGACAGGCGGGTAAATGACGCACGCATCGCGCCGCCACAGGTGGGCGATGCGGCGGCGTACATTCTCGCTGTTGGCGGCGAAGGCATCCACGCGCGCCGCCGAAGCGAAGTCCCAGAGGCGCAGGTAATGCGTGAGCGGAATCATGGCGAAGCGCTTGAGACGGGAACGGGTCCACTCACGGCAATAGGCCGGATACAAGTCCCACAGATAGCGCATGGGGGTGTGGCAATAGCAAATATGGCAGGAGTCGGAATGCGTGATGACGCCTTTGGCTGGCCCCGATTCGCTACTGATCACCAGGTCGTACGCGCGCAGATCGAAACTCTCCAGCGCCATCGGCGCGAGCGGCAGTAAAGAACGATGCAGACGGCGCGCCGGATTGAGCCATGACGCCTGGACGCGGTGGCGCCGTATGGTATCGGAAACCTTGGCAGGATCGTAGAACAGGGTGAAGATGTCGGCATCGGGATACATGCGGCAGAGCGCTTCCAGCACCTTTTCGCCGCCCCGCATCCCGATCAGCCAGTAATGCACCAGAGCTACTCGCATAATGCCGGCGCCTCCCGCGCTTCCTGGCCCACGGGCCGGTAGAGTGAACAAACGCAGCGGCGGCATACCGGATTCGAGGCGATATCGAGACCGTCCCGAAAGCTCGCCGCCCTTTCCGAATTCACCACCGCCGACAACGATTCCTGGCGCAGACTCCCGATCGGCGGATGGAAGAAGCACGGCCGCACCGCACCGTCTGGTTCGATTACCGCGGAGACCCACGGCGCATTGCAGCGCGGCGCCTCCGGCTCCACGCCGCTCGCGAGAGCGCGGAAGTATCGCACCATGCGGCGCAATTTCTGCGGCGATTCGGCCACTATTGCCGAGACCGGATCGTCCGCCAGACGATCGATTTCACGCTCCAGTTCGTCTACCTCGGCAGGCGCCGGCAGCAGAGTGCCGGTCCGCGTTCCGATAGTCTCCAGCGGATGGCGAAAGGCGTCGGCGCCTGGATTGACGGCGAGGAAGGAGATGGAATCGAGACCGAGGGAGCGCGCCGCGAGCGCGGTATCGAGCAAAGCGGCGTGGTTGGCCTTTTGCACGGTACAGCGCGCCGCCATGGGAAATCGCGGCGCCACGGCGCGGACCGCCGCCACGCCCGCGGCGAGCGCTTCGAACGCGCCGGCCACCCCGCGGATACGGTCGTGAATCGCCGGCGGCCCGTCCAGCGAGACGATGACGTCATCGGCGCCGGCGGCGATGTCGCGGGCGTATCGCGCCAGGAGCAATCCCGATGTGAGGATGGTGACTCGGATGGCGGCGGCACGCAGCAGGTGCGCCATCGCGAACAAGTCGGCATTCATGAGCGCTTCGCCGCCGGTGAATACCACCCATTCCACGGACAGTCGCTGCAGATCCCGAAAGTGCCGTTGGAGATCGGCCAGCGTGAACTGTTGCGTCTCCGGTGTGCGCCAGATATCGCACATCCCGCACCGGCAGTTGCAGCGGCTGTGCGCGGAGATTACCAGGACGGGCAACCGGTCGAGATAGTTGCTCATGAGGTCACCTGGCGGCCGGCCAGAGCGAGTCCGGCGGCCATCGCGGGAGCGTTCCGGCGGAGAAAGAAGGTGCGGCCGTTCACCGCGATGCGCGGAGGGCGCGAGGGCAAGCCGGGCCACGCTGCCGCGAATTCCGGGGTAGCAAACTCCAGCCGTCCCGCCACCAGCGCCGCTTCGGGGCGCGACGCCAAGAGCGTGTCCGCCGGGGTATGCCCGTCATCGCGAAAGAATACGAGATCGGCCACGCCGCCGGGCCGCAGCGTACCTTCGCCCCGTTTCAGCCGCAGCACCTGAGCGGCGATATCGGTAACCATCCGATAGAGCCGCTCCGTGCCAAGATGGGAAGCCGCGCGCGCCACACGCAATTCGTCTAGCATGTCGCCTTGTGCGGTCAACGCTGAGTCGGTGCCGAGAGCGACCGGCAGACCGGAAGAGAGGACGCGCCGCGGCAGCGTTCGTCCGAGTGTGAAGAGGTTGGAACTCGGACACCAGACGACGTTGCAGCCGCGTTCGCGCGCCCGCGCTGTCCAGCGGGGAGCCAGCCCGACGGCATGCACCATCACAGCGTTCGGCGCGAACAGGCCCAGACCATCAAGCTGCTCCATTTCCTGGCGGGCCACCGTGCTGGTAGCCTCGCCCGCATGAAAAATGAAGGGCCGTGCGGCCGGACAGCGCGCGTGGCGGGCACGCAAATCACGTTCGAATTCGAGCGAGTGGCCCCAGGAGAACGCCCGCAGCACGCGGACGGGAAAATGTTTCCCGAAGAGCCGGTGCCAGGGATTGTGATGGCAAACGGTGGTGACGCCGCTGAGAAGATTCTTGATGCCGCCCCACAGCAGCCGGTCGGCAAGCGGCACTCTCAGGACCCGCCGGATGGACTGGCGGAAGGAACGGTGGATATCGCGCGCCCATTCCCCGGCACTGCGATACGGTCCGTTGCCCAAGCGCGGGAAGAGGTTGAACTCCAGATGATCGTGGGCATTGATGAGGCCGGGCAGCACGAGGTATCCGCTGCAATCGATACCGCGGCCGCCGCCAACCTGGCCCATGGAGCGAATGACGCCGCCCCCGATCGCGATATCCATTCGGCCGGCGCGCCTCGCCGAGAGCGCCACGCGCGCGCCACGCAAGGTCATACCACCCTCCACAGCGCCGCGAAAATCGCAGAAACACGGCAGACAGCGTCGAAGCGGTCTTCCACTCCGCGCTCGCGGAAAATGGCGCGCTCGGGTTCGCCGAACGCCGGCTCGGCGAGATGCTCCAGCGCCAGTCCGAATTCGCGCGCACATTCCAGATATTCCGCAACGGGATGCGCGCGGTGATCGATCTCGTAGACTTCACCCGCCCGGCGAAACGACCTGCGCCAACCCGACCGGATGGCTGCCGGATGCAGGTCCGTCACCAGCACGCGGCCTCCATCGGCGGTGACGCGTTTCAATTCCGCCAGCAGAGCCGAAGGAGAAGCCAGATAACCGGCCGCGAATGCGCAGACCGAGACGTCGGCAAACCGGTCGCGAAACGGGAGCCGCAGAGCGTCGGCGATGACGAATTGCTGGCAGGAGCGGGCGCCTTCGACGGCGCGGTGTACCATCGGCGCGCAAAAATCGGCGCCCACCACACGAGCGCCCTGCTGCGCGGCGAATCGGCCCCAGCGCCCGGTACCACAGGCCACATCCAGGAAGACGGTCCCGCGCAGGCTGCCCAGCCACGGCTCCACGGTTCGACGCTCCAACGCCAGCGCCGGGTTGGGCGCTTCGTCGTACACGCCGGCCCAGGCAGCATGGCCTTCCTGCACTCCCACGCGCATCACAAACTCTCAAATCGCGGGCGCCGCAGCTTCATGAACTGCTGGGCCCACTGCAACTCGAAGGGGTAAGCATACACTCCCAGGCGATAGCGCCAGGCACTCAGCGCTTGCAGCGCCAGACGTCCCCAGCGCGGCAGTTCGATGTCCTGGACAGTGGGCCAGCGGCAGTTGACCACCATCTCAAACCCGTCGATACGGCGCTTCAACGTGCGCGGTAGCCAGGGCGTATTGGGCTCCGTGCGAATCACGAAATTCTGCCAGCGCTCGCTGGCCCATTCCTCCAGTGTTTGCGGAAATTGCACAACGTCCCCACCGCCGTACGCCCCATCGGGATGCGGCACCGGAATGTAATGCTGCACGATAATCTCGGAGTCCGGATTGAGCTTCTTGATTTTGCGGATGAACTCGATGCTCTGGCGGATGTCGCCCTCGGGATCCTCGGGATTGCCCACCACGAAGGAAAACTCGGGTACGATGCCGAAGCGCCGGATGCGCGCCGCTAATTCCAGCGTCTGCCGGCTGTCGAGTTGTTTGTGCATCTGCCGCAGGATTTCGTCGGAGCCCGATTCGGCCCCGAAGAAAATCATGGTGGCGCCGGCGTCGCGCAGCTTGCGCAGCGTATCGTCGGAATAGCGCAGCACAATGTCGATCCGCCCTTCGCACCACCAGCGCAGCCCCAGCGGAGCGATGCGGTCGCACAGTTCGCGCGTGTGATCTTCGCGCAGGAAGAAATTATTGTCGTAGAACTGCACGGCATTGATGCCATAGGCTTGCTGCAGTTTGGCCAGCGTATTCGCGGTGCGCGCCGCCGCTTCCATTTTCTGCCGGCCGTCGAAGAGCGGGACCACACCGCAGAAGCGGCACCGGAACGGACAGCCGATACTCGCCTGGTGCACCGCCGTGCGCGAACCTAGAAACGTGCGCGCGATATATTTCTCGGGCGTGACCAGACGATGGTACGGCAGCTCCGGATAATCGTCCGGCGCACCGAGGGGACGCGGCGGATTGTGCACATGCAGACCGAACATGTCCTTATAAGAGAGGCTGCCGACGTCGGCATAGCGAATTTTGCCGCGCACCGCGTCGATTAACTCCAGAAACGCCGTCTCTCCCTGACCGCGAACCGCCATGTCCACGTAGCCGGCGTTCAGCGCCGCGTCCGTATATAAAGATGGAAAGTAGCCGCCCCAGACGATCGGCACCTGCGGACAGAGCCGGCGGAACTCGCGGCACAAGACCACCGCCGCGGCCATCTGCGGTCCTGGCATCACGGAGACGGCCAGCAGTTCGATGCCGCTATCCCGCTGAATGCGTTGCAACGTCGCAGCCGGGTCCGGGTCGAGGTTGCCATCCACGATAGCGTATTCCTCGCGCCCTTCGAGGACGGCGGCGAGAGACAGAACGGCCAGCGGAAAGCGACGGTTGCGTGGGCGCGTGCTGCGGGGATGCAAGAGTACGATCATGCGGCCGGCACCTCGCCCACGAGAATCCAGAATTGCGACGGCGGCCGTTTGCGCCGCAGCCACGCGTTCAAGGGACGCAGCCGCCAACGCCATCCGTACCACGGTTTATAAACCGTCCAGCGAAGATGCAATTGCTGCTCCAGGAAGTGGAGCGCCGGCAGGTCCAGATACTCGATGCTTTCCTGCGCGTCGGAAGGAAAACCGAAGCGCTGCCGGAAGCGGCTCTTACGTTCCTCCACCATCCGGCGGCCGTATTCCGGCAGGAGGTACACGGGCGTATCCACGATGACCACCGCTCCGCCCGGCCGCAGGACGCGCAGCACTTCGCGAAGGGTGTGCTGGTAGTCGGCCGAATAGTGAAAGGACGCGTTGAAGATCGCGAGGTCGACCGCCGCCGCGGGGAGCGGGATGCGATCGAATTCCGCTTCCACTACGGAGAACGGCGCCAGCGTACGGTAATGGCGGGAGGCGCGCAAACCGTCGCGGCCGTCCGCGAAAATGTCCATGGCGATGGGCGAGTGGCCAAGCTGCGCGAGACGCCATGCCATCCAGCAATTGCCCGCGCCCAAATCGAGGACGCGAAGACTGCGTCCCGCCTTCTTTGCGAATGCCGGCAGAATCCGTGTCTCCAGATAACGCCAACTCTGCGCACGAATGCGCCACTGATCGTCGAAGGCGCCGCTGAGGTCGCGGTACGGCAGGGCGAGATACCAGGCGGGATCGTCCGCGCCGCGCCCTTCGGCGGAACGAACGGCGGAATATTCGGCCAGGAATTTCAAGCGGGCGGAGCCTATCATAGAGCGCGCCTCCGAAACAGATACAGGCGATGATCTCCCATCGCGCGGCATGCGGGGAGGGCGCGCAGCGGCGCCTCCAGCCGCGCTGCCCACCGCACCGCGCGCGATGGCAGCTTCACGTACGATGGCGGGACCAGCACGCCGATGCCGACGCTGCGCACCAGATGGAACCAAGGTGCAAATGCGCGCCGCATTTCGCACGCGGATGGATAGTGCACCTTGATTCCCAGCGACGACGGCGCACCCCCACGCCGCAGTCTTCGGAATGCTGCCCGCCCCTGGAGGCGCACACCGAACCACGCGATCTCCCACGCGCAAATGCGATTCAATACACAGACCGCCGCGTAACCGCCCGGCGGCAGCAGACGGGCGAACTGCGCCGCCACGGCGCCGGTATCCGCGGCGCAGTTCACCGCTCCGAAATTGGAGAGAATGCCGTCGAACCCCGGAGGCATGCGTTGCAACTGCTCGATGGCGAGTTGATGGGCCGCGATCCCACGCGACCCGGCGATCTCCACCATGCGCGCCGAAGCGTCGATGGCGTGCACGCGGACGCCGCGGCTCTCCATCTCCACTGCGTCTTCCCCTGTTCCGCAGCCGACATCGAGCACCCGGTCGCCCGCTTGAAACAGCGGGTCGATGGCCAACCAGACGGCGTCCCGTTGCGCGCGGCCCACCGGCGTTCGGGTCCACAAGTCGTCATAGCGGGCAGCGATGGTGTCGAATGGCGCCGCGGCGGTCATGCTTCCACCTCTTCTTCGGCCGCCAGCATGCCGGCGTGTGCCGCGGCGATCAGCGCCGGATCGGGCTCGGTTACCAGTTGCGCCTTTAACAGATCGTCGGCGAAGCGGTAGAAGCGCCGCGAATGGCGTCCGCGCACGGCGATATCGCGGTCGGTGGAATCCCGCCAGCCGCCGATGTTCACCAGCCGCGGCCGCACCTCCTCGTAATAAGGCGTGCCGCCGATGGGATAGGAAACAGTCGTCAGGCAGACATCGGGGCTGCACTTTTTCACGTGCGCGATGGTGGCCTCCACGTCTTCCCGCTGCTCGCCTTCGTAACCCCACATGATGAACATGCCGGTTTCGATTCCGACGGCCCGGCAGTCTTCCACAGCGCGCTCCACCTGTTCGATTGTCACGCCGCGCTGCATGGCGTCCAGGATGCGCTGCGAGCCGCTCTCCGATCCGATCCAGACGCGCCGGCAGCCTAGCTCCGCGAGCGTACCGGCCACTCGGCGGTCCAGGCGGTCGGCGCGCGTGATGCATTCGAAAGGGACGCGCAGATTCCGCCGCGCCATCTCCGCCGCGTAACGGAACAGCCAGCCGTGATGGATGGTGAACACGTCATCGGCGATCCACAGCATCTCCGGCCGGTACCGCTCCAGGATGTGCTCCACTTCATCCACCACCGCCACCGGCGACCGGCGCCGGTGCGTCTTGCCGTAGACCGAATGGCTGCACCACCGGCAATGGTAAGGGCAGCCGCGCGCCGTGATCACCGATAGCGAACCAAGCCCGTGGTGCTCGCGCCAGGTTCGCACGTAACGGTCGATGTCGATGCGGTCGCGGTCCGGCCAGGGCTGCGCGTCGAGATCCGAAATCAGCGGAGCGGCGGGAGTCGTGACGATGCTTCCATCGGGCGCGCGATACAGGAGCGACGGCAGATCGCTCGAAAGCGAGCCGCCGGCGGCGAGCCTGGTGAGCAGCGCCTCCAGTGCGACTTCGCCTTCGCCGCGGATGACGGCGTCGGCGCCGGCGTCCAGATATTCCGCAGCGTAGTTGGATGGCTCCGGCCCGCCCACCACCACAAACCAGCCCCGTTGTTTCGCCTGCTGTACGATGCGCACCGCCTCGCCGCGCGTCAGCAGGTTGGCGTAAACGCCGAGCACGGAAGGCGTTTCAGAGTCGAGGCGCTGCCGCAGGCCCTCGCGGGAGCCGAAGGTGGAATCGTAGATCTCCACGTCGAACCCGGCGCGCCGCAGGTGCGAGGAAAGATAGAGAATCCCGAGCGGCGGATACGGTTTCATGATCCGCTGCTCTTTGGGATCTTCCGCCAGAAAATAGCCGTGCGTGAGGAGGAGATCCATGCGCTACGCCGCTCCCACCTGCGTCAAAACGGGGAGCGCGGCCCAACGGTTGCGGCTGACCGGTTCGAGTTCCCTGACGCGGCGCCACGCCGCGGTGGCGGACCCGGCGCCCTGCCGCACTTCCAGATGCAAAGCGTCGGCCAGCGCGCGATAGAACGGCGCGGTGTAAGTGCCGCGAAACATGATGTCGAGATCGCCCGAGTCGGTCCAGTTGGTTTTGAGGGTAGCGTCGGCACGGATGCGGTCGTAGAAGAGCGTATTCGGCAGCGGGTACGAAACCGAGACTCCGATATCGTGCGGACGTATGGCGCGGACCATCGCGATGGTCTGGCGGATGTCGTCCCAGGTTTCGCCGGGATAGCCGAACTGCAGGAACAGGCAGGCACGGATGGCGTGCGCGTCGAGGTTGGCGCATGCTTCGTGAATATCGCCGGTCGACAGGTCCTTATCCATGGCATCGAGGATTCGCTGCGACCCCGACTCCGCGCCCATCCACACCTCCACGCAGCCGGCGCGCCGCAGGTGGCGAACCGTATCGCGCGTCATCAGGTCGCAGCGCGATTGCATTTTAAACGGCACCTGCGCGTCCATTCGTTCGACCGCGTCGGCGAACTCGGCAGTCGACTGGCGGGACAAGGCGAAGATGTCGTCCGCGAACCAGATCAGGTCGGGTGCGTAGTCGCGTTTCAACCGCAGCATCTCCGCGGCCACGGCCTGGGGAGGACGAAAGCGATAGCTGCTGCCATAAATTGGCTTGGCGCACCAGTTGCAGCGGAACGGACATCCGCGGCTGGAAACCAGGTTGAGCGCGAAATAGCCGTGCGCACGCATCCAGGCGGAGCGGTACGCCTCCATGTCGACCAGGTCCCAGGCGGCTTCGGGAAGCTGGTCGAGGTCGGCGGCGGGACGGCGCGCCGGGGCTCGCTCCGTGCCGTCATCGGCGCGCCACCAGATCCCGGGCAAGCCGCGCGACTGCTGGACTCCGCGCGCGCAAACATCGAGCAGCGCGTCTTCGAGTTCGCCCGCCAGCACCAGGTCGAAGCCGGCGGCCAGGTACTCGGCGACGCGATCGCTCGAATCGGAGCCGTTGATCACGATGGGAATTCCGGCCGACTGCGCAGCGGCAGCGTAACCGCACGCCACTTCGCGATTGCGCACCAGGCACATCTTGGTGAGGAAGTTGAAATTGTCCTCAGAGACCACAATCAAAGACGGGCGGTGGCGTGCGATGCTTTCCGCGAAGCCTTCGGCCGGCGCCGTGAACGTGGCATCGAAGACCGCCACCGAGAATCCATGCTCCCGCAGGAGCGCTGCCGCGATCAGTGTTTGCAGCGGCGGATACGGCTGCATTTTCTTCACTTGCTTGGGATCGAAATACAAGTGATTCGAGTGGGTCAGCAGGATATCGGCCATAGGGGTTCAGCACGTCACCGGTTCGGAGGAAAGCTGCGAGGCGTCCACCTTCGGTTTGGGCATCGCCGGGAACAGCTTCTTAACGCGGTTGTTGACAGCGATTTCGACAGGCCAACGATAGCGGTCGTGATCGAGCCGCCAGCGCGAGGAAAAACGCACAGCCGATCCCACGGCACGGGCGATGGGATGTTGCCGGTAATCCGAAATGGCCACGCGCGCGAAGGCCAGCCGCAGGTACTCGCGCATGGTTTGTAACCGCTCGTGTTTGGCGCCACGCAGCCACGGCAGTTCGGTGTAGCGCGGAAAGAAGTCCACCCAGCCTTCGAGCGAAGTGGGCACTTCGATGCCGAGTTCGAACGCCCGCTCCATCACCGGCGAGCCTGGATACGGCGTGAAGATGTTGGTCCAGAACTCCGCGCCGGGATACCGCCGGCAAACGTCCATGATGAGGTAGATGGATTGGCGGACGTCGCTATCGGCTTCTCCCGGAAAGCCGAAGATCATGTTGAACGAGGGGCGTATGCCGGCCGCGGTCAAGCGCTGCGCGGCATCGTGAATGGTATCGAGCGTCTGAAACGTTTTGTTCATCAGTTTCATCACGCGCGGAGAGCCCGAATCGGCGCCTTGCGACACCTGCGATAGGCCGGCACGGCGCAGCAGTTTCCATTCGTCCACACTGAGGCGCGTCACCAAATTGGTGGTGGCCTGGATGCTCCAGTCGAAGCGCACGCCGCTGCGTACCAGCCCTTCGGCGATCCCAAGCGCCCGTTCGCGATCCACCAGGAAATTGTCGTCCACCACCCACAGCAGGCTCAGGCGGTAGCGCCGCACCAGGTCCGACACTTCGTCCACCACCTGGTCGGGCTCAAGGGCATTCCACTTGCGGCCGTAAAGCCCCTGATTGGTGCAGTACGCGCAATCGTAGGGGCAGGCGAGGCTCGAGGTGTACATGGCCCAACGGCGGCCGGCGACGCGCTCATAAGCGTCGAAATCGGCAAGGTGGTAGGCCTTGGGAGGCAATTCACAGATCGGCTTCAGCGGTCGCACGGGGTTGAAGCGAAGCTGTCCGTTCTCTTTGTACCCGACGCCGGGCACGCCATCCATGTCCGCGCCGTCTTCGATGCGGCGGACCACTTCCAGCAGGGCATCCTCGCCCTGGCCGTTGACCACGATATCCACGTGCTCGGCCATCAAGGTCTGGTGGGGCAGCAGCGAGGGGTGCCAGCCGCCGAGAATCACGGGCTTGTCCGGATAGCGCTGCTTGACGGCGCGCGCCATGCGAACGGTCTCGCGGATCATCGGCCCGGTGACCAGCGAAACGGCCAGGCAGAGCGCATCGTCGAGCTCCCGCAGCACCGTCTCTTCGAAGTGGGGAGTGATAGTGGAGTCGATGATGCGGACCTGGTACCCCGCCTGCAGAAGGGGCGTGGCAACTGCCAGGATGCCGAGAGGCGCGGTGGCCTCGCGGCTGGAAAACGCCGGGAAAAAGAAGACGACCTTCCGATTGGCTGATCGTTGCATGTAAGTATGGCGCCTATGTGACTAAGTTTCGGCCGCCAGGACCGAGTATGTGGAACACTTCGAGTATAGGCCGCCCCGTGCCGAAAGAAAACCGCTCCGCGGAGGCCGTGCAAGGCCTGCGATACGGTCGGCAACTATATGATTCCGCGTGGCTTGCTACCTATTAGTTGCCAAGAAAAAGGGCTCGCGGAAGGCTGTAAAAGGTTTGTACATATTTGTTGCCTGCCAGGGCCGGCGCCGGCCCTTTACGCTTTTTTTACAGGCCCTTTGCGATCGCCGGTGCGGCAGACGTTACCATCGGTTACATTCGCATGATTGACACTATCGCTCGCGAGCCGGTAATCAACGATCCCCTGCTTACCAAGACGCCCCTGACGGAAGAAATACTGGTCTATCCATACGGCTTTCCGGTTCGCATCCGGTCGAATTCCGCTGTCACTATTCGCGCAGCCGAAATAAGCTGGAGCACTTACCGCCAGCGGTTCGACTTCCCTCCCCTCGACGTCCGCCTCTTGATATCGGAAAGCGCGCAGCCAGGCCGCCGCGAGCCTCCGGTGTTCCGTTCGCAAGGACACCTGCTCAGCATTGTGGGCGATTCGGAAAACTTCGCCAGCCTGGATCTTCGCGGCGGCTTCAGCTTCGGCTGGGTCACGGCCAACACGGCGGCCAATACCGAATACTTCCGCCAGTGCTTTCTGGATGTGATGATTTACCCGTTGATCGAGATCCGCCACCTGGTCACGGTCCATTCGGCCTGCGTTCTGTACCGCGGCCGGGGCTTTCTGCTGGCGGGCGATTCGGGAGCGGGAAAATCGTCACTGGCGTATGCCTGCGCGCGCCGCGGCTGGACGTATGTATCGGATGACGCCAGCGCGTTCGTACGCAACGCGGACAAGCCGCTCATCATCGGCCATCCGCAGAAATTCCGCTTTCGGGAGCCGGTGGGCGAGTTGTTCCCGGAGTTTCGAGGGCTAACGAGTTCGATTCGCGCCTACGGCAAACCGACCATCGAGGTTCGCACGAAGGAGATCGAGAGTATTCGTACGGCGGATCAGGGTGTGGTGGACACGATCGTGTTTTTGAACCGCGCCGGCTACCAATCCGGCCCGCCGGCTTTGGCGCCACTCGACCCCGACGAGCTGTGGAAGAAATTGAGTTATTCGGTGTGGGCCGTACAGGTACCGGAATATCGCGAACGCCTGGCGGCCATGGAAGGGCTGATGGAATTGCCGGCCTACGAGATGAGATATGGCGATCTGGATGCGGCCATCGACTTATTGGAAGAGCTTGCCGACACCGGCGCTTATGCGGCTCGCGCCTGAAGCGCACTTGCTTCCGCGTGCGATGCATGCGGTGCGCGAGGCGCTGCGTCTGGACCGTCCGGACGCCGGGGCGCTATCCGCGATGCGGGAGAACGAATGGCCGGGTTTGCTGCAATGGTGCGACCGCCGCCAGATCACGCTGTTGCTGCATGAATTGCATGCCGCCAGGTTGCCCAGCGAAGTGGCGGAACAAATGGCCGCCGCGCGCGACCGGTACGACATCCGGTATGCGCGCCTGCAACGGGACCTTTGCGAAATCGACGATGCACTCGGCAGTGCGGGCATCGAATTCGTGCTGCTGAAGGGGATGTCGCACGCTCCCGATCTGACTCCCGATCCACGGCTGCGCGCGCAGGGCGATATCGATCTCTGGTTCGCCGCGGATTCCATCGAGCCGGCGGTCGAAGCGCTGCGCCGGCTGGGCTATCGGTCGTCAAAACAAGGCCACGATCACGGGCGTCATCTGCCTCCCATGGTGCGCCCGCATTCCTGGAAGTGGCGCGGCGATCTGTTCGACCCGAAAATGCCGATTCACGTGGAGCCGCATTTCCGCTTGTGGGACAGCCGCGCGGAGGGCATCGCGATGCCCGACGAGAGCGCCTTCTGGGATCGCCGCACGGTGCGCCAGTTCGACGGACGCCCCTTTTCTGTGCTCTGCGCGCAAGATCTGCTGGGCTTCGCAGCGCTCCATTTTCTGCTGCATCTGCTGCACGGCGACTTGCCCCTGCAACGCGGTTGGGAGATCGCTCGCTTTCTCGATCGGCACGCGGCTGACGATGCCTTTTGGCTGCAGCGGCAAAGTCTGCACTCCGGCAGCTTGCGGCTGCTGGAGAACGTCGCCTTCGCGATCGTGCTGCTTTGGTTTCACGGCGAGGTACACGCATCGGTGCAAGAGGAAATGCGCGCGCTGCCGGCCGGCGTGCGCCTGTGGCTGGAACATTACGGGTTGTCGCCGTTCGATCGCTGGAGCCGGCCCAATAAGGATGAGTTGTGGCTGCACCTGGCGCTGGTTCATTCCCTGCCGCGCCGGGTGGGCATTGTGCTGCGGCGCCTGTTCCCTACCCGCCTGGACCGCAAAGGCGGACTGGTGGCGCGCGCGGCGCACCATCGGAGGACTTTCACGCCGACCGTGTGCGGCGCTCTCCGCTGGGCGTGGCTGAACTGGCAAAACGCTCGCGCGTCGGGTTCCTTCGCTCCGCGGTAGTCTCCATCAGAGCCATCACGTCCCGGCGCCAGCGGTCGACGTTCCATTTGTAATCCCATTCCGACCGCGCCGTGCGGGCCACGTTCGAGAGCACATCCGGCGGTGTGGCGATCGCGTCGCGGAGCTTCGCGGCAAGCGCCTCGGCAGTGACGGCGTTCGCCAGGAATCCGGTGGCGCCATCGCGGATGGCTTCCGGAATGCCGCCGGTGGGCAGCGCGACCACCGGCAATCCGGCGGAGAAGGCTTCGAGCACGACGCGCGGCAGCCCCGGTTCGGCGGTCGACGGCACCGCCAGCAGATCGAAGCCGCCCAGCATATCTCCCACGCCATCGATCCATCCTGTGAAGCGCACCGGCAATCCAGCGGCCTGCTCGCGCACTTGGGCGGCGTAGGCCGCGGGCGAATACAAGGAGCTTCCGGCGATGGTCAGCGAAATACGGTGACCCTGGGCCGTCAACTGCCGCACCGCCTCCAGCAGAAGCAGGTGGCCCTTGTCGGGTGAGATGCGGCCCACCATTCCGATCTGCCAGGTGCCTGACGGCGCACGATGCCGGCGGTATCCGGCGTCGGGGACACCGTTGGGAATCACCACTGCGTCCAGTTCCGGCAACGACTGCGCCACGTGCCGGCAGCAGGCGGCAACCACACTAGAGCCCTGCGCCAAAGCCCATCGCGCCACCGCCAATTCGGACCGGCGATGGAGCCGGTTGTGCATGTGGAATACCAGCGGGCACAGTCCGCGGGCGGCCAGTGCGGCGCCGGCCAACACTCGCGGACCGTTGACGTACACCAGGTCGATCTCGCGTTCGCGAACGATGGCGCGCAGGATTTCGCGCTGGCGCCTGACATCCAACGGGAAACGAAGCCAATCGGCAGCTGACTTCCTCCCCTCCGTGTAGGGCCCGCTGGGGATGGCGTGAGTATCGAAGCCAATTCGGCGTACGGATTCTGCCAACGGGCCGGCGGCGGGCGCAGCGACGATCACGGGGTCGCTGCCACGCCACCCCGCGAGCAGATCGAGCAGGCACTTTTGCGCGCCCCCCGTTTCGCCATACTGATCCACCATCAACACTCTCATGCGCCGGTCCTTTTGAGCTTTAAGATTGTGAGCCCGATGACGAAGAAGAATACCGGCAGCAGGCGCCAGTAAGTCAATAGGTCTGCCGCCGCCATCTGCGCGACTTCCCCGCTCCAGAATGCAAAGACCCAACTGCCGTAGAATGCCGTGGTGGCGTCGGCGGACCTTGCCGCCCGATAGGCGGTGCGCAGAATGGCCGCGTGCAGTGCAAGCAAGGCCGCCAATCCCGCGGCGCCGGTTTCGATCAACGTGCTCAAGTAGGTGTTGTCCGCGATTACCGGTTGACCCGCCACTTCGGAATAGGGCAGCGTCTTGTAGCCGACGCCGGCCAGTGCCCGCAGCGGATGATCGGCGATGAATCCCAGAAGGAGCCGCCAGCTGGAAACTCTGCCGGAAAGCACGGTGTCGCTGGCCGAAAAGGCCAGTTCGAGCGATTGCCGCGCATGTTGAAACCAGCGCTCCCAGAGACCGGGGACCAGCAATGTCGCCGCCACCACCGCGGCGGCGGTACACCCTGCCACTGCGAGCGACGTCCGCCCCCATCGCACCTCATTGCGCCGCAGCCAGAGCAGCGCAGCCACCGATAGGAGGGCGGTGACCGCGCTCGCCCTGGAATACGAAAACACCAGCGCCGTCACCAGCGGAATAGCGCCGGCTGCGATCCACCAGCGATTCCATTTCCGCCCGGACGAACGGAACATCGCCGCGGCCACCATGGCGAGAAAGAAGCAGCACATGTTGCCCAACGCGCCGGCATCGTAGAATGTGCCCTGGGCGCGGCGCAGAACGCGGTCGGATAGCCAGACGTATTGCGGGCTGTATCCCGCTGGCGCCGGAAGCTGGTAGAAGAAGTCGACGCAGGCAAATAGGGCGGATGCCACCCCCGCGCCAAATAGCAGCTTAGCCGGACCGTAACCGCAATCCGCCAGACTGCGCGCCGGACCCCACACCACGTAGGCGAGCACAAACAGAGCGACGGCAAACAGCGCCACGCGCACCGCGCTTCCTACTGCGACTTCCGTGCCGGAATAAAGCAGGGCCATGGGCACAGAGACCGCCAGCAAAGCGGTAAGGAGGGTCAGAGGCGCGATGATATCGGACTCGCACATGCGCCATTGCCCGGCAAACACGGCGGCCGCAAACAGGCCGAACGCCGCCAGCGCCACCGCCGGATGCGCCCCCGAATTGCCAAATGAGGCCGGCAATGGCGGCAGCAAGAGAACCGCGCCCAGAAACAGGGCCAGCCAGGCCCATGCACATGAAAACATCCAGGCAAGCAGCAGCAGCGCAGCCAGGAGCGCGCCGACGTATACGCCGGCCGTGGTAGCCAGAGTCACCACGACCGCAGCGGTTACCGCGATTGCCACTGCGCTGGTCCATTCAGCGGGTAGAGAGCGAGCGATCTTCATAAGAGGCGGAAGGGGGGTGGACCAGGGATGGCTTGCGCCGCGGAGATCCTGCTAGAAAGGCGAGCCAGGCCAGCGAAAGACAGCCGGCCAGGAGCGCCGCGCCCACGGTGTTGAGCAGCACATCCGGTGACGACTGGCGCGTGGGTTCCACGCCCGGATCGATCACACGCATGTGCTCACTGCGCAGGCCATTGAGCGCGCTGAAGTCGCGCTTCCGCGCGAGTGCGGCCTCGAAGGCCTTGCGGGCAGCGTCCAATTCTCCGCTCGCGAGGCCGTTCTTTTGAGTGAGCTCCGCCAGGCGTTTGCGCTCGCGCGCGAGTTCTTCGTCCAATTGGACCTGGCGCTTGGCATACTCGCTGGCGCTGGCCGCAGCGGCATCGGCATACAGCGAATACGATCGCCGGTCCGCCGGGTCGCTACCTTCCGCGCGAGCGTGAAACTCGGCGGATTGCGCGGCAGACTGCGCTCCCAGTTGGCGCACCTGGTACTGCAGCCCCACTGCCGCTGAGACTTCGTGGTCCAATGCTTCCGGCGTGCCCTGGGCGATCACAGACTGCCAATCGGACTCCGCCTTCTGCAATCGCGCCTGTGCGCGATCGAACTCATCGGTTACGTTTCGCAGGGTATCGCGGTCGGTGGCTTCGGCTTCATCGCGACTGGCAGCCAGGCTTTGCCGGGTGATGAACTGCACCAGAGCGATGGCGTCCTTTGGATTGGGTAGCGTCGCACTCACTTGCAAGACGCGGGTATCGTGTTCCACCCCCACCTTGAGAATGCGTTTGCGAAGGATGTCGACGTCGTCGCGCCCTACGTTCAAGTGGAACTTGCGTATGGCCTCGGCAAACAGGGTGTCGCTCGTAAAAAAGCGTTCAAAGGTCCGGAGCGAATCGAGGTAGGTGGGATTTACGACCATCGACGCGCGGGGATCGTTGGTGCCCGGGGGGTCGATGATTACGGTAGATACGGCCGTGTACCGGGGCGGCAGGCATTCGCTGATGCCGCACGCCAGAGCCCCGGCGGCCAGCACGGTAAGAAGCAGCACGCGCCATCGCGACAGAAGATATGTCAGTCGTTCGGGGGCGGTGCGGTATTCCGATTGCGCCATAGTTCTTTCTCGATCATCCGCAACACGGTGCGCGAACTTGTGGGGAGCTTGTAAAGGATCGGTGAAATTCCGGCAGACGAACTCCCATCCGAGGCGGTCGGCCGGGAATGGGCGGGCCCTGCACGAACCGGCTGAAGTTGGCGATCGCGTTGATCAGTCGACGCCTGGCAGCAGGCTTGTCACAGAGGTCGGCAACTTCGAAGTCAAGGCGCGCTTGGTGTAACGCCCAGCGGGCTTCAATTTCGGCCTGATCTCTCTAGTTCTTGACTGGTAGACCCGATCGCCCATGTCGTTCTTCGCGGAATCGATGTTGAGGCCGTGCTTTCTGGCAGCGGTCGAGAGAAGCCGCGGACGCATTGCGCCTGCCAATCGGTGGCCTTCACGATCTCGGCAAGGGTGGCGCCCTTGGGCCGACCGATCGAGGGCTATCCGGCGGACGCGAGCGACGCGGTCCTTTGAGCGACATGAATCCCGCGGCTTCAGCCGACGTGGTGCGCCAGCTTCGCTGTGTACGACGGGCCATGACGTCATCAAGCCGCTGATAACTGGTTGTAGCAGGTCTGGGATGACCGGGGCTCGTGCAGCGGGCAGTCCGTAATGACGGCGGACAGCCAGCCCACTCCTCCAGGTCAATTTCCCATAAGAGCCGCAATTTTAGGGCGATACGAACCCGCTGAGCTGGAGGACATCAAAAGCTGGCGCGCCAGCTAGATCTTTAACCTCGGGCGGTACTTTCGGAAGACTAATATCGCTACGCCGAATGCGCAAAGATAGAAGGCGGGTGGTTCGGGTTCGTCTATCGCATAAGCTCCGGATATGGGAGTCACGTTTCCATCAACGATGTTGAATGCCGCGACCGATTCAGTTGCGTCACAATTTCCTCCAGCTTCGACAAACGAAAACGAAAAGCTGGCCGATATAATGGGAAGTGTAACCGGATCTCCGAAGGTAAAGGGAATCCAGCCAATCCAAATGTTGTCTGCAAGAGAAGTCTCGCAATAGTTGGTCGCGCCAGAACAATTGATGTTAACGGAGAGGTCGCCGGCACTCATTCTGGCAGTTCCAGAAAGGGTCAAGGGCGCTAACTGAAGCAGGTCGCTGTACTGAACTTGAAAAAAACCACTTCCGGTTCCGCCTAGAATTTCGGCAGTCGGAGCAAAACTGGCAGATCCACTTACGTTTCCATTGCCAGGACTGCCAGCATCGCCCGTAACGCTAGCTGACCAACCAAGCTCTGAGGCGGTTAGCTTCCGGAACCATTACATGCAGCAACTGAGACCGATACGACGGGGAAAGCGGTCACCGTTCCGGTGCCGCAAGTTGGAATTTCTTGAAAGTAGGAGAGTTGGTAACTTATCGTAGCTCCCGAGAGGGGGGACAATAACACCAGGAAAAACAATGGCAGCAGCGAACTCCGAAGTATTCGCATCGCTCTGGAAAATGGTAGCACAACGATCAATTCATCGGAGGATTGTGAAAAGGGACAGATTGTGAAAACGGACGCGGCCCGCTCCTGGACATAACATCACCTTCGCAAGAATAGGAGTCAACGCCGCTCGTTTCTGTCCATTTCTTTGCGCTTTTGGCCACAAGCCTTCGATGAATCCAGGTCGAGAACCATGGAGACATGGGCCACGGCGTGGCCACGGCGATTTTAGGTGGCGGAACCCTTTCTCAAACTGAAATCATTCGCTTACTACGACCTTCCCTCCTTCGTGGCGGTAGGGCTACGACCGGGCATCGGTGTCGCGCCTCTGCCGATGATGGCCGTGACTGTCTGGACAACGCCGGTCTCCACGAAAAGCTCATCGGCACTCAGCTTATTTGAACGCTTGGACGCTCGGGGGCCAAAAATTCCGTTGTGGCCAGTTGGTGTCTTCGGGCGCATCTCGGGCAATCGGAGACTGCAAGGCATCGCGGACCGGCCAACGGGAGGCGCAAGCGCGCCGCTCCATGAAAAAGCCGCCACCCCTCGCGGATGGCAGCGTCGAGGCGGGCCGATTCTGGTGCCTGTTACTTGACTTGGTACACCCGATCGCCGGCTTCGCTCTTGGCGGACTCGATCTCGATAGCGTGTTTTTTGGCGGCAGTCGAGAGAAAGCCGCGGACGCTGTGGGCTTGCCGAGACGTGGTTTCAGAATCTCGGCCAGCGTCGCTCCCTTCGGCCAGCCGATCAGTTCCAGGATGTTCGCGCCCTTGCTCTCGGCGCGCGGCGTCCCGGGGCCCTTGGTGCCGGCAAAATTCGCTGCCTCGGCCCTTGGGTGAGTTCTTCTTGGGGGCTTCTGCGTTCATGGTAGTGGATCCTTCCCGGCGCCTGGCTGGCGCATGACGATTCATCTTATCTACAGCCGGACGAGACCACAGTTCCGCTGCAGTGCACCACGGTCGCGGAGCAATCACGAAGCGTATTTACGGCAGTATGGCAAGCCGGGCGGAGAGACGGAGTTCGACTCCTGCTTGGGAGGAGTGCGTGAAGGTCCGCAAAGGTTAACTGGTGCATGTGGGCTCTTGGGCGCACGCGCGGCGAAAGTTCGTCGACGCGGTGAAGGTGAACCCGAAGGAGACCGCGGCAGTGTCGATGGTGCGGCACATGGATGCGCTTTTGGTGGACCGGGATGCACACAAAAGGTCATGAGCGCCGCAGAGCGACTGGCGCATCGGCGCGTTATCGCAAGAGTTTGTGGGCAAGATCCAGGACATGTGCAAGAGACTGCGGCGCAGGGCGCTTCCGAACCGTACGCTGGGCAAGCCAATGGGCTACACGCTGAACATGTGGCCGAAGCTGATGCGGTGCCTGGAGTACGAAGAAGTGGAACTACCCAACAATCTGGCTGAGAATACGATGCGCGGTGGGGCACGATTCAACCACCGAGAGCATCGGCGCTACCTTTGGGCCGGCCTTCACGTGCCCGACGTGCAGCCAATTCTTCCGCCCCAATGGCTGCTGCTCGGGCCTGATGTCAAGGTGGGGTTGGTTGGACGCTTACAATTGACCAAACTCTTTACAACAATGCGACAACTCAGGCGGCGCAATCGATGATGATGGAGCGCATGGACGCCGTGTTTTCGTCTTGGCCGGCGCGAATGCCCGCGCACTCCGACAGGCGCTCCTGGTGCCTGCGGGCGGCATTCTATCTCGCCTGGTGGTCGGCGGTCTCGGTAGTGGCGTCCATCGCGGTATCGCAGATCCTGCTGGGAATGGCGTTTGCCGCCATCCTAGTCTCAGGAGCGCCGCTACGTTTTCCACCTGTCAAGCTTCCTCTGGTGCTCTTCTTCGGCATCACGGTAGTGGCGATTTTGGCCTCGGGCGCGCCGCTCCATGGCTGGCCGCAATTGCGGAAATTCTATGTGTTTCTGCTGTTGCCTGTGGTGTTCACTACGTTCACCGAGACAAGGCAGATCCGCTCAATGGTGCTCGGCTGGTCGGTGGTGGCAGCCGTCTCCGGAGCGGCCGGCATGGTGCAGATGGCAAGGCTCCTGCTACACGCCAGTCGCGCGCAGTTGCAGGACTACGGATACTTCCTGTACAACCGGCCCACCGGACTCTCCAGCCATTGGATGACATTCGGAGGGGAGGAGATGATCGTCTTACTCGCCCTGCTGGCGCTGCTCTTCTTTGACTCCGAACGCCGGGGTAAGTGGCTGGGGTGTATCTGTGCGCCGATCCTGTTTGTTGGCCTGACTCTTAGCTTGACGCGCAGTGTGTTCTTAGTCGGATTCCCCGCCGGCGCTATCTATTTGCTGTGGAGATGGAACCGGAAAGTAGTCTGGCTGGCGCCATTGGCAGCAACGCTGCTGCTGGTGGCGCCGATGCCCATCCGGGAGCGGGTGCGTTCCGCGTTTGAACCGCATCGCGGCATGGATTCGAACGCCCAGCGAGTGGTGACGGTGCGAACCGGACTGGCAATGGTCCGCGCGCATCCGTGGCTGGGATTGGGGCCGGAGGAAATCGCGGGACATTTCCAGGAGTACGTGCCGAAGGACATTCCGCGCCCGCTGCCCGTGGGCTGGTATGGCCACTTACATAACATCTACCTGCAATATGCCGCCGAGCGCGGCATCCCGGGGATGCTGCTGATGATGTGGTTCCTCGGCAAGGTGCTGGTCGACGCCGCTCGCAGCGCACGAGAGGGGGACGCTGCCGGCCGCTTCATCTTCCACAGCGCCATCGCCATCGTGCTGGCGGTGCTGGCCGAAGGATTCTTCGAATATAATTTGGGCGATAGCGAGGTGCTGTCGCTGTTCCTCACGGCAGTGGCATGCATGTATGTGATGCGATCGGGGAACACCGCGCAGGGCGTGTCCCGATTCCGATTCCTTGAGCGCGGTACTTTTGCGCTAAAATATAGTTCGTGACGGCGGTAGGGCCGCTTGCTCACGCATTTTAGATTCGGAGCGCGGGAGTAATTCAGTGGTAGAATGCCAGCTTCCCAAGCTGGACGTCGCGGGTTCGAACCCCGTCTCCCGCTCCATCTTTTCAATAAGTTAGCGTTTGCCACCTCAGCCGGTTTTACCTCGTTTACCTCGAAAAGTGGGTTCTGCTGAGGATTCAGGCTCTTCTCCTCGTTCTGCAGGTTTGCGACCAGCTAAAGCGCGCCCAAGTTTCGTCACCGCTTCTTGCCGGCTTTCAAGGTCGCTTTCGGTGTAGGTGTCTATGGCAACCCCGATTGCGTGCCCACGTTGGTCGGCAGCAACCTTTGGGTCTAGACCCTCCTTGTGTCCGAGGCTGGCTTGTGTCCTGCGGAGCACCTGAAAGTTGACCCACCCAAGCCCAATTTTCTCGAGCTTCTTCTGAATGTTCCGGCGCAGGAAATTATCACGCGACAAGAACGTGCCGCGTTCGGACGGAAACATCAACGCGTCGGGTCCCGTGTCGGCCGAGATCTCACGCCAACCAGCTACATCTCGGGCAAGATCAGGAGGCAAAGCCGCCTGCCTCTTTCCCCGCTCGGTCTTCGGGTCGTCGGAAAGGCCCCTGTAGACACGTTGAGCGACTTCGATCATCTCCGGACTCACCCTTGCCCAGCGCAGCGCGAGAATCTCGCCCGGTCTCATCCCGACCAAGACGGCCAACAGGAAAATGACTCTCTCCCTCAGATCCAAGACCGATAATGCCAGCCGAACCTGTTCCTTGGTCATCGTGCGCTTGGTCTGGGCCTTTGCTTCTTTCGGCGTAACGAGCGAACCTGCTGGATTCCCTCGAACGATCGTATCGTCCGCCGCCATCTTGAAGATCGCATTCAAATCCCACCTGAGGTGGCTCACCACGCTTCGCGACAGCGACCGCGCTTTCTGATCGAGAAATGTCTGAAGCCGATCCCGAGTGAGATCCCCCAATTCGAAGTTTTCGAACGCGACGAGCAAATGTGTTTGAATTCGTTCGGTTGTTGTCTGGTCTGTTGAGTCCTTCCACTTCTTGCGCCGCTGCGGAAGGTAAACGTTTGATACGTACGTCCTGAAGTTCGTAGGCAGAGACTGCCGCCGCCCCGCCCTTTCGTTCATCGGACGCAAATGCTCTTGCAGCTTTGCCCACGCTCCTCCCTCCGTCAGGTCTGCGCAATGGCCAAGGACCTTCGTCCTCCCTATTCCGTCTTCGCGGTACTTTCCAATCCATACCCATCTGCGGCCGTGCTTCACCTTTCGAATACAGCCGCGTTGAAATCGCTTTCGACGCACGGTTGTCCTTTCCGGCGTCTCTGGCGCTGTATTTTCTGGTCTGATTGGCATCGTAGCACTGGCCCGCGAGTCTTTTCTAGCCGGCCTCTTGTTTAGCTCCGCTTGCTTCGAGTTCTTGTAGCCACCGCTCAAGCGATTCCCGCCTGAAGAGAACCCGTCTGCCAATGCGTACGGTTGGGAGGTGCGGGATGCCCTTTACTTTCCCATTGAGAACGTTGCAGAGATGGGCTCTAGAACATCGGACGAAGGTCGCCGCCTCGGCAAGGTTCAAGATCGGGTGTGTCGCGGTGCCTGCGCCTTTAACGAACGGAGCATCGGGCTCTCCGCTTCGATCGGAGAGCGCCGCAATCGGAGGATAGGGGGAGGCAGACATTTGGTCCTCTGGCTTCTGTCGTCTTTCCTCAAGTTGTACGGTGCACCGTATTCTTGAAACCGTAGCTTATAGGCCGCACTCTCTGTTATGGAAGTCGCGAGCGCGCCTGAAACCGACGATCCATCGCTTCAAGGCGTTCGAGCGCGTCAAGCAACTGTAGGCCGACCTCGCGCATCGTGTCGCAGGGTCGGGCGAACTCTTCTGTGTGTTTGATCGCGAATTTGATTCGATCAATCGCGATTCGAGCCTGATACGCTGCCTCAAATTCGGTCGCCGATGGTCGCGATTGGTCGTCAGCCTTTATTACCTCGCTGAGTTGATGCTGGGTTCCCTCTCTCATACCTTGCAACCCCGTCCTGGCCACAGGTCGATACTACGGCACCTGGCGCAACCCAACAAAAGAGGGATCCGCCTGCGACTATCTCCGCCGCATGTTGCATGAAACGACCGAGCGAACTCGTTATCGGGGACTTCTGCACAGGGGCATTGCGCCTCCCAAATCGGGCCGATGGTCGCGCCCACAGTCAATTCCGAGAAACTTTGCCCGGTAGCGCGTCGTCCAGAAAAGGCTGGGCACAACCATATTGACGAAGGATTTGACCCCAATCGGGAGAGGGCTTTTCGGTGGAAACCGGATCTTCCCCTAGAATCCTGGCTGAGGCGATAACGTGTTTCCGTCAATCGAAGATCTCCGCCAGAAATTCGAACGAGCCAAGTACATCTTGATGAAATCACGATATCCCAGGTTTACGTTGCAGGCGAACTGAATAAGCCGGTTTTAGTCGAGGGGCCGCCCGGGTGTGGGAAAACGGAACTCGCGAAGGCGGTTGCGTTCGCGATGGACACATCTTTGGAGCGCCTTCAGTGCTACCCGGGGATTGACGAGGAAAAGGCCATCGGAAAGTTCGACTCGTCGCTTCAGCGGCTTTTTCTCGAAACCCAAGCTGGCCAACTCGGTACCGATTGGAAAGCCATTCGGTCCCGGCTCCATACACTGGACTTCTTCGTTCAAGGCCCGCTCATGCGCGCGCTCCAATACGCGCCGAAGCCATGCGTCCTGCTGATTGACGAGGTCGACAAGGTTGGCGAGGAATTCGAATCGATGCTCCTCGAAGTGCTCTCAGATTGGCAATTGTCGATCCCGCGTCTCGGAACGGTGCCTCATAAGACGATTCCGTTCGTAATTCTCACGTCGAACGAAGTGCGGCGCATCGGGGACCCTCTTCGTCGTCGCTGCGTGTACTTCAGGGCAGAGTTCCCGACCGTGCAGCGCGAAGCCGAGATTCTGAGACTGCGCACCCTCGGCGGCCACCTCAAAACCGGCCATACATGGCCACTTCAAAACCGGCCAACGGGCCGCGACCAGGACATGAGTTATTTGTACCCCTGGTAGCCAGTTTGAGCAAGCGTTTTCCACAAGCTCGCAGTAATGTGCAAATCCTCGGTCCCGACCAGCGGGAGGGCGCAGGTTGTTGTTGTTTTGCCTTCATAGGAAGGTTTTGATTTGGTCTTAAGGGGGTCGCAGGGGCGAAGCCCCCGAGCGGTGAAGTCATTGTTCTCCCGCCGTAGTCGTGGCCGCGGTTTTCGTACGCCAGTTCCGGGGACCGCACTTGAGCACGGCCGTGATGGAGGATGCGGTCGAGCATGGCGGTGACGGCGGCCACGTCGCCCACCAGTTTGCCCCAGTCTTCCACTGGCCGGTTTGAAGTGAGCAAAGTGCTGGTGCGTTCGTAGCGGCGCATGATAATCTCCAACAGATCCTCGGCCGCGGTGAGCGGCAACTTGCGCATGCCGAAGTCGTCGATGATGAGCGTGGCACTGTGGCCACCGACTCCATAAATGTTTGCGTTTTCCCTCCAGGACGGCCTCGGCGAGTTGCTCCAGCAGCACGTGCGTCTCCCGGTAGATCACGCGATAGTTCTGTTGGATGGCGGCTTGGCCGATGGCTTGAGCCAAGTGACTTTTTCCCGTCCCGCCTGGACCGAGGAAAAGCGCATCTTCGCGCTTGCCAATGAAGGTACAGGTGGCGAGATCG
>DATAUB010000053.1:0-5347 GCA_036268475.1 Bryobacteraceae bacterium | reverse complement strand
CAGAAAACCAAAGAAAGGAAACCATCCGCAGCGAGCCGTCATTCGGGCTCATCTCGTATTGGAATGGAAGCCGAGCTTCAGGCTCATCTCGCGCTGGAATCAAATCTTGATTTCGGGCTCATTTCTGGATTGGAAAATGCTCGTGGCCAGCGCCTCGCCAGTCGCGTGCTCCACGTCCGCGTGCAGGCTGCCGCCGTGCGCATCCATCGTCACGATCGCCGCGAAGCCCTTCACGCGCAGATGCCACATCGCTTCCGGGATGCCGAATTCCATCAGGCTCACGCCGAGCACTTCTTCCACTGTGCGCGCGTAAAACTGCGCCGCGCCGCCGATGCCGTTCAGATACACCGCGCCGAATTCCTCGAGCGCCGCCAGCGTCTTGGGACCCATACCGCCCTTGCCGATGACGGCGCGCACGCCGTATCGCTTAATCACGTCCGCCTGGTAGGGCTCCTCGCGCATGCTGGTGGTCGGTCCAGCGGCCTTCACCGTCCAGCGTTCGCCTTCCTGCAACATCACCGGACCGCAATGGTAGAGCACCGCGCCGTTGAGGTCCACCGGCGGCGGATTCTTCATCAGATAGGCGTGCACATTGTCGCGGCCGGTGAACATCTCGCCCGTGATCAGCACCACGTCGCCGACGTGCAGCGCACGCATCTGCGCTTCCGTCAGCGGGGGCGTGAGGACCACTTCCCTGCCCGTCAGCGCGAAGCCTTCGGCGCGCGCCAGCTTCTCCACTTTGCGCGCCGGATCGCGATACAGCCAGCGCGCGATCGCCCCGCTGGACGCGTCGAGACGTACGCCGAGCCGGCGGAAAGCCCAGCAGTCGTAGGCCACCGACACGAAGAAGCTCGCCGGCAGCCGGTTGGCCGCCCCGATCTTGCAGCCGATGAGCGACACCTTGCCGCCGAATCCCATGGCGCCTACCCCGAGTTTGTTGGCCTCCTCCATGATCTCGGCCTCGAGCTTGGCCAGCGTGGGATCGGGATTCACATCGTCGAGCGTGCGGAAGAGCTGGCCCTTCGCCAGATCGTAGCCGTGTGCGCGGTCGCTGCCGATGCAGACGCCGAGCGCTCCGGGCGCGCATCCCAGCCCCTGTGCTTTCCAGACGGCGTGCAGGATGCACTTGCGGACGCCCTCCAGGTTGCGGTCGGCGCGGCCCAGGTGATCGAGTTGGCAGGGCACCGAATACTGCGCGTTCATGTTCTCGCACCCGCCGCCCTTAAGGATCAACTTGACCTCCACCTCATCCTCTTCCCACTGTTCGAAATGGATCACCGGCGTTTCCGTACCGAGATTGTTGCCGCTGTTCTTGCCGGTAATGGAGTCCACGGAATTGGGCCGCAGCTTGCCCAGACGGGTGGCCTCGGCGACCGCTTCTTGAATCGCCTTGCGCAAATGAATCTGGTTGACGCCCACGGGCGTATGAACCACGAACGTGGGCATGCCGGTATCCTGGCAGATGGCGCCGGTATCGCCCTGGGCCATGTCGATATTCGACAGGATGATGTCGAGCGCTTGCGCGGATTGCGTGCCGGGCGTTTCAGCCGCGGCCGTCAGCGACATGGCGGCGCGCACGTCGGGCGGAAGATTGGTGGAAGTCTGGACGATCAGTTCCAGTAAGCTACCGGCTAGGAATTCCATAAGTTTGTTCCGAAGCCTTATTGTAGCTTCAGGCGCACCTGCACCGGCATGCCCGGCCGCACGCCGGCGAGCGTGCAGTTGAACTCCACAATGGCCGCGTTGTTTTCGATCGCGCGGATGCGGCCTTCCATTCCGGCGTTCTGCAAATCGGGGATGGCGACCATGGCGGGTTGGCCCGGCCGCAGGCGCGCGAGGGTCGCGGGCTCGGGCTCCACGGCGGTTTCGAGCGCGAACATATCGGTGGCGATCTCGAAGAGGTCGTCTCCCGCGGGGCCGCCCACTTCGCCGTTCCGCGCCACTACCGTGCCGTCCACGGGAGAGGCCACATCGCCCGATTGCGCACCGTCCCGCGCATCGGCGAGGTCCAGATTCAAGGAGGCAAGTGTCTTCTGCGCGGCGGCCAGATCGTTGAGGGCGGATTGCAGTTGGGCCGCGGAAAGGCCGGCGGCCTTCTCCATGGCGGCGGACTCCTGCCGGGCGGCGGCACGGTCGCGCTGCGCCTTCTCCCAGCTCAGGCGCGGAGTGGCGCCATGGCGGTTGAGCATCTCCTGGCGGTCGTAAAAGGCCTGGGCCCGGTCGAGGACGGCGCGGGCGCGCTGCCGGTCGGCCTCGGCGCGCGATGCTTCCAGGCGGGCGGCGGCGGCCGCAGTTTCGGCGCGCGACTCCTGTTCCTGCGCCGCGCTGACAGCGGCGGCCGCGGCATCGCGCCGTTCCGCCAGCTCCGCCGAGCCTACGCGAGCCAGCACCTCGCCGGCGAAGACGTCTTCGCCCACGTCCACCAGAAGCGCGTCGATGGCGCCGTCGACCCCGGCCTTGACGGTGGTGATGTGCTGCGGACGGATCTTACCGGAGAGCGTGACTTCGGACGCCGCGGGAACGGGCGCTGCGGCGCCTTTGGGAACCGGGGCGGCAGGGCTTTTCCAGCGCAGGGAGAGCGCCGCCGCCCCGGCGCCGGCCAGCAGCGCCGCCACCGAAATGAGGAGCCATTTACCGCGCATGGACCGGGAAATTCATTGTATCCCCTTTCTTTCTGAACACGTTCAAAACAACGCTTGACAGACCGGCGGGCGCGCCGTATTCTACTCTTGAACACGTTCAAATTATGCCGTCCGCCAAGAACACGCCGAAAGCCGAAGAAACCGGCCGCCGCATTCTCGATAGCGCCCTCGACCTTTTCCGCGAACAGGGCTTCGACGCCACCACCATGCGCGATATCGCCCGCAAGGCCGAAGTGGCCACCGGGGCGGCCTATTATTACTACCCTGCGAAGGACGCGATTGTGGCCGATTTCTACCAGCGCTCCTGCGAGGAAATGCAGCCGCGGATCGAAGCGGCGCTCAATCGCGTGAAAGGGCTGGAAGCGCGCCTGCGGGCTCTGATCGCGGTGAAACTGGCGTATTTCGAGCCCAATCGCGGGGTGCTGCGGTCGCTGCTGCGCAATGGCGCCGATCCGCGCCATCCGCTCTCGCCGTTCAGCCCGGACACGGCCGCCATCCGCGCCATCGACATGGCCTGGTTTGGCCGTATTCTGACCGATTGCGGCATGCGCATCCCGCGCGATCTGGAACCGCACCTGCCGGGCGTACTCTGGTTCTTTCAGATGGGCGTAATTTTTTTCTGGGTGATCGACGACTCGCCCAAACAGGCGCGGACGGCGCGTCTTCTGGACCTCGCCACAAAGAGCGTGGCCTTCCTGCTACGCGCCGCTTCCCTGCCCCTGATGCGGCCGCTGCGCAAGACGGCGATCCAGTTGATCGAGATCGTGGCGCATCCATGATTACCCTCCAAGAAACCACCATCGTGCGCGCCCCCATCGAGCGCTGCTTCGATCTCGCGCGCAGCGTGGAAGTGCACCTCGCGGGCAACGTCCATGGGGGAGAACAGGCCGTCGCGACGGGGGGCGTGACCAGCGGACTGATCGGACCGGGACAGCGCGTCACCTGGCGGGCCAAACATTTTGCGGTGTGGCACCGGCTGACGAGCGAGATCACGCAAATGGAACGGCCGTGGTATTTCCAGGACGCCGCCGTCAGCGGAATCTTCCCCTACATGCGGCACGATCATTACTTCCGCGCGCGCTCCCCGGAGGAGACGGAAATGCGCGACGTGTTCGCTTTCGCCGCGCCTTTGCCGGTGCTGGGACTTCTGGCCGAGTGGCTCTTCCTTCGCCGCTATATGCGAACGCTGCTGCGCGAGCGCAACGACGCGATCCAAAAAATCGCGGAATCGGACGAATGGCGGAGGTATCTGCCATGAGAATTGCGATACCGGGCGGCAGCGGGCAGGTGGGACGGATTCTGGCGCGCCATTTCCAAGAGCGCGGAGACGAGGTGGCGGTCTTCACGCGCGCGCCGCACGCCTCTCCGTGGCGCGAGATTCTTTGGGACGGCGTGACGCCCGGCGATTGGACGAAGGAGTTGGACGGCGCCGACGTGTGCATCAATCTCGCCGGCCGCAGCGTGAATTGCCGTTACCATGCGGCCAACCGGCGCGCGATTTTCGACTCCCGCGTGGGCACCACGCGCGTTCTGAACCGGGCGATTGCGGCAATGGCGCATCCGCCACGGGTGTGGCTGAACGCCAGCACCGCTACCATCTATCGCCACGCGCTTGACCGGCCAATGGACGAAGCGACGGGCGAACTGGGAGGCAACGAAGCGGGCGCGCCCGATACCTGGAACTTTTCCATCGATGTGGCCAAACGATGGGAAGCGGCATTCTTCGAAACGCCTACGCCGCGGACGCGGAAGATCGCCATGCGGAGCGCCCTTACGCTCGGGCCGGGGCGCGGCGGCATCTTCGATGTTTTGCTCGGCCTGGTGCGCCATGGCCTGGGCGGAACGCAAGGCAAAGGGACGCAATTCGTCTCCTGGATTCACGATGGCGATTTCGTGCGGGCGGTGGATCTGCTGATCGCGAATGAATCGCTCGAGGGGGTAGTCAATCTGGCGGCGCCTTATCCGCTGCCGAATGCGGAGTTTCTACGCGAATTGCGGGCAGCGTGGGGCGCGCGAATCGGACTTGCGGCACCGGAGTGGCTGATTGAGATGGGCACGCGGCTGATGCGGACGGAATCGGAACTGGTGCTCAAGAGCCGCCGGGTGGTACCGGGAAAACTGGCGGCCGCGGGCTTCCGCTTCCGGTTTCCGGAATGGCCCGCGGCGGCACGCGATCTGGTGGAGCGCTGGCGCCGCGAGTCCTGAAGTCAACGCAAGCGGTTAGCGTTCGTCGTCGGTGGTGTCCTTGGTTTTGTCTTTTGGTTCCGCGTTCGTATGGAAGACGATGTTCGCCACTTCTTTGACAGCGACGTAATCCTCGCTGCTGACACTCACGATTCCGCGGAATGGATAGTCTTCGGCGATCACGATGGTAAAGACGACCCCGACGGAGAGCACCGTCAGCACAGTCACCGCCATGTGGATGCGATAACTGTGCGGCCCGAAGAGAAAGACATACACGCTGACGATTCCCAGGCCTACCAGGAGCATTGTCCAAATGGCGGCAGGCAGATGCTGGGTGGCCGCCAGAAGCCGCAAACGCCGGGCCGAGAAGAGATCGTTGACGTCGTGCTCCATCTCCAGTTTGACCGTGGCCTGGCCCTGAGACTTGGGTTCGAAGGCGGCTAACTCCAGGCTGATACGGCGGATGGTGGCCCAGCCCTCTTCGAAATTGGCGTCCTCCATGTGGTAGAGCTTTTGGGCGG
>DATAUB010000052.1:0-299635 GCA_036268475.1 Bryobacteraceae bacterium | reverse complement strand
ACGCAGGCGGGGGATACGAACTGGGCGATTGCGACTGCTGTGAATCAGAGCTTCACGATCGGGCAGGGGATGCAGTCGATCACGTTCGGGAATTTGGCTGGCAAGGCGTTCGGGTCGGGAACATTTACGGTGAGCGGTACGGCGAGTTCGGGTCTGGGGGTGAGCTTTAATTCGCAGACTGGCGCGACGTGTTCGGTGGTGGGGTCGACGGTGACGCTGGTGGCGGCGGGTCTGTGCACCGTACAGGCAACGCAGGCTGGAGATACGAACTGGGCGGCCGCGCCTCCTGTCAATCAGAGCTTCACGATCGGGCAGGAAACGCAGTCGATCACGTTCAACGGGCTCAGCGATCAGCTAGTGGGCGCCGCACCTTTTGCGGTGAACGCCACCGCCTCCTCCAGTCTCACCGTCAGCTTCAACTCGCAAACGCCCGCCGTATGCGGCGTCAGCGGCAATACCGTCACGCTGATCGCAGCGGGCACGTGCACGGTGCAGGCGACCCAGGCGGGCAACACCAACTACTCTGCCGCCACTGCCGTCAATGAGAGCTTCCTGGTGACGCAGGGAACGCAGACCATCACTTTCGCCGCCATCGCCAACCAGGCGCTGGGAACGTCGCCCTTCGCTCTCAGCGCCACCGCGACTTCGGGCCTCTCCGTGAGCTTCGCTTCGCAGACCATGCCGGTGTGTACCGTGGCGAATGGTAGCGTGACGCTGGTGGCCATCGGGACCTGCACCATACAGGCCACGCAGTCCGGAAACACCAGCTATTCCGCCGCTCCGCCGGTGAGCCAGAGCTTCACTGTGATGGGCGGCATCGGAACGGCGGGTGTCAACACGTTGAATTTCCCCAACACCCTCGTGGGCGGTTCCAGTCCCACCCAGACCTTCAATTTTCAAAATAGTGGGAACACCGCGCTCACCATCGCAGCCATCGCGCCGGCCGGACCGGACGCTGCTGATTATCGCTACAGTTCCGACGGCGCCCATCCCTGCCCGCTGTCTCCCCTCGCGCTTGGCGCGGGCGCCAGTTGCACGCTCGACATTACCTTCGCGCCGGTATCGCAAGGGCAGCACAACAATGCCCAGATCGCGATCACGGATAACAGCGGGAACATTTCCGGCAGCACGCAATCGATCGGCGTGGCCGGCGTGGGCATCGTGCTGCTATCGATCGCGACGAGCGCCAACAATGCATCCCTTGCTTACGGCGAGAGTGAACAGTTTACGGCTACCGGAACGTACAGTGACAATTCGACTGCCAACCTTACCAGCCAGACAACCTGGGCATCGAGTGTGCCGGGTGTGGCTACGGTCAACACGAGCGGCGTGGCCACCGCGCAGTCGGTGGGCCAGACGAACATCACCGCGGCGCTAAGCGGAATCACGTCGAATGCCTTGCAGTTATCGGTGACGCCGGGAGCGCCGGCCAGTATCGCCGCGTCCGCCGGATCCGGCCAGAGCGTTGTCGCCGGCGCGGCATTTGCAAGCACACTGCAGGCGGTTGTGAAAGACGGCGGCGGCAACCCGGTGCCGAACGCCCCGGTGGTGTTCACCGCGCCGGCGGGCGGCGCGAGCGGCACGTTTGCCAACGGCATGACGGTGTACACTGCCACCACCAATGGCTCGGGAGCGGCGGTCTCCACTGTCTTTACGGCGAATTCCATCGCCGGGAACTATTCGGTGTCGGCGGGAGTTTCGGGCGTCTCGAACCAGGCCGGTTTCTCCCTCACCAATATCAAGGTGCCGACCCTGACGATATCGGAAACGCCGGCGGGTCTGTTCATTCAAGGCCAGCCGGCCGCATTTGTGATCACGGTGGCGAACGCGGCCGACGGCGCTCCTACCGCGGGGACCGTCACAGTCGCGCAGTCGGTGCCTGCCGGCCTTACACTGACGGGTCTTAGCGGCGGAGCGACCTGGAACTGCTCGCTGGCGACGGCATCCTGCACCAGCAGCACGGCGCTCAACGCCGGTGCTACGTCGAATATTGCGGTGGCGGTGGCGGTGGCATTGAACGCGCCGGCGGCGGTTTCGAACGGTGTGATGGTGAGCGGAGGCGGGTCGCAGCCTTCCGCCGCCACGTACTCCACTCCGATTGTCAGCGCGTGCGCGGTGACCCAGGACACGATTGTTTCGGTTACCGATCTGCAGCACGTGATCAATGAAGCGCTGGGCGTGGCACCGCCTTCCAACGATCTGAATAGCGACGGGCGCATCGATATCGTGGACTTGCAGATTGTGACCACCGCCGCGCTAGGCGGAAGCTGCAACGCATCGTAACTCCACCGGGCGCTGGTCGGGCTACTCTATAGTTGATGTCCACCAAGCGCCGGACCTTTTTGAAGCAGGTGACGCTCGCCAGTGCGGCCGCGCCTGTTGCCGCACAAACGCCGTCTTCTTCCGCGCCGGTAGCGCCGGCCACGCCCGCCGCCGGCGGGATCTCTTACCCGCGCACGTTCACCGGGCGCCGCCTCACCGCCCTCGCGTTTCCGCTGGGAGGAGTGTGCGCGGGCGCGATCAGCCTGGGCGGGCGCGGCCAGTTGCGCGACTGGGAGATCTTCAACCGGCCGGATAAAGGCAACGGGCCGGCGTATGCATTTCCCGCCATTTGGGCGCAGGCCGGCAATCGCAAGCCGATTGCGCGCGTGCTGGAAGCGCGCCTGCAACCGCCGTTCACCGGATCGAGCGGGCTGGGCTCGAACAACGCGCCGGGACTCACGCGGCTGGCGTCGGCCACCTTCACGGGCGAGTTTCCGCTGGCCCGTATCGACTTCGCCGATGCGGCGCTGCCGGTGCGCGTTTCGCTGGAAGCCTTCACGCCGTTCATTCCGCATGAGCCCGACGAGTCCGGCCTGCCGGTAGCGATCCTGCGCTACCGCGTCTCCAATCCGGGCGCCACGCCCGCGAAAGTTTCCATCGCCTGGTCGATCGACAATCCCACCGGACGCCTGCCATCGAAAGAGACGCGCGTCAACGAATACCGCTCTTCCGAGCGGCTGGCCGGCATCTTCATGAACAGTCCGGAGCTGCCGGAGAACGACGCGCTGAAGGGCAGCTTCGTGCTGGCCGCGCTCGATTCCGCGGGCGCCGAAGTTACCCATTTGCGCGGATGGCAGCGCAGCGGGTGGTGGAACTCGCCCATGTTTTATTGGGACGATTTCTCCGCCGATGGCGCGCTCGGTCCGGAATCGTCGGACCCGGGATCGGTGGGAGCGCTGTCCATTGGACGCACCCTTGCGCCCGGAGCGCATGCCGATTATACGTTCCTGTTGGCGTGGCATTTTCCGAATCGTACGCCGCGCCGCTGCGGCTGGAGTTCCGCGCCGGGTGATGAAGATGCGATGCTCGGCAACTCCTACACGGCGCGCTTCACTGACGCCTGGGCGGCCGCCGAATACACGGGTGCTCATCTGCCGGATCTCGAACGTAAGACCCGAATGTTCGCCGCCGCGCTGCGCGACTCGACCATCCCGGCGGAGATTAAAGACGCCGCCGGCGCCAACCTTTCGACGCTGGTGACGCCGGTTTGCTTCCGCACGGCCGATGGCGCATTCCACGGCTTTGAGGGCGCGGCCGACCACACTGGCTGCTGCCACGGAAACTGCACGCACGTCTGGAACTACGAGACCGCTACCGCCCACATCTTTCCTACCTTCGCGCGGTCTATGCGCGCCTCGGCATTCGGCTACCAGATGGACGCCGAGGGCGGCATCCGCTTTCGCGAGCGGCTGCCCCACAAAGGCGACAGCTACACCCATGCTGCCGCCGATGGGCAGATGGGACAGATTATCCACGCCTACCTGGACTGGCAGCTCTCCGGCGACATCGCCTGGCTGCGCGATATGTGGCCACGCATTAAGAAGGCGATGGAATTCGCGTGGATTCCAGGCGGTTGGGATCCCGAGAAGGCCGGGGTGCTGACCGGTGTGCAGCACAACACCTACGACGTGGAGTTCTATGGGCCCAATCCGCAATGCGGCATCTTCTATTTAGGCGCGCTGCGGGCCGCCGAGGAGATGGCGCGCGCGGCTGGCGATACCTCTAGCGCCGCCGACTACCGCGCGGTATTCGAACGCGGCAGCAAATGGATCGACGCCAATCTGTTCAACGGCGAGTTCTACATTCAGAAGATCCAAGGCCTGCCGAAGGATAAGATCGCACCGCACCTGGGGGGCGATTCGGGAGCAGAAGATACACTGCATCCTGAATATCAGGTGGGCGGTGGCTGCCTGCTCGATCAGATGATCGGTCAATATCTCGCCGATGTCGCCGGCCTGGGTCCGCTGCTGTCGGCGGCGAACATTCGCAAGACGTTGGAATCCATCTGGCGGTATAACTACAAGCCAACGCTGGAAGGCCACGTAAGTTTGCAGCGCACCTATGTGGTGAATGACGAGCCGGCGCTGATGGTCTGCGATTATGGCAAGGCGGAGCGGCCGCATGTGCCGTTCCCTTATTATGCGGAGTCGTGGACGGGGCTGGAGTACCTGGCGGCCGCACAGTTGCTGTTCGCCGGCATGACGCGCGAAGGCGTGGAGGCGGTACACAATGTGCGCGCCCGCTACGATGGCGAGCGCCGCAATCCGTGGAACGAACCCGAATGCGGCCACCACTACGCCCGCGCCATGTCGAGCTGGAGCACGCTGCTCGCGGCCAGCGGATTCCGCTACCACGGCGGAGAGCAGGCGGTCACCATCCATGCGGCGCCCGGATTTCGCTGTTTCTGGAGCACTGCCACAGGATGGGGCACGTTTCGCGTGACGGCGGCGGGCGCCGTTCTGCGCGTGGATCACGGCCGGATCGCGGTGCGCAGCGCCAGCGTGAACGGCAAGCGGTCCACGCCCAACGCGACGATTGAGGAAGGGAAAGAGCTGGCGCTATAACACCGCTGCGAATACGAAAGTTCCGAACGTGCAAATGACGCCGTTCCCGCCCGGCCTAGCGGTACGGCACCGCCAGAATGCAATTGGTCTTCTGCTACGATGAGGTCGATCCGACTTGCCATGCCGCTCTCCTCTCGCCATCCCGTGATCGCCGTGGTCGGCGGATTTCTCGGCGCCGGCAAGACCACACTCATCCTCAGGGCGTCGCGACTCCTGCAGCAGCGCGGCTTGCGGCCCGCGGTGATCCTGAACGATCAAGGCGGCGATCTGGTGGACACTCACTACGCCGCGGCGCTTGGTGTCGACTGCGACCAGGTCACCGGCGGATGTTTCTGTTGCCGCTTTCCCGACCTGGTGGACGCCGCCGACCGACTGCTGGCCTACCGGCCCGACGTCATTTTCGCCGAGGCGGTGGGGAGTTGCACGGATATCGTGGCCACCACTCTGCGGCCGCTGCTGCGCGAGCATCGCGATCGTTTCGAGATCGCGCCGCTCACTGTGGTGCTTCATCCGGACGGGCATTTCGACGACCCGCATCTCGACTTTCTGTATCGCAATCAGGTCGCCGAGGCCGACATTCTGTTTGCTCGCGGCGAGAGCGTGCAGCATTGGATCGACAAAATTCTCTCGGACGAAGTGGCTGCCGGCGCAAATGCGCTCGATATTGATTATGAGCGTTATGCCGACGCGGAAGCGGCGCTCGCCTGGCTCAATCTTCGGGTCACCGCGCACGCGGAACCGGCGATCTCCGCGCCGATGCTCATCGGTCCGCTGCTCGATCGCCTGGAGCCGCAGATTCGCATCGTGCATCTGAAGCTTTTCATGCAATCGGACGCCGGGTATTTGAAGGCGGCGTTCACCGGGAATGGCCGCGACCCGGTGGTGGAGGGCGCGCTGGACGCGTCGCCCTCGGCCGAGCATGAGATCTTACTCAATGTGCGCGCGCTTGACGATCCCGCGGCGCTCCGCGCGCTGGTGGAACGCGAATTCTCCGCGCTGCCCGTCAAACTCGACTGGCATCAGGTGGAGTGCTTTCGCCCGTCCGCTCCGGTGCCGTATTATCGGAAGTAGTGGAACAGCGCATCAGTATCATTACTCTCGGCGTCTCCAACTTAGAGCGCAGCGGCAGGTTTTACGAGCGGCTCGGCTGGCGGCGCTCCATGGCAAAGGCGGAGGGAATCATCTTCTTTCAGGCGGGCGGCATGGCGCTGGCGTTGTATCCGCGGTCACACCTGGCGAAGGACGCCAATTTGCCGCCGGAAGGCCACGGTTTCCCCGGCATCGCGATCGCATACAATGCGCGCACGCGCGAAGAGGTAGACAAGGTGATGGCCGAAGCGGAGGGCGCCGGCGCCAAGATCCTCAAACCCGCGCACGATGCGTTCTGGGGCGGCTATTCCGGTTACTTCTCCGACCCCGATAACTTCGCCTGGGAGGTAGCGTGGAATCCGTCTTTTCCTCTGGATGAGCAGGGCAACCTGCGGCTGCCGGAGTAAGTCAGCGAGTGGCTGTTGGCCTCGACACTCGTGCCGGGCATTTGCGGTACGGGGGGCGTCGAGGAGTCTCCACGAGTGTCCGCGCTACATTAGTAGGCGCGCAGCACGAAGAAGACCATCACGCCCGTCACCGAGATGTACATCCAGATGGGGAACGTCCAGCGCGCTACCTTACGATGGAGCTGGAACTTACCGCTCAGGCTGAAATAAAGAGTGGCGAAGATCAGCGGGAGCGCCACCATGGAGAGCGCGATATGGCTGATGAGGAGCGCAAAGTAAGCCGGCCGGACCCATCCCTGCCCGGCGAAGTGAGTATCTCCGTGGTAAGAATGGTAAGTGATATAACTAATCAGAAACAATGCCGAGAAGAACGTCGCCGAGAGCATGAACCGCTTGTGCACAACCCGATTCTTTCGACGGATGTTGACATATCCGCCCAATAGACAGAGAGCGCTGAGAGAATTGAACGCCGCATTCGCTGCCGGCAGCGACCCTACCCATTCCGGCCCCGCCACGCGTCCTTTGAAATAAATCAGCCAGATGAGAAATGCCGCCACCGCCACGCTTAGCGCCCCGATCGCATACAGTGCGCCGCGCGGCGCCGAAGCCTGGGTGGTGGTGGAAATCGAGGGCATTACACTATCTTACCGATGCTCTGTTGGCGGTTGGCATCGAGTCCGGCGATCGCCTCGTTCACTTTTCGGCTGATGGTTTCGAGTTTGCTCAGCGTTTCGATGCGATGCCGGCGGCTGCTCAATTGCGTGCCGCTGAGCACATAACCCAGTAGCCCGCACTGTTCGGCGATGCTCACCAGCATGATGTCGCGGGTCTCCGGGATGGCGTCCGTCAGGATGGCCTCCGCCAACCGCGCCTTGACGTGCTGCTGCGGCCGGTCATTCACCAACGGAAAGCGCTCCACGTCGATGATCCACAGCCGTTTGGTCTTCTCATGGCGCAGGATGCCCTGGGCGATCAGCGAACCCAGCGCTTCGCCTTCCAGATCGTCGCGCCGCAGAAAGATCTCCTCGATCCAGTCGCGCACCGTGGTGAGTTGCGGTTTGTCGGCCATCCCCGCCAGCACGCGATCGACGGTTGGCTGGCCCGTGGGGGTGCGGTCGATAATGTGGATGGTCTCGGTATCGGTGTCGATTTTGCGGGCCAGCGCCAGATCGAAGAACAGCGCTCCCACTAGTGCGTAGGCCGTTCCGAATTCGCGCGTGGAGCGCAGACTGCCGGTCCGCTCATCCACCGCCAGCAGGACCACCTCTTCCAGCATGGTCAGCACGGCAATTCTCCATGGATGGTGAGCACCTGATGTAATCCGCTCATATCGAACACTTTTTTGACAGAGGCGCTCATGCCGCACACCGCGAACACGCGATCTTTGGTCTGCGCCGCGCGCGCCGCCTGCAACACAGCGCGCAGGCCGGCGCTCGAAATATAATCGAGGGCACTGAAGTCCGCGGCAACCTTGGCATTCGCCTCTACCGCCGACCGCAGTGCCGACTCGAGCGCGTCGGCAGCCTCCGCATCGGCGCGGCCCTTGACGCAGACCACGCGCCAATCGCCCCGCGTTTCTTCAGTCGCTTCCATCATTTTCCCTCCGAAGGAACGGGCCGCCGCATGCGAAGGCGGTTCCATCCATTGACACGATGGTACTCGAAGTCACGCGCGATTTGCCGCACCAGGTGGATTCCGAGACCGCCGATCTGAGGCTCGCCCGGGGTCGCCGCCACGATGCCGGGCGCTTCCACCAGAGTGGGATCGAATTGCGTACCGCGGTCGCCATACTCGATCGCCACGCCGTCAGGCACTAACGCCAGTTCCACTTCGGCGGCGGCTTTCATCCCCTCGCACCCGCCATGCTGCAGGCCATTGACGAAGAGCTCTTCGAGCACCAGGTTCACGTCGAACTCGACATCCTCAGGCAGCGCGTGGAGGCGGCAGAATTGTGCCGTTTCCGCGGTGAGGCGCGCCAGTTCCTTCAGATTGCCGTCGAGTACCAATTCATGAGTTTCTCACGAAAGCAGCGCTCCAGCGCTATTTCGCCGGTATCATGGTGAGTTTGAGAGCTACCGGAGTGGCTTCCTTGGCGGTCAACGTCTCGCCTTTGCCTTCGTAAGTCTTCATCCATTCGGGGTCGAACCACTGGCCGTACTGCACGTCTTCGAACGCGTAGGCCTGATATTCCCCGGGCGTCACGCGATTGAAGGTGAAGCTGCCGTATTGATCGCTATTGGTGGTGGAATAGAAGTAAGACTGGTCCTGCCGCTCTTTCTCACGCGGCATCAGCACCACTGTCACCGCCACCGCCGGCTGTCCCGTCTCCGCGTTCGCCACCGACCCGGTTACCTGCGGCGGATTCAGTCCCAGCAGAACGTCGAGCTGCCCGGCGCCGTTGGTCAAGTCGAGGCCGGAAACCATCACGTCGGTATTGCCGGAACGAACGGCTTTCAGGTACAGACCCTGCGGCGTATTGATGTTGACGTTATACGCTTCAAGGTTGACGTCGTCGAAGTGAAAGCTGCCGTCGTCCTGTACTTTGGCCGGTTGGGGAGGCGGAATGCCGGGGTTCACTTCGCGGGGCGACAGGCGGACCGTCAAGGACGGCAGTGGCTGCGGCGGGTCGCCATCGTAGCGCACGTGCCCTGTGATATCGGCCCCCGGATTGAGGGCGATGCTCACGCCCTCCACATTGGTGTCGCCCACCTCGAGGGGCTGGCGCACGGCATGCGCGCCGTTTCGCCCGCCCTGGTTATTGGTGGCGATGAGGTAATACGATCCCGGCGCCACGCTGGGAAAGAGAAAGCTGCCGTCCTGCCGCACCGGCGCATTAATGTTCATGCCGTTGGCGTTGAGCGCATTGCGCGGCTGCAGGCGGAGTTGAATGCGCGCGTTCATCGGCATGAGGCCGCCATTGAGCATATTGACGGCCGCGCCGCGGCCCGCGTCGGCGGTTTGCGCGGTGACGGAGTTGTCGGCTACATGCCCAGATATGTGCACGGTATGCATCTTCGTCATCCGCACATTGACGCCCTGCATCTGATCGCCCGGCCCCATTTCGATGTTCGACGCGGCCGCGATATCTGTGACGCCGGGGTAGCAGGTGGTGGCGTAATCTTCCTGTGCCTGGTCATCCGGGGCCATGTTCATGGGACGCCGGCCGTGATAGATGGCGCACAAAAAATACTTGCCGGGCGTGACGCCGGAGATCCGGTACTCGCCCAGATCGTTGGTGCCGCTGCCGTTGACCTGTTGAAGTTGTTTGCGGCCCTGGTTGTAAGCCATGTGCATGAGCTGGATCTGCACGTTCTCCATCGGGTCGCCGTCTTCGTCGCTGACTTTGCCGGTGACCACGCCGTGGGGCGTCAGCTTAAAGTCCACGCCGGTGGCCTTCTGGGCGCGTGCCACATCGAGGGGCGTGCCCGGCCCCTCCGGGCGGCGGGCGTTGTACTGCATGGACAGGTATCCGGTGCGGGAGGCGTTGACGCGATAGGCGCCGGGCTCGATCCCACTGATAGTGTAGTGGCCGGACCCATCGCTGGTGGCCGAATAGCTGGTTCTCGTTCCAGGGGCGAGAGCGCCGTTGCTCTGGCGATTCAGCGTGACGGTAGCCTTGCGCAACGGCGCGCCCCCCAGCGCATTGTAGACTGTACCTTCCATGGTGGCGAGCTCGGCTGCGGGTGTGGGCGGCGGCGGCGGAGTGCTGTTCGCTCCGTTGGCGCCTCCCCGCCCATTGCCGGCGGCGCGCCCGGGGGCGGCCGGTTGACCCAATAATGCCAGCGGCGCCAGCAGCATCAGGAGGGCCGGGTAGAGCGCTTTGCTGGGGCGCTTGCGAGGCGCGCGCGTATGCGGGGCGAGGGGACTGCAGCGCTCCCTCGCGGTCGCGGCCCGGCAACCGGGTGTAAGTGTGTCCCGATTCTGAGGCGCCGGCGGTGCCGAAAACATGTGACCGTCATCGCAAGACACGAGCTTCGATAAGTACCGCATATAGTCGTCGATCAGGAGTTAGACGTCACTCCCCCTCCGGACGTTGGTGTCGATTCGCCAGTATTCTCACCGCGGGTCCTCCGGCCAGGCATGCCGCGGATAGCGCCGCGACAGTTCCTTGCGGACCTGGGGGTAGAGGCGCTGCCAGAATCCCGCCAGGTCTGTGGTCATTTGCACGGGACGCTGATTGGGTGCGAGCAAATGGACCACTACCGGGACCGCACCGCGCGCCACCGCCGGAGTGGAGCTCATGCCGAAGAAATCCTGCAAACGCGAGGCGATCCAGGGCGTTTTGCCGGCCTCATAATGGACCGCTACCGAGCGTCCGCGCGGCAGCTTGATGCGTTCCGGCGCCATCTCATCGAGCAGGCGCCGGGCGGCCGGCGCGAGCTGCCGTTCCATGGTGCGGACCACGGCTCCGCGCGCCGATTGCACCAGCTCCGTGAAGCTCTTCAGCCCGATGGCGAGGTCGCGCAGCGCCGCTTCCGGATCGGGAACTGGGACGTCGCCGTACTGCGCGGCGAAACGTGCGCGCGCCAGGAAGGCATCCACGGCGTCGATATCGTCGAAACGCGTGATTCCCACCTCCATGGCCTTCGCCGCCAGCAGTGCCGCGGCGGCCGCGGGATCGGCCGCGCCGCGGCTCTCTTCAATGGCGATCTGGTCGAACCACAGCGCGCTCACGCTCTCCACCCGTTCGGCGGCGCGATTCCACTCCACCTTGCTGGTCTCGCGAACACGTTCCGGGAACAGATCGAGCAGCCAATCGGGCTGAATGCCGCTGGCAATGCGCACCAGCGGCGCTTTCTGGTCGCTGCGGTCCTCGGCCTCCACCGCCACCAGGAATTCCGCCGCGGTCACCGTGCTCGAAGGGGCAAGCTGGGCCGGACCGCCGGTAGCGAGTTGCAGGTCGGCGCCCTGCCGGCGGCGGGCCACGCGATCGGGGAAGGCGGCGAGCACCGAAATCAACAGCGCGTCCTCGTCCCTCCCGTGCTGCCGCGGCGGATTGACGATGCGGCGCACCTGGCGCACGGTCTGCGCGCTACGCGGCTCCCACTGCGCTTCGAGCAGCGCCAGCAGGTCGGAATGGGTGGCCGATTGCGGACGCGCCGGCAAACGTTCGCCCGCGCTCAGGAGCGCCGCCACCGTGCACCCATCCTCCGCCACGCCGCGCTGCCGCGCCTCCACCACCAGGCGAGACAATCGCGGATGGAGCGGGTAGCGCGCCATCTCGCGGGCCATGGCGCCGCTCGCTCCCAATTGCGTCAGCAGGCTGGCGGCGTGCTCCACCGCCGCTGGGGGCGGCGCATCCAGCCAGTCGATGGACGCGATTCCGGGCGCTCCCATCGCCGCCAGCAAGAGCGCTACGGGAGCGAGATCGGCGCGCGCGATCTCCGGCACATCGTGCGCGGGCCGGCGGACGAAATCCTCCAGCGGATAGAGTCGAATGGCGCGTCCCGGTCCGGTGCGTCCGGCGCGCCCGGCGCGCTGGTTGGCCGACGCCTGGCTGATGCGCGCCACCTGCAACACCGGCAGCCCCGACCACGGCGAGTGGCTGGCCACGCGCGCCACCCCGCTATCGATCACCACGGCGACGCCGTCGATGGTCACCGAGCTTTCCGCCACGTTGGTGGAGAGAATGATCTTGCGCCGCTCGCTGGGGCCTACGGCGCGATCCTGCTCTTCGGGCGATTGGTCGCCATGTAGCGGCAGCAGCAGCCAGCCGCGGCGGTTGGCCAGGGAGGCGCAGGCGGTTTGCGTGCGCCGGATTTCGGCGGCGCCCGGCAGGAACACCAGCACGTGGCCCTCAAAGGCGCGCGTGTCCAGGCGTTCGAGAGCAGCGGCCACCTGCCCATCGAGCGGCGCGGCGGAGTGCGGGCTGTAACCGACCTCCAACGGGTACTGCCGCCCGGCCGAGCGGATGGTGCGCGCGCCGCCGAGATACTCCGCCACGGGAGCGGCATCGAGCGTCGCCGACATCGCCACCAGCCGCAGATCGGGACGGCGGGTACGCTGCAAGCGCCGCAGCAGCGCGAGTGCGAGATCGCCTTCCAGATGGCGCTCGTGGAATTCATCGAGGACGACGGTTCCAACGCGTTCGAGCGTAGGGTCGGAAAGCAGGCGGCGGGTGAGCACGCCTTCGGTGAGGAAGCGCAGACGCGTGGCGGGTCCGGCGATCTCCTCAAAGCGCACCTGATATCCCACCGTGCCCCCCACGCTTTCCCCTCGCTCGGACGCCACGTAGCGGGCGGCAAGGCGCGCGGCGAGCCTTCGCGGTTCGAGCACCAGCACTTCGCGATCGTCGAGCGCCAGCAGCGCGGGCGGAACGCGGGTGGTCTTGCCGGCGCCAGGCTCGGCTTCGAGCACCAGATTGTTGGCCGAACGCAGATGAGCGGCGATCTCCGGAATCAACGGATCGATGGGGAGCTGCACGCGCTACCGGGGCAGATCGAGCAGGGCCCGCAACTCCTCGATGGCTTGGCGCACTTCGTCGGTAGGATGGCAGTCGAGCGCGGTATTCAGTTCGGTGCGCACGTACTCGCGGTATGCCTTGCGGTCGAAGGCGAATGCCAGGTGAAGGTGAACGAGGGCGTCGCCGGGAGCCTTCGCTATCGCGCGATTCAGCTCGCGGATCGCCTGGTCGGGCTTGTCGGCCCGCAGGTAGACGACGCCGAGACGGTCGTCGATAGAGGCGTCGTCGGGGAGCAGTTTCTGGGCGAGATTGAGGCACGCGACGGCGAGGTCGTTCTGGCGATCGTCGAGCAGCACTTCGGCGCGGTTTGCGAGTGCTTCGCCGTTGGCGGCGTCGGCGCCGAGAATCGCGGAAGCTTCGGCGGTCTGGCCGTTCTCGGCGAGCAGGTACGCCAGGTCGGCAGTGACGGTGGTGTTTTCGGGCGCCAGTTCGTGCGCGCTGCGGGTGGCGGCCACCGCGCCATCCCTGTCGCGCAGGCCGCGATCCACAATCGCGATCTGGATGTAGATGTGGGCTTTCTCGATGCGATCGGTGGTTGAGTCCAAGCGCCGGGTGTACTCGGCGATCTGCGCTTTGGCCTGCGTGGGATCGAAAGGTGCAGGCTGGCTGGTCGCCCGAATTTCCCCCAGATACTTGGTGACGTCCGAGTCCTGGGCGAACAAGGGAGCGATCGCGGCGGCGATCAGGAGCGCACGGACGAGCATACGATGTATCTTACTCCGAATCGGAGCCCGCGACATCTAGCGTTGACTTAGTCCTCCGTCTACCGCCAGAATCTGTCCCGTCACAAAGTTCGAAGCTTTCAGGAAATACACCACCGCGTCGGCGATCTCGTCCGGATTACCGCCCCGGCCGGCCGGTGTGCGTTCGATCAGGCGCAGTCCGCGGGCATCGATATCGTCGAAAGGAATCACGCCCGGCGCCACCGAATTGACCGTGATCTGCGGCGCGAAGGCGTTGGCCAGCGCGCGCGTGAGCATGATGACTCCCGCCTTCGACGCGCAGTAATGCGCATGTTCCGCCCACGGGCGAATCCCGCCGAGCGAACTGATATTGACGATCCGCCCGCCGCCCGATTTATGCATCAGGCGAGCGCCGTTCTGGCAGCAGAAGAACACCGCCTTCAGGTTCACCGAGTGGATGAAGTCCCAATCCTGTTCGGTGATCTCGAGCGGATCGAAGCGCGTGAAGCGGGCGGCGTTGTTGACCAGTCCGTCGAGCCGCCCCATGCGGTCTTCCACTTCGCCGAACATGCGGGCGATTTCGGGCACGCTCTCCAGGTTCGCTCGGAATAACTCGCCACCGCATTCGGAGGCCGTCTTTTGGGCCTCCTCTTCGGAGCGTTGATAATGGATGGCCACGCGCGCTCCTTCGCGCGCCAGGCGCAGCGCGATGCCGCGGCCGATTCGTTTCGCCGCTCCGGTGACCAGGATTACTTTTCCGGCGAGAGAGTTTTCAGTGCCCACAAACACTATGGTCGCAGAATTGCCATAAATAAGAGTGAAAGTCAGGAGGCACCGGTGAATCGAGAAAAGAAAACCCTCACGGCAGACGATGCTGACCTCCGCGCCCAATCGGAATACGAACTCATCGTTCAGGCGCAAGACGTCAGCGAGGAGTTACTGGCAGGACTCACGCAATGTATGGAATTCTGCCTGCAAGACGCGGAGTTGAATATCACTCGCATCGAGCAGACTCTCGACGAATTCCTGCGTTCCTGGCCAGCCGAGGGCTCCGAAGAGTGGACCAACTGATCGCTCGATCGCCACATATCAGCCCGCCCGATGGGCGGTATGCGGGCTTGCGACAGCCTCAGGACTTCCCACAATACTAAGGGCAAAGAATCGTAGGTAATTCTTCCTCCCTCTGTCGAAAGTTCACGCGTCCTCCAGCGCGGCGTGGCCACGAGTCTGACATCAGGAGCGCTATACCGTCGGTTCGCCGTGGATCTCGATCTCGTCCGGTTCCACGCCTTCGCGGGCCGGCTCCGGCAATCGGCCTGTAAGGTCAGCCCACGCCCAGTAGATGGCGGTGGTGGAACTTAGCGCGCCCGCGATCACTCCGATGATACGTGGGTCCCAGTATTGCGACGCCACGCCCGCCAGCAGCATGGAGATCATCATTACCGACCAGGTGGTGGTCTCCATGGTGGCGAAGACGCGGCCGCGAAATTCGTCGGGCACGTGCCGCAGGAGATGCGCCATATTCATCACCGAACTGAAGCCGACGCCGGCGCGCGAGATCGCCATGAACAGCAGCGCCGCCGGGAAGTTCGGAGTGAGACTGAAGATGATATATGAGCCGCCGTGCACGATGTAACAGATGACGATGGCGCGCTTATAATTGCGGAAGGTGAGCCGCCGCCCATAGACGTGCGCCAGCCCGCCGCCGCACAGCAGTCCGATGCCGGCGCACCCCCAGATCAGCCCCAGCCCGTAGGGTCCGCGATTGAATACCACTTCGCCGAACAGGGTGAACAGAATCTGCGCCGCGCCACCTCCCGTGGCCCATCCCACGTTGACCATCGCCAGCCCCAGTATCAGCGGCACCGACTTCATATACCGGAGCCCCTCGACGTACTCGTGCCACGGGCGGACCACGTCGGTTTCATTCAGGTCTTTGCGTGGCGGACGGAATCCGCGGCCTGCCAGAAACAGGCGTGAGATGCACAGCGCCGAAAACGCAAACGACAGCGAATTCCCGATGAACGCCTTGGTGTAGCCGAACTGCATCACGCTGGTGCCGCCCAGAAAAGCGCCCACCGCGAGCGTGGTCCACTGCGTGGTCTGGGTGAGTGAGTTGGCGGTGTGCAGTTCCTCGTGGGTGGCGAGGGAGGGCAGAATCGACGACCGCCCGCTGGTGAAAAAGGGCGAGGCCAGCATCAGCAGCGCGCTCAATACGTACAGCAGCGCGGTGGAGTGGCCGTTCACGGTGAAGATGAAGCCCAGCGCCACAATGGCGCGGATGAGGTCGCTCGCGATCATCACCTGTTTGCGATTGAGGCGATCGAGCGTGACGCCGGCAAGCGGTCCGGCGAGCACCGCGGGGATGGCGCGCGCCAAAAGCACTCCGCTCACCACCAGCCCGGAATGCGTGGTCTGCACCGCCAGGCTGAAGACGGCGATGTTATTGAAGTGGTCGCCGATCTCGCTGACCACCTGTCCGATCCAAGTGTAGCGATAGTTGCGATTGTTGCGGAGCAGCCTGACGAAATCGTTCACCGCGCCCGCTCCACCAGATAGACGCCGCTGAAGATCACGACGCCCGCCACCGCGGTCCACAGCGTGACCTGCTCGCCCAGCGTCAGGACTCCCAAAAGCGTCGCCATCACCGGCAGCATGTAATTAAACGCCGTGAGGCGCGACGCTTCCATGCGGGCGAGCGCGTAGTAATAGATGAGATAGCAAGTTACCGAGGGGCCGGCCGCCATGTAGATGAGCGCAAACCACGCGGCGGGCGGCGCGGCGGCCAGCGGGAAGTGAGATACGAGCCAGATGGTGAGCGGCGACACCATCAGGGCCGCACCCACATATGCCACTGTCATGACGGCGATGCTGCCATACTTCCCCGCCGTCGGTTTCCCCAGTACCGTGAAAATCGAGAATGCCAGCGAGCCCAGGAACACGGTGCAATCGCCGGGGAGCGTCATGGTGCCATGCGGCCGCCCATCCACGGCGCGCAGCAGAACCACGCCGGCCAACGCTACCGCCACGCCCGCCACTTTGGGCGCCGTCAGCCTCTCCAGGCCGCTGGCGCTGGCGAGCAGCAGCACCAGGACCGGACTCATGTTCGCGAAAATGGCGGCGTGCGCGACGCTCGTCTCGCTGATCCCGTAGACGAATAAAAATTGATTGAGCGACACCCCGAAAACGCCGATCATCACGAGCAACGGCAGATCGCGCCGGGTCCAGGTGGGTGTATGCGTACGCCGATGCCACGCATACACGATCGCCATCAACGCGCCCGCCATTGACATGCGAATGCAGTAGAGCAGCACTGGCGGAAACGTTCGAACCGCGATTTTGGCGGCGATGTAGTTCGCGGCCCAGCCGACGATCATCAACAAGAGCAACGCGTAGAGACGAGGCGCGCCCCTCAACCGATCGTCTCCTCCCGCAGCGTCAGGGAGCGGATGTAGTCCAGGTCCAACGCGTAGCCGAATCCCGGCTCGTCGCGCACCGCGATGGTGCCATGCGACGTGGTCTCCACTTCCGGCACGATGATGTCGCGTTTCCAATAGCGCTTGCTGGCGGAGACGTCGCCCGGCAGCACGAAGTTCGGCAGGGTGGCCAGCGCGATATTATGCGCCCGGCCGATGCCCGCTTCCAACATGCCGCCGCACCACACCGGAATGGACGCCGCCTGCGCCACGTCATGCACGCGCTTCGCCTCCGCGAAGCCGCCCACGCGTCCCAGTTTGATATTGACGATGCCGCAGGCACGCATCTGAATCGCCTGCTCGGCATGGTGCGCGGTGCGGATACACTCGTCGAGACAGATCGGCGTCTGCAGCTTGGCTTGCAATTGTGCGTGGTCGATGATGTCGTCGTGCGCCAGGGGCTGTTCAATCATCATCAGGTAAAAGTCGTCGAGCTTGCGCAGGTGGTCGATGTCGGCGAGCGTGTACGCGGAATTGGCGTCCACCATCAGCTTGATTGCCGGAAAACGTTCGCGCACCTGGCGGACGGAGTCGACATCGTGCCCCGGCTTGATCTTCATCTTGATGCGCTGATAGCCGGCGGCCAGTTCCTTTTCGATTTTCTCCAGCAATTGCGGCACGGAATCTTGAATGCCGATGGAGACGCCGCAGGGAATCTCGTGCCGGGCGCCCCCGCCGATCGCCTGCCACAGCGGAATGTTCTTCTGCCGCGCTTCCAGGTCCCAGATGGCGGTCTCTAGCCCGCCGCGCGCCATATTGTGGCCGCGAATATGGGCGGTCAGCGGATTCACGTCGGCGGCGCTGGCGAGTTCCTGCCCCAGGACGCGGGGGATGGCGTAGTCGCGCAGAATAGGCCACACCGAGCCGGTCCACTCTTCGTTATAGAATGGATTCTCGCCGGCCGTCACTTCGCCCCAGCCGGAAAGGCCGTCGCCATGCACCTCTACCAGGATCATGTGGCGCTCGGTGGTGCGGCTGAAGCTGGTTTCGAAGAAGTGCACCAGCGGCATCGCGATCTCACGCAGGGTAACGCGGTCGATTTTCATTTCCAGGGCTCCAACAGATAGCTGCTCTCATTCTCTCCGCGCGCAAATCGCGTGACCGCCAGGCCGCGGTCGAAGGCGGCGCGGAACTTTTCGCCGTTCTCCTTCTGGAACTGCCGCGCGCGTCGCGGGTCTTCCGTGCGGATGCGCGCGATATCGGCGGGATAGGTGATTGCGTATTCCGCCAGCGGACCGCTCGGTTCCACACCGGCCAATACCGCCTCCACTCGCGGGCTCGCGATCCACCATTCGGCATAACAGCGATCGGTCGGCAGGCCGCCGTGCAGCGGGCTGAAGGTGATGCCGTACTGATTCTCGTGGTAGCGGCGTACAATCGCGCCCAGCCTTTCGACATTGAAAAATGCGTTCTTCAACTCCAGCGGGTCGAAAGTCCACTCGATCAATTGAATGCCGCGTGCCAGTGCTTCTTCGCGCTGTTTCAGCTTGAGGGCGCGGCCCACGCCGGCGTCGCGATAGGCCGGCAGCACTCCCAGCATGTGGCTGTGTAGATAAGGATGGCCACCCGGTTTGATGCCGGGAATGGCGAAGCAGAAGCCCACCATCAGCTCGCCGTCATAGGCGCCGAACACGTGGCCGCCGACTTTGCTCACCACCACCAGAAAACGCAGCGGCAGCAATTCGATGTCGGGGAAGCCCCAGATGGCCTGTTGCAGGCGCAGCACCTCTTCAAAATCGGCAAGGTGAAAAAGCTGGCGAATCTCGATCACTGCTTGGCTTCCTGCCACAGGGCCTCCATTTCTTCGATGTTGGAATCTTCCAGCCTGCGCCCGCGTTCCGCCAGCTTCTGCTCGATGTAGGCGAAGCGCTTGCGGAATTTAACGTTGGTGCGGCGCAGCGCCTGTTCGGGATCCACTTTCACGAAACGCGCCAGGTTGACCAGCACGAACAGCAGGTCGCCCATCTCGTTTTCGAGCTCGTCGTGCGACGCCAGGCGGCGCGCCTCCGCGAACTCGCCAAGCTCTTCCTGTAGCTTGTCGAGTACCTGCTCGGGATTTTCCCAATCGAACCCGGCGGCCGCGGCGCGCGACGAGATCTGCTGCGCCTCCACCAGCGCCGGCAGGGCGCGCGGCACGGACGCCAGCAAACCGCCGTGCTTGCCCTTCTCTTTCTTCTCCGCCGCCTTCACTTCGCCCCAGATGCGTTTGACGTCGCCCGCCGTAGCGGCCGATTCCTCGCCGAACACATGCGGATGGCGCCGGATCAACTTTTGATTGATGGCGTCGAGCGCGTCTTCGATGGAGAAGAGCTTCTCTTCCTGCGCCATCTGCGCGTAGAAGACCGCCTGGAGCATGAAATCGCCAAGCTCTTCGGCCAGTTCGCTCCATTCGCGCCGGTCGATGGCGTCGAGCACCTCGTAGGTCTCTTCCAGGGTGTACGGTTTGATGGAATCGAAGGTCTGTTCGCGATCCCACGGACAGCCGCCCGGCGCACGCAGGCGGGCCATGGTTTCGACAAGCTTCTGGAACTTTTCGCCGGCGGTGGCTTTATTTTCCATGGGTGGGATTGGATTTCTTAAATGTAGCATGTGGCTGGTAAAGCCCTGGTGGGTCGTCGGAGGGTGACTGGTGGGAATCCTGTATGGCGTGCCTTACGGTGGTGAGATCTCCACCGGCAACGCAATCCACCAAGCCCTCATCGTCAGTTACGTTGCCGCCGATCGGTACGATGCCCCCCGCGCTCTTACGCTATTGGCGCGATCGGTTGAACGGCCCCAAAGCCTCGCATGGCGATTTCTGATTGGCGACCGATAGACCGCACGTCTCGTCACAGCAGACCTGTTGACCTGAAAATACCTCATTCGACCCGCCGCAAGGCACGCTGGATCTGCGGGGCGGCTATGACTACGGGTCAGGGGACAACAACGCCGGCGACTCCACTCGCTGCACGTTCTTCCAGGTACTGCCCACACCGCGAGTTTACGCGGCGATTCCCGTTCTTCAACAATGAACAGTCGAGATGCCTTTGCCGAATTGGGGGCTGCGTTTTAAGGATTCCGGCGGACGAGATTTCGATCCTTCGGATCGTCGAGAGCATTGACGGACCTCTGAGATTGATCGAATGCCTCACAAGCGCTGACGATTGTGCCCGCGCGAGTTGCTGTAGACTACGAACGTTACTTGTCCACTTGCAAGAGGAAATGGCCCGCGTATTGGGAAGCGCGACGGTCGCAAGCTTGGCCCTCGACGGGGCGATTCCACTTCCCTGCCGTCCGGTCGGTGGGTGTCGTTGCGACCCGTAGCCGTAGCAAATAGAAACTGCCGCAATCGAAATCGGATCAAACACCGCCAATGTGGACGAGGGGAGCGTTTTCAACGTGAAGCAGAATTGCAGGGGTTGCCGGCCGTCGCCGCTTCCCGCTGGTTGGAGCGGGCTGGTAAACGCAGCGCGCCTCTTCAGCCAGGAAGTCGCCGGTGAGTGCGTAGGAGCGAGAACGCGACCCGCCGCACAGATTCCGGTACTCGCACTCGCCGCACTTGCCGTGCAGGTTGTCGGCATCGCGAAGCGTTTGAAACAGGGGGGACGTCCGATAAACCGATGCCAGAGAATCGCGGCGAACGTTGCCGGCGCTGAGCGGCAGAAAGCCACTCGGGAAGATTTCGCCGGTATGCGACACGAACACGAAACCTTTGCCGTCATTGATTCCAGCCTGGCGTTGAATCACATCTGGGGCCGCCGGCCGCGGTCCGCTCGCGTTTCCGCCCTCGGCCTTCTTGCGCTGCGCCACGTATCGCCGGTAGTGCTGCGCTTCCGTGGTCTTGATGTCGAAAGGAACGGTTTTGGACAGGTCGTATAAAAACCCGAAGACCTCTTCATACTCTTCCGGAGTCAGATCCTGGGAGACGGAAGCCCTGCCGGTGGCTACCAGGAAGAAGACGCTCCAAAGCTTCGCCCCGGACTGCTCGACGACGCGGGCGATTTCTGCCAGGCGATGCACGTTGTGTCGAGTGACTGTTGTATTGATTTGGGTTTGCAGCCCGATGCGCTTGGCGTGGTTCAGGGCAAGCAAGGTACGGTCGAAGGAACCCTCGACTCGCCGGAAACCATCGTGGCTGGTTGCGTCCGGTCCATCGAGACTGATGGCCATCCGCGCGACGCCGCATGCCTTGAACCTCTCAATGGCGGTCTCCGTCAGCAACGGCGTGGCGCTTGGCGTCACGGTTGTGCGGAGGCCCAGGCTTACGCTCTTCTCTAACAGTTGGAATAAATCGGGCCGTTTCAAGGGATCGCCGCCGGTGAAGACCATTAACGGGTCGCCAAAGGAACGGACTTCTTCAAGTAAGCGAAATCCCTCTTCGGTTTTCAACTCGAACGGGTTTCGACTCTCGATGGCGCAAGCGCGGCAATGCACGCAAGCCAGATCGCAAGCCTGGGTCAGTTCCCAGATCACCAAAAACGGCGCTTCATCGAAGTTCTTCATTTGCAAATACCGCCCTGAGCTAAGAGTATTGCGTGACGGCAAGACGGGCAGTGACTGGAGTCACGGTCCGGAAGAACTGCGTAAAGGTAGACTTACCAGAGGAGTTACAGCCGGGATATGACGAATCGTCGCCACGTCGCACTAGGCACAATCTCATTCATGGTCTGCTTCGCGGCGTGGGGGCTGATTGGCGCCTTCGCCCCACGATTTCGGGAAGCCTTTCACCTCTCTCCATCGGCGACTGCTCTGCTGGTGGCGGTACCTGTCCTCCTGGGATCGCTGGCGCGCCTGCCGATGGGAATCCTGACGGACCGGTACGGAGGGCGTGCCATCTTTTCCCTTCTGATGGCGGCGGTCGCAATTCCTGTCTGGATGGTGCCTCAGCAGGCAACCTATTCCGGCTTGCTGATCGTTGCCTTCCTGCTGGGGCTTGCCGGATCTTCGTTCGCCATCGGCGTCGGTTACGTCTCGCGTTGGACGCCGGCGGCGAAGCAAGGCAGCGCCCTGGGCGTGTATGGCCTGGGAAATATCGGCCAATCGGCTGCTGTGTTCCTGGGGCCGGTTATCGCGGCGCGCATCGGCATGGCGAGCGTATATCGTGGCGTCGCGGTGATGTTAGTGGTGTGGGCGGTGGCATTTGGGTTCTTAGCGCGAAATGCTCCGGCTCCCGCCAACGCACAGCCCAAGGGGCTGGCGGTGATGGTGGAAGTGCTGACGCACGAAAGGCTCTCGTGGCTTCTCTCAGCGTTCTATTTCCTGACCTTTGGCGGCTTCGTGGCCTTCTCCATTTACCTGCCGACATTGCTTAAGGACGAGTTCCATCTCACACCGGCCGATGCTGGATTTCGCACGGCTGGTTTCGTAGTCCTCGCTACTTTGTTGCGCCCCGTAGGAGGTTTGCTCTCCGACAGAATTGGCGGTGCACGGGTGCTATCCGCCGTTTTCCTGGGCGTGGCTCCGTTTGCCATGTTGATGTCCTGGTCGGCCATGATCCCTTTCACGGTGGGAGCACTGGGCTGCGCAGCCTTGCTCGGGCTCGGGAATGGCGCCGTCTTCAAGCTGGTGCCGCAATACTTCCCCGCGCAGACCGGTACGGTTACCGGGCTGGTGGGTGCGATGGGCGGGCTTGGCGGGTTCTTCCCGCCGCTACTGCTCGCCTACTTTCGGAGTCACACCGGCGCTATCTGGCCGGGCTTCTTACTGCTGGCTGCGACTTCCGTGTCGTTGTGGTGGGCTAATCACAGGGTATTCGTGCCGCGCCAGCAAGCCCTCGATATCGCACTTCCCCCGGAACTCCAGCGCACCGCCGATCGGCTGCGGGCCGGCTCATGGGCCACACTCTGGACGGCCCTGCTGGTAGCATCGATCGTCGTCGGATCGCGGAATCTCCAGAACTTCGATCCGGCACTGGTGATCTATACGTTCGCGGTGGTGTTCGCCGCCTGGGGCGTTATCTATCACTACAACGTCTGGTTGGAGAAGCCCCCTACACGACTGTACTGGGATCGCGGCTGGGAGTTGTACCGGCGTCGCGGCATCTTCCGCAGCCTGACGCGCATGTTGGCACTCGGCGGAACCCACCTCGTAGGGCAGCGCTTTATCGCACACCGTTCCCGGCTCCGTTGGTGGATGCATCAGTGCCTGTTCTGGGGCTGCATCTTGGCCGTCGCGATTACCTTCCCTCTGGTGTTTGGCTGGCTCCATTTCCGCACTCTGCCCGGAGACCAGTTGACGTATGTCATCTATATGTTCGGCTTCCCGGCTGGAAGCTTTCGCCTGCATACGATTGTGGCGTGGCTTCTCTTTCACGGCCTGGATATCTCGGCGGTGCTGGTGCTGGCCGGCATTGCCCTCTCGTTGTGGCGCCGGATGACGGACAAAGGTGCGCGCACGTTGCAGCAGTTCGGCATGGATTTTCTTCCCATCATCATGCTGTTCGCAATCTCGGTGACAGGGCTGGCGCTGACTGTCTCGCAGGAATGGCTGCGCGGTTCGGCCTACAGCTTCCTCGCCATCCTGCATGCTATTACCGTGATCGCCGCACTCTTGTTCCTGCCTTTCGGAAAGTTCTTTCACATCTTCCAGCGGCCCGCCCAGCTTGGAGTGAAGCTCTACCAGGAAGCGGGCGCGGCCGGCGCAGGCGCTGTATGTGCCCGCTGCGGGGAGCGCTTCGCTTCACAAATGCATATCGACGACCTCCGAGCGGTCCTTCCGAAAGTGGGCTTCGACTATTCCACTCCGGGCCCAGCCGGCCACTGGCAAGCACTCTGCCCGCCCTGCAAACGCAAGTCGCTCTCCATGGCACAGATGAGAATCAAGGAGCAATCACGTGGCTAAGGCGCCGCTTTCCCAGGACGAGTTGAGCATCCGCTTCGGTCCCCATTTGAATTACAACCCTCCGGGCGGCTGGCAGGGGGATAGCGGCAAACACCCCGAAAAACTGGTCAAGACCCATTGCTGTTTTTGCGGACAGCAATGCGGAATTCAGCTCAAAGTCGGCAACAACCGGGTGACGGGCTTCGAACCTTGGGAAGACTTCCCGTTCAATCGCGGCATGCTCTGTCCCAAAGGAGTGAAGCGCTATTTACAAGGTAGCCATCCGGACAGGCTTCTGGACCCTTTGATGAGGACCCCGGAAGGGTTTCGCAAGGCCACGTGGGATGAGTCTCTGGATTTCACCGCGCGTCGAATTCGTGAGTTGCAGGAGAAATATGGCAAGGACGCCGTCGCCGTTTACGGCGGCGCTTCGCTGACTACCGAAAAAGCATACTTAATGGGCAAGTTTGCGCGGGTCGGCTTGGGTACTCGCCATATCGACTACAACGGCAGGCTCTGTATGGTGTCGGCCGGTACCGCATACAAGGCGGCGCTCGGCGTCGATCGCGCTCCCAATCCCTGGAACGACATTACCCAGGCTGAAGTTCTGTTTGTGATCGGTTCCAATGTCGGCGAATGCTCGCCCATCACTACGGACTACATCTGGCGAGCCCGTGACAAGGGCGCGAAACTGATCCTGGTCGATCCTCGTTTTACTCCCATCGCGCGGAACGCCGACCTCTACTTACCGGTCCGGCCTGGCACCGACCTTGCTCTTTTGATGGCCATGCTACACGTCATCATCCGCGACGGCCTCACCGATTCGCAGTTCATCGAAGCGCACACTACCGGTTTCGAGAAGACGGCTGAATCGGTAGCGCCGTGGACTCCGCGCCGCGCCGCCGATGTGAGCGGGGTCGCGCCCGAAGCGATTGAGAAGGCCGCGCACATGATTGGGGAATCGCGCCGTTCTATGCTGATGCATGCGCGCGGACTGGAACACCAATCGAAAGGCGTCGAGAACTGCGAAGCGGTGGTCGCTATCGCGCTCGCCACCGGTAATATCGGGCGCGAAGGCGCGGGTCCGATCATGATTACCGGCCAAGGCAACGGCCAGGGCGGCCGCGAACATGGGCAGAAGTGCGATCAACTGCCCGGACAACGCAGCCTCACGGACCCGGCGGCGAGGGAGCATGTCGCGAAGGTGTGGGGAATCTCGCCAGCAGAGTTGCCGCAACCCGGCTATACCGCCGTTGAGATTATGAACGCCATTCACAGCGGCGAGATCAAGGGATTGCTTTGCACTTGCTTTAATCCGATGGTCTCCCTACCCGACTCGAACTTCACGCGCGAGGCATTGGAGAAGTTGGAGTTCTTTGGTGTGATCGACTTTTTTCTTTCCGAGACCGCCGCCCATGCGGACGTGGTGTTAGCCGGGAGTCTGCAAGAGGAGGAGGAAGGTGTCACAGCCAACGTGGAGGCCCGCGTCATTCACATTCAAAAGGCAGTCGATCCGCCGGGCAACGCACGCACCGACTCCTCCATCATCTGCGACCTGGCTCATCGCCTTGGCAAGGGCGACTTCTTTCCATTCAAGGAACCTCGCGAGATTTTCGAGGAGTTGCGACTGGCGTCACGAGGCGGGCTGGCCGATTATTACGGCATCACCTACGAGAAGATCGATGAGCAGAAGGGTGTTTTCTGGCCTTGTCCCACCCTGGAACATCCCGGTACGCCGCGCCTTTTCGAGGATGGCCGGTTCTTTCACCCCGATGGGAAAGCGCATTTCATGAGGCTGGCATGGCGCGAGAGCGGCGATCCGGTGGACGCGGAGTTTCCCATTTATTTAACGACCGGCCGTGTCGTCAGTCAATATCTGTCCGGCACCCAGACACGCCGCATCGGAGCGTTGGTCGATCAATACCCGGAGCCAAAACTGGAGCTACATCCGCGACTGGCGGAGCAACACGGTATCGACACCGGGGATTGGGTCACGATCGCTTCTCGTAGAAGCGCGATCACCTTGCAAGCCATGGTGGTCCGCACCATCCGGCCGGACACGGTTTTCATTCCGTACCATTGGCCCGGTGGACGGAGCGCCAACCGGCTCACCCACAGGACCCTGGACCCGCGCAGTAAGATTCCTGAGTACAAAGTGTCGGCCTGCCGCATTGAAAAGGCTTCAGGCCCCGGAGGTCAGTCGTAATGTTCGGCCGCGAGTTTTACGTCGACCCCTCACGCTGCATCGGCTGCCAGTCGTGCCTGAAGGCGTGCGAAGAGTGTGACACGCACCGCGGCGTGTCGATGATCAACTTCGACTTTGTAGACCGCAAGGAGACCATCGCCACGGCGGCATACGTTTGCTGGCATTGCGATGAGCCCACGTGTGCGCAGGTTTGCCCCGCGGACGCCATCAAGAAATATGAAGACGGCGTCGTCGGTTCGTCGCTGAAGCCGCGCTGCATCGGCTGCTCGAATTGCGTTTTGGCCTGCCCGTTTGGGATTCCGAAGCTGGTGCCGCAATACGAACAAATGATGAAGTGCGACATGTGCTATGACCGAACGTCCATCGGTAAGAAGCCCATGTGTGCAACCGTCTGCCCCAGCCAGGCACTCACCTACGTAACGCCGGAAGATATTGCGGCTACCAGGCGGGAGAAGCCGGTCAATACATTCTGGTTCGGAAACCAGAAGATCACCACAAAGGTCTACATGATGGCCCCGGCCGACGCTGGAGAAATCGCGATCGACGTTGCCGACTACACCTGGGAAGAGGTTAGATGAGCTGGTTCCGCAAGCCTTCGAGCACGCCGCTTTGGCGCGATGAGTTCTCGGTTCATACGGTGGACGAGCGCTACGTGAACCGCCGGCAGTTCACCAAGTTCCTGACTCTGACCAGTTTCGGCATGCTTGTCGGGAACCTGTGGATTCTAGCGCGGTCTGCTTTTCATCGCGCACCGGTCTACCCCAAATTGGCGGTAGGCTCGGTCGATGAGCTGGCTGTGGGTGGCGTGAAGATTTTCGCCTATCCGACTGCCGATGATCCCTGCATCCTGGTAAGGACGGCCGCAGAGTCGTTTGTTGCCTATAGCCAGAAGTGCACGCACCTGTCGTGCGCGGTCTATTACGAAAAGGAGCAGAACCGGCTCGAATGTCCCTGCCATCAGGGCTTCTTCTCCATCACGGACGGTTCGGTGTTGCAGGGCCCACCGCAGCGGGCGTTGCCGCGCGTGGCGCTGGAGAAGAAGAACGGGCAGCTTGTGGCGATTCGAATGGAAGGAGACGGGGCATGAGCCGCAACGCACCGCAGAAAAAGGGGCTGACCGCTATCGATGGCGCCATGGTGCTGATCGTAATTCTCCTGATCGTTCAGATCTGGCTGCTCTCCGCGACACTTGAGTCCTACCTGGCCGGCCATCGCGAGGCGGCCGTGCCGGGCGCCATTATTTCTGGAATTCTGTTTGCCGCCTGTCTCGGACTATACCGTTTGGTCGACCGGATCGATTCCGACAATCGACAAGGCTAAATTCGGATTTACATTATGAGCATGGACGACGAAATCCTGGCCTGCGAGGCGGAACTACGGCAGGCCCAACTCACTGGCGACGCCGCAATTCTTGAGCGCCTCCTCGACGACGCCTTGGTATTCACGAGCTTCGATGGAACTCTCGCGAACAAGAGCGACGATCTCGCGTTGCACCGGTCCGGGCGGCTGCGAATTACCAGAATGGACCCGGGCGATCGCCGCCTCTTACACTTGGGCGATACCTCCGTGGTCAGCGTCCTCATGAATGCGGAAGCCATACTGAATGGCGCCGCCTTAACGGCTGCCATGAGATACACGCGCGTCTGGCACAAGCGGCCAGAAGGGTGGCGACTGGTCGCCGGTCACATGAGCGCGCTGCCGGCGAAATAGGTGAGGTGCCTTGTTCCTTGGATGGAAGTGTGGACGGCAGATCCGGAACGCCGCATCGTCTCGATGAGTGGTTCGGGACGGAATGAGCTGGTAAGCAAGACGACTTCTCCGCGGCCAAGCGCTTTCACAGCCTTGCGAATTCGCCCGATCGGATGTACGCCGCGCTCGAGCATTGCGTCGGCGTCTATTTCCTCGATGATGTGGTGGTCGCTCAGGCAAAACGCGAAATCATCGCCTGCTTGGTCTACATCGGGGAGGGGCAGATCGAGGGCGCTTTGACTCGCCGCGGAGCGCACGTCACCCCGGAAATTCGGATCTACGATCACATCGACGTTAGAATCGTCTGCCCTGAATCTCGATTGCATTCATTCCGAGGCTAGCATCAAATGCCACCCCTTAGCGGGTAGTGTTCGAGGCATAGTATGGACGAACGCAGAGCGAGTATGCCGTGCAAGAGAACCTACGCCGTTAGTTGGGCGGCCAGCGCTTCCAGTCCGCGCTCGCGAATTTCCTGCTCGCGAATCAGGAATTTCTGCACTTTCTTGGTCACCGTCTGCGGGAAGGAATCGACGAAGCGGATGAATTGCGGCACCTTGAAGTAGGCGATTTTGCCGCGGCAGAAATCGCGAATCTCGTCCGCTGTTGCCTCCTCGCCCGGTTCGAGCTGGATCCACGCCAGCACTGTTTCACCCAGTTTCGCGTCCGGTATCCCGACCACATACACGTCGGCCACCTTGGCATGGCTGTGCAGAAAATCCTCCACCTCGCGCGGATAGATATTCTCGCCGCCGCGGATGATGGTGTCCTTGGCGCGTCCCTTGAAACTGAAATAGCCGTCGGGCCGCAGCACCGCCAGATCGCCGGTGTGCAGCCAGCCGTCGCTGTCCACCGCTTCCGCCGTGGCCACGGGATCGTCGTCGTAGCCCTTCATCACCAGATAGCCGCGCGTACACAGCTCGCCCTGTTCGCCCACCGGCACGGGCTGTCTGGTAGCCGGGTCCACAATCTGCACCTCGGTGTTCGCCAGCGCCCTGCCCACGCTGGCCACGCGGATGTCGAACGGATCGTCCACGCTCGTCATAGTGATCACCGGCGAGGCCTCCGTCTGGCCGTAAGGAATCACCAGGCGGTCGCAATGCATGCGCGCCGCCACGCGCTTCATCAATTCCACCGGGCAGGGCGCGCCCGACATGACGCCTTTGCGCAGCGAACTGAGGTCGAATCGTTCGAACTCGGGGTGGCCCAGTTCCGCCACGTACATGGTCGGCACCCCGTAGATCGCGGTGGCCTGCTCGCGGTGTATGGCGTCGAGCGTTGCCAGCGGTTCGAACTGCGCCGAAGGCAGGATAAGCGTTGCGCCGTACACCACCGACACCATGGAGCCGATCACTGACCCGAAGCAATGGTACAGCGGAACCGGGGCGCAAATGCGGTCGGTCTCATCGGCGCGCAGCATGAGGCCGATGGCCATGCCGTTGTTGACCAGCCCGCGATGGGTCAGCAGGACGCCTTTGGGCACGCCGGTGGTGCCCGAGGTGTATTGGATGTTGGCGACATCGCCAGGTGACGCCTCGAATTCCGGCACATCGCGGCCGTTTGCGATCATGTCGTCCCACGAGGCTTCGCCCAGCCAGATGACGTGTTCCAGCGGCAAGCTCTCGCCGTCGCGCGAAGCGGCCAGGATATCGCGATAGTTGGCGCGCGGGTCTTTCTCGCGCAGGAAGAGCGCGCGGATACACGATTTCTGCAGCACGAAACGCAGTTCGTGCGAACGGTACGCGGGATTGACGTTGACCAGCACCACGCCGGCACGCGATGCGGCATGCTGCAGCAGAATCCACTCGACGCAGTTGCTGGCCCAGATGCCGGCGCGGTCGCCGGGACGCAGTCCCAGGCCGGCCAGCCCGCGGGCCGTGCGGGTCACTTCACGATCGAGCTCGCGCCACGTCAGGCGAACATTTTGATGGCACACGACGAGCGCTTCGCGATCGGCGAAGCGTGCAGCGGCCAGGCTGACCGCCTGAGAGATGGTCTGTTCGAGCAAGGGCACGCCCGCCCCCCGAACATAGGAGAGGTTCGTTTCCACGAAGGGCCAGTGTAGCGTACCGCGGTCGCCGCCGCGCGAGAATGAAGTTTGACCTCTATACTCACTCTCTCCGCGCGCCAACAGGCGCGCCTCGTGCGGGAACGCCGTGTTTCTTCGCGCGACCTGATCGGCGCGCATCTCCAGCGGATCGCTGCCGTCAACCCGGTGTTGAACGCCGCGGTGGAAGTATTGGCCGAGAGCGCGCTGCGCGATAGCGAGGTGGCCGACCGCGAACTTGCCGCCGGCAATTTGCGCGGTCCGCTGCATGGCGTGCCGTTCAGCGTGAAAGATTCCATCGAACAGGCGGGCATGCGCTGTACCGCCGGTACGCTTGGGCGCAGGAACGCGGCAGTCTCCACGGCAGATGCCACGCTGGTGGCCCGCCTGCGCCGCGCCGGAGCGATCCCCATCGCGCGCACCAATCTGCCCGACCTGCTCTTCGCCTTCGAGAGTGCCAACCTGATATTCGGGCAGACGAACAATCCCTACGATGCGGCGCGAACGTCCGGAGGGTCGAGCGGCGGGGAAGCGGCGCTGATCGCGGCCTGCGGCTCTCCCCTGGGATTGGGCAGCGACGCCGCCGGATCGGTGCGCCTGCCGGCGGCCTTCTGCGGGATCGCGGGGCTCAAGCCGACCTCGGGCCGGTTGCCGCGTACCGGCCATTTTCCGCCAGCCGGCGGATGGCTGGAAGCAGTCTGGCAGATCGGGCCGATGGCCCGGCGTGTCGAAGATCTCATCGACGCCATGCGCTTTCTGAACGGGCCGGACGGCATCGACGCCACCGTGCCCAACGTCCCTTTTCGCGAGCCGGACGAAGTGGCGGTCACCGATCTGCGCATCGCGTTCTATACCGATAACGGTTTCGCCGCGGCGGACAGCGAAGTCGCCGCAGTAGTGCGCGCGGCGGCGCGGGCGATCGCTCCGGCCGTGCGATCGGTGACCGAAGCTCGGCCCTCTTGCCTGCCGGCGGCATACGGCCTGGAGATGAAAATGATCGGCGCGGATGGCGGCGACGGACTGCGCGAGTATCTGCACGATCTCGGGTCGCACCATCTTCATCCTCTGCTCACCGGGTGGCTCGATAAGCTGGAGCCCTACCGCACGAACCTCGCAGGATTCGCCCGCTACTGGGCGGAACTCGACGCTTATCGGGCAGAGATGCTGCGCTTCCTGGGCGACTTCGACGCGATCCTTTGCCCGGCGTATATTCACCCCGCGCTGCCGCACGGCGAATCGATCCGCGACGAAAATTTCCGGGGCTTCAGCCATACCATGGCGTTTAACGTGGCGGGATGGCCGGCGGCGGTGGTGCGCTGCGGCCGATCGCAGACCGGTTTACCGATCGCGGTGCAGGTGGCGGCGGGTCCGTGGCGAGAAGATATCGCGCTGCGGCTGGCGCTGCTAGTGGAAGAAGCGATGGGCGGGTGGGTTCTCAGTCCCGAACCGGCCAGCGGGACTTAGGTCTCGCGCCCCGCGGCGTGTGCTCCCCCGCATGCGGCGAGTCTCGGCCTCGCCACGTGGCATGACCCTACTCGTGCTTTTCGAGTTGCAGCGTGATGCTGCCGATAGTCACCTGCATACGCACGCGAATCTGCACCGGCAGCCGGCGCGGATCGTCGGTAAGCCAGACGTAAAGGTGCGCCGGCCGGCGATAGAGGACGTTGTCGAAGACGTAGGCTTCGTAGCGGACGGTCTTGAAGACGCCGGCGGGCGTCTTAATCTCCTCGCGCTGCTGCGCCTCCACTTTCACCACGGCGCTTTTCTTCCCGTCGGTAAGCGGCATCAGGGCGCTTTGCCCCGGCTCGATGTTCAGGCTCCGCAGGAAATAGAGACCGCCGGCGATATCGTGGGTGCACGGGGGAATCTCGGTTTCCTTGGCCAGCAGGATGGTGTTCTTTAGCAGGTCGCGTTCCAGATAATCGATGCGGCGATTGGGGTAGTCGAAGTTGATTTTGGTCTCGCGGCGGCGGCTACCCTCTTCCGCATTAAACTCCACCGATTGGGCGCACAGTCCGAATCCTAAATTGGCGATGTAATTATCGTCCACGCGGAAGAGTTTGGAGACCAGTCCGGCCGACTCCACTTTCACCTTCACCTGGGCGGAATCGCTCGAGGGGAAAGACCAGTCGATCACCGCCCGGCCGGCCGTGATGAGGCGCCATTCGATGCTGTAGGTAAGGCTTTCGTGTGCAGGGAGCGGATTGCTCTGGGGGAACGCCGACGTTATGGAGACCAGCAAAAGCGACAGCCGCCGCAATGCAATCACTTGGCCAGTGTCGCAAATGGCGGACCAACCGCGCAAATTTAAAGCACTTCCAGGGGCCAAAGTAGCCGAAAGATGGCGCCTAAGGGGAAGCGGGAACATTTGGGCCCCGGCGTGCGTCTTGCTGAGATAATACACCTATGTCTACCGGCAAGATCTGGCGTCGTCCCCCGGTGCTGCTCGCCCTGTGTCTGATTTCCGTGGGCGGCGTGGTGACGCTGCTGGGCAGGCTCGCCACCGGGCCTGCGGTGGCGCCGAAACGCGTCGAGCTGAGCAATGAGCCGGGCGCCAAAGCGTACCCGTCCTTCGCGCCCGATGGCCAGCGCCTCGCCTATAGTGCGCGTGGCACGTCATTGAAAGACGATACGTTCCACATTCGCGTCCGCGACCTGAGCGCCGGTGGATCGCAGCAGTTGACCTCGGGGCCCGCGAACGACATCGGCCCGGTCTGGTCGCCCGACGGTAACCGGATCGCCTTCGTGCGCCTCCACGACGGGCAGGGCGACTGCGTGATCATCGCGTCGCAGGGCGGGGCGGAGCAGCGTACCATTCCAGGTTGCGCGGCCCCGGGAGATGAGGCGCAGCCTTTCCCCGGACTTGCCTGGACGCGCGACGGCGAATCGCTGGTCGCGGTACAGGCCGCGGAAAACAAGCCGGCGTCGCTCGCGATCCTCTCGCTGGCGGACAGCAAATTTCGTCCGCTCACCCATCCGCCGGCCGGCGCGGAGGATTCTACGCCCGCGGTATCGCCCGACGGCAATACCATCGCGTTTGTGCGCAACTCCGGCGCGGATAACGCCAACATCTTTATAGTGGACGCCGCCGGCGCCAGTCCCGCGCACGCCCTCACTTTCGACGGGCGCGCCATTCACGGCATCGCCTGGACGCGCGACGGGCAGGATCTGATTTACACCGGCCAGCGGGTGGCCATGTGGCGCCTGTGGCGCGTGCCGGCCTATGGCGGCAGCCCGCGCGATCTCATTATTGGCGGCAAGGGCGCGCAATACGCGGCGGTGTCGCCGGTGGGCAATCGCATGGTCTACGGCGAGAGCCCCACGGTATCGTCGATCTGGCGGGCGGAACTCGGCGATCCCGATCAGATTGTGGAGCACGCCGTGATTCGCTCCCCGGGGCACGAATTCGGCCCGCGCTACTCGCCTGATGGCAAGAAGATCGCCGATATCTCCGACCAGACGGGCAACGACGAAATCTGGCTGAGCGACGCCGACGGCCAAAATCGTGTGCAGGTGACCGATATCAAGGGCCCGGAACTGGATCGCATTCGCTGGTCGCCCGACAGCAAGTCGCTGCTCTTCGATACCGACAACGATAACGACCTCTACACTGTGCCCGCGGCCGCCGGTTCGAAAGCGGTGCGGGTGCAATCGGGGGCAATGAACGGGTCCTGGTCGATCGATGGCAAGTCGATCTTCTTTCAGGCACACAATCATATCTGGGAAGCGGCGCCCGACGGGGGAAATCCGCGGCAATTGCAGACTGCGGAGGGCTCGGCCCAGCCGGTGGAATCGGTGGACGGCAAGTACATTTACTTCCGCCGTGAACGTGCCTTCTGGCGCATTCCGGTGGAGGGTGGGAAGGAGGAGCGCGCCATCGTTCCGGAGCACGAACTGATGTGGCGCACAACGCTCCAGCCCACCCGGCAGGGCATTTACTACATCGAGTATGAACGTAGCGCCGGCGAGCCGGTGGTGTCCTTCTTCGATTTCGCCAGCAAGCAGAGCACGGTGGTTTTCCACGTCAAACACGGCGGGGGACGCGACTCCACTTACTCCGTCTCGCCCGATGGCAAGTACATTCTGTACGCGCGTGTGGACCAGAGCCAGACCAATTTCGAGTTAGTGGAGAATTTCCACTAAGCTTGCCCTGTAAGAAACCGCAAACTCCGCCGACTACCTGATTGTGGAAGTCAGATCTCAGGACGAGCGGTACCTGGAGGCCACGGCCGCGTACGGGTCGGCGCTTCATCGTCTCGCCGCTGCTTATGAGGCGGACCCGGACAGGCGCCGCGACCTGCTGCAGGACGTCCACCTGGCATTGTGGCGGAGCTTCGCAAGCTTCGATGGGCGCTGCTCGCTGCGCACCTGGGTCTACCGCGTGGCGCACAATGCCGCCACCAGCCACGTGATCGGACAGCGTCGCAGCCGCACATCGGCGTGGCTCAGTCTGGAAGAGGTAGCCGAGGCGGCCGATCCCAGCCAGGGACAGGGCGCCGCCGACCGGCGCCAGGCGGTGGAGAGGCTGCTGGCTCTGATGCAGGAGCTGAAGTCGCTCGACCGGCAGGTGATCCTCTCTTATCTCGAAGGGCTGGATGCCGCCGAGACGGCTGAAATCACGGGTCTCTCGCCCGGCAATGTGTCGACCAAAATACACCGGATCAAGACTCTGTTGACGCGGCAGTTTCACCAGGGAGGCGGCAATGGAAAGTAACGATATGCGGAGCGTGTGGCAATCGCAGGGCGGGGAAGCGGCGCCCATGAGTCTCGAGGAGCTTCGCAGGAAACGCGACCGGTTCCGGCGCAACATTTTCTGGCGGAACGTGCGGGAATATGTGGCGATAGCGGTGATGATCCCGTATTTCAGCTACTTTGCGTGGACGTCCCGGCTACTGGCAATGCGTGTGGGGAATGGGCTTCTGGCGGCGGGACTGCTGGTGGTGGCGAGGCAGCTTCACCGCCGCGCGGCCGCAGCGAAGGTCCCGGGGAAAATGGGCTGGCAGAGCTGTGCGGCGTTCCATCGTGCCCAACTGGAGCGGCAGCGCGACGCCCTGAATGGCATCTGGCGATGGTATCTCGGCCCGCTGTTGCCAGGCATCGCGACGGTATGGATCGCGCTCTCGATTCCCGCGTTTCGCAAGTCGCTGCGCGCCGGACTGTTGGCGTTGGCGTGGGTGGCGATTCCATCGGTAGTGATCTGGCAGGTGGCGCGGCGGAACGATGGCGCGGCCGATAACATCCAGCGACAGATCGATGAACTGGACGCGCCGGAGCATGACGGGTCTCGCTCGGGTGAACCTGCTACATTGTGAGCGGAATAGCTTCCAAAATCTCTTTCCCGTGATCTTCCATCGGTTCGCGCCGCCGTGCTGTCGTTGGCGTAGATCGCAATTCCCTCGGTAGTGATCTGGCACGCCGGAACGATGGCGGGCCGCGGTCGGGTGAACCTGCCACATTGTGAGCGGAATGGCTTGCAGAATCTCGCTCTAAGATTTGCCTTGCCGTCATCTTCCGCCGCCCTGCTGTCATTAGCATAGATCGCGATTCCATCGGTAGTGATCTGGTGGGTGGCACGGCGGAACATAAGGGGCCTTCGCTCGGGCGAACCTGCTACATTGTGAACGGAATGGCTTCCAAAATCTCGCTCCACGATCTGCCTTCACGTCATCTTCCCGCGCCCGTGCCGATTGCCGTGCTCACGCCGGAATCGCATGCAGCGATGCCGCTGTGTGTGCTCCTGTTGGGCGCCGGCGGCACGCGCGAGAATCTGGCGGACCTTCAGCCGATATTCGACGAGTGGTGGAGTGAGGGCCTGGAGCCGGCGGTCCTCGCCGTTCCCAGCCCGGGCATGGATTATTACCTGGAAGATGCTGCCGGCAGCCTGCGCTGGGACTCGTTTCTCGCCGAAAATCTGATCCCTTCCGTCCATGCATCTTCGCGGACCAACGGCGCCACCTTCGTGGTGGGAATTTCGGGCGGCGGGTATGGCGCGCTCAAGCTGGCCTTCGCACGGCCCGACCTTTTCACCGCGGTGGCCGCGATGCAGCCCATGCTGGAGCCGGGATTGCACGCTTCGCACAGCGGAACGCGCAATCGACTGCATCATGCGGCGGGCGGTCCGCCGCAGTTGATCGGGCCGGCGCGCGATGCCGCCCTGTGGGAGGCAAACAACCCCGCCAATCGCGCCCACGCCAACGCCCAGGCCATCCGCCGCGCGGAGTTGGCCATCTACATCGATGCCGCCGGCCGCGACTTCCTGAACGCGCACGACGGCGCGGAGTTTCTGCACCGAACGCTGTGGGACCTCGACCTCGCTCATGAATACCATCTGGTGCGCGACGCCGACCATGGCGGTCCCACGCTGCGTCCGCGCATGCGCCGAATGTTCGCCTGGCTCAGCGCGCTGTTGCGTCCGCCGGTCCTCGACGCGGCGGTGGAGCAGACGGCCACCGCATGGCTGGAATCGGGGATGAAGGGCAAGCCGCCCCAAGGGGCGACCACCACCGATGCGTTCGTCACCTTCCTGCGGGCGCAATTCGCGCCGCTGCGCAAGAAAGCGGCGGAGAGCGATCCGGCCGTGACGCGGCGCTACGGAGTTTTGTGATTATCGCTCGGCTTCCAGTTGACGCACGTCGTGTACCAACTGCGGCATGAAGCCTTCCTGGTCATACGAATAGAATCCGCGAATCTGCCGCTTGCGATCCACCAGCACGAAGCGCGTGCTGTGGGTCAGGCTGCCGTCCACGCTGTTCAACTTGAAGGCGTGCACGCCCAGATCGTTAAGAGCGGCCTCGGGACCGGTGAGGAAAAACCAGCGCTCCGGGTCCTGCTTGAAATGGCGCCCGTATTCGGCGAGCACGGGCGGCGTATCGTGCGCCGGGTCCACCGTGATCGATACCAGCAAGACATCGGGACTCTCTGCGGTGGAGCTTTGCAACTGCCGCATGTTGCTGCTCATCATGGGGCAGGGACCGGTGCAGGAAGTGTAGATGAAATCCGCCACCCAGACGTGTCCGTCGAGAATCTTGCTGTCGAACGGCTGTCCGGTTTGCGCCGTTAGTTGGAACTCGGGAATGCCGCCGTATTCCTGCAGTGGCTTGGGCTTGACGCAGGCCCCCATTGCAAGCGCCAGCGCCAGCACTGGAAGCGCGCGCTTCATGCCGCGCTCTTGGTGCTCTTCTGCGACGCCATCACGCCCGATATAACCAGCAGCACCATGCCGAAGCCCAGCGTTACTCCGGCGCTCACCAGCGGACCCGGCGAAGCGTTCGGCAGCCCGAGCAAGCCATTCAGCAGCGAGATGGAATAAGTCAGCGGGTTGACCCACATGATGGCGCGAATCGCACCCTGCGCCGTCGCCATGGGGAACAGCGACCCGGAGACCATCCACATGGGCACCAGAAGCAAGTTCATGATCGCGTGGAAGCCCGAAGTGGAATCCATCCTCCAGGCGATCACGAAGCCGAGGCCGGTGAGCGTGAACGACACCAGAAAAATCGCCACCGCTGCCAGCAGGACCTGCGACAGATCGGGGCGTACGCCGGCCAGAGGGGCGAACGCCAGGAAGATGAGGCCCTGGATCCACGCCAGCGTGGCCGCACCCAGAATCTTGCCGAGTACCATGCTGGTGCGCGGCGCGGGCGATACCATCATCGACAGCAGAAAGCCCTCGCGCCGGTCCTCGATGATCGAGATGGTGGAGAAGATGGCCGAGAACATGACGGTGAGCACCAGGGCGCCGGCGTAGTAGCGCGCCAGGTCGTTCGACCCATAGCCCATCAGCAGCCAGAAGACCAGGGGCGAGGCGACCACCCCGAGCACGCGACTCTTCTGCCGCCAGAAGCGCACCAGTTCGCGCTGCCACAAGGTGGCGGCCGGTAAGAGGAAGCTATTCAATGGACGCCCCCGTTCGATTGACGAATACGTCTTCGAGGGTGGGCTTGTGCAGTCCGACGGAAGTCACCGAGCCGGGGAACGCCTCCACCACCTCGGCGATGAAGCGATGTCCGTTTTCGATCTCTACGCGCACTTCGTCTTCCCTGACGGTGGCCTTCAGATGAAAGCGTTCCTCGATTTTGGCGGCCAGCGCTGTCGCCTCGGGCGACAGCAGCAGCACCACGTCGCCGCCGATGGCGGAGCGCAGTTCATCCGGCGAACCGTGCGCCACGATGTTGCCCTGGTGCAGCAGCACCAGTTTGTCGCAGCGGTCCGCTTCTTCCAGTATATGAGTGGTGAGCAGGATGGTGACGCCTTCGCTCTGGCGCAGGCTTTCGACATGGCGGGACACATCGCGGCGCGCCGCCGGGTCGAGCCCGGTGGAAGCTTCGTCCATCAGCAGCACCTGCGGGCGATGGAGCAGCGCCTTGGCGATTTCTACGCGCCGGCGCAATCCGCCGGAGAGCGTATCGACCAGATCCTTGCGGCGGTCGAGCAGCCCCAGGCGCGCCATGGCGGCCTCCATGCGTTCGCGCAGCAGCGCGCCGCTGAGGCCGTGCAAATGGCCCTGGGCGCGCAGATTTTCTTCGACGGTGAGTGCCTTGTCGAGACTCTGCGTCTGGAAGACCACGCCGACATGACGGCGCACCGCGGCGGGTTCGCGCACCACGTCGTGGCCGGCCAGGATGGCCTTCCCGGAAGTGGGCACCATCATGGTGGAAAGAATACGAAAGAGAGTGGATTTACCGCCGCCATTCGGCCCCAACAGGCCGAAAATTTCGCCCTTCTTTACTTCGAAACTGACGTTCGAGAGAGCGACGCGGTCACCGTATCGATGGGTAAGATTCTGAACTTGGATCACAGACCGGGCCTGTCCAAAAGCATGAGGCCGTAAATGAGCGGAAGATACAATACCGAAGTTACCAGCACCCCACGCGCGCGCGACAGACTGCGTTCCGAAGCCACCCGAATTCCCGAATACAGGAACCATCCACCCAGCAGGAGCGCTCCCGCGATATACACACGCCCCGACATTCCGAGCGCCGCGGGAATCAAGCTAACGGGAATCAACACGATACCGTAGAGCACGATCTGCCGCGCAGTCGACCGGCAATCCGGTTCCACCACCGGCAGCATGCGAATACCGGCGCGGGCGTAGTCTTCTTTATACATCCAGGCGATGGAGTAGAAGTGCGGAAACTGCCACACGAACAGGATGGCGAACAGCACCCAGGCCTGCGGCGTGAGAATGCCTGCTGCAGCAGCATAACCGATCATGGGAGGCATAGCGCCGGGAACGGCGCCCACGGTGGTGGACCACCAGGTACGCTGCTTCATCGGCGTATATAAAAAGAGATAGCTGGCGAGCGTGAAGACGCCGATCGCTCCGGAGAGCAGATTGACGCCCAGCCAAAGTTCCAGGAAGCCGGCTACTGAGAGTGCCGCGCCGAAGGCCAGTGCGCCATTCGCCGGGATCCTGCCCGAAGGCAGCGGTCGCGCAGCGGTGCGCCGCATTTTCCGATCGGCTTCGCGCTCGTACCACTGATTCAGCGCGGCCGTGCCGGAGGCAATCAAGCCAGTGCCGAGAATAGTGTGCAGCAGCGAGAGAAGATGGATTCCCTTGAGGAACGCGAGCCAGGTAGGGGCAGCCGGAAGTCCGAAAAAATACCCGATCCCGGTGCTCATGAGGATCAGCCAGGTAATCCGCGGTTTGGTTAATTCGATGTAATCGCGCATCGGCGATAGTCTGGGTGCTCGACCAGTATACTATGAGATGTTGCCCAAGGGCGATAAGGTTCAGCACCTTGTGGATTCGCTACTTCGTGATTCTGCTCGTTCACGATTCCTGCTCGGTCATCGCGAGCACAATGGCCGCTCCCAAAATCATGGCTCCGAGCGCGACGTGCGCCACCGTGGTCCATACCGCGAGCGGCATAGGCTGTGGATCGTCCACCGCCGCCGCGCGTACCGCATACGCTGCCACTCCCGAGAAAATCTGAAGCGCCGTAAATCCCAACAGCGCCAGAGCGGGGCGCGGATACCTTCCGTCATCCAAATGGCGCACGATCGTTCGCAGCGATGCCCACATCGCGATCCCAGCCGCCACAACCGCGCCGGCAATGTGCGGCACGATGCCCATAGCCAGGTGGCGGGCGGCAGCTCCCAGGACCGCTTGCGCAAACAGCACCAGGATGGCGAGCCGCGCCACCCAGTGGCTGGCGCCATGCCCCCCGTAATATCCGGCAACGATTGCCACCAGCAGGCCGAAGCAGATTTCCGCGAATGCCGCATGGGCGATCGCCAGACCTTTCGGGTCGATGAGTTTCACCATCGCGCCGCCGAGCAGCGCCTGCGCGATCACCGCTGCCACTGTCCACCACGCGAGGCGGCGCATCCAATGGCGCGGCTCGCGCGCCTGCATCCATAGGGCAAGGAGCGTGGTGGCGACGGCCGAAAGCAATGCCAGCACGCGATGGGCGAACTCAAAACGAATGCCGCCCTCAAGAGGTGGCACGAGCCGGCCCCAATTCAGGGGCCAGTCGGGCACCGCGAGGGCGGCATCGTTACTGGTTACCAATGCGCCGGCCACGATCAGCGCTAAAGCGCACAAGCCGGCTACCACAGCGAAACGGCGCAGAGATCAACCTTTGATGGTGAAGTCCTGCGTCTTGCTATCCTTCGCACCAACGGTGATCTGCTGATCCTGGGTGCCGTACTTCTCCTGCCACATTTCGATGGTGTAAGTCCCCGGAGGCAAGCCCTTGATGCTGTACGTGCCGTCATCGCCAGTGACCGCGAAGAACGGATGGTTGACCACGCCGATGTAAGCGCGCATCCACGGGTGAATGTTGCACTTCACCGGGACCATGACTTCCTGGCGCGCGAAGGAGTGGTCGATGTCGCCGGCACCCGGAGGCTGCGACTGGTTGAATTCGGGATTGTTGGCCGGCATGGGGTGGATGTTGTGATTGGTCGGGTCGCCGTTCTTGATATCGAGATTCTGGCCGGCCATCAGCGCCAGTACGTGCGGGGTATACATGCATCCTTCCTGCGTGATCTGGACCGCGCTGGTGGGCACCTGCCACGTCTTATCGGCGGGCAGTCCGGACTTGATCCAGACGAAGGCATTCTTCACGTCGCCCTTATCGTCCACCACTACCTCTTCCGACTTTGCCGGCGTCTTATGGGCCGCCGTGCAGGCCGGAACGGCCGACATATCCAGCGTCTTCATCACTGGAGCCTTCCCGTCGAAGGACACCTTGCCGGTGATGGTAGCGCCGTTCTCCATATCGGGAGTGGCCGCCCCGCTGCTTGCCGCCGGAGTGGCGCCTGCGTCTGCTTTAGGAGCCGGAGTGCCTCCCCCGCCGCAGCCGGTCAGGGTCAGAGCACAAGCTACTCCTGCTGTAATCCAGATCTTCTTCATGCTGATTTTCTCCTAAGATTGAACATGCTAGCTCTACTTACCCGCGCCGGCTCTCAATCGCGCCAATTCATCGGGAGTGAATGAGAACATATAACGGACCAGCAGGTCCGCCTGGTCTTTCGTGTATCCGTTGAAACTTGCCGGAGTGGGGCCGGCGAAAACCCACCGGTCGCCGTCCTTGCGGAACAAACCCGATGGCATCGCCGTGCCGGGACTCATGAGCGCGGGATCGAGGATCCAGCGTTTCACCCATCCGGGCTGTAAACGGTCCTTGGCCACCGTGAAATTGGGCGCCGTAGCCCTGGCATCGTGGGCCGGGTCGCCGTCCATATGGCACTTCAGGCAGGGGGCGCCCTCACTGGTGAAGAGTTGGCGCGCCATGGTGCGTTCCTGGTCGCTGACTGCCTCTATCTTCTCCGGAATGAACGGCTCGGCTTGTGAGGAGAGAGCCGCGAAGAAGCGGACGAGCTTGCGGATCTCGCCTTCGGAGAAGCTGAAGGTTGGCATGCGGATATGCAGGTATTGCCGCACACCGTCGCGATTGGTGTCGGTTTCGCTCAACGAAGGATTGTTGAGGAACTGCATCAGCCACTCGGGATTGACGCGCGCCCCTTCGCCGATGAGTGTGGGCGGCTTCTGCTCCACCCAGTCGGGATCCTGAGACCGCCGCAGACCGTCGATGATGCTGGTTTGGCCCACGTGGACCTTGTGGCAGCCCATGCAATTGTACTTGCGGACCACCCACCACCCGTCGACGATATCCTGCTGCTGGGGCGTCGGCGTATAGAAATAACGCGGCGGCACGCTGGCGTCCACCGAGCCTTCGAGCAGGGTGGTGACTTCGTCGATTTCCGGCTTGGAGAAGTTGAAGTTCGGCATCTTCAGCTTGTCCTGCGGAGCCTTCTCTTTGCCTTCGTCGAAGACCGCGGGATTCTCGAGTTTGTGCTCGAAGAAGCCCTTGTGCGTCATCCAGCCTTCGTCTTCCGCTTTATGGCCGAGCAAGGCGAAATCGAGGCGCTCGATTGGCTTCGATCCTTCCTTCGTCAATTCCGTGCCGATGCGCTGTTCGTCTTCCAGTCCGGCGATCTCATGGCAGCCGGCGCATCCATAGAAGCGAACCTTTTCACGGCCCTTGTCCACCAGCTTGGGGTCGTCCATGTAGCTGGCGTCTTCATAAGTCGCATTGTCGTGCTTGCGCGTCATCAGGTAACTGGCGATGTCGCGAGCTTCGTCCTCGGTGAGCCGCAGGTTCGGCATCGGGGTCATCTGCTGCACCTGGAGGACATGGCCGTCGTTGGGACACTTATCGTGGTCCAGATCGTACACGTAGGGAAGCCCGTGGTTCTGATAATCCTGCGCCGTGAGGTCGCGTTTTTCGAAAGCGCAATAGGGCGCGGTCCGCTGGCGTGGATTGTGCACCCAGCGCACGATGTAATCGTAATTGGCCTTCTCGCCTTCGCGGCTCAGATTGGCGGCGAAGGTCCCACCCTGTTTCTGCGAACCCTCGCCCATCGAATGGCAGGCCATGCAGCCGCGGGTCTCGAAATCCTCCTGGCCCTTTACGGGATCGCCCGGCTTCTGCTGGTCTAACTGCCCCTTCAGGCCGGACTGCCAGATGAACGCGGCGATCGCCTTGCGGTCGTCGTCAGCCAGACGGAAGGTCGGCATTTTGGTGCCTTCGCGCCACTTGTGCGGATCCTTGAGCCACTCCGGAATCCATTCCTTGCGCAGTTTCATGCGCGCTTCTTTCAAACTCGGCCCGACCTTCTTGACTTCGCGCACCAGATTCGCCGACCGCCGGTCGAGCTGCTCAACCTGGGCATCGATCCCGCTCGAACGCACGCGCAGGTCATTGGCATGCGCCAACAGCTTACGTGCATCGTCGTTGCTGATGCGCGGATCGTTGGCCTTGGTTTCGGTAAACCCGATCTCGCGCGCCCATTCGGCCTTTTGCTGGTCGTCCTGGTGAATCTGCTGGTTCACCGACGAGATCTCGTCGGCTTCGCGATCGAAGCCTTCATACCGGTGGCAGCCCGTGCAGCCCCGCAGGCGGAAGACTTCCCGCCCTTCGTTCAGCGAGGGAGCCATCTCAGTGACGATTTCCTTGACGTGGCACTGCTGGCATCCGGCCTCGATATTCTCCTTATGGCTGAGCGGCCAGAGCCAGTATTTGTTATACCCGTGTGCCTGTTCCACGCTGGAGAGCGCCGCGCCGTTGCCGCCATGGCACGGTGTACAGCCGAAACTCTCCGGGTCGTGGATCTGCAGCAGTTCCTTGTTCGGATGGCTGGCGAATACCTCGTTGCCGCCCATGGCGGCCGCGGTAAGGACGACCGGCTCGCGCGTTCCCAGATGACAACTCTCGCAGCGGTCCACCAGGTCGATGTCCTTAATATGGATCTGACGGATGCGGATATCGAAGCTGTTCAGGGAGGTCGCGACCGAGTCCAGCGTGGTTGTGCTGGCCGCGCTGATGCGGTCGGAAAGGTACTGGTCGCGCTGCTTGCGCAGGCTGGTCGCTTTGGCCAGGATTTGGACGTTGTCCTCCAGTGCCTTGGCTTTTTCGTCCTTCCAGCCCTTCAAGGTTTGGTCCATCTGGTCGAAGTTCATGACGCGCTCTTCGCTCTCGCCGGGAATCCGGACTTTGCGCGTCTCCGCCTTCAGTTCCACGATCTGCTTGCGCAGCGAGTCCTTGCGGTCCGGACTGGTAATTTCGATTTCGTAGGTCAGCGAACCGATGTGGCTGCGGACCTCCTGAAAGGGATCGTTGAGCGCCTGGATTTTGGGCACCAGGGAGTTGACCTTGTCCGTATTGACTTTGGCCAGAGGGGTGGCGCGGGCCTCCTCAGCGCGCATGGCGGTGTCGAGTTGCTGGTACTGCGGGGACGCCTTAATCTGGGCTTCGTGCTGCGCCTCAGGCGTCCGCAGATCCTTGAGGTACGCGGAATACAGCTTCTCGAATTTGGCCTGGTAGCCCTTCCAGGGGCGGATGCCATAGACCTCGTCATAGAGGCCCCAGATCATGGAGAGCACTAACAAGGCCGACCAGATGAACAGCGGCTTACTTAGCGAGGAACTAGTTACCGGATCTTTCTCTTGATCGCTCATATCGGTCGCTCAAATAAAGTCAGTCGCTTAAATATTGAACCAGGGCGTTACCCAAACATATTTGATGCGGAACAACTGCCGCGCCAGGATCTTCACCGGCAGCGACAGCATGACGATGAGGAACGTCTGCATCACCACGTACTGCAGCACGCTCATACGCGCGTAAATCTTGCGGTTGAAAGCATTCTTGGTGATCAGTTTGTGGACGGCGATGGCAGCCGCCACCACATAGAGTCCTATCGCCACCGCTCCGAAGATGATCTTGCCGACGCGTCCGGTGATACCGAAGATGTCCGGCAGGTCGCGGTTCACCTCGAATATCAAGCGATTGTGGTCCCATGTGGTCCCTGGCCAGAACCACATCCATCCAGGCCCCCTGATCAGCGTGCCGATCACGATCATGGAAACCCACAGCACGATGAACCCGAAAATAAAAGTCAGGATGGAGAACTTCCGCTGCTTATAAGTGTAATAGCCGTTGCCCAGCGGATTGGCGTCGATATAGGGAATCGCCATCAGTCCCACGATGATGAGCGACGGCATGATCACGCCGGCCATCCAGGGGTCGAAGTAGACGAGCATCTCCTGCAGTCCCAGGAAGTACCACGGCGCCTTCGAGGGATTCATGGTGAGGGTCGGATTCGACGGCTCTTCGAGCGGCGCATTCAGCGTGATCGACCACACCATCAGGATGACCGTCACGATGATGGCTGCCAGAAACTCGATGCGCAGCAGGTACGGCCAGACGTGGACTTCCTTTGCCCAGCCCTGCTTATACGGCTGGACTTTGCGATGGTGCGTCTTGGCCATCGCCGGATCGGCTTCGAGCTGGGCGATCAGGCGGTCGTTGGCGAACGACTGCCGCAATCCATACCAGGTATAGAAAGGGACTACGAACAGCAGAAGCACGATGGGAACGTTGTCCGGCGTGCTGACGATCGTCCATAGCTGATGGAAATCCATAAGAAGACCTCTGCGAAGTCAGGAGCCGGAAGCCATCGCTCAGAGCGAGCGCGACGGTGATCTTCCGGCTTCCCGGTTCATACCTTTTTTACTTCCTTGATTTCGCTTTCCAACATCACCGGCGCCGGACCGGAGATTCCGCCGTCTTTACGCACACGCCAGAAATGCACCACCATGAACGCTGAGGCGAGGATCGGAATCGCGACGCAATGCCAGATGTAGGCGCGCAGCAGCGCATTGGAGTCCACAATCGACCCGCCCAGCAGGCCGAATCGAACGTCGTTGAAGGGCGTCATCCCGAGTTGCGGTCCGAACGGTCCCATGTGTCCCAACAGCGGCGTGGCGCGGGCCATATTGGTTCCCACCGTGACCGCCCAGAAGCCCAATTGATCGTCCGGGAGCAGATAGCCGGTGAAACTCAACAAGAGAGTAAGTACCAGCAGCAGCACGCCAATTACCCAATTGAATTCCCGCGGTCGCTTATAAGATCCCGTAAGATATACGCGGAACATATGCAGTTCCACCATGATCACCATCAGGTGGGCGCCCCAGCGATGCATGTTGCGCAGTAACTTGCCGAACGGGACATCGGACTCGAGATACAGAATGTCGCGGAAGGCCACGATTTTGGAGGGATGGTAGTAGAACATGAGCAGCGTGCCGGTGAAAACCAGCGTGATGTAGACGTAGAACGTCATACCGCCCATGCCCCACGTGTAGTTGTACGCCACCGAGTCACGATTGATTTTGGCGGGGTGGAGATGCAAAAACACGTTGCTGAGAACGCCGAGTGCGCGGCTGCGCGGCGTCTCGTCGTGCTTGACGCGCAGTACCGACTTCCAGACGTCGGTCTTCTCGGGCGCTTTGATGGTCTCCCGCAGTTCCCCGCTGGCGCGCTCCTGCATCGCCTTGGCATTCGCGAGGACCTTGGTGACCACTCCTCCACCATTTCCGCCATTGCCCGAACCGTTCCCGTTGCCCGCCGGCGGCGGCGCCGGTGGGTTGACATTGTGTCCGTTGGTTTCAGCCATGAATAGACCTCAAACGTTGCGAAGGATGGCGCCATCGTCGCCGAATTGCGAACGGTCGCCCTTGGGCCACGAGTACGCGTGGCTCGTGTCCACCAGAATCTGCCCCTGTGAGTTCAGTTCCACGTGCGCGCGGTCCATGGGGCGCGGCGCGGGACCTTCGAAGTTGACGCCTTCGGAGTCGTACCCGCTGCCATGACACGGGCACTTGAACTTATTCTCGGCGGGCTTCCAATCGGGGGTACATCCGAGATGTGTGCAGATGGCGATGATGACAAAAATTCCTTCGGTGTTGCGGACCACCCAGATGCGATGATCCTTCTGGAATTTGGTGTCGACGCCGAATCCGAAATCACCGGGATATCCGATCGTGAATTTGGTCTTTGGCTCGTAGAGCGCGCGTGGAAAGAAGAAGCGCAGAAACATCAGGAGATTGACACTCAGCGTTCCCAACACCGCGGCCATGACAAAACGGCGGCGGCGGGCGACGGTGCGGCCTTCGTCCGGATCTTCCTGCTTGGAGAATATCGATTTGAAAGCCTGGATGAGGGACGGCTTGGAAGCGGGTTGTGACGGACCCTTGGGAGTCGCGCCGGGAGGCTCTAACGTAGTGTTCGCCATATTTCCCCATGACCGTTTCGGATACGGGCCGAACGGCCTGCTTACTCTAACTTCTCCTTAAAGCACCCACGGAGTGCTCAACGGACGATCGACGGCGGTGGTGGCGAACCTTACCTCAAGAATCTACCCGATTGGTGGAAAACTTGGGTCCCATGGTCTACCTGAAGAAGGTCCCCTATTTTGCCGTGTTTTACGACTCGTATCCGCTCCGGGTGTCAATTTGCTCATAGAATATATACACAAGATCGGGTCGAATGCAAGGGGCAGCCCGTGCACTTCGAGTAAATGAATTAGAATATCCGTTTATCTGAATCACTCACTTTTCGTCAATTCCAGAGGTGAATCCAGGACCAGGGATACTAGCCGGGCCTTATCCATCTACAGTCTGGCAATCATGCAAAAAATGCACCAAATTTGATGAGTGCGGCCCAATTCGAGGCGGTGCGCCCCGTGGTGGGCTCACTCCATCCTCCTGGTTTGTCTAAGCCACCAATGCCTGGCACAGCGCTATCCGTTTCAGCTCTACGGTCAGGCTGAGGGGCTTACCAACCTGTCTGCTACGGCGCTCGCGCAGGACGCCACGGGATTTCTCTGGATCGGCACACAGAACGGCCTGTTTCGCTACGATGGGTCGCACTTCGATCTGTTCGATACCGCCCAGGGATTGCCCACCAGCAATATCGTCAGCGTGGAGGATGCCGACGGCGCGCTCATGGTGGCCACTACAGGCGGCATTGCGCTGTTTGGCGACGAACGTTTCCTGCCGATCCCGTTTAATGGCGCTCTGACCACCACCACGCGCCGCCAGGGCGTGGCCGCCGATGACGGCCACAGCGTCTATGTGGCTACCGCCGACGGCCTGCTGGTGCGCCGCCACATGGGGCCGGCGGTCTGGTTGCGTGTCCCCGGCGTGGAACCCACCATTTACAGCATCTTCCGCGATTCCAGCGGGCAAATGTGGGCCGGTTGCGGCAGCCGGCTTTGTACCATCGACCACGACCGGTTGGTGGCGGTCGCCGCCGACCTTCCCGCCGACCATTGGCGTTGTTTACGCAGTGACCGCCAGGGCAATCTCTGGATGCTCGGCGATAAGTCCATCTGGGTTCGCCGCGCCGCTACTGGCAAATTCGAATCGCTCCCGCCAATCCCGTTTCAAATCGTAGATGGCTTCGCACCGCTGTTGGGCGACCCGGTGCTGGAATTGGCGTGGAACGGCGATGCCATCGTCTCGAGTCCCGTGGGCCTGTGCCGCTGGGACGGAAAACGATGGTCCCTCATCGACCAGCGCTCCGGTCTGTTGAACACCGACATCACCACCCTGCTGGCCGACCGCGAGGGATCGCTCTGGGTGGGGCTGGCCGGCCTGGGATTGGCGCGCTGGCTGGGCTACTCCGAATGGGAAGGCTGGGGCATCAGTGAAGGATTGCCCAACGAATCCATCTGGGCCATCCATCGCGATGCCGCCGGCGGCCTCTGGGTGGGCACCCGGTCCGGGCTGGCATTCGCCCCCGGTGGACCGGAATCGCCATCGCACTGGACCACACGCCCGGAATTCGCCGGCCGCATGATTCTCTCGCTGGCGCATTCGCGCGATAACTCCATGTGGGTGGGCACCGGCAACGACGGATTGGTGCGTATCGACGGCGCCACCGGGCACGCCGCCGCGGTGCTGATCGAGGGGAAAAAGACGTACGCGCCGCAGGTGTTCGTGGATCGCGAAGGCTTTGTATGGACCAGCGGGCTGGGTGCGCTGTATCGCAGCACCGCGCCGGCCGACCTCGGCCTGCCGAAATTCGCGGCGGTGGATGTGCCCGGCCAGACGCGCGAAGACCACTATTACCAGTTCGCCGAGGATCGCGACGGCCGGATGTGGATGAGCACCACCAACGGCCTCCTGTGTTTCGACCACGGCCGATGGACGCGCTTTACCACCGGTGAGGGCCTGCTGCGAAACCCGGTGCGCCCGCTTGCTGCCGGCTCCGATGGCAGCATCTGGCTGGGTTATAGCGACGCCCTCGGGCTGTCGCACCTGGTGCGGAGCGGGGCAGGGTGGGCGATGGACCACACGCCATTGCCTACCGGACTCAGCTCCGATTTCCTGGGCGCGGGCGCCGACGGAACGATGTGGTATGGCACCGACAAAGGAGTCGAGGTGCTCAGCGGCGGCAAGTGGCGGCACTATGGACAATCGGACGGCCTGGTCTGGGACGATTGCAACAGTCGCGCTTTCCTCGCCGATCCGGATGGCAGCGTCTGGATCGGAACCAGCCGCGGCCTTTCCCATTTTCGCGAACAGCCTCACGGCCTCAGTGAAGCGCCGGCCGTCACCGTCACCAGCGCGGAACTGGGCGGCCGGGAACTCCGCCTGAACGCCGCTTCCACTGTGCCGTATACCGATCGTTACCTGGTGGTGCGATTCACCGCGCCGGTGCTGTTCGACAACCACGACCGCCGCTTCCGCTATCGCCTGTCGGGCATCGATCGCGATTGGGCGGAGGGCCCGCAGGGCGAGGCGCGCTATGCCAATCTTCCACCCGGCCAATATACCTTCGAAGTGCTGGCGCGCAATGGCAGCGGCCTGTGGAGCTCTGCGCCGGCCTCTTTGCGGTTCACCATTCAGGCGGCGTGGTGGCAGGCCTGGGGGTCCTGGCTGGTGTTGGGCTGCCTGATGACGTGGTCGTTCAGCGCGTGGTGGTATCGCGTGAAGCGGCGGCATCAGCGCGAGCAGGTCCGCCTGGAGCAGGCGATTCAGGAGCGCACGCGCGAACTCGAACTGGAAAAAGCCCGCGCCGAAAAAGCCAACCGGGCGAAGAGCGAATTCCTGGCCAACATGAGCCACGAAATCCGCACGCCCATGAACGGCGTCATCGGCATGACCAACCTGCTCTGCGAGAGCACCCTCAATCCGCAGCAGCGTGAGTGGGCCGATGCCGCCCTGATTTCGGCCGAATCGCTGCTCTCCATCATCAACGACATTCTGGACTTCGAAAAGATCGAAGCCGGCCGACTCACCATCGTGCGCGAAGTTTTCAATCTGCGCGCCATCGTGGAGGAGAGCGTACGGATGCTGGCCGGCAGGGCGTTGGCAAAGGGCCTCGGGATGACCTTCGACTATCCGCCGGACGCGCCCCGCACGGTGATCGGCGACGGGGCGCGCGTGCGCCAGGTGCTGCTCAACTTCCTGAGCAACGCCGTGAAATTCACCGATACCGGGGCAGTACGGCTCGATGTGGAGTACCGCCAACCGGACGAACATGCGTGGACCATCCGCGTGACCGACAGCGGAATAGGGATCGACACCGAGACGCAGGCGCGGCTGTTCGGCAAGTTCATGCAGGCCGATTCCTCCACCGCGCGGAAATACGGCGGTACCGGCCTGGGGCTGGCGATCAGTAAGCAGTTGGCGGAACTAATGGGCGGCACGGTGGGTTTCCGCAGCGCGCCCGGTGAAGGGTCGGCGTTCTGGATCACGCTTCCGATGCCGCCGGCGCCCGTGGCGGTCCCCCGGCGCTTCGTCCCGGTGGAACCGAGCGTGCCGGGCGAAGGCCATCGTTGGCTGGTGCTGCTGGCGGAAGACAATCTGGTAAACCAGAAGCTGGCGGTCCACCTTCTGAAGAAGCTCGGCTGCGAAGTGGATCTGGCGGCCAATGGTCTGGAGGCGCTGGAGCGCTGGACGAAACGCCCGTACGACGCCATCTTCATGGATTGTCAGATGCCGCAACTCGACGGCTATCAGACCACACAGCGCATTCGCGAATCGGGAGGGCGCGGAGCGCGCATTCCGATTGTGGCGATCACAGCGAGCTCCATGGTGGGGGATCGCGAACGGTGTATTGCGGCCGGCATGACGGACTATGTCAGCAAACCGCTCGATCCGCGCGAACTGAAGCGGGCGTTGCAGGCGTTGACGCCCGAGAGTTCGAGCAGGACGGGGATACCGAGGGGTAAGGAGCGGTCAGCGGTCGGCCCTGAGGCGGCGCCTGGGAATAGAGACGCCGGAGCCCCAAGTTGAACGCTCTTATTTCTTTTTCCGCACCAGCTTGGGGGCGGACACCGCGCCACGCGCCAAGGCGTCCTCGATAATCGCGGCTTGCTCCTGTTGGTGGCGCTTGCCGGAACCAGTGGCGGGGCTCGCGCTCTCCGGCCTTCCCACGTAGCGAATCTGGCGATTGCCGTTCAGCACGGTTTCCATCTTGTCCCTGATAAAATGCCAGGCGCCCATGTTGCGCGGCTCTTCCTGCGCCCAGACCACGTCAGCTGTCTGGGGGTACGCGCTCAGGATTTCGGCGGCCTGCTCGGCGGCGAACGGATAGATCTGCTCCACCCGCACCAGCGCGATATGGTCCGCTTTGCGCTCTTCGCGGGCCAGCAGGAGATCGTAATAAATCTTGCCGGTGCAGAAGACCACGCGCGAAACAGCGGCCTTGTCGGCGGTGGTGTCGGGCAGGATTTCGACGAAGCCGGCGCCCGTAAAATCGTGCAGCGTGGAGACCGCGCGCGGATGGCGCAGCAGGCTCTTGGGTGTGAAGATGACGAGCGGCTTGCGCGTGCCGCGGCGGTCGCGCCCGCCGTACATCTGGCGGCGCAGCAGATGGAAGTATTGTGCCGGAGTGGTGCAGTTGCACACCAGCATGTTGTTCTCGGCGCAGAGCACCAGGAAGCGCTCGATGCGCGCGCTGGAATGCTCCGGCCCCTGCCCTTCGAAACCGTGCGGCAGCAGCATCACCAGCCCGGTCGGCTGGCCCCATTTCTGCTCGCAGGACGCAATGAACTGATCGATCATGATCTGCGCGCCGTTGGCGAAATCGCCGAATTGCGCCTCCCAGATCACCAGCGTGAGCGGGTCGGCCACGCTATATCCGAATTCGAAGCCCAGCACAGCGTACTCGCTGAGTGAACTGTCCACCACGTCGAACTTGCCCTGTCCCGGCGCAATGTGCTGCATGGGCACGTGACGCCTGCCGGTCTCCGAATCGTAGAAGGCCAGATGGCGCTGGCTGAACGTGCCGCGCCCGGAGTCTTGGCCGCTGAGACGCACCGGCGTGCCTTCCAGCACCAGTGTGCCGAACGCCAGCGCTTCTCCGAAAGCCCAATCGATGGCGGTGCCCTTGGCGATTGCGTCGCGGCGTTTCTCGATGAAGCCGCGCAGCTTGGGATGCAGATGAAACGTTTCGGGGAACTGCGTCATGCCATGGATCACGCGCTCCAGCACGTGGTCATTGACCGCGGTGCGCGGGCAGGAAGCGGCATAATCTTCCGAGGCCACCACGCTCAGATCCTGTACCTGGAAGTGTTCCGCCTTCTTCTGCACGGCGTCGTAGGCCTGCTCCAGGCGCTCGGAGATCGACCGCTTCATGGCCGCCAGGTCTTCCACCGTCAGCACGCCTTCGCGCACCAGGCGCTCGCCATACTGTTTGGCGGTAGACGGGTGATCCTTGATCTTGCGATAGAGAATGGGCTGCGTATAGCTTGGGTCGTCGCCTTCGTTATGTCCGTGGCGGCGATAGCAGATCATATCGATCACCACGTCTTTGCCGAACTTCTGGCGGTAATCGAAGGCCAGTTGCACTACCCGGATGGCCGCCTGCGGGCTGTCGCCGTTGACGTGGAAAATCGGGGCCTGTACGCCGCGCGCCACATCGGTCGAGTAGGGCGTAGAGCGCGATTCGTCGGGGAGCGTGGTGAATCCGATCTGGTTATTGATGATCAGGTGGATGGTGCCGCCGGTGGAGTACCCCTCGAGCTGGGAGAGGTTCAGGGTCTCGGCCACAACGCCTTGTCCGGCGAACGCCGCATCGCCGTGAATGAGCACCGGCACCACGCGCTGACGGGCGGTATCGCCCAGGCGATCCTGCTTGGGACGGACCAGCCCTTCCACTACCGGGTCGACCGCCTCGAGGTGGCTGGGATTGGGCGCCAGCGCGACGCAAATCTCGCGGCCTTCAATCTCGCGCACACCGCTGGCGCCGAGGTGATATTTCACGTCGCCCGAACCCTGCGTGCTGGAGGGATCGATCTCGCCTTCGAATTCCGAGAAGATCTGCTTGAGGTCCTTGCCAACGGTATTGGCGAGCACGTTGAGGCGGCCGCGGTGGGCCATCCCCATTACGATTTCGGCCACATCGCCGGCGCCCGCACGATGCAAAATCTCTTCCAGAATCACGATTGCGGTCTCACCGCCTTCGAGCGCGAAACGTTTCTGGCCGACGAAGCGGGAGTGCAGGAAATGTTCGAACTCCTCGGCGGCCACCAGATTGTGCAGGGCGCGCAGGCGGGTGGCGGTCTCGAGCTTCCACTGGTTGGCTTCGGGCTCCATGCGCTGCTGCAGCCACTGCTTCTGCTCAGGCACCTGGATGTTCATGTACTCGCAGCCGATTTTGCCGCAGTACGTCTTGCGCAGCGTCTCCAGAATCTCGCGCAGCGTAGCAACCGTGCGGCGGCCGCCCGCGCCCTGTTCGCCCAGCGTGCCGGTAAGGAATTCGCGGTCGAGATCCCAGATGGTGAGTCCGTAAGTCTCGGGATGCAGTTCGGGATGGAAGCTGGGTTCCGCGCCCAACGGATCGAGATCGGCAATCAGGTGGCCGCGCACGCGGAAGGCGTTGATCATCTGCATGATGGCCGCCTGTTTGGCGATCTCCGCGTGGCGCGTGCCGCTCATGCCGGGCAGCAGCGGCTGGCTGTCGGTTTCCCAATGCACCGGCAGGTGCGGCATCTTCAGGTGGGCGAAAATCTCTTCGTAGAAGCTCTCGTTGCCGTCGAGCAGTTCCTGCACCTTACCTAGGAAGCCACCCGATTCCGCGCCCTGAATGATGCGGTGATCGTAGGTGCAGCTCAGCGACATCACCTTGCTGATTCCCAGGACGGCGCGCGTTTCGGCGGCCGCCCCGCGATATTCGGCGGGGTAATCGATGGCGCCCGCGGCGATGATTGCGCCCTGTCCGGGCATGAGCCGCGGGTTGGAGGAGACCGTGCCGACGGTGCCGGGGTTGGTGAGCGAAATGGTGGTGCCCTGAAAATCCGCCGGCGTCAGCTTGCCTTTGCGGGCGCGCGCCACCAGGTCGTCAAAGGCGTTGAGATATTCCTGGAAATTGAGCGCCCCGGCATTCTTGATGTTGGGCACCATCAGGCTGCGCCCGCCGTCCCTGCCGGCCACGTCGACCGCGATCCCCAGATTGACCTCGGGCCGCACGATACGGTAAGGCTGGCCCTCGCGCTCGGCGTAAGCATTGTTGAGCGCCGGCAGTGTCTCCAGCGCCTTCACCAACGCCCATCCGATGATGTGCGTGAAGGAAACTTTGCCGCGCGCCAGCAGGGTGCGGTGATTGTTGATGATGCGGCGATTTTCGTCCATCACCTTCACGGCGATCATGCGCTGCGAGGTGGCCAGCGGAACCGTCAGGCTGGCAGACATATTCTCGGCGATTTTTCCGGCCACGCCGCGTAGCGGCTGCAAGCCTTCCAGGTCGGCGGCCGAAAGCTCGGCAGCGGGCGCCGGCGTGGGCGCGGCGGGCTTTACGGTGGTGCCGTTCGATTGCTCGAAAATCTCTTTCCAGCTCTCGTCGACCGCCGAGCGGTCACGCAAATATTGGTGGTACAGTTCGTCTTCGAGCCAACTGTTGATACCAAGTTCCGGGTCGGGTTTCAATGCCATGGGAAAATGAGGTGGACGTCCTCATTCCATGATATCCCAGGCGTGAACGGCGGCGTAAATTTCCGGAAGTGTCTTTAAGACTGCCCTGATTGCAATAAGCCTGTCAATTGGCTAGGGAAGGAGTGCAGGGTCATTCACGATGTGGGCCGGCATGCCGTGATAGCATGCTTGCAATGCCTTTCGTGGATACCTCTACCTTGAAGGCCATCGAGCGCCTGCCAGGGTGGCACGGCCGCTATTTCCACTCCGACACCATGACGTTCGCGCATTACGACTTCATCCGCGGGGCGTCGATTCACGAGCATTTTCATCCCGAAGAAGAGGTGTACGAAGTAATCCAGGGGGAGCTCGAAGTGACCATTGAGGGCGCGGCCCAAATCGCCAGCCCGGGAGTGGTGGCGATCGTGCCCGCCAACGCGCGCCATTCGGTGAAAGCGCTCACCGACGGTAAGGTCATCATCGTGGATCATCCCGCACGGCGCGATTTCGGCGCGTAGCGAATGGCCGTTAAGCGCCGCGCGCCAGGTACACGAATCGCAGAATAAAGATCGCCGTCAGCATGTACACCACGAAGCTCACCTGGCGAAACTTTCCGCGCAGCAGCTTCATGAGCGTGTACGCCGTGAACCCAAACGCCAGCCCGTTGGCGATGCTATAGGTCAGCGGGATGGCCATCATGGTAAGGAACGCCGGCACGCCGACTTCGGGGTCCGACCATTCCACTTCCGCCACCGAAGACATCATCAGGCTGCCCACCACGATGAGCGCCGGGGCGGTGGCCGCCGCCGGGATTGCGCCCACCACCGGGGCCACGAACAGCGCGATGGCGAACAGCGCTCCCGTGACAATCGCCGTCACTCCGGTCCGCCCTCCAGCGGCCACCCCGGCGGCGCTTTCGATATAGCTCACCACCGTCGAAGTGCCCGCCAGCGATCCGGCGATGGTGGCCGTCGCGTCGGCCAGCAGGATCCGGTTCACCCGCGGAATGCGGTGCGCTTTATCGAACAGGCCGGCCTTCTTGCCAACCGCCAGCAGCGTGCCGATGTTATCGAACACGTCGATAAACAGGAACACGAATACGATTTCCAGAAAGCCGATGCGCAGCGTCGCGGCCACGTCGAGCTTTCCCGCGGTGGCCGACAAACCGCTCCAGGTGTAAAACTGCGGCGACCATTTGGCCACGCCCGTCAGCAAACCCACCACAGTGGTGGTCAGGATGCCGATCAGCATAGCGGCCCGTACGCGCCAGGCCAGCAGCGCGGCGATCAGGAGCAAGCCGAATACCGCCAGCGCCGTGCTTTTGTCCCCCAACTTGCCGAGCGTGACGAGGGTCGCCGGGTCGGGCACCACGATGCCGGAGTTGCGGAAGCCGATGAACGCGATGAACAGTCCCACGCCTGCGGCCACGGCGGAGTGCAGTTCGTGCGGGATGGCGGAGATGATCAGTTGGCGCACGCCCACCAGCGTGAGCAGCAGGAACGCCACGCCCGAAAGGAACACCGCACCGAGCGCCGCCTGCCAGGGCACGCCCATGCCTTTGACCACGGTGTACGTGAAGTACGCATTCAAACCCATCCCGGGGGCGAGCGCGATGGGGTAGCGGGCGAGCGCGCCCATGAGGAAGCTGCCGACGGCCGCCGACAGGCACGTGGCCGCCGTCACCGCCGCCAGCGGCATGCCGGCCTCATGCAGGATGGCCGGATTGACAAAGACGATGTACGCCATCGTCATGAAAGTAGTGAGCCCTGCCAGGATTTCGGTGCGCCAATCGGCATCGAGCTCGGTGAACTCGAAGTACGTTTCCAGGCGTTGGCGCAGCGGCATGGTCCTATATTGTAGCGGGTCGCTACATTATGCTATTAGATGCGATGTCCTTCATCCACGAAGATTTTCTCCTCCAGAATAAAGCCGCGCAGCGGCTCTACCACGAGTATGCCGAGAAGGAACCCATCCTCGACTACCACTGTCACCTGCCGCCCCGTGAAGTGGCCGAGAATCGACGTTTTCAGAATCTTTTCGAAATCTGGCTGGAGGGCGACCATTACAAGTGGCGCGCCATGCGGGCCAACGGCGTCGGCGAAGAATATTGCACTGGGCCGCGCGAGCCCAAGGAGAAGTTTCTGGCCTGGGCGCGTACCGTACCAGCCACCTTGCGCAATCCGCTGTACCACTGGACGCACCTCGAACTGAAGCGCTACTTCGGTATCGATGAAATCCTCAACGAAGCGAGCGGCGAGCGCATTTGGAACGAAGCCAATGCGCAGCTTGGCAACGACGACCTGCGGCCCCAGGGCATCATGCGGAAATTCCACGTGAAGTGCGTCTGCACCACCGACGATCCGGCCGACGATCTCGCACCGCACCGCCAGATGGCGTCGAGCGGCATGGCCACCAAAGTCTATCCGGCATTCCGGCCCGATCAGGCGCTTAACGTGCACCTGCCGGAGCGCCTCAATGCGTGGCTGGCCAGGCTGGAAGGCGTGACCAATAGCAGCATCGCCAACCTTCAGGACCTGGTGGACGCCCTCGGCAAACGCCACGACTACTTCCATCAGATGGGCGGCCGCCTTTCCGACCACGGCCTCAACACTCCATTCGCCGATTTCGCCAGCGAATCGGAAGCCGCGGCCATCTTCGCGCGGGCGCGATCCGGACAGGCCGCCTCACCGCAAGAGCATACGCACTTCGCCAGCTATCTCATGCTCGTTTTTGGCCGGCTGGACGCCGAGAAGGGCTGGACCAAGCAACTCCACCTGGGGGCGCGGCGCAACAACAACACGCGGCGCTTCCACGAACTCGGTCCCGACGTGGGCTTCGATTCCATCGGCGACTGGCCGCAGGCGGACGCGCTCGGCAATTATCTGGACCGGCTCGACCAGGAAAACGCGCTCCCGCGGATCGTGGTCTACAATCTCAATCCGTCGGACAATTACCTGATCGCCACCATGATGGGCAATTTTCAGGATGGCAGCGTGGCGGGCAAGATGCAGTTCGGCAGCGGCTGGTGGTTCCTCGACCAGAAGGACGCCATGGAATGGCAGATGAATGCGCTCTCCAATTGCGGCCTGATCTCGCGTTTCATCGGCATGCTGACGGATTCGCGGTCGTTCCTCTCCTACCCGCGGCACGAATATTTCCGGCGGACGCTGTGCGGGCTGTTCGGGGCGGACATGGAGGCCGGCCTGCTGCCCCACGATTTCGAGCTGGTGGGCGGGACTATCCGCGCCATCTGCTTCGAGAACGCGCGCCGGTTCCTGCGGCTGCCAGGGGTATAAATGCCCTATTGGCCGCCGGCCGAGGTGCCCGTGCTTCCGGCGGAGATAGAGCTATTGATAGACGTCAACATGCCCTGCAGGCCGCCGGAAACGTGCCAGAAAATTCCGAGGGCAACCAGGGCGATGAAGGCGGTGATCAGGCAATATTCGGCGACGTCCTGTCCGCTTTCTTCCTCACGAAGGAAGCGCGTAATGGCGGATGACACTTTCATCGCTTCATCTAGAATTGTAGGCAGTATCCGGTATGTACCGCATGTTGTCTTTGGATAACGATTTTGGGCAGCCGTAAAGTTTTGCACCCTTTTCGCCGATAAGGAATTGGAGCCAAATGCCAACGTCGCCCGAGGAAACCACATGGGACTTGCCGCCGCTGATTCTGCATCCCTTTAACGAGCACACGCCGCCCTCCGTTCTTTTGGATAATTCGAAGGCGGCGCTGATGCTGTCGGGGTTGATCCCGAGCGACGGCAGCGATCCGGGCGAATTGAGCCGGCGCATCCTGGCCGGCCGCTACGGCGAAATCCGCATGCTCTTCTTCCTGGGCAAGGATGTCCTCCGCTGGATGGAGCAGTGCATGGATTGGGTGGCCAGGGTGCCCGAACTGCAAGGCCGCGAATGCCGTCCTCAAAGCTTCGCCGCGCTCCTTACCTTAAACACGCCGATGGATGTCCGGGAGAAGCTCACGCACTGGGGCGTGACCGATTACATATCCATCTTTTGCCGCGCTATTGGGCTCAATTCGCTATTCGCCCAGCCGCCCGCATTCGGCGATCTGGCGGAAGAGTTTCTGCGCAATTATCACAAGTACGCCGACTCGCTCTACCGCTGCTATATGGAGCTCGATCCGTATCCTTCGCTGGACACGCACCGCTGGCGCTTCACCCTCTACGCTTCGGGAGAATATTCCCGCCTGCTCGAATCGCAGTGGGAAGAGAAGCAGTAGTCGCCGGCATTTACCACGGGCTGCTAATTCTACTGGGTGATAAAGGAGGGCCGCGTGCCGTCCCGCAGCCGCGCGTCGCAGTTGCTGCCGAAACGGAGCACGACGCGCCAGGTACCGCCGCGCTGCCGGCCTTCACTCCAGGCGTAGTGCGATCGCCGGATCGATCCGCATCGCCCGCCGTCCGGGCACGTAGCTCGCCGCGATGGCGGTCGCCAGTAACATGCCTGCCACGGCCAGGTAAGTGGAGAAATCGAACGGCTTTACTTCAAAGAGTAAGTTGGTCAGGTAGCGCGTGAGCCACCATGCGCCGAGCGCGCCCAGCGCGATACCGGCCAGTGCGGGCCGGAGCCCCTGCGCCACCGTCATGCGGAGAATATCGGCGCCACTCGCTCCGAGCGCGACGCGCAGTCCGATCTCGGGCGTGCGCCGGCTCGTCGAGTACGACAGCACGCCGTAGATTCCGGCAGTCGCAAGCAGCAGCGCAAGCCCGCTGAAAACTCCGAGCAAGACCGCGTTCCATTTCTGGGGTGCGACCGATTGCGTCGCCACTTGCTCGAATGTGCTCAGGTCTGCAATGGGCACATTGGGGTCGAGTTCAGCTATCAGCGATCGTACCGAACCTGCCAGGGACAGAGGGTTGCCGCGCGTCTCCACCAAGAACTCGCTGGTGAGCGCGTTAGCTCCGTACGGAATGTAGACCGTCAGCGCGGGAAGTTCCGCGAGGCCCCGCTCCAGGCTGTCGCCGACGACGCCGACCACATCGGCATCGCGGTTCGACTGTCCCTTCCAGAGCGTCACGTGCTGTCCGATCGGGTCGGCGTTGGGAAACAGAATACCGGCCAGTCGCGTGCTGAGGACGACGTGCCGCTGCGGTTCGGGTTGCCCGCGAACGGCCCATACCGGTTTATCGGTCGCATCGAATTCGCGCCCGCGCAGCAGTGGCAGGCCGGCGGCGCGGAAGTAACCTGGCGTGGCGATGCGCCATCCGGCCCAGGGCGGAGCGTTCGCGCCTGAGCCATTGCCGCGCCCGTTGGAATCGATCGACATCCCCGGGTCGCTGGGCGCCATCGGCCGGACGCCGACGGACCCGGCTGCCGCCACCTGGGGGAGCGCGCGCAGCCGGTCCAGAATCCGGTCGATGAGTTGTTTGCCGGTGCCGTTGCCCGCATACGAGCCCGGCATGCTCACCGAGAACAGCAGGCGGTGCTCGGTTTGAAACCCGCGGTCGGCCGTCATCAAATGCGAGAAGCTGCGAATCAGCAGGCCCGCTCCCACCAGCAGAAGAAACGAGAGCGCTACCTCGCCGGTCATCAGCAGCGTGCGCAGTCGCGCGCCGGTGCCGCCGCCGGTCTGGCGATCGCCTTCGCGCAACGCGCCGGCCACGCGACCGGTGGGCGCCTGCAGCGCCGGCGCGATGCCCGAGAGGAGTCCTGTCGCCAGCGCGAGCGCGGTCGTGAAGCCGAGCACCCAGGGATTTAATCCGGCGCCGGAAAGACGCGGCACGCCTGTGACATTCATGGCCTTCATCGTCTCGACCGCGGCGTATGCGATGCCCACTCCGAGCACCGCGCCCAATCCGCTCAGGATCAGCGATTCCATCATCACGAAGCGCACCAGCCGGGCGCGGCCCGCTCCCAGCGCGGTCCGTACCGCGATCTCCCGCCGCCGCGCCGTGCCGCGCGCCAGCAGCAGGTTGGCGACATTGAGACTGGCGATCAGCATCAGGAAAGTTACCGCGCCCAGCAGCACCCAAAGCGCGCGCCGCGTGGCATCGCCGGCGATCCATTCGCTCGAGGGATCGATGCGAAAGCCGATGCCCTGGTCTGCTCCCGGGTAGTCGTGCCCTAAAGTCGCGGCGATGTGCGCCAGATCGCCGCGTGCCGCCTCCATTGCGATGCCGGGCTTGAGCCGTCCGGTAACGAAGAATTCCCAACTTCCCCGTTCTGTGCCGGGCCGATTGCCGAAGGGGATGTAGACGGGCTGATCGAGCAGCGGTTCTCCTGGCGGCATGACGCCGACGATGGTGTATGGCTTATCGTTGAGCCGCAACGTTTTTCCCAGCACCGCCGGATCGCCGCTGAAGCGGGTCTTCCAAAACCGGTTGCCGAGAATGGCGACCGTCGCGCCGTTCCACCAATTCGGATCCGAGCCCTGATCCTCGCCATTTGCAAAGTCCCGGCCGATTACCGGCGAGACGCCCAAGGTGCGGAAATACGCGGCGGTGACGGCTTCGATATCCAGCTTTTCGGCGGGGCCCATGCCGGCGAGCGTGACCTGGTCGTCGTGGGAGGCGGCGACTTCCTGAAAGGAGTGGTTCTGCGCGCGCAGATCCCAGAAGTTCGCTTCCGACATGGAGGTCCGGTTCAGCCCGCGCGCCAGGCGGGTTTCGCTGATCTGTACCAGCCGGTGGGGATCGCGAAAAGGCAGCGGCTGGAGCAGCGCCGATTGAAAGATACTGAAGACGGCGGTGCTCGCTCCCATACCGAGCGCCAGCATCGAGGCGCCGAGGATGGTGAGCCCGGGATTGCGCCGCAGGCCGCGCAGCGATTGGCGGATTTCCGCGGCGATCTGTCCGAACATCACTCCGAGTTGCACGTCTCTTACCTCCTCTTGAATCTGCGCGGCACCGCCGAGTTCGATGAGCGCCGCTCGCCGGGCTGCCGGCAGGTCCATGCCGGCGGCGGTGTTTTCGTCTTCCAGCAGGTCGCGGTAGGAGCGGATCTCGGCAGCGAGGTCGGCCTCTGCCTCCCGGCGATGCACGAGATTGCGCCACAGGAATTTCAGCCGCGAGAACATCTTAAATAGTGTCGAGCGCATTGGACATCGCGGCGGCGATACGCGCCCATTGTGCCGCCTCCTGTTTGAACTGACGGCGTCCGGGGGCGGTAAGCCGGTAATACCTGGCGCGCCGCCGGTTTTCCGATTCGCCCCATTCGGAGGCGAGCCATCCGGCTTGTTCCATGCGATGCAGGGCGGGGAAGAGCGAACCCGCTTTCACCTGGAATGTGCCCTTGGTCACCTGTTCAATACGGCGCGAGATGGCGAGCCCGTGCATCGGCTCGAGGGCGAGCGCCTTGAGAATGAGCACGTCCAGCGTGCCTTGGAGAAGGGCCGTGTTACTCATACAGAGATTCTATAGGAACTCCTATCGATATTCTATACGAGGCACGGCGGCGTGGCAAGATGCAATGGGGTGGTCCAGAAGCGCCGAGGTTTGCGGAGTTGTGTGACGGATTTCAGGAGGCGTCGCAGCGCACTCCAAAGGCGTGGCGCACGCACTCGCCCTTTTTCTCATGCGGCCGCGGTGGAAGGGGCATGTGCCGCCCGCCTCAATGAGCGCCACCAACTCGTCGGCATCCGCATCTACACACCTTGGCGGAAAACCGTGACGGTGCTCGACGAGAGCGGCGCCAAGCTGAGCGGCGCGCCCGGCACCATTGCCGCACTCATGCGCTACTCCAACCGGGGCGGACAGCGGCGGCCCATCCGCGGAGCGGTGACGCTGGTGGAAAGCCTGCGCGCGGTATACGTGCAGGATGCAAACGCGGGAGTGAAAGCGGTATCAAATATGCCCGTCAACGTGGCCATGAGGATCACCGCAGAGCCCAGATAGGTCCGCTGCTCCTCAACGTGGACGGCGCAGACACCCGTGAGGCGCACCACGCAATCGCCGGCATGAGTGTCTGCCTCGGTTTGCGGGAGCGTGCCTAAAGCGCAGCTTCGGGCATTTGCCGTCGCCAGTTTCCAACTGCCGGGCAAATCATCGTCCGGGTGACAACGGCAGTTTCTGTAATCGCCTACCGCAACGCGCGGGTAGCGGACTGGCCGTGCCAACCGCCGGATGTAGGGTTATTCGTAGCGGATCGCTTCCAGCGGATTTACCCCCGCCGCCCGCCGCGCGGGAATCCAGCACGCCACGGCGGACACGGCAACCAGCACCCCCGCCGAAACAGCGAATGCCGTCGGATCGTGCGGGCTCACCTGGAACAGCAGGGTGCCCACATACGCACCGATGCCCCATGCCGCGATCGCGCCGCCCGCCAGGCCGGCGAATACCGGCGTCATTCCCTGCCGCAGCACCAGCCTGAGCACGCGCGCCTGCCCCGCGCCCAGCGCCATGCGAATGCCGATCTCCGCCCGCCGCCGCGCCACCGCGTAGGACACCACCCCGTAGGTACCGAAGGCCGCCAACGCCAGCGCGGCGATGGCGAACAACACCACCAGCGTCATCTGGAAACGCTGCCGCTCAAGCGAGCCGGTGAGAATCTGTTCGAGCGTGCGCTCCTGCGGAACCGGTACGTCGCGATCCGCACTCCACACCGCTGCCCGCAGCGCCGACGCGATCGACTTGGGATCCATCGCGGTGCGCACCAGAATGGACGACGAAGTCTGCGGCCGCTGCCATAGCGGGATGTATAGCATGTCCACCGGATTCTGCGCCAGGCTGGTGCTGCGCGCGTCTCCCACCACGCCGATCACTTCGTGCAGTTTGCCGTGATCCATCAGTTTGCGGCCGATGGGGTCGTCATGCGGCCAAAGCTTGCGCGCCAGGCTTTGCGAGATGACGGCGGTCATGCGGTTGCGGTCGGTGGATTGGAAATCGCGCCCTTCCCGCACGGGGATGTGCAGCGTCTGGAAATAGCCGGGGCTGATGAAACGCAGATTGGGGCTGGGGTGTGCCGTCTGCGGCCGGGTGTCGTTCTCGGTGCTGACGATGTCGATCCAGCTCTCCCCCTCCAGCGGCAGGTAAGACGAAACGGCTGCCGATTGTACCCCCGGCATGGCTCGCGCCTTGTCCAGAAGAGTCTCGAAGAAGCGGCTTATTTCGGCTTCGTCGGTGTACTTGGTCCACGGCAGCACCACGTCTACCGCCAGCACGCGTTCGATATCGAAGCCGCGCGGGATCGTGGTGAGCCGCACGAAGCTTGCAAGGAAGAGACCGGCCGTCACCAGCAGGGTGGCGCATAAGCCCACCTCCAGCGCCACCAGAAGATTGCGCAGGCGCAATCCCGTGGGACCGCCGGAGTTCGAATAGGCAGTGGATTTCAGCGTTTCGTAAGGTGCGGCGCTGGACGCGCTGTGCACCGCCGGCAGAATCCCGAACAGCAGTGCCGTAAGGGCTGAGATGGCGAGCGCGAACAGCAGCACACGGCCGTCGACCGATACCTCGCCCAGACGAGGCAGATCCACGGGCGCCGACGCCACCAGCCGTTCCAGTCCCAGGTACGCCAACAGCACACCGAGACCGCCGCCGGCTACCGCCAGTATCGCGGTCTCGGCAATCGACTGTCGGGCGAGTTGCCAACGGCCGGCCCCCAGCGCGGTACGGATAGCCGACTCACGGGCACGCCCGGCGGCGCGCGACAGCGAGAGGTTGGCCAGATTGACGCACAGCACCAGCAACACCGCGCCCACCGCCGCCAGCAGCACCATCAGGCTCTGGCGCACATCGCCCGTGAGCTTTTGCCGCAGCGGCGTCACCAGCGGGACAATGTGCCAGGCCTCGCCGGATATCTGCGCATCCATGGCCTGCTCGGCTGCCGTTATTTCGGCGCGCGCGCGTTCGATAGTGACGCCCGCACGCAGGCGCGCGATCCCCGAGTAATTCAGATCGCCGCCATGCGGCACGGTGTCGTCAGGTTGGTATCCCAGCGGCCGGAACATCTCCATCCGGCCGGTGAGGCGCTTGCCCATATCGCTCGGGCCTTTGGGAAATTCGAAATCCGGCGGCAGGATGCCCACCACGGTATAGGGTGTGCCGCCCAGCGTAATTGTGCGCCCGATGACTGCGGGATCCGCGCTGAAACGCCGCCGCCATACGGAATCGGCGAGCATCACCACATGGTGGTGTCCGGAATGGTCTTCCTGCTCCAGAAACGACCGGCCGTATCGCGGGCGCACGCCCAGCACTTCGAAGAAATTCGCCGATACCACCGCGCCCGAAATCAATTCCGGCAGTCCGTCGCCGGTGAGGCTCATGGTGGTGTTGCGATAGGCCGCGATGCCGTCGAAGGATTGCGTGCTCTTCCGCCAGCCCACCAGTTGGGCGATATTGATGGGCAGCGGTTCGCCGTTGTGAAAAGTGGGGGTGGAAACGGCCAGATCCACCAGGCGCTCGGCGTCGGCATACGGGAGATGGCGAAGCAGTACGCCATTTACCAGCGAGAAGATGGCCGCATTGGCGCCGATCCCGATCGCCAGGCTCAGGATGGCCATCACCGCGAACCCGCGGTCTCTCCACAGCGTGCGCAAAGCGTACGTCATACCTCACCCCCATCCTTTATACGAACGCACTGCCGCCGGCGTTCGCAGAATAATACCGCGTGGGAGGTAAAAGGTTACATTTGCAAAGCAAATCGCTTGCTGACCCTGCCCTGAGCCCCGGTGGAAAGTAAAGGTGCCCGCCTGCAGCAGCGTATGCCCTACCGCGCGGAACGGCGCAGGAGGCAGACCCCGGACCAGATATCGCCCGCTTCGGGCGGCGGGGGCGCCATCAGTAATTCCGCCGGCACGCGATGGTGCGCCATCGCCGTCTCGAAGATGGAGTGCGTCTCCACCGGCGTCCAGCCGAAAGGCTCGAAGAACGCCGCGCGATTCTCCGGCGCGAACCGCATCGGCGCTCCCGCCTGCGCGGTGTCGCGTCCGGTGGTCTGTTGCAGCATGCGCATCAGCGCCGGCGAACTCAAATCCATCGCCCACCAGTCGAACCCCGCGGCCGCCAGGTCGGTCGCCAGCGATGTCACTTCTTCCTCCGTGAAATAGATCAGCAGCCCTTCGGAAAGCACCAGGCCGCCTCCCAAACGAGCGAACAGTTCGCGCCGCGCCGCCCGGTCGGAAAGATCGAGCGCAACCTGTTCCAGCCGCCCCTTCGACCGTTCCCCGAACAGCACTTCGTTCTTGTAAGCCAATAGATCCGGCAAATCCACCTCCACCCAACGAACGTGCGCCGCTTCGTCCAGGCGGTACGGCCGGGCATCCAGTCCGGCAGCCAGATTCAGCACCAGGCTCACGCCGTCCGCCAGCCGCTCGTGAATCAACCGGTCGAATAAGTAGGTGCGCATTACCCACGCCCAGGCATTGCTCGCGGCGCCCGGCACGTTGGACATGATCTCCGCTCCGCGCTCGCCGCCCAAGCGCGCCGCGAAAGGATCGCGAAACAGCCCGTCGTGGCGCTCCGTCTCCGCGGCGCGGAACATTGCCGCCCAAAGCGCCGTGTCTGAAATGTTGCGGATGGGGGATGCCATATCCAGACATTCTAGTCGGTCGGATGACCCGGTATGTGCCGATCCCCGCTGTCTACCGTCCGCGTACAATGAAGGGATGGTACACAAGTGGGGCGTTTGTCTGTGGCTGGCCTTGGCCTGCGCCGGCGCTGCCAGCCGGTTGCCCCAGTTTTCGTTTACCGATACCGCGGGCCACACTCATACGCCGGTGGAATGGACCGGCAAACGCGCTGTGGTACTGTTCTTCCTCACCACCGATTGTCCGCTCTGTAACACCTACGTTCCCGAATTGAACCGCATCGCCCAGGCGTACACTTCCCGCGCGGTGGCTTTCTATGCGGTCCAAGGCGATGCCACCATCCCCGACGCCGATGTCCGCAAGCACGCCAAAGATTACGCCTATACCTTTCCTTATTTGTTCGACCCCAGCGAATCGATGGCCACTTACACCGGAGCTACTACGACTCCCGAAGCTGCCGTCTTGTCTCCGTCCGGCGAATTGCTGTACTTAGGCAGAATCGATAACCGCCTGGAGGATTTCGGCAGGCAGCGGACCGAAGTGACGGTTTTCGATTTACGCGCTACGCTGGATGCGGTACTCAACGGCAAGCCCGTGCCGCACGCCCGCACCAAAGCCCTGGGCTGCGCCATCACACGCAAAGACGAGGCTCAATGACGACATCGTTATCTACTGAACTGGAGCAGGAAGCGCAGGTGACGCGCCGCGTACTGGCGCGCGTTCCGGAAGAAAAGCTGACGTGGAAGCCGCACCCCAAGTCGATGACGCTGGGACAACTGGCGCTTCATCTGGCAGAGATACCCGGCCGGATCGCCGGCGTTACCAAGCCCGATATCTTCGAACTGGACCTCTCGCGCTTCGGAAACGCACCGCAGCCGGCCAGCGTTGCGGAGATTAACAAAGCGTTCGAAGACAGTCAGGTAACCGCGAAGGAGTACCTCGAAGGATTGAGCGCGGAACAGTTCGAAGCCCTTTGGCGCCTGCGGGTCGGGGAGAAGGAAATGATGGCGATTCCGCGCAAGTGGGCGCTGCGCAACATCATGTTCAACCATCTGTACCACCACCGCGGACAGTTGTCGGTATATCTTCGGCTCCTGGATATTCCGGTGCCGGTGATCTATGGGGCGAGCGCCGACGAGAGCCCATTCTCCTGAGGCTTCCGTCCGGGTATCGTGGCCGTCTACTTGTAATCGATGCTGCGTACCACGCCGTCCACGCCCGGCTGAGCACCCGGCGGGTCGTATCCTACTTCCACCCGGGCACGAGCTTTTTGCGGACCGCACGTCATATCCACATGCCAATCGCCCTTGCCGGTGATCTTGACGTTGCCGGGATCGTCAATGACGAAGGTCTTGCGCCCCGCGGCGTTTTCCAGAATCATGCGGGCCTGGTTGCCGCGGCATTGGAGCTCCACGAACAGGCCTGTCAGGCTGAGCTGCTGGGGGCGCGGCGCGGCCGGCGGGGCGGCCGGGGGAAGAACGGTGCGCTGCAAAATGGGCCGGGTATCCGTATCGGCGGGTGGGACGGCGTTGGACGTTGCCGTTTTCGCTGAGGTCACGGGATCGCGCGCCGCCACCGCATTGAGCAATCGCTGGGCGGCGGCGCGGTCGGCATCCGTTTTGGCAACGTCCATGAAATGCCTGGCGGTCGCCTGGGCGTTGGCGCGGTCGCCGTTCATTAAGTGGGCGTAAACCGCGGTGCGGAAGTAGTGTGCCGATTCCTCCGCGGTAACCTTATGCACCGCAGCAATGGTGGTGAGCGCGTCGGCGGCTTTGCCGGCGCGAAGCTGCGCATCGGCGATTTCCAGGCGCACGTCGAGCCTCTCGGGCTGCTGCGTCACAAGCGCGGAAAGCACCGGAATGGCTTCTTCGCTCTTGCCCGATTGCAGTATGAGGCGGCCGTAGTCCCAGAGCAGCTTGGGGTCGCGATCGCCGCATGTGAAGGCTTTCGCGAACTGCTCCCGGGCGGCGTCCGCCTGGCCGGACGACCAGGCCAGGTAGGCGAGCCCGCGGTAGGGCTCGGGCCGCTTGGGATCGAGCGCTGCCAGACGCTCCAGGGCAGCCTTGTGGTCGGCTTCCTTTCCACGCCGGTAGGAAAGGTCGGAGAGCATCAGGTCGGTGTCGAACTCTCCCAGAGGCTCGGCCGGAATATCGCCGGAGATCTTTTCGATCCGCGCCTGCACCAGCGCGCCGCGGAAGGTGGTGCCGCGCAGATAACCCTGGAGATCCTTTTCGATCTGCGGGACGGTTTTTCCGTATACTTCGGTCAGCGCGGCGGCCGATGCCTCTCCCCCCGAAATGGCGTGCATGAGCTGTCCGAACCTGGCGCGGTATTCGTCGCGGAACATCAGCATGTGGGTCAGCGCCCACCCTTCGTTGTACAGGCTGCCGGCTTTGCTCTTCTCGTTGTAATAAGGGGAGTCGCGATCGGCCTCGAGGATGGCGGCGAGCGGCACCCACTTGTCGGTGAGGAGCGCCTGGTAACGGCCGGGAATGAGATCGCCCACCAATATCTTGCCGCTGTAGGGCTTGAGCGTGGAGTAGAGTTCGGCGATGCCTTCGTTCAGCCAGGGCGGTAACTTGAGCCCGGAATGGCGCACCAGAAGGTGGACATACTCATGCACCGCCACCGGGAACGTGTCGGCGCCGGCGTGGCTCATCACGATATAGTCGCGATCCGGGGTGGACTGATAATAGGCGATGGCAAATTCATTGATGCGGTACTGTTCATACTCTTTGGCGGACCCGAAGGCCACCAGCCGCACTGGCAGGGGCTTCGCCGGTTCGCCGGAGAGGGCTTGCAGGAAGAAGCCGCGGACCTGTTCGAATTCCCGAATCGTATCGAGAGTGCCGCGCGTCCCGGCGCTGCTGTACATCTCGAAGTTATCCGACTTGAGGCGAACCCAATGGGGTTCCGCGGCACTCGCCAGGGTCGCGGTGAATAAGAGTGCCGCACTTAGTCCGCGAGATAGGGTGTTCCTCGCCATCCCGATATTGTACGCCTAAGTGGGGATCGCAAGGGGCTCTATCTCCAGCGGAAGAGTCGCAGCGCAATGAAGAAACAGACCGCCAGCCAGGCCGATAAGACTCCCATTTCGGGAAGGAGCTGCGCCGTAGTCGCGCCTTGCAGCATGTTGGAGCGCAGCGCGTCGATGATGGCCGTCAGCGGCAGCGCTTTGATGAACGGCTGCACCACGGCGGGAAAGCGCGACGCTGAAAAGAACACGCCCGAGCAGATCCACATGGGCATCATCACGGCATTGGTGATGCCGGAGGCCGCTTCAATTGTCTGTACCCGCGAGGCTATCAGCAGGCCAAGCGCACAGAACGACATGGAGGCGAGCACGCAGTAAAATCCCAGGGCGAAGAGCGAGCCGTGCACCGGCACCCCGAAAACCAGCACCGCGAAGCCCAACACCGCGCCTACTTCCACTACCAGCAGCACCAGGCGAGACAGCACGAAGGAGAGCAGGTAATATTCGCGCGGCATAGGCGTGGCCATCAGCCGCTTGATCAGTTTCTTTCGGCGCGCGTCCACGATGCCGAATGCCATGCCCCAGACTGCGCTGCCCATAAGGTTCATGCCGAGCAGGCCGGGCACCAGAAAATCGATATAACGCGAGCCTGGTTCGCGCATCAGGGTATCGGTAGCGGCCACCGGGTCCTGGCGGCCGGCGGCGCGCTGCACGGCGCGGTCGGCCAGCATGCGCGCGGAGCGTCCTTCGGGGTTGGTATCGTCGTATTTGTAGACCACCGCGCCGTCCGCGCCCGTCTCGGCTACCAGCACGACTTTGCCGTTGCGCAGTTCGCGCTGGGCATCTGCGGTCGTGAGTTCGCTCACCGCGAGCAGCTTTTCGGCGCGCAGCGAGGCGCTGAGGTGCGGTGTTACCGCGGCCACCGGGAGCACCTGCGCCGGCTGGTTGCGGAAGGCGATTCCCAGCCCAGCCGCCAGAATGATGGGGAAGCCGAACACCCAGAACACCGCTTCCGGTTCGCGCATGAACTCGCGGAAGCGCACCAGCGTGAGTTGGAATAGCGCGTTGTCGTTATTCATCGCGCAGATGCCTCCCGGTGAGCGTGACGAACACGTCCTCTAGCGTGGCGGAGTGGGTACGCAGTTCGGTAAGCGGCACCGATTGACGCCCGAGTTCGGCGAGCAACGCCGGTACCGCGCGATGCAGTTCGGTCACCTGCATGCGTACGCTGCCGTTTTCGCGCTGCACGTCGCGGATGCCGTCGATAGCGGAGAGGGCAGTGAGATCGAGCGGGTGGGCCTGCGTGCCGGCCGAGAATTCCACCAGATGTTCCGCACACACAGACGCGATCAGCTCGCGTGGTGTGCCCAGTGCGATTGTCTTGCCGTGGTCCATGATGGCGACGCGCTCGCACAGATGTTCGGCCTCATCCATGTAATGCGTGGTGAGCAGGATGGTGCGGCCGGAGAGTTTGAATTTCTCGATCAGGTCCCAAAGCTGCCGGCGCGCCTGCGGGTCAAGGCCGGTGGTAGGCTCGTCGAGGAACAGAAAGTCGGGCTCGCCCACCAGCGCGCAGGCCAACGCCAGCCGCTGTTTCTGTCCACCTGAAAGATTGCCCACGCGCGACTTGGCCTTCTCTTCGAGTTGCACCAGCCCGATGACTTCCATGGCGTCCGGCCCCTGATGAAAGAAACTGCGAAACAAGTTAGCAGTTTCGAGCACCGTCAGTTTATCGGAGAGCTGGGTCTCCTGTAACTGGATCCCCAGGCGCTGGCGGAGCGCTTTGGCGTCGGTGGCCCAGTGCAGGCCGAGGACTTCGACATCGCCGGAATCGGCGGGTGTGAGGCCTTCGCAGATTTCGATGGTGGTGGTCTTTCCGGCGCCGTTCGGGCCAAGGAGTCCGAAGCATTCTCCCGGACGCACTTCCAGGTCGAGATCGTTAACCGCGACCACGTCCTTATAAGCTTTGCGAAGGTGGCGCACGCGAAGGGCGGCCTTCGTGGCGTTTTGAGGCATAGGATCAGTATGGCAGAAGCGCTTGACGCTACTCCGCGCGCAGCGTCCGAAGGCGATCTGGCGGTGCTCCTCGCCCGATCTGGCGCGCGGGAACTGCCGCGGTTCGCCCCCGCCGTGCTTCGCAAAGATTGGAAATATTCTTCAACGCACCCTGCGAGGCACTGCTACTCGGCTCGCAGAATCGACGCGGGGTCGATGCGCGATGCCCGGCGGGCGGGAAGATAGCCGGCCGCCAGCGCGACCGCCGTCAGGATTACCAGCATCGCCGCGAACGTGAGGGGGTCGGTGGAGGTCACACCGAACAGCAGGCTCTTAAGCGTCCGCGACAACGCCCAGGAACCGGCCATGCCGAGCGCGATTCCGATGGCTGCGAGCATCAGCGTCTGGCGGACAATGCCTGCCTGCACGTCGCCGGCGCGCGCACCCAGCGCCATGCGAATTCCGATTTCCTGCTTTCGCTGGCTCACCGAGTAAGACACCACGGCATAAATGCCGAGCGAGGCGAGCAGCAGCGCGAACGCTGAAAATCCGGCCAGCAGCATCACCACGAAGCGCCGCGGCGAGACCGCGTTATCCACCAGGCCCTGCAGGTCGTGGAACTGGTTCGCCGGAATGGTGGGGTCCAGTTCGCGCAGCGTTCTCCGCACCGGCGTGGCCAGCGAAGAGAGCGGAACAGTGGCGCGAATCACCAGGTCGACCGACGAATAGTCGCGCGTCTGCCGGATCGGCAGATAGATCTCGTTGCCCGAGCCTTGCTCGAGCGCCAGATGGCGAACGTCGCTCGCCACTCCTACCACCTGGCGGTCCCGATCGGCGCCGAGCATCTGCCCGATGGGGCTCTGGCCCGGCCACAGGGTGCGCGCGAAGCTTTCGTTGATGACCGCGACCAGCGGACTGGTCGCGGTATCGCCGGCGCTCAGGTCCCGACCGGCGCGCAGCGGGATGCCCATGGCTCGCAGATATCCGTCGCTCACCACGCGGATGAAGACTGGCGGCGGTGGATCGCTGATCGTGTAGACGCGATCTTTGCGGCCGAGATTCCAGGTGCGGCTGATTCCCAGCGGCAACCCGTCGGTCAACCCGGCGGCTTCGATGCCGTGGATGCCTCGGACGCGGCGGAGAGTCTCGTCGAAATAAGCGTTGCGCAGTCCCTGGGTGGAGTAACGCGCGCTGGGGTCGACGCGCAATGACGCCGCCATCTTCGGCTGGAAGCCGAGATTCACATCGAGAATGCGTAGGAAGCTGCGAATCAGCAGGCCCGCGCCCACCAGCAGCACGCAGGCGAACGCAATTTCCGATACCACCAGGCCGTTGCGGATCCAGAGTTGTCTGCGGCTCTGGCTGGAACCGCGGGTGCTCTCTTTCCAGCCGCCGCCTAGTGCGCCGGGAATCTGCAGCGCCGGAATAAGTCCGAACACCAGCCCGGTCGCGATGGCGAGCAGCAGCGTGAACCCGACCGCGACGCTATCGACGCGGATGCCATCCAGCATCGGGATCCGAAAAGCTTGCAGGTGCGCCAGGGCGCGCGTGCCAGCCCATGAAAGCGCGAGTCCGGCCGCCGCTCCGCAGCAGGACAGCAGCACGCTCTCGGTGAGCATCTGGCGGGCCAGGCGGATGCGGCCCGCGCCCAATGCCGCGCGGATCGACACCTCCTTACGGCGTGAAGCCGAACGAGCCAGGAGCAGATTGGCGAGATTGGCGCAGGCGATCAGCATCACTACTCCCACGGCACACATCAACACGAACAGCGCGGTGCGCAGATGGCCCGCTACGTGTTCCGATAGCGGGTCGAGCAGAAGTTGAAAGTTGCGGTCGGGGTCCATCCGCCGGATTCGCGGCCCCAGCACCGCGATTTCCGCGCGGGCGCTCTCCAGAGTGGCACCGGGTTTGAGCCGCCCGAACATGGCCAGTTCGTTGCCGCGCTGGCTCGCCTGGTCGGTGAGCGGGTAGGGAAGATAGAGATCGATGCGGTTGCCCGGGGCGAACACCGAATCGAAGGAAAAGGTTTGCGGCAGTACGCCGATCACCGTCACGGACGTATCGTTCAAGACCAGGCCGCGGCCCACGATCGCCCGGTCGCTATGGAAGAGCGTCTGCCAGAGGCTGTAGCTGAGCAGCGCTACCTTGGGCGAATTCCAGCGGAACTGGCAGTCATCGGCGGTGAAGTCCCTGCCGAAAATCGGCCGCACGCCCAGCACAGGGAAGAAATTCTGCGAGACCTGGAGACCCGTCAACCGCTGCGGATCGCCGTTTCCGGTCAGCTTGTCGTCGCCGGTGCGATAGAAAGGAGAGAAGGCCGCGATGTCGGCGAACGACCGGTTCTGGCTGAGCAGCGCCTTGTAATGATTGACCGGAACGGTTTCGCCCGAGAGCCCCTCGCCATCCACGTCTTTATTGGCGATCCACACCAGCCGCGACGGATCGTGGAAGGGCAGGGGACGCAGCAGTACCGCGTCGGTGAGGCTGAAAACGGTGGTGGCGGCGCCGATTCCCAGTCCCAAAATGAGGATTACGAAGCAGGTCAGGCCGATATCGCGGTGCATGGTACGCGCCGCATAACGCAGATCCTGCAGCAGAGTTTCGAGTATCGGCAAGCCACGCTGTTCGCGATGCAATTCGGCCAGTTGCGTCCGGCTGCCGAGCCGTAAGCGGGCCTGTCGCAGAGCTTCGCCAGGCGCCATTCCGCGGCGAACGTTCTCCTCGGCGAGCATCGCCAGGTGGGATTGCATTTCCTGGTCGAAGTCGCCATCCAGGTCGCGCGATCGGAAGAGGCTCGCGATGCGCGCGGTGAAGCGATTCCAAAGCGCCAGCATGGGGTCAGCTCCTGGTCTCCAATTGCAGCAGGCGCGCGATGATCTGCGAAACCCGCTCCCAGTTCTGCGCTTCCGCGGCGAGCTGCTTGCGGCCGGCCTTGGAAATGGCGTAGAACTTGGCCTTCCGATTGTTCTCCGACGTGCCCCAGGAGGCCGTAATCCAGCGCTTCTGCACCAGGCGGATCAAACAAAGATAGACCGTCCCCTGATTCACCTGCAGCGCCTGTTCGCCGATCTGCTCGATGCGCCGGGCGATGCCGTAGCCGTGCAGCGGGCCCATGGCATCCAGCGTTTTGAGCACCATCAGGTCGAGCGTGCCTTGCAGAATCTCAGATTTTTCTTCGGCCATTGCGATCTCCTGTGGGATATATAGAGGAGTCTCGCAGAGTTCCTGTGGGATGTCAAGAGGAGCGCCCCGGTCCACGGCCATTTATGTTACTGTACGCCCGAGGGGAAAAATGGTTCGAGTATTGGTTCCGATCTTGTTTTGTCTGGTGGGTGCGGTGATGGCCGATGCACCCGTACGCGGCTGGCTGCTGGTTGCCAATAAGGGCGACCAAAGCCTGGGCATCATCGATGTCTCCGCGGGCAAGCAGGTGGCCACCGTAGCCGAGGGAGGGAAGACGGGGCACGAAGTGACCGCTTCGCCCGACGGCAAAACAGCATACGTGCCGATCTACGGAGATTCCGGCGTCGGCAAGCCAGGCACCGATGGCGACCATATGGTGGTCATCGATATCGCCTCGCGCAAGATCACCGGGACGGTGAATTTCGGCCGCGGCGTGCGGCCGCACCTGCCGGTCTTCGGCCCGAAGAACGGCCTGCTCTACGTCACCACGGAATTAGAGCAGGCAGTCACTATCATCGATCCCAAGACGCTCAAGATCATCGGCCAGATTCCCACCGGCCAGCCGGAATCGCACATGCTCGCCGTGTCGCACGACGGGCGCCGCGGCTATACCGCGAACGTGGGGCCGGGAACCGTGTCGGTGCTCGATATGGAGGGCCGCAAGACGCTCTCGATCATCAAAATCTCCGGCGAAACGCAGCGCATTTCCGTTTCGCCCGACGACAAGTGGGTGTTCACGTCCGACCAGAAAGCGCCGCGTCTCGCGGTCATCGATACCTCTACCGATAAGGTCAAGACGTGGGTGGATCTGCCGGGCGAAGGTTACGGCACCGCGTCGACGCCAGATGGCAAGTGGCTGCTGGTCGATATTCCCGGCAAAAATCAGGTGGCGATTGTCGACCTGACGGCCATGAAGGTGGTGAAGAGCCTGGATGTGCCGAAGGCGCCGCAGGCGGTGGTGGTGAGGCCGGATGGCAAGGAGGCTTACGCGTCCTGCGATTCCAGCCACAAAATCGCGGTGATCGATGTGGCGAGCTGGACGGTAAAAGGCACGATCGACGCCGGTGCGGGCGCGGACGGCCTGGCCTGGGCACGGTAAGGCGCGTTTAGCTGGCCGCGCGGCTTAGCCAGCCGAGCGAAGAACCGAACTGCGCCGGGCGGCGCGTATAGTAATTGGGGTCGGCAAAGCGCTCGTTGAAGATGCGCTCCCAACGGGCCTCTTCCTGGCAGCGCGGGCAGGCGCCGCACCGGCAACGCTTCACCTTGGGGCATCGCGACGTTGCCGTCATGCTCCCCACGGGCGGTGGTGACGACCGCCTCCGGCGAGCCTGGCGGGCACTCGAGATCCGAGCGTGCGACGCCAACAGTTCTTCGATCATGCGTGGGTCAGCGAGTTCCATCGATTCTCTCCGGGCCTACCCTTTTTTCGAGAGTGCTGCGATACACAAATGAATATCGGCCGAAAGAGAGATTTTTCGACAAAATCAACGTTACGTACCAGTACGCAATGGATAACAGGCTAACCTTCGACAACGTGACGAGCCTGAAATCCTGTGCCGTCCGGGCGCGTCAGGATGCCGAACATGGGGAAATACTTCTCGGGGAGGCGCGCTTTGTGCATTTCGCGGTTCACAAAGACGTGGCGAGTGTGGCCGGTGGCCAGGATGCGGTCGCCTTCGGCGAGCCGAATCTCATAATGGATGGTGACGGTGCGCGGGTTGGCGGCTTCGATCCACGTTTTGACGACGATTTCGTCGTCGAAGTGGGCAGGAGCGCGGTACCGGCACGCCGATTCGGCCACCGCCATGAAGATTCCGTCCTCCCGCTCCATATCGCGATAGTTGAAGCCGCAGGCTTTACAGAAGTCCACACGGGCCACTTCCATCCAGATGTAATGATTGGCGTAATACACTACTCCCATCTGGTCGGTTTCGGCATAGCGGACCCGCAGGCGGGTTTCGGTGAAGGGAGCCATGGAGGGAATGAGTATTGTAACCCGGCGCAACCGCCAACCGGCCGCAACCGTCTGTTAGATGGTACCTTACAAGTTCTCACATGCATGTGCGCGTACTCTTTTTCGGAATGTTGAAAGACCTGGTGGGGAAGGCGGCGGAAGAGGTGGACTGTCCGCCGGGCACCGACCTGCGGGCCATCTTCGACGGCTATGCCGCCCGCTATCCGCGCCTGCGAGAGCTGGCGTCAAGCATTGTAATGGCGCGTAATCAGGAGTTTGCGGATCTTTCCGCAAGTATTGCAGAAGGTGATGAGGTGGCATTCTTGCCGCCCGTCAGCGGCGGTTCAGAGGCGGATTGCGAGCTGAGCCAGGCCGGCCACTTCTTCGCGCTGACCCGTCACGCCATAGATACGCGCGCGGTGATCGCCCGCCTGCTGAACGGCACCGAGGGCGCCGCGATCACCTTCGAAGGCACCGTCCGCAACCATACCAAGGGCCGCGCGACGCGCTATCTGGACTACGAGTGCTACGAGCAAATGGCCCTCAAGACGATGTTGAAGGTTGGGCTGGAAGTTGCTGAAGAATATCAAATTGAGCGCGTTGCGCTGATTCACCGGCTGGGCCGGCTCCTGATCGGCGAGACGAGCGTGGCGGTGATCGTCACGGCGGCCCATCGCGGTCCTGCCTTTGAGGCGGCGCGGGCGGCCATTGATCGCCTGAAGAAGCGGGTTCCGATCTGGAAGAAAGAGCATTTCGTGGATGGCGAGGTTTGGGTGGAAGGAGAGTGGGACCGCAATGTTCCGGTGGCCGGGTAGAATGCGAGCGGTGGTCTTCGCCGGGAGTGCGTTGGCGGTCGGCTGCGCCACTTTATTTGCGCAGAAACCGACGGTCTTCTCCGATACCGTGACGCAGGTCCACGTGATCGCCTCCGTCAAGAACTCCAAGGGCGAACTGGTAGGAGCGTTGCAGAAGTCGGATTTCAAGCTCTTCGACAATGGCGTCGAGCAGGAGATCCGTGTGTTCGAGCGGCAGAGCTCGACGCCTTTATCCATCGCTTTACTGATCGACGTCAGCGGCTCGACGGCAAAGGACTTAAAGTACGAGACGGACTCCGCCACCAAGTTCCTGAAGGCGCTCTTATCGGAAGGCAATCCGCAGGATGCGGTAGCGCTTTTCACCTTCGATGCGGACGTCAAAGAAGTCCGACCCTACACCCACAATTACGCCATCCTCGACAATGACTTGAAGTACCATCTGCACGGTTCGGGCGGCACTTCACTTTATGACGCTATCTATTTCGCGGCGAACAGCTTGGAAAATCGCGGCGGCCGCAAGGTGATGGTGCTGATCACCGATGGCGGCAATACCACCAGCAGTATGGGAATCGATAAGTGCCTGCGGGCGGCACAGTTCGCTGATGCGGTGATCTATCCGGTGGTGGTGATGCCGATAACCAATGAGGCTGGCCGAAATACCGGCGGCGAACACTCGCTGATTTTCATGGCCGACGGCACCGGCGGCCACAGTTTCTTCCCGGGAGCCGCCAAAGAGCTCGACCAGGCGTTCGCCGATATCATCAGCGAATTGCGGACGCAGTATTTCATGGCGTTCTATCCGCAGGGTGTGCCGCTTCCGAAAGACCCTTTCCACAAGCTGGAGATCAAAGTGAACCGGCCGGATTTGCGGGTGTCGGCGCGCAACGGCTATTATGGGGAGTCGGAAAGCGCGGACGGATCGTCAAGCGCCCCAGTCGCGCTCACTCCCACGGGAAGAAAGAAGAAGTGAATACTCCACAGCAGGGTTCAAAATCCGCGCGTGCGCCGGAGCATACCTTTGAGGAAGCCAAATACCTCAAGCACCTCATTGAGAATAGTACCGTGGTGAGGGTCAAAATGGCCGATGGCGAAGAAGTCTCCGGCACAATCGAGTATTACGACCAGTCGTTCATCCGGCTGACCCGCAAGGGCGAGCCCAATCTCTTCATCTTCAAACACGACATCAAATATATCCAGGAACAGGGTTAGGACCGGGCGCGCCATGCCCTTTCTGGAGACAGCCGTCGAGATTGCCCGCGAGGCGGGCGCGCTGGTGGCGAATTATCATCAGCGGCACATTCCCTTCGAGACTAAAGGTGAGTTCGATCTGGTGACCGAGGCCGATCGCGCTTCTGAGAAGCTAATTGTGGAGCGGCTGCGTTCGCACTTTCCGGCGCATGCCATCGTGGCAGAGGAAGGCGGTGGGCATGAGAGCGCCTCGGAATACCGCTGGTTCATCGATCCCGTCGACGGCACCACCAATTTCGCGCATGGCTTCCCGATGTTCTGTATCAGTATGGGTCTGGAGCGCGCCGGCGAACTGATCTCTGGCGTGGTCTACGACCCGATCCGCGGCGAGTTGTTCACCGCGGAGCGCGGAGCGGGTTCGTTCCTCAACAACCATCGCATTCACGTATCGCCGGTGGCGCGGGTAAGCGATAGCCTCGCATCGACCGGTTTTCCCAGCCGCAAACGCCACCACAATATCAACATCCACTTCTACTACCAGCTCGCCATGGCGTCGCATGGAGTGCGGCGGACGGGTTCGGCGGCGCTCGATCTGGCTTTCGTGGCGTCGGGACGGCTGGACTTCTTCTGGGAGTTCGGGCTCAAGCCGTGGGATATGGCGGCCGGCGCGCTGCTCGTGCAGGAGGCCGGCGGGCGGGTGGCCGAGATGAAGGGCGGGCCCCTGAGCGTGACGGAGTCCGACCACATTCTGGCCGACAACACGCTGCTGCACGACGAGATCCTGGCGGCGTTCGCGGACATCTTCGGCGGTACGCTGCGCGTGCCGCTGCCGACGATCTGAAGTCCCGCCGCAGTCTCAGGTTGACATCGATTCTCGCGGTCACGGACCTGGCCGGCGGCGGCATCAGATCGCCAGACAAACACCTTGCAGAACCGCGTTGACCAGGATCTGTACGTCGATTGCATCGACGATGCCATCGCCATTGAGGTCGTTAGCGGGGGACTTCACGCCGAGAGCTTCCCGGCTGGATGGTGAGCGCATAGCCGGCAGTGGTGACGGCGCCGTTGCTGTCTGGACATCGATTCTCGCGGTCACGGACCTGGCTGGCGGAGGCATCAGACCGCCAGACAAACACCTTGCAGCACCGCATTGACCAGGATCTGTACGTCGATTGCATCGACGATGCCATCGCCATTGAGGTCGTTAGCGGGGGAGTTCACGCCGAGAGCTTCGTTGATCTCATACTGAATATCCGCCACGCCGGGCGTGCCGTCTCCCGTGACCGCGCATGAGTTTGGCGCCCCCGGCTGGATGGTGAGCGCATAGCCGGCAGTGGTGACGGCGCCGTTGCTGTCTTGTACCAGCACCTGCACGCTGTAGGGACTGGCAGCGTTGGAATGGGGGACGCCGGAAATCGTTCCGGCCGGTCCCATATGCAGACCTGGCGCCAGCCCGGTAGCGAGCCAGCTATACACGGTGCTGCCGCCGCTTGCGGATAGAGTGGCGGAGTAAGCGGCGCCCACCGTTCCGGCCGGCAAAGAGGCAGGTCCCGTAATGGTCAACGGCGAATTGATCATGAGGCTATACGTCTTGCTGGCTGTCACGGAATTGCTGTCGGTGACGGTGACCATCACGCTGTACGGACCGCCGCTGGTGGACGGTGTGCCGTTGATCGCCCCCAGCACCGGGTCGATGGTCAGGCCCGCAGGCAAGCCCGTGGCCGACCAGGTATAGGGAGGCGTGCCGCCCATGGCCGTCACGGTCGTCGGTACATAGAGGGCGGCCGCTGTCCCCGGCGACAGTGACATCGGGGAAGCGATCGCCAGTGCTCCTCCTGTGGAGACCGTCAGGCCTATCGTCAGACCGGCGTTCGCCTGAGTGCCGGCGGCCGGCGTCTGACTTATCACCGCACCCGCCGGAACGGTGGCGCTGGACGCACTGCTAATGGTTCCCACGGCCAGACCGGCGGTGGTAATCGCCGTCGCGGCGGCGGCCTGCGCCTGGCCCACCACGTTCGGCACTGCCACCTGCGGCCCGTTCGAAACTACGAAGTTCACCAGCGTGGAGGAGCCCGCGGCTACCGATACCCCAGCGGCCGGGCTTTGGCTCATCACCTGGCCGGCAGCCACCGTGGTGCTGGCTCCCGATGCGATGGCGCCCGCCAGAAAACCCGCGCTGCCGAGCGTGTTGGAAGCGTTCGTCTGGGTCTGCCCGACGATATTCGGCACGGCGAGCGCGCCGCATGCCTGAAGATTGAAAAAGTTACCGGTCTGGGTGCTGATCAGCCCGGCCTCATCGGTCGCCTGCACCACCAGGCTGACTAAGCCTGTGCCCGGGAGGTAAAGCGAGTTGGGAAACTGATTGAGCGGAATGCCGGTGTAGGTGTTGCCGCCGTCCACGCTATATTGCACCGATGCCAGCGGAGCGCCGTTGCTCGCCGCGGGCGCCGCAGTCACTAAGGCGATCAGGCAGGTGGATGCGGACGTGGGCGGAGCGCTTAACTCATAAAGCGAGACGGAGAGTTGCGGCGGCTGGCTGGTGATGGTGACGGTCTCCGACGTCTTGATGCTGTTGCCGTCGGAGTCGGTGGCAGTCAGCGTGACGGTGTGGACGCCAGGCTGTAGGTTCACGGAGAGATTGTTGCCGGTACCCAACGCTCCCTGGAGATTGGAACTCCAGGAGAGCGCGCTTCCGCTGAGTGTTCCGTCGTCGGTGTCGTAGGCAGCGCCTTTGAACAACACCACGTCGCTGGACGGCTGGTAGACGCCCGCGGCGGGAGAGGTGATCTGCACGATCGAGGGGGTTTTCTTGGCGATGGTGAAGTTCGGCGAGATGGCGGAGCCGGTGTTCACACCGTCGGAAACCAGCACCTGAATCAAGCCCTGGCCGTTGGTTCCCGGCAGCAGGGAGAAATCCGCATTCAGGGTGGTGCCGCTATTCGGTACCTCGCCGATCTCGGACCAAGTGGCACCGTTATCCGGCGAGTAGAGGATGCGGGAATCGAAGTTCGATGAATCGGGGTCGGCGATGGTCCATGAAATCGGCGTAGTGCCGTCGAAATTTGCGGTGGGATTGGCGATCGCCACCGAGGGCGCCACTCCGCCGAGCGTTACCTGGCCTAACGGCGCGCCATTGGGATCCTCCAGCACGATCTGCGAAGCCCCGGCGGTAACCGGAACCAATTGCGCAAACGAAGGCGATCCCTGGAAATCCAGTGTGCCGGTATCGGTTTCCGTGTTGGCCGTGTCCGGAGTGAACATCCGGGTAAAGAGTGGCGTTCCGCTGGAATTCTGCACCACCAGCGAATACGTTCCGGACCCGCCGCTCACATCGCCCTGTTGCACCGACTGGAACATTGGGTCGAACTGAGCAGGGCCGGAAGCGGGAATCGCCCCCGAGACCATCCAGAACTGTTGCGAGGTTAGCGTCCGCGGCTGCGGAGTGCGGGCACTCGGACTGATCGGCGGACCCGGCAGGGAGGAAGGCGAAACCACCAGTCCGCCGCCCAGATTGGTAATCATCGTTTTATAACGTTGCGGCGCGATCCATCGAGGGCTGCAGTAGCTCATGATTTCAAAATTCTTGGTGGGATCGAGCGCGGTTCGCGCGGCGACGTCGAAGCCCACCTCCAGTTGCGTAGTGCTTTGAATCCGGTTATTTCCGTTTCCCGTTTCAATCCACCTGTCCGTTGTTGTTCACCGTGATCACACCCTTCCAGGGCCAATTGGTGCTCGGGTCCTGCGCGTACCAATAACAGCCTGGCGTGGCTGGGTTCTGCGGCACTCCGGAATTGGTATGCTTCAAGCCAAGGGCATGACCGTGTTCGTGCGCCAGTGTCTCCTGAATGGTATCCACGCTGGGGGTGAATCGCGGCGTACTGGACCGGGTCATGACCGCGTACCCTGGGATGGCCGCCGCGATGCCGCCGATTCCACCGGGGATGTCGTTGCGTACAATCCCGCTGAGTTGCGTGCGCATGTTGCCGTTGATATCCGCCAGCGATTGAAACCGGAAGTAGAAGCGGCTGATATCCCGGACACTGGCTTCCCACCAGTTGCCCGCGCAGGATCCCGGGGAACCGTTCGGGCAATAGGGCGCTATTTCCCGGCGGGTGAAGTGACTCGACACGCTGGTGGTGACAGAGTTGGTGGGCGCGATCTTTTCCAGCACGCCCGTCTTTCCCACTATGTCGCTCGCGTGGCCGCAGATCCAATTGCCTTCGATCAGGAAGTCGCACACCGACACGCCTCTGACCACCAGCGGCTGGGTATCGCGGCTGCGAAACGTGAGCGCTTCCTGTTCGAGCAAGGCGCCGCCGGAATCTCTCACGGAGACGGTGGAGGTCCACGTTCCACTGGGCGGCGTGAAGTAGAAATCGGTCGATGGACAGGACCGGTTGTGCACGCGCTGATCGCTCGGCTGGCAGCCCGGCTGTAGAGTAGCCTGCTTGATCTCATCGAAAGAGCCCGGGCCGGAAACCTCCATCGACACCGTGGTCGAATCGAGCGGAGGGTTGACATAAATGCGCATTACGCCGGGTTTGCCGGAGATGATCGGTACCGGGGGCTCGCCCGCCGAACTCAGGCTGTTCTTCAGGTCGCCCAGCACTTGAAACTGCTGGATCGCCTGGGTCATTTCGACGCTATTGATGGTCAGCGAAGTGCAGACATCGAGGTTGTCGATGCCCAGAAAATTATTGAGCACGGCGGCCGATTGTATGGAGAGCGAAGAGATCACGTTCCCCGCGGCTTGCAGCGAGGCGATTTGCGTCCACACCTCATAACCGGCGGGATTGCCATCCCAGTTCGGTTGGATCTGCACCGGCCCCGCCACCACGGTTCCGTTGCTATCGTAGGCCGTTAAGGTAGTAGCGTAGGCGGTGGCGTAATAATATTGGACGCTTTGTACCGGGTTGGTGAACGTGATGGTGTCGGTACCGCCGCCCAAAAATACCGCTACGGTAATCCCTGAAGGAGCATTGATGAACTGTGCCGTGCCGCCCTGGGTTTCGGAAATACCGGAATCCCATCCGTTGGCCGAAATCCCGTCGAATGGCGGGATGGGATTCCTGTCGGGAAGACCTTCGAAGGTATAAGTCTTGCAACTCGCCGAAGGGGCCACGGTGGTACGCGGCGCTGCGAGCGTGGAAGAGGGATTTGGCCGCCGACCGGGGGAACCGAACCGGGCGCCGCCTGCGGCCGCCGGGAAAATCGGCGGGGCCTGTTGGCCCGTCGCCGCACTCGACCAAAAGATCAGACCGACACCGACGGAAATGGCGAATTTCATAGAAATATGGGGAAGTTTCGCTCTCGCGCCGGAAATCTGGTGCGAGACCTTGACGGAATCCGGCGACCGGTGCGGCAACGGGCCGGAAGATCCTGAGGGCCACCTCGCGATAGAGTCTGAGATTCCCGGGGCGAGAGCAAATCATCCAGATCGTATCACTTCCGCACCACCTGAGACATGAACCGCTACGAGTATGAGATTATAGCCGTACAAGAACGTCCATACCCCTCCGAGGCGAGAGGCATGGTTCGGTAGTCGGCCCGGTTACCGCTGCCGTTTGAGGGCGTTCTGCCGGGAATCTCCGCCTCAACGAGAAACTTCGTCATCCCGTACGGTTATAATCAACTCCATAAGGGAGGATTTCCGTGGCAAAGGACAAAAGCCCCAAAAAGGAAGTCAAGAAGCCCAAAAAAAAGAAGTAGGCAGTTCGAGTCCGGCGCGGACGGGATGAACGCGTCCCGTCCGCGGCCACAGGAGCCATCATGCGCACAGAGTGGGTAGCTAAACGGCAAGACGACAAGATTCGCACGCAGATGCATTACGCCCGTCAGGGCATCGTCACGGAGGAAATGCATTACGTGGCGCACCGCGAAAAGATCGCTTCCGAGCTAGTGCGCTCGGAAGTGGCGCGCGGCAGGATGATCATCCCCGCCAATATCCATCACGCCAATCTGGAACCGATGGCGATTGGGGTCGCCTCCAACTGCAAGATCAACTCCAACATCGGGAATTCGGCGGTGCTGTCGAATATCGAGGGCGAACTGGAGAAGCTGCGCTACTCGGTGAAGTACGGGGCCGATACGGTGATGGATCTCTCCACCGGCGGCGATATCCCCGCCATCCGCAAAGCCATCATCGGCGCATCTCCGGTGCCTATTGGAACGGTGCCCATCTATGAGGCGCTCTCGCGCGTGCGGCGGGTGGAAGATCTCAGCCGTCAGGTGATGCTGGAAGTGATCGAGGAGCAGGCCGAGCATGGGGTGGACTACATGACCATCCATGCCGGCGTGCTGGTGCAGCACATTCCGCTGACCACCCGGCGCATCACCGGAATCGTGAGCCGCGGCGGGTCGATTCTGGCCGAATGGATGGTCAAGAATCACAAGCAGAACATGCTGTACGAGTGCTTCGAAGACATCTGCAAGATCTTCCAAAAGCACGACGTGAGCTTCAGCCTGGGCGACGGGCTTCGCCCCGGCAGCATTGCGGATGCCAGCGACGAAGCGCAATTTGCGGAACTGCAGACGTTGGGCGAGCTCACGGAAATTGCGTGGCGCTACGACGTCCAGGTGATGATCGAGGGCCCGGGACACATTCCCTTGGACCAGATCGAGTTGCAAGTGAAGAAGGAGAACGAGGTCTGCCACGAGGCGCCGTTCTACACGCTCGGGCCGCTGGTCACCGACATCGCACCGGGCTTCGACCACATCACTTCCGCCATCGGCGCCGCCATGATCGGCTGGCACGGGGCTTCTATGCTGTGCTACGTCACGCCCAAAGAGCATCTGGGGCTGCCGAATAAGGATGATGTGAAGGCCGGGCTGATCGCGTATAAAATCGCGGCCCACGCGGCCGACATCGCGCGCCATCGTCCGGGCGCACGCGATCGCGACGACGCTCTGTCGCGCGCCCGCTACACGTTCGACTGGAATCGCCAGTTCGAGCTCTCGCTCGACCCCGAGACAGCGCGGGCGATGCACGACGAAACGCTCCCGGAAGAGGGCTTCAAGGACGCGCATTTCTGCTCGATGTGCGGACCGAAATTCTGCTCCATGAATATTTCGGCGAAGGTGGAAAGCTTCACCGCGGAAGACGCCGCGGCGGTGTTGAACGGCACGCCGCTGATCAACATCGCGGGCAACGACTAGTAGGACATGCTTTAGCTATGCTTTAGCTTGTCCGGACAAGCTGAAGCGTGTCCTACTGCGCTTTCACCGTTGTGGTGAGCGCGAGATTGGCCGACGATTCGCCTACCATCAGGCTGATTGAGCCGGGCTCGAGGCGGAATGCCTGCGTCTTCACGTCCCAATACTCCAGGCGCAAGGCGGGCACGGCGATCTCGACCGTCTTCGTCTCATTCGGCCCCACGTTCACGCGCCGGAATCCGGCGAGCTGTTCGCGCGGGCGCTCGACTTTCGAATCGGGATACTTCGCGTAGAGCTCGATCACTTCGTCGCCTGCGCGGCTGCCGGTGTTGGTCACATCTACGCTGACGGTCACCGTTCCGTCCTTGGCGACCTGTGCGGCGTCGGTCTTCAGATGGGAAAACTTGAAGGTGGTGTAACTCAGGCCGAAGCCGAACGGATAGAGCGGCTCGCCCTTGAAGTACATGTAGGTGCGGCCGTCGCGGATGTTGTAGTCCATCATGGGCGGTAACTGATCGAGCGACTTCGGCCAGGTGGTGACCAGCCGGCCGCCGGGATTGTAGTCGCCGAAGATGACTTTGGCGAGCGCCGTGCCCTCATCCTGGGACGCGTGAGTCATGTGCAGGATGGCCGGGATGTTGGCCTGCGTCCAGTTGATGGCGAACGGGAAGCTGGACACCAGGACGACGATGGTCTTGGGATTCAAGGCATACGCCTGCTTGGCGATCTGTTCCTGGTAGAGCTCGATGGTTTCGCGGTCGCGGCCCTCGCGGCCGTCGCTGGGAACGGTGCAGGGGAGGGTCTTGCCGCCGCCATCGGCGTCCGAGTACCAGGCGCGCCCCATATCGGGCCCACAGGTCGGGTCGTTGCCGACCACTACGATGACCGCGTCCGCCTTGCGGATGGCGCCGATGGTGTCGCCGCCCGTCACCTCGGCAGCGTAAGTAACGTTCACGCCGGCGCCGAGCTCGTCTTTGATGCCCTGCACAGGCGTGACCTTGTAGGGCGGGGTGCCGCCGTACCAATCCCAGCGGACCGAGTCGGCCAGCGGACCAATCACCGCCACGGATTTGAGCGACTTTTTATCCAGCGGCAGAAGATTCTTCTCGTTCTTGAGCAGCACCACCGATTCGAGCGCGATCTGGCGCGACACGTCGCGGTCCTTATCGGTATTCCACGGTTCGGGCGAATCCTTGATCTTCGAGTAGGGCACCATCTCCGGCGGATCGAGCAGGCCGAGCTTGATGGCGATGCGGAATTTCCGCCGCAGCGCTTCGTCGATTTCGGATTCCTTGAGGGAGCCGTCTTTCAGTGCGGCCTTGGTCTCGCCGGCGTAGACGTCGAGGAACTGATTGATGCCGGCCTTGATGCACGCCACCACGGCGGCTTCCTGATTGGGGTAGATGTGGCGCGGATCGACCAGCAGTTTGACGGCGCCGCCATCGCTCGAAATCACGTCGACGCCCCACTTATCGATGAGGATGCTGCGCAGGACGGGATTGACGCTCATGGCCGTTCCGTTCCAGGCGTTGTACGACGCCATCACGGCTTTCGCGCCGCCTTCCAGGAAGGCCATGCGGAACGGCTCGGAGTAATACTCCCAGAAGAGGCGTTCATCGAAATTCGACGACGAGGCGTTGCGGCGATCCTCATTGCTGTTGGCGAGAAAATGCTTGAGGAGGGCGGCTGCCTGCCAGTATTTCGGATTGTCGCCCTGCAGACCTTTGGTGAACGCCACCGCCATGGTGCCGTTGAAGAGCGGATCTTCGCCGTAGACCTCTTCACTGCGGCCCCAGCGCGGATCGCGCGCGAGGTCCGACTGCGGTCCCCAGAGCATCAGTAACTGGCGATGATACTTCTCGGTCTGGGTGATGAAGCGCGCTTCGTAGCCTTCCACGCCGCCCGCCTGCCGGACGATATCGGGGTCCCAGGTCTCACCCATTCCGGGCGGTTGCGGAAATTGTGTGGTGGTGATGGGCTGATTCGGCCCGCGAGCTTCGCGCTGCACCACACCGTGGATGCCTTCGGAACTGCCGATATTGGGAACACCCAGACGCGGCACGGCGGTGCGGGTGCCGAGGCAATTGACCTTCTCGTCGGAGGTCATCAGCGAGATCAGATTGTCGATGCGTTTATCGACCGACAGGCCCGGATCGTTGAAAGGGTAGTGGGTGGTTTGCGCGACGGCAGGGGTAAGGAGGAGGCCGAAAAGACAGAGCAGATGTTTCATGGCATGACCGTTATGCGGACAACTGCTAACGAGCACAAGAGTATCAAATATCAGGAGTCCGTGCTCCTTTTCCGGTATCGTCTTCGTGACATCAGGCACAGGCGTAAGATGGTCAGTAAGATGATCAAACGCCTTACTCTGACGATTGCCGCGGGGCTGCCGACGCTCGCCATGCTCGCCCTGGCCCAGCCGAAGCTGCGCCTTTCGGAGGTGGAGGATGTCGCCCCGGTGCGCTACCAGGCAAGGCTCGATCTCGATCCCGCCAAGCCGTCGTTCCCGGGAACGATCGCCATTCAGGTCTCGGTTCACAAGCCGGTGCAGACGCTGTGGCTGAATGCCAACCGGATTCAAGTGAAGGCAGCGTCGGCCGTGGTGGGTGGGAAGACTTATCAGGCTGCGGCCGTTCCCGGGGGTGACGATTTCCTCGGGCTGAAGTTCGCTTCGCCGCTGCCCGCCGGCAATGCCGAGATCGACATCAGCTACACCGCGGAGGTGCGCCACGGCGACAGTTCCGCCGTCTTCCACCTGAAAGACAAGGACAGCGACTACATCTTTACGCAATTCGAGGAAACCGATGCGCGCGGCGCGTTCCCGTGCTTCGATGAGCCCGGCTACAAGACGCCGTGGCAACTCACCCTGCGCGTGCCGGCGGCGGATTCGGCGGTGAGCAACACGCCCGAAACGGAACGCACCGAGGGCGGCACCAAAACCTACACGTTCCAGGAGACCAAGCCGCTGCCTTCGTATCTGGTGGCCTTCGCGGTGGGGCCGTTCGAGTATGTGAACGCGGGAACGGCGGGGAGCAAACACGTGCCGGTGCGCATCGTGACGCCCAAGGGCCGGTCCGGTGAAGCCAAGTACGCCGCCGAAGTCACCGCGACCATCCTCACGCGACTGGAAGACTATTTTGGGATTCCATATCCGTACGAGAAGGCCGACCAGGTGTCGGTGCCGATCACCACGGGGTTCGGCGCCATGGAGAATGCCGGCATGGTGACTTACGGACAGACCATCATCCTGGCCGACCCGGCGAGCGACACCATCGCGCGGCAGCGCAACTACGCCTCGGATTGCGCACACGAGCTGTCGCACCAATGGTTCGGCGACCTGGTGACCACCGCATGGTGGAACGACATCTGGCTCAATGAAGCCTTCGCCACCTGGAGCGAACAGCGGCTGCTGGCCACCTGGAAACCTGAGTGGCAGACGCGCGTGGAAGATGTCGGCTCCAAACTGGGGGCCGAGGAGGTGGACAGCCTGGTGAGCACGCGCAAGATTCGCCAGCCCATCCTGACCAAGGACGACATCTCCAACGCGTTCGACGCCATCACGTATCAGAAAGGCGCGGCGGTGATCGGGATGTTCGAAAGTTGGATGGGGCCGGAGCAGTTTCGCAAGGGCGTGCAGGCATATCTCAAACGCTATGCCTTCCGCACTGCTACCGAGGGCGACTTTCTGGATTCGCTGAGTTCGGAGAGCAAGCAAGACATCGCCGGAGCGTTTTCGACCTTCCTGAATCAACCGGGCGTTCCGGTAGTCTCCCTGACGCTGGATTGCGCCCAGACGCCGCCGGTGCTGCACACCGCGCAGTCGCGGTCGTTGCCGGCCGGGTCGAAGGGCTCGACCGACCAGGTGTGGCAGATCCCGCTGTGCGTTCGCGTGGACGGATCGCCGGCGCCGGAGTGCACGCTGCTGACGAAGGCAAAGCAGGACGTGGTGCTGCGCAGCGCGAAGAGCTGCCCGGCATGGGTGGAGGGCAACGCCGACGCGGGCGGATATTATCTGGTGGACTATCGCGGCGAACTGCGGCCGGCGCTCACCGCGCACGCCGCCAAATCGTTGGGCGCGGCGGAGCGGGTGGACCTGATCGGCAATGCGTCGTTCCTGACGGACTCGGGAAAACTGCCGGCGGCCGATGCGCTGCAACTGGTGGGGGCTTTCCACGACGATCCGCAGCGCGAGGTAGTGGAGCGAGCCTTGGGACTGGCGCTGGGGATGCGTGCGCAAATGGTCCCCGCCAGCCTGATGCCCAATTTCCAGCGCTTCTTCAGCAGGAATTTCGACGTGCGGGCCCGTCAAATGGGCTGGCTGCCGCGCGCCGGCGAATCGGATGACGAGCGCCTGCTACGTCCGCGATTGGTGGGAGCGGTGGCGCGCTACGGCGGCGACCAGGAACTGGCCAAACAGGCGCGGGCGCTGACCGATAAATGGCTGGCCGATCGCAAAGCGGTGCCGCCGGAAATCGTCTCCGCGATGTTGACGACGGCGGCATTCTACGGCGATCTCGACCTTTACCATCGCTTCTTCGAAACGTTGGTGCATACCCAGGACAATCTGGTGAAGCAGCGGCTGTTGGCGGCGCTGGGAGCATTCCGAATTCCGGCGGCGCTGGAGGAGGGATACCAGGCGGCGCTCGACAAGAAGATTCCCCTGGTGGATGGCTTCCCGCTGCTGTTGGCGGGCCAGGGCGAAGCGGAGACACGCGGCCTTTCGTTCGACTTCATCGAGAAGCATTTCGACGCGTTGACGGCGGGCCATCCCAATATTTTCGGCAACGATCTGGGATCGTACCTGCCGATGTCGGGCGGGGGCTTCTGCGACGCACAATCGCGCAGTCGCTTCCAGGCGTTCTTCGCTCCCAGGGTGGACAAGTTTCAGGGCGCGCCGCGGAATTTCGCGCAGGTGCTGGAGAGCATCGACTTGTGCATCGCGCAGAAGTCGGAGCAGGAAGCGAGCGTCAAGTCGTTTCTGGAGAAATACTAAGAGGGGCGCGGGTTCAGCGACATCGGTATTTAGATCAACTTACCGGGCCGCGCCCGTAGGGCAGGGTTTCTCCGACGCTTGCGGCCTGCTCAGACATGGCCCTACTTAGTTTGCGGACGGCCTCTCCACATGATCGATCACTAGAAACTCCACTTGCCCTTTTTCCAACTGCAACTTCAGCCCGAGTTCATCCAGCAACGCGGCCCGTAGCGACTTTCCCGGAGTTCCATTCTCTGCATCGGGATTCCTGCTAACGGATCCGCCGGTTCTCCTCCCGCCGCCCAACTCCGGGCCGAGTCCGAAGTCGCGAGAGAATTCCAAGTGGAAATCATAGAGTCCGATGAGTCCCGTCCGGTCGACGATAGGCTGATCGCCACCCAGATAGATCGCTGCGAACAGCGCGAAAAAACTTTCGACCGTCATTCCGTGCGCTACCAGCACGACCGGCTGCGGGGGCCGGCTGGTCTCCTGGAAATCCCTCCCGCAGACGGGCAAGCTGGGCTGTCCCGTGGCTGGCTGAGGTGGCGGCCAATAGTCCAGGTCCATGGGGACGCAACTCCCTACCTTCGTCGGGGTTAGCTTGGAGCCGCTCTTCGCCACCGTCAACGCGTATATGTCCGCCCATTTCGTCGCGCGATGTAGCTTGAGTTGAAAGCGGTCCTCCAGCAGCCGTTGTAGCATCGGGCCCGACATCCGTGCGACGTGCGCGCCGGGCTCCGACTTCGCTACAAGATCGTAGGGGCGTGAACGGACCCAATCGGGCCCCCCTACAATTTCGAGCTCCGCCCGCCGGAAGCTCAGACCGTTTCCGAAATTCACGTACGCTCGCTGGATGAGGTTTTCCAGGGTGGCGCAGCGAATCTCCAGCGTACTCGGCCGTGACACACCTGGTCCCCGCGAGCCCGGGCCGCCCCCGACGCAGCCGGCGCCGGGTTTGATGGAAGCAACGTCGAATTGCGGCCGAACGTCAACGTTGCTCTGCGCGCGCGCCCATCCGAGGGCGAGAAGGCAGACCAGGGCGACGAGTCGAGTTCGCCCCTCGGCCATCGCTTGCATGCCGAGATCGCAGCATTTCTGCTGCCGGGAATATACAATCAGCGGCAAAGGTGGTAGGCTCCTCCATTGAGCCCTCGAAGAATCTCTTGTGCGTCTCTGCTGCCGATCGCGGAACTCGCAATTTGGTCAGCCGTTGTGCTGGTCCCGGCGTTCGTCGCAATTCTGACGCGGAGATGGCCGCCGTCGTTCGCACTCGAGTCGATCTGCCAGCGCCAATTTGATTTAATCGCCGATCTCAATTTTCCTGGCTTACTGGTGGGAGCACCGGTCTCGATACCCACCGCGTCATTCCTGCGCGCGCATCCGGGGGCGTTTTCAATCCGGACCTGGCATACTCTTACGATCCCGTTTTTCTGTCTTCCGGCTTGGTGGTTTGTAGGTTGCACTTGGGATAACCTGCTCGACCGGGAACGTCTGAAACGGTCGAAGTTGATCATCTCATCCATCCTGTCCTGCGCGTGCCTGTTAGTTGCAGTAGGAATCCTCACTTCCCCTCCAGCGGACAGATCTGACCTTATGGAGTTCGTGCCGGGATCTGTGCTCTGGGCTCTCGCCTTCGGTGTTTTGCCCCTCGGATGGTTCCTTCGGAGGCGTCACGCTCCAGGCAGAATTGGCTACCGGTGAGTAGCAACCTCATGGCCTTCACCCAGGTTCAACGCTGCCGCTTGACTTCAACTTGAATTCTGTCAAACCGATCGCTGGAGATGTAATTGCCCGCCGGCAGATTCAGGATCTCCTTCTCGATCGCGGCCACACGCCAGTCGCGCGGGGGCAGAGGCCCGATCGAGTCTTTGCCGTCGGGCTGGACCCGGTCCACGTAGGAAGCCAGGCCGGCGGGATCGTACCCGGCTGCTGCCATGGCCTTGACTGCCCAATAGTCGGCCTCGGATTCGTTGGCGCGCCGAAACGCTAACAGGCCCATGGGGATCGCCGTGCCGGGCGCCGATACAGGCAGAGAGGCAGTCTGGATCGACCCCAGGTTCTCCCTGCTCAACTGCCGCGTATAGCGGCGCGCCACCACGTGCGCCATGGCGTGCGCCAGCATGCCGGCAAACTCTGCCTCGTTCTGGGCGGTAACGATCAGATCGGCGGAGACGAAAATCGGGCCACCCGGAAAAGCGATCGGTTCGTGTGTGGGGCCACCGCGTTCGTCGCGAATCGTCTCGAAGGTGAAAGTCCATCCGCCGGGAAGCTGGGCGGCGAGATTGGCACCGACCCGCTTCACGTAATCGTCGACGGCTGCGCTTCCCAGCGGGGTAGTGCCCTGGCGGAACTCCTGCGCCAATTGCTCCCCGAGGGCGACCTCTTTGTCCCTGCTGTAGAAGTTAACGCCCTGCCCGGGCTGCTGCCGTTGCCCTTGCGCAATCCCGATGGTCAGGAACGCGATACACCACGCAGATCGCATGCGATTTCGCCTTTCGGCAGTTCGACGCGCCGTCTGCCCCTGCGGTTTCGTCCTACCGCCAAAGCGTTATTTGGCCGGCGCGACGCACGAAAAGTTGGCCGCGTCGTCTGTGCTGCCTGTGCCTTTCCAGGTCGCCACTGCGGGGTAGGGACACAGCGGGCGCGTGCGGACGACCGCGCCGCCGGCGCCATATTTGGTGGCGATGATCTGCCCCGGCGCCTGGCCGTGTTCCACCCACGCCTCGAGCGCCGCATCGACGTCGTGAAAGCGATCGCCCGCCGGAGTTCCGCCCCCGAAATTGGTGACGCCCGCGCCGCCGCCGCAGTGCTGCATGCCGGGCACCATGTAGAGTCGCAGGAAGCCCTCGATGTTGCCGGCGCCCATCTTGGCGGCGACACTCTCGGTGTAGTCGATGGCGTTTTGCGGTGGAATGGCGGCGTCGCTCCAGCCGTGATAGAGGATGAGTTTGCCGCCGCGCTTTTCAAAGGCGCTCAGATCGGGGTCGTTGGAGTTAAGAATGCGCGCCGTCTTGTCATCCGCCGCTTTGGTGTCGCGGTCGACATCGAAGGTGCGGAAATTCCAGTCGGGATTGTCGAAGACCATGTTCTTGAAATACTGCGTGCCGAAAGCGTACATGGCGGATTTCTCGGGCGCGGGGCCGGTGATCCAAATTCTCCATCCAACGGGGTCGGCCTCGCCGCCGGGGGAGTAGCCGGGGAAAATGCGGTGACCCTTGGAGTCCGTCGCGCCGGCGTACAACTTCTTGAGCGCGATAACCTGTGGGGCGGTGAGGCAGGAGGCCGACTCTTCGCCTTTGCACAGCAGCGTAGAGGGATCGAAATGGCACTGGCGCGGATCTTCGATGACGCCGTCTTTGACGTGGTCGATAGTGTCGCAGGCAGCCAGCGCGGCGGCCTGAATGGCGGGCAGTTTGGATGCCGGGATGTAGTCCGCCGGCGTCTCCAGAAGGGCGACTAAGTTGGCGGCGGCTTCGGAGAGTAAGTGCGTCCAATAGTTAGCCGGCGCGCCGGCGACAATGCCGTTGTAGTCGGCGGGATAGCGCTGCGCTTCCATCAGGGCCTGCCGGCCGCCGTTGGAGCACGAGTTGAAATACGACCAGCGCGGGTCTTCGCCATAGAACTGCTTGATGAGGAGCTTGGCGGTGACGGCAGTTTCATGGATGGCGCGATAGCCGAAGTCGATTATTTTTTCGGGATGATCGAGCGCCCAGCGTGCGTCGGTGCCGCCGGCCTCATGGCCGGTATCGGTGGAGGCGCTGGCATAGTTGTGCCGCAGGGCGTCGGCGAGGCCGCCCAAGTCGATGTCGCCGGCGAATCCGCCGTTGCCGACGCCCTGAAACTTACCGTTCCAGTTGGCGGCCGGCAGCCAGACTTCGAAGCGGATATCGGAATCGGCGGAAGGATTGAGGGAGCCGGCGACCCGGCAGAACGCAGGCAGGTGTTTGTTGTTTTCGAAGTCGCCCGCGGGGTGGAGTTCGGCGGTGGCGATGGTGGTATGCGGCAGCGCCAGCGTGGCGAGACTCTCGCAGGTAGCGGCATGAACCAACGGGGCGGCGATCAGAATGACGAGGGCGCGCATGTCGAGATGATATCGCAGCGGGCGTGGGTGGGGGCGCGGAACGGCAGGTGCGGCGGTGGATACTACGGGTGACGTCCTGCGCCAACCATGCGAACTGCTAGGATGAGCTCGCATGGAGTTGGCGATCCAGATTCGAATCGAGGAACTCCCGGAAGGTTTCCTCGCTACCTCGGACGAACTCCCAGGTTTGGTGGCGCAGGGGCGGACCGTCGCAGAGGCGCTGGACATCGCACGCGATGTCGCGCGGAAGTTGATTGAATCTCGCCGTGAGCGCGAAGGCCTTCCGGATCTGCCCACGGCCAGCGGGCGGCGCGAGTTACCATCGTGGTCGCCGTGTGATGGGCAGGCAGCGCTGCACGAGCGGTTGCCGCGTCTTACTCGCTGCGGAAGCTCTTCTTCAGGTCCTCGGCGGAGAGGCTCGTGAAGGGCGGAGGGAAATTGCGTTGCGCGGTGATTCTGCCGTCCTTCTTGATTTCGAGAAACTCCATTTTGCTGTCGCTCCACGAGGGCCAGTTTGGCAGGCCCGATGCGTTCGGATTGCCTGACTTCGCGAAATTCGTCCAATAGGTCTGAATCAGGTTGGAAAGCCCGGCATCGACGGAAGTAAATCGCAGCCATCGCCAGGTGGGGTCACGGAGCGCACCGAAGACATAAGGCACTTCAAGGCTGTGAAATGCGCCCAACTCATCTTCTCCCCGGCCGGGAATCGAACGATCGAAGCGGTACACGAAAACCGGCGACCCGGCGGCGTTGGCTAGCGACGCCATCGCCCCCACCGGGCAAGCGCCGATGATGTCGTTGGCTGCCCGGTCGACTCCCGCGTTATGGTGAATCAGGATATCGGCGAGGTACAGTGCGAGGGCCGGTTTGGTCCAGCGTCCAAAAAAGGGGCGGGCGGCATCGGAGAATTGCTTCAGGACATCGGGCCCGGCCGCGCCCTTCTGATTCGCCGAGGAGCTTTTCTGCGCCTCAGCCGATAAGCGGAAGGCACTCAGTTCCCGTCCATTCAGGCCGATCAGTAGAGCCACCTTTTGAATGCTCCGGCTCAGAAAGGCATCGCGTGGCGACTGCGTCAACACCCAGCCATCCACAGTGAAGGACGAAGTATCCGCGGTGACATGCTCCTTAGTTTTGACGACCAGTTGGTCGAGGTCCGCAGCGGGCATACCACGCAATCTTTCGAGGGGCGTCCGCTGCGGGTCGCCGGGCGCCCGGTCGCCGACCGCCTTGCCGAAGTCCTCCGCCTGTCGCAGTGTTACGGCCGTGCCGAATGCCGGCCCGCTTTCCGAGATGACGCGGCGAAAGAGCCCGCCGGCGAGCGGAGAAGTCATCAGCATGGCAGAATCGATGGCGCCTGCGGACTCACCGAACAGCGTGACATTCCGTGGATCGCCGCCAAACGCGGCAATGTTCCGCTGCACCCAGGCGAGAGCGGCCAGTTGGTCCAGGAGTCCATAATTGCCGGAAGAGTGGTGGGGCGATTGCGCGGAAAGCTCGGGGTGGGAGAAGAAGCCAAGCACGCCGAGCCGGTAATTGACGGTTACCAGCACTACCCCGCGCGCCGTTAGGGAAACGCCGTCATAGGTGGATTGCGATCCACTGCCCGCCATGTTGCTGCCCCCGTGCAGCCAGACCATCACCGGACGTGCCTGCTTTGCGGGCCATGCCGGCGCCCACACATTCAGGTAGAGGCAATCCTCCGAGGACTGTACGGGCGCCTCTTCATAGGTCGAACCATACGCTTTGGCCATGGGCGCAAAGAATCCACTGAGTCCGGCGGGCGACTGCACGCATGGGCTCCCCGCTCGCGTGGCATCTCGTACACCGTTCCACGGTGTCGCGGGCTGAGGCGGCTCCCAGCGCAATTCCGCAACGGGTGGTCGCGCATACGGAACGCCCTTGAAGACGGTCACCGATCCTGCATAGGTACCCCGGAGTGCTCCCGCGTCGGTCTGCGCGATGGGATCGGTTAGCTCATGCGCGGCGCCGACGGGCGCGGAAAGTTTGGAGAAAGCGGCGGCAGCGTAGCTGGGGTAGGAGCCACCTCTCATTTGAAGATAGAGAAGCCAGCCGAGAACGGCGACGAGCGCCACTACACAAATGCTGCCCGTGATTCGCAGGAATGACCGCATAATTACTCGCCCAAGAACATTGGATCTGACAGGGCTCAGTCTAACTCAACCACGCGGCGGTACGAAGCCGCCTCGGCCGGGCCGGTCAGTTCGGAGTTGGCCTGGCAGCGCTATCGACGACGATTCGGTCGAAGGTTTCCTCTATAGGATCGAGTCGCAGACCAAGTTCGCGGAACGCACTGAAGTAGTCGATGTCGATCTTGTTCCCGCGACCGTCTGCGGTTGGCTGCCTCTCGGCCCTCAGTGCCAGGTGATATTGCCCATCGAGGCCCGTGCGGTCCACCACCGGCCGTCCGATGGACTGCGCGCTGAGCTTACCTGAGTTCAGCAAGCGTAGAAGATCGGGTATGGTGTAGGCGAACTCTATTATGTCCTGGCCGGGGGGCGTCGGTGCGGGGTGGAACGCTTCGTCCTTGGGCGTGAGTTTCGGACCGCCCTTGTCGACGACCAATGCATATGCCTTCATATGCTTGGGTTCGTGATGGATCACCAGGCGGAAGCGGTCCGCCAACATGTTCTGAAGCATCGTGCGGAACTCGGGCCGCGTCGCGGGCCTTCCCGCGGTAGCGCGAATGTTGTAGCGCTCGGTTTCCATCCAGTCCGACGTGCCGGTGATCCACTGGTCGTTGACGTCGTATGCTTCTGCAATCAGAGCTCTGAGCGTGATGGCAACGGCCTCAAGGCGGTCACCACTTACCGTTACACCGACCTTTCCCCTCTCCATATTCCAGCGGTTGATCGCGACGGCTTCAAATGACTCGGATGGCGCATCTTGGCACAGGGCAAACGAAGCGCCTATACCGATTTGCGCGAGGGCGACGATCAGTGCTCTCCGAGTAGACATCCGGTACGCTATGTTAGCTCATCTGAGCGAGACGATCGGGTCATCCATCAATCGGCTTGTGTCCGGTTTGATGTCGATGCTCCACGCGTTGTGGGTCTGCAGCCCGCGTTTCCCAATGCGTACCAATGAAACGTGATGCGCAAGTGGGACTGCAGCGCTGGAAAAATGAGATCGATCCACGTTGAGAGCCAAATGGTCCGACTGCAATCGGAACGTCTCCCGGTGTTGGGCGCCATCATGAGCGTTCAGACTGCGGACCGGAGTACACTTGAAAAAAGGGAGGCGCTATGGCCGATATCGACCGTCACGAGTTGCACGCATTGGTTGATCACATCTCCGACAGTGATGTGCCGGTGGCCCGCAAGCTCCTCCGCGCGTTGGCCGATCGCGTGGAACTTGCCATCCTGAGCGCGCCGGTGGACGACGAAGTGGAGTCGGAGGAAGAGCGAGCGGCAGTGGCGGCTTCGCTGGCTGACGACTCTGCCGACATTCCGTTTGAACAGCTTCGTCGCAAACGTGCATGAAGCGAGTCCTGTTTCGCCCGCAGGCAGCCAGAGATCTGGAAGGATTGCCAAACCCCAGTCGGGATCAGCTTGAGGATGCCATCGAGCGGTTTGCCCAAACCGGGCACGGCGCCATAAAGATGCTGGCCGGTGCGGGGCGTCAACTGCGGTTGCGCGTGTGGACTGGCGAGTCGGCTTCCTCTACGAGAAGCCTGACATCATCCGGATTCTGCACATTCGAAACCGCCGCGAAGCGTACCGCTGAGGCAGCAGCCAAATAATTCGTGCAGAGCATGTCACTTTACGACAACCCCGTCTTTCTGCCGTTATAGGAACTCCGTCGGCCTCTTACGTTGTCGTCCCAGCAATCGCGCTACCCTCATACCATGCAGACGCTTTTCTTGCGACCGGTTTGGCGCTTGCCGGTGGTCGTATGTTTGATGCTGCCGTCTCTTGCCGCGCAACGCAACGATTGGGAGATCGTGCTGGGGGTGCGAGTCGGACCTATCACGCGCGAAAGCACGTTGGAGAGCCTGAAAAGGCAATTCGGCGCAGCCAATGTGCGGCAGGAGATGCTTTCCGATGAGGTGCAGGAGTATGAGGGTACCGTCATCTATCCCGATACCCCCGCGCGACGGCTGGCGATTACTTGGGGCGATAGCGGCCACCCGTCCGAGATTGACGTCGGCTCTTTGCAGCAAATCGGAACAGGCGCCTGGAGAGGTCCCAAAGGTATCACGATCGGCACGGGCTTGCTGCAGCTCGAGAGATTAAACGGCCGCGCATTCCACCTTGCTGGCTTTGCTTGGGACTACTGCGGTACGGTGACGTCGTGGGATGGCGGGCGGCTCGCTCCGCTGAAAGCAGGCGGCTTGGAACGCGGCCTCGATCCGGGATTACGAGAACCCACTTCGGCGCAGAGCAAATTTTACGAGCAGGTCACTGGCGACGGGTTCTTCCCGTCCAGTCACCCCGCAATGCAAGCACTCAACCCACGGGTATCGTACTTCAGGGTCTTTTTTCCCAAGTAGATTCGCACTGACACCGAGCTTAATACTTAAACCGCACTGACCATCGCGCGGGGGGCCCTCACCGCTGAGCCTCTTTCTCAAAGACATGGCCTGTTCGTGGAATGCCGAAGGCAGGTCCGAACCGCCATCGTAACGCGGCCCGTCTCGCCCCTGTTTCTGATAAGCTTCCGACAAGTGGTTTCCGGAAAATGACGGCGGCGACCCCGGAGGTCGCGAACGTTCCGCTGGCCGTTTCACAGCCGTCGGGAATACACGCGCCCTCGTTCATCCGCTGTGTGGGCATAATCAACCCGGTCTCGATTGGAGATCACGGGGTTCACTTCACTTCCCTGGCGCCACACGAGGATATCCGGGTTCGCACAGAGGCCCCTGTCTTTTGATCGTTCTGTATTCGGCATCCGTTAGGCCGATGCGCCGGCGAAGTACTACTTGAAGCTTCGTCAAAGATGGTGAAGTAATCGTCTGACAAATAACAGCGTTCCAAACGTCCCCTGTTTGTCGATCCACGGCGTAGTAGCGGACCTGCAAGACTCCGATTGGACCCGGTGAAGCGCCAAGTATCGCCGTAAAAAAGTGGAAGGCCGGGTAGTGAGTGCCATCTGGATAGTGAGGATCGTCTTCTTGGAGGAGATCGCCGCCGGGCAGTTTCAGAAACGCCTTGAGCAAATCGCGCGCCTCTTCCAGGCTGATCTCTTGCCGTCCTCTGCTGGTGATGAGTTCAGAGGTTGTTTTGATCGGTTGCTGTGCGAACACGCAGCCGGGTAGCAAGGCAACGATGACGGCAATAACGACCTTTACTGCGAGCTTCATCCACGTTCATCATAACGCCGCTGTAAGCCGACATCGACGCGCCTCAAAGGACTGGGGTGAGGCTGAATCATGTCGGAGCGAGAGGCCTTATCATAGGTCGCGGACAGAAAGTGGACTTATCGGAGAAGTCCACACTCGGCCGTTCCTCAGCCGCATCGAGATGTGACTCCAATCCCGCTACTTCACCGCCAGCCAGGCGAGAAACAAGCCATCAGGCCGGACGTCTTCCCAATAGGAAATCGGCCGGCTCGACACTTCGCGGCAGTGGCGCCGCAGCAGGCGTTCCAGTTCGTGACGCGTGAACCATTTCTCCCATTCCGGCGTGGCGAGCTTCCCCCACTGATCGGCATTCTTATCGATAATCGCGATGCGGCCGCCGGGTTTGACCACGCGGCAGATTTCGCTCACCGCTTTGTCGATCTCGACGGCGTGTTCCAGCGATTCGGTAGCGTAGGCGCCATCGAAGAAATCGTTGTCGAAGGGGAGTTCGGTCATCGATCCGGCGCGCGTGTGAATGCCTTCCGGCACGAAGCGGAGCATCTCTTCGGAGATGTCGAGGCCCCAGAGTTCAGCGGCGGGTTCCTGCTCGCGAAAGACGCGGGCGAAGCGGCCCTTGCCGCAGCCCACGTCGAGCACGCGCTTGCCGGCGAGCGGACCCAGGTGCTGGCGAATCAATTTGACGTGATAAATACGCGGGTCGATGGTGGAAGGAAAATGTTCTTCGTCGCCGGCCGCCCGGTCGAATGACGATTGAATGCGCGCGCGCAGTTCGGGGGTGAGCTGCGCGCGCTCCTTCGAAAACAGCCGCTTCCAGTCCAACTTATGCCCGCGTGAGGAAGATGGGGAGACCGACCTTATGGTCGTAGAACGGACGATACCGCTCGGTGTTGTACATGGTGCTCACCTCCACATGGCGCGGTCCCAGCTTGGGATCGGGAATCGGCACCATGGCGTAGCACCCGTTATTGATGGCGCACATCTGGCCGTGCTTTCCGGATTCGATGGCGTCCATGGCCATGCCGGCGAAAGTCGATGCCACCATGCGATCGACGAAATCGGCGCTGCCGGAGCGGAGATCGTAGGTCAGGTCGCTGACGATGGTCTCTTCGCCGGTGGCATTCTTAATTTCGGTACTGAGATCTTCCGCCACGCTCATTTTCTTGCGATGTCCGAAGGCGTCGGCTTCGCCATATTCTTTTACGGCATACCCTTCCCACTCCGCGCCCTCGGAGAGGATGACCAGTGAATAATTGCTGGGGTTATTCTGCTTGTCGTCCACCAGCATGTGGATGAGCTTGGGCAGGTCCACCTTGTATTCGGGGATGCAGCAGCGGACCGAAGTCACGTAAGCGGTGTACAGCGCGGTGTAGCCGGCGTCGCGGCCGAACACGCGGAAAATGCCGATGCGTTCGTGCGATCCCACGGTGGTGCGCTGGCGCTCGATGGCGTCCATGGCGCGCGTGATGGCGGTCGAGAACCCGATGCAATACTCGGTGTTCTGCACGTCGTTGTCCATGGTTTTCGGGACGGCGATGACGCGGAAGCCCTGCCGGTCGAGTTCGGCTGCGTAGCTGAGCGTGTCGTCTCCGCCGATGGCGATCAGGTAGTCGAGGTTGAGCGTCTCGATATTCTTGAGAACGGCCTTGGTCACATCGTAGACGGTCGAGGTGACGCCTTTCTTGGTGGTTTCCCGGGCGGGAAAACCTTGCCCCTCGAGCACAGGCGGCAGTTTCTTCATCTTCGAGGGATTGGTGCGCGAACTGTGCAGGTAAGTGCCGCCGGTGCGGTCGATGGTGCGGGTGTTCTCACGGTTGAGCGGCAGCACGTAACGCGTGCGGCTGGCGGGATCTTCCAGGTTGACGTGGGTAAGACCTTCCCAGCCGCGCCGGATGCCGATGACTTCGCAACCGATCTCGCTCCCGCGATAGACCACGGTCTTGATCACGGAGTTGAGTCCCGGCACATCGCCGCCGCCCGTAAGGATACCGATACGCTTCGCAGACATATTACTCCTAGAGGTATAGATTACTTGCCGATTTGAAAAGCTCATTATAAGGGATGGCGCGCGTTATGATCGTACACATGACGCGACGCGATCTGGCAAAACTGGCGGCGACCGCCGCGGTATCGATCGACGTGGGCCTGGGGCAGGCTGCGGACGCGGGCAAATACACGGGCGCGCTCGAAGGTTTCGAGAGCAAGGTGGACCTCGCGGGCTTCGACCCGGTGGCGTATACCAAGAAACTGCACGACGCCGCGCCGTTGCGCATGACCTTCCGCGCCACTACGCGAAACGAAGCCGAACAGTGGCAGCAACAATTGCGCGTCAAGGTGATCGAACTAGTGGGCGGCTTTCCCCCCACCTCCGCGCCGCTCGACGCCCAAACGCTCGCCGTGCGTGAGTTCCCGTCGTACCGTCGAGAGAAGTTCGTGATCCAGACCCGCCCGGGGTTCTACGCGTTGGGCTATCTGCTGACGCCCAAAAGAGGCGCGGCGCCGCATCCCGCGGTGATCTGTATTCCGGGACACGGGCGCGGCGTCGACGATATCGTCGGCATCGACGAGAACGGGCACGACCGCACCGAGCGGGTGGGGTACGAATACGACTTCGCCATCCAGGCAGTGGAGCATGGGATGGCGGCGGTGGCAATCGAGCCCATGGCGTTCGGCTGCCGTCGCGATGCGGTGACCGCCGCCCACGGTCTCACCGCCACGGCCTGCCAGCCCTCGGCAGGAGCGCTGCTGCTTTTAGGACAGACCATGATCGGCTGGCGCGTGTACGATACCATGCGCACCGTCGACTGGATCGCGACGCGCAAAGAGCTCGACGCGGCGCGCGTAGGCTGCATGGGGATTTCAGGCGGCGGCACCTGCACGCTGTTTTCCGCGGCGCTCGATTCGCGCATTCGGGCGGCGATGGTCAGCGGGTACCTGAACACTTTCCGGGAATGCATCATGAGCGTGTCGCATTGCATCGACAACTACGTGCCGGGCATACTGGATTGGGCCGAGCAATACGACGTGGCGGGCTTGATCGCGCCGCGCCCGCTGTTTGCCGAATCGGGCGAGCGCGACAATATTTTCCCGGTGGCGGCGTCGCGGGAGAGTTTCCGGCGCGTGCAGAAGGTATACGCGCTGTTCGATGCCACGGCGTCTACGGAACATGAGACGTTCGACGGGCCGCACAGTTTCTGGGGGCGGCGCGGGCTGCCGTTTATGGCGAAGCATCTCGGGGTTTAGTCGGAGTAAGTTGAATATATGGCCGTTTTGATCGACGCGATTAACGTCAAGAAGAGAACTTTATTTGAAGTGGATAACACGCCGTTTTCCTGCCTGGATGTGGAAGTGAACACTCCCACGGCGCGGGGCGGGCAGACACTGGTGCGGCTGAAGATGCGCAATCTGCTCACCAACGCGGTGTTCGACCGCACCTTTAAGGCGGGCGAGAAGTTCAAGGAGCCGGACCTGCAGGAGGTGTCGGCCTCGTACCTGTATAGCGACGGCAACGGGTCGCACTTCCTGGATCAGGAGAGCTATGAGACGCACACCCTCACCGAAGAGATGATGGGCAACGCTCTCGAGTACCTGACGGAAGGGCTGCTGGTGGAACTGCTGAAGTACAATGGCAACCCCATCGGGCTGGAACTCCCTACGTTCGTCGAACTGCAGGTCACCGAAGCCGAGCCGGGCGTGCGCGGCGATTCGGCCAGCGGCGGCGCCACCAAGGTCGCCAAGCTGGAGACGGGGCTGGAAGTGCGGGTGCCGCTATTCATTAAGGAAGGCGAGAAGGTGCGGGTAGCGACGGCCAACGGGGAATTCAGCGGACGCGCCTAGCGCCAGCCTACAGCACCAACCGCATTTCGTTACTCTGCGTGAACCCCATGGAACGGTATAGCGGGCGGCCGTCCTCACTGGCATGCAGCACAGCCACCCCGATCCTGTTGGCGCGGCACCACTCCACCGCCGTTTCCGTCAACCGGCGCGCCAGTCCTTGCCGGCGGTAGGCGGACTCGGTATACACGTTCAGAATATTGCCGCGGCGGCCTGTGCCGATCATGTGCGGCGGCCAGTCCATCAGCCACAGGCCGGCGCCGGCGGCGATCGCGCCGCTTTCACTAAGGGCTAACCAGCCCAGATACTCGCCCGCGCTCATCCGCTCGCGCACCCAGGGGACGAACGCCTCCACCATGCTGTCCAGGCCGTCGCGGTATCCCATGTCGAAGAACATGGAGCGCCGTTGGGCGCCGATGGTGGCGGCATCGTCGGGAGTGGCCGGGCGAATGGCGGGCATCCTCTTATTATCGCGGCGGGTTTGGTAGATTAGAGCATCGGTGCCAAAGATGCCTTTCGAGTCGGCAGCTCCCGTGAAATCCAGCCTGAGCCATTCCGGTTTACAGGCGCTGTTGGAATCGGTCCGCCTGTTGAACGCGTCGGCCACGCTCGACGAGTTATTGAGTCACCTGATGCGAACCGTGATGGGCCGCCTGCTGGTGACTCGCGGCGCGATCGCCATTGAAGATGGCGGCGCCATGCGCGTGGAACTGGCGCGCGGCGTCACCGGCATGGTCAAAGGAAGCCTGCTTACCGCGGAGGCGGCCGCGGCAGCGAAGCTCGAACTGCAATTCCCCATTGGCGCGGGGGAGGGTCCGGTGGGTCTGCTGGCGCTCAGCAAACCGGCGCTCGGCGCGCCTACCGCCGAACAGACGGAACTTCTGCAGGCGCTGCTCGAACTGGCGGCCACGGCGATCGCCAAGGCGCGGGCGCACGAGCATACCGTACAGGTGAATCGCTCGCTCGATCAAAGTTTGCAGGAGTTGCGGGCGGTGGTCGACCTGGCGCGCGGCCTCGCCGCCAAGATTGAAGCGGACGAAGTGGCGCACCTGCTGGCCCTCACCCTGGCGGGCCGATGGACGGTCCGCAAACATGCCGTAGCGGCGTGGAAGGAAGGCCATAACGCCACCGTGCGGCAACGCGGCATCGCGCTTCCCGAGGTGGCGATACTGCGGGCGGTCTGCGTGGTGCTCAGCGAGCCCGCGTACCGCCCCGAGGACCTGCCGGAAGCGGCGCGCGCCACACTCCAACTGGAAGCCGGCAGCATCGTATTCCCCATTCGGGCGAACGACGCGACCATCGGGGTGGTGATCTGCGGTCCGCGCATGGCGAACCGCGCCTATACCGACGGCGATATCGAATTCGGAGCGGGGCTGATTGCCCAGGCCGCCGTGGCGTTCGAAAACGCCTGGCGTCTGGAAGAGATTCTGCGCCGCCAGCAGATCGAGCAGGAACTGGCCATCGCGGCAAGCATTCAGGAAAGCCTCTTTCCGGCGAAACTGCCGCAGTTGCTGGCGTCCGATATCGCGGCGCGCAATCGCCAGGCCCGCCAGGTGGGTGGCGATTATTACGATGTGCTGGTCCTCGGCGGCACCGCTGGGCGCCATCTGCTCTGCGTGGCAGACATCTCCGGCAAGGGCCTGCCGGCAGCGCTGCTGATGAGCAACATTCAGGCCACCCTGCGCGCCATCACGCGCGCACCCTTGCAACTGGCCGAACTGGCCACCGTGACCAATGCGCTGCTCTACGCCAGCACGCCGTCGAATCGTTTCGCCACCGCCTTTCTGCTGGACTACGACCCCGCCACGGGATCGTGCGTCTACGTCAACGGCGGCCACAATGACGGCATCGTTCTGCGGCGCGACGGTACGGTGGAACTGCTCACCACCACCGGTCTGCCGGTGGGAATGTTCCCCAAAGCGGGGTACGAAGAGGGCCGCATCACGCTCGCGCAGGGCGATCTCCTCATGCTGTATTCCGATGGAGTGCCGGAAGCCAGCGACGTTCACGAGCAGGACTTCGGGATGGAGCGCGTAATCGACGTTCTCCAGAACAATCGCAGTCTGCCGGCGGCCGAACTGGCGGACCTGATGATCAAGACCATCGACGCCTTCGTGGGCGCGGCGCCGCAGTTCGACGATATCACTCTCATGGTGATGAAGCGCTTATGATCGCGGACGCCCATCGCGAATGGCTGGCGATCGGGTTGCTTGCGCTGTCGCCGCTGGCATATGTGGGCAGCATGTGGATCGAGCGGGCGCTGCCGGCTCGCACGGTGGTATCGGCCATCGATGCGACGGAGGCGGTTCGCATCGCCTCCGACGTGGCGCGCAGCCGGCAGATCGACACCGAAGGCTGGGAGTCGCTTGTCGGGACCGACAAGAACGACAAGCTGGTGCAGGTCTTTCGCAAGCTGCACCCCGCTTCGCTCGAAGGAGTGGCCGCGCCGTCCACCATCAAAGTGCAGTTGCAGACAGCCGGCGGGGACCGCTGGTTCCGGACGACTCTCACGCCGCAGGGGAAAGCGATCGGCTTCCAGGAATCGAAAGCCAAGAATCCCACTCCCGTGGACGCGGCGGGAGCGCGCGCGCTGGCGGAGTCTGCCATGAACGGGTGGATGGGGTCGAAACCGTCGTGGCATCTGGAGTATCGCGAGCGGAGCGGCTCCGACGACGACAAGCAGGATCGTGTCTTCACCTGGCGGGCGCCGGTGCCCGGTCTCGCCAAGGCGACTGCCACATTCCATATCGATATGTACGGAAACCGCGTCACCGGGGAGCGCACCTCAATTACAGTGAGCGATTCGCTGAGCGACCAGCTCAATCCCGGTAGCGGCTGGCTGACGTTCCTCAAAGTTCTGGCGTGGGCCTACATTGTCCTGCTGGGAATTTATTCCATTGTGCGCTATGTGCGACGCTCCATCGACAAGGAAATCTCGCATCAGCGAACGGTGCTCGCCGCCTTGGCGTTTGTGCTGATGTCGTCCCTGTTCCTGTTCGATCCCGGATACCTGGCGTCGCAACTGGGGACCGATCTGGAATCGCAGCGGACCGGCATCGTCATCCTGATGATTGTGGGCTATTCGCTGGTGGGCGCGTTTTTCGGCGTGGCATACGGAGCGGGCGAAGGCGCCTTGCGCGAGACTTATCCCGGCAAAATTACCTCGCTCGACGCGCTGCTCTCCGGGAAACTGAATTCCACCAATGTGGCGCGCTCCATTCTGGTAGGCGGCGGCATCGCGGGCTGGCTGCTGCTGGTTCAGAATGGCCTGTTGCTGGCGGTTCACGGCAGCCGTGTGGGCAGCGATCACGACATCCTCACCAGCACGTTTTACCGCCTGCCGCTGCTGGCGCTAATCGGGGAACGCGCGGCTGACGCCGTTCTGCAGACTACCTTCGGCTTGCTGCTACCCATCGCGCTGCTGCGCCCGCGCATTAAGAAGAGCTGGATCTTCTTCGCCCTGATGCCGTTGTTTTCCATCCTGCCGGCCACGCTTACAGCCGGAGATGAAGCGCTGTGGTCCACATTCTTTTCGTTGCAACTGGCGATTGTGGCGGCGTGCATCGTGCCATTTTTTTCAGACGATCTGTTGGCCGCCATCGCCAGCATGTTCGCTTTGCGATTCGTGGGCGCCCTGGTGCAGCGCGGCGTGGTGTCGGCCGAATGGGAACGCATCTTTCTGTGGGAGGTGGCGCCGGCGGGAATCGTATTTCTGCTGGCGCAGGTCTACTTCGCGTGGCGCGGTCCCACGTATGAGGAATTCGAAGTGCGCCCGCGCTACGCCCGCTTCCTGGTGGAGCATCAGGCGCTGGAGGCGGAGATCGGCGCCGCCCGGCTGGCGCAGCTGCGCCTCCTGCCGGCTGCCGCCCCGCGCGTCGACGGCCTCTCTATCGCCGGCGCGTGCATTCCGGCGCGTGAAGTGGGCGGCGATTTCTACGATTTTTACGAGATCGATTCCCATCGCCTGGGCGTCTTCATGGCGGAAGGCGGCAGCCGCGAGTTAGGCTCGGCCATGCCCATCGCGCTGGCCAAGGGATATCTTCTATATGCCTCGGGGCTGGATCTCGCGCCCGCCGAGATGGTGCGTCGTCTCAAAGGAGTCATGGGGACGGCCCTGCATGGCGACGCCTCCATGTCTGTGCTATACGCCGTGCTGGATACCCACGCGCATACCGTGCGGTGGGCGCGTACCGGCGTTTCGCCGCGCCTGTTGATCAATGGGACCGCCATGCCGGAGGAAGTGGCTGACGGCGACCGCGCGGTCCGCCACGGAACCGCGCCGCTGGCGTTGACGGATACGCTGTTTCTGTACACCGACGGGTTGGCGAACCAGATTGTCGAGCGCAAGCATCAGTGGGCTGACCGGTTCCTGCAAAAGCTGGTACGGAAATGGCCGTCGTGGTCGGCGGACGATCTGCAGAACGCCATCCTGCGGGCGGCGCTGCGCGGGAAGCAGCATCCCCCGGACGATGTCACTTCAGTCGTGATTCGCGTGGAAGAGCGGACGGTGCGCGCCATGGAGGTGGTGGCGTGAGGCGCCTGGTCTTTCCGTTACTCATCGCCCTGGCCGGCATCGCCAGCCTGGCGCTGCTGTTTCCGCGCTTTGACCCCGCCGCCTCGCTGCATGCGGCTATGTCGCGAAGCCAGGCCATCGCCAGGACGCGCCAATTAGCGGCCGCCAATGGACTGCATAGCGAGAGCTGGAAAGCCGTAGCGGCGGACTCGCTCCTCACGCCGAAGGGGCCATACGAAATGCATGTGTCGTTGATCGCGCCCCGGCGCGGCGGCACGTTTCAGGCGGCATGGCATGCCGATGGCAATCTGGCGTGGACTAAACTGCCGGGCGCGGCCGCACCCCGTTCCGCGGGCAGCATTCACATCGATACCGAAGCTGGGCCGCAGAATCGCTCCCGCGTGCAGGTGAGCACGCGCGACCCCGGTTCCTCGCGCGACCGGCTTACCTATCTGGCGTTGCGGATTCTCGACACACTCTGGCGCATCCTGGTACTGGCTTTTTTCGTGGTGGCGGCTTTCCGCCGGCGATTGCGCTATCGTGTGGCCCTGATTCTCACCGCCATGCTCACGGTGTGGGCCATCGTGAGCTACGTGGGCAGCACCTCGCTCGACCGGGGACGGCTGGTGAAGGCCTCGGTGGACCGAATGCTCGACGAGGGCAACTTCGACATCGACGTCAATGTCGGCGGAGCGGGACGGCCCAATGAGGTTTCGCCTCCCAGTGCGGTTTTCTGGATTTTTATCGTAGCTGCCGCGGGAGTCTCGGTGCGCGGCGCCGAGAACCACCAAAAGTGGCATGCGGTCGATCTGCTGACGCGGCGCAAGCTTTTCAACCTGCCGGTGGGGAGCGCGGTGGCCACCGGTCTGCTGTGCGGCATCGGCATCGCGGCCATTCCTTACTGGGTGGCCGCCAGCGGCGTGTTTCGCGGCTCGGTGCTGGTCTTCCGTTCGGTGGAGGCCCTAACCGCGCCGTTTCCCACCGCGGTGGCGTGGGATCTGGCGCCCGCCGTGATCGCCATCATGGTCTTCGGATTCTGGCTGCCGGTCACCGCCCGTTGGCGGCCGCCGGTGCTGCGCTGGGGCTTCTTCGTGCCCGTGGGGGTGGTCTCCGTCGCCTATACCTCGGCGGCATTCTCCACTCCCGGCGCCAATCTGTTTACCGGGACGCTGCTCTTCGCGGCCTTCCTGCTGCTCTATTGGAAGACCGATGTGCTGGCGGCCATGACCGCGATGGTGGCGGCGAATGCCGTATTGACCCCGTGGATCCTGCTCTCGCAGCCGGGCGGCTCGGTGAAGGCGCTGGCCATACCGATCCTGATGACGTGGGGTCTGCTGCTGGCGGCGTCGCTTCGTGCCGCCGGCCGCGGTCAAAGAGGCGAAGAGCTGGCGGTCACGCCGGTGCTACTCGATTCGGTGGAAGAGGGCAACACCAAGACGGGCCGCGTTCGTCTGGAGGCGGAGTTCGAAGTGGCGCGCAAGGCGCAGGAGGATGCCCTTCCGCCCGCGCCACCTGTGATAGAAGGCTACACCATCGCCGGCTCCTGCGAGCCCGCCCAACAGGTGGGCGGCGATCTCTATGACTACTTCTCGCTGGCCGATGGCCGTTTGGGCATCGCGGTGGCGGACGTATCGGGCAAGGGCGTGCCGGCGGCGCTCTACATGATGGTCACCAAGGGACTGCTGGCTGCCACCACGCGCGAGAGCAGCGACCTGGCTTACATTTTTCAGCACGTCAACCGTCACCTCTATGCGGTCTGCAAGAAGAAGGTGTTCGTCACCCTGACGGCGGTGGCGCTCGACCCCGCGGCGCGGCGCCTGCAGCATGCGCGCGCCGGCCACAATCCCATCCTCTGGCGGCGCCCCGGGCGGGGTGAAACGGTGGTGCTCAAGCCCCCGGGGTTGGGCATGGGAATGACTGCGGGCGATCGCTTCCAGCGGATCCTGAAGGTCGAGGAACTGGAACTGGAATCGGGTGACGCCGTGGTGCTCTATTCCGACGGCATTACCGAGGCAATGAATGAGGAACTGCAATTATTCGGCGAACAGCGCCTGATACGCGCGGTGGAATCGGTGGACGGGAAGACGGCGGAAGAGAGCCGGACGGCCATCCTCCGCGAGCTGGCGGCCTTCACCAACGGTACGCCGCCGCGCGACGACGTAACTCTGGTAGTGCTGCGCGTATCTGGAAATGGCATGCTAATCTAACGCTAACGGTCAGGTGAAAAGGCCTGCCCGTAGAGGACGAAATTGACCAACTCCTTCACAGTCGAATGCGCGCGCCAGGGCGATATTTCGGTTCTCGCTGTCAACGGCTTCCTGGATGCGCACACCGCTCCGCGATTTGAGAAGTCCATCCAGGAAGAGGTCGACGCCGGACGCATGCGCCTGATTGTGGATTGCGCCGGGTTGACCTATATTTCGTCGGCCGGGCTCGGCGTGTTCATGAGCTTTGTGGAGGATCTTCGCGACAAGGGCGGCGACATCAAGATCTGCGGCCTCGCGGACGAGGTCTACCAGGTATTCGATATTCTCGGCTTCCCGGCGCTGTTCGATATCGTTCCGGACCGGCAGGCGGCCATCGACAAGTTTTGCGAACCCGATGGGAAGGAGATCTAGTCATGGATTCACTGGAGCGCACTTTTCAATTGCACGTGCCTTCTTCCACCGAGAACCTGTCGATGATCCGCGATTTCGTGGGCAGCATCGGCGAGCGCGCCGGTTTCAGCAAGGGCGAAGTGGTAAAGCTGGAAGTGGCGGTGGACGAAGCCTGCGCCAACGTCATCGAGCACGCCTATGGGTCCGACACCACCCGTGAAGTCACCGTCAAAGCCACCATCGATTCCGACGCGGTGGAGATCCGGGTGGTCGACACCGGCCTTGGGTTCGATCCTACCACCATAGGGGAAGCGGCTCTCGATAGCCTGATCCAGCAGCGCAAGAACGGCGGGCTGGGCATGCGGCTCATCAAGACCCTGATGGATGAAGTCCACTATGAGATCGTGCCCGGGCAGAAGAACGAACTGGCCATGACCAAGCGGCGCAAGAAAGAATAGACGCCTGACGCAGGCATGCCTGCCTGCACCGCCGTCCGTTCAGTCACCAGGCGCAGTGTCGTAACCTGGAAGTTCACTCAATATGCCCGAATCTCCTATTACTCCCCGACAGCAGGATTTCGCCGCCTGGTATCAGGATGTCGTGATGCAGGGCGATATGGCGGAGCCCGCCGAGATCGTCAAAGGCTGCATGGTGATCAAACCCAACGGGTACGCCGTTTGGGAAATCATGCAACGCGAGCTGGACGATCGCTTCAAGGCCACCAATCACCAGAACTGCTACTTCCCCCTGCTGATTCCGGAAAGTTTTCTGCATCGCGAGGCGGAACACGTGGAAGGCTTCTCCCCCGAGCTCGCCGTGGTGACCGTGGCCGGCGGCAAGAAATTGGAAGAGCCGTACGTTATCCGGCCCACGTCGGAAACCATCATCGGCCACTTCTTCTCCAAATGGATCCAGAGCTATCGCGATCTGCCGCTGCTGCTCAATCAGTGGGCCAATGTGGTGCGCTGGGAACTGCGCACGCGCTTGTTCCTCCGTACCACCGAGTTCCTCTGGCAGGAGGGCCACACGGCCCATTCTTCGCATGACGAAGCGGTGGAAGAAGTGCTGCGCATTCTCGACATCTATGCCGAGGTGGCCGAAGACGTGATGGCCATGCCGGTGATCAAGGGCGTGAAGACGCGCGCCGAAAAGTTCGCGGGCGCGCTGCGCAGCTATTCTATTGAGGCCATGATGCAGAACGGCCTGGCGCTGCAGGCCGGCACCAGCCACGATCTCGGGCAGAACTTCGGCAAAGCGTTCAACGTCCAGTTTCAGACCAGGGAAGGGCAGCTCGATTACGTCTGGCAGACCAGTTGGGGTGTAAGCACTCGCCTGATCGGCGGGCTGATCATGAGCCACTCCGACGATAAAGGGCTGGTGCTGCCGCCGCGCCTGGCGCCGGTGAAGGCCGTGCTGGTGCCCATTTTCCGCAAAGAAGAAGAGAAGGCCAAAGTGTTGGAGGCGGCGCATCGCATCGCCAAAGAAGTGGGCGCGCGCGTGGACGATCGCGAAGGCCCGTCGCCGGGCGCGAAGTTCTTTCACTGGGAGCGCCGCGGGGTGCCTGTGGTGATGGAACTGGGACCGCGCGATCTGGCGTCTGGCAATATTGTGCTCAAGCGGCGCGACACCGGGACGAAGGAAATCCTGCCCCAGAGCGAAATCGCCGCGCGCGTGCCGGCGGTGCTGGCGCAGATGCAGAAGGATCTCTACAACACCGCCAAACAGCGCCTCCGCGACAACACCGTATCGGCCAATTCCATCGGGGAAGTGGAAGAGATCCTCCGCGACGTGACGGCGGAAAAGGGCGGCGGCAAGTTCGTGATGGCGCACCTCAAGGACGACCCCGCCTGCGACGCTCGTCTGAAAGAATTCAAGGCGACGGTCCGCAATATTCCGCTCGCCGACGAGTTCGACGGCGCGGGGAAGTGCATTCTTACCGGAGAAACAGTGGACCGGCGCGTGGCCATCGCCAAGGCCTACTAAGTTCTGGGGTAGAATAAGGACGGAGCGTGTCTGCGATGCAGGTGCTGGTCTACCTATTTTGATCCAACACCTCAAAATAGGGGGTCCTGCTCGACAAGCGCTGGTGAGCAAGCTCCTGGCGGTTTACCGCAAGGGAGAAGCCTAAAGGCGCTCGGGGGACACCCACCCCGTTGACAAACGTGGGTCAATCCGGGGGTCGGCACGGCCGAGTGGTACGCTCCAATTTCTCATTCCTTACAGAGCTGTGACCGCGAGGGAGCGGTGCCGGTACCGCAACCTTAGTTACTACTTCTTCCCTATCCTTAGTTAACTATAATAGATAAGGTTAACGGTAATTATTCCCCTCGGACAACATACCCTCATCCACAGTTAGCTAGTGGGTACTAAATCACCTAGTTTTTATATTGCGGGAATCGCCGTCATCGGGTGTAATAACTAAGGAGGTCAGCCATGACAGCGTATTTACGGAGTTTCTGGCAGGAAGAGGAAGGTCAGGACCTGATTGAATATTCTCTTCTCATCACCTTTATCGCGATCGCTTGCGCCGCGATGCTGGGCGCTGGGCGTCCGGCTGTAAATAGCATCTGGATTGGCGCCAACAACCAGCTTACCCAGGCGAACGTGGTGTCGGGCGCAGGCGCCAGCTAGACTCGCGCTTTAAAGGACGTCCGCGAACCCGCGTTTCATATACCGAAAAAACAGGCCTCCGAGCAGAAACACCGCCGCTCCGAAAGCAGCGGCAATCCCCAAATCCCCAAAATCCGGCAGACTATGCGTTAGCAGCAGGTATCGGTACGAGCGCACGATATGCGACAACGGGTTCGCCACCAGCAGCCAGTGAGCCTTACCCCGATAGAGGGCCTCGGTGACGAAGATCGGAGTCAGCCAGAACCAGAATTGCAGAATGACGCTCAGCACCTGGGCGGTATCCCGCTGGAACACATTCAGGCTTGCCACAACCCACCCCACCCCGACGGCCAACAATCCTACGATCACGATGCAGACCGGCAACAGAATCAGAAAAATGCTGATCTGATTGAGCATCACGCCGGCCGCGACGATCACCAGCGCGAGCGCCAATCCGTGGCTGACCAGCGACGAGAGAAACACCGACACAGGCACGATTTCCGATGGAAATACCGTTTTGGTAATCAGGTTGGACTGGTCGAGCAGGCAGGTGGCGGAGCGCTGGACGGTGTCGCTGAACAGGAGCCAGGGCAGCATCCCAGCGAAAAGATAGAGCGGATAGTTGTCGGTGAAGGGGTTGGCGCCAAGCTTGAATTTCATCAGGTGAGAAAAAACGAACCACCAACTCACCAGGAGTACCAGAGGATGAATGACGCCCCAGATCCAGCCTACCGCCGACCCGACGAAGCGCTGTTGGAAATCGCGCCTCACCAATTGGAACAACAGACTGCGGCGCTCAACCAGATTGCGGAGAAACAGGACTCCGGGAATGCGCATTTTTTCTTTATTTTTGAACAATATCAATTTTATCAATGACTTGCAAGCGAACATTTGGGTTGACATGGCTGTGTTGATACTGTTACAGTCTGAGTTTCGTCAAATCGAATGGTCTGCAACAGCCCCCCGGGCCCCGGGACTCTTTTGTCTCGAATCCAAAGGACCTGGCCGGAGATGAGATGAAGCAAGAGTACTTCGTGGTCGTGTTGGCGCATTCCCTACGCGGCCGTCTGAGACGAATACATATTCCCCACCAAGCGGTATACGTGATCCTGGCGCTGGCGTTGTTCGGCAGTATTTCGGTGTTCGGGTTTGTGGCGAGTTATGCCCGCATGGCCTGGAAAGTGGCCAATTACAATGCGCTGAAACGCGAAGCCGACAATCTTCGTGTCCGCTATCAAAATCTTCAGAGAGTCGTCAGCCAGACCGATAAGCAAATCGCCAGCCTGGAAGTTTACGCCAACGAAGTTTCCATGGCGTATGGCATCAAGCAGAAACTGGAAGGCCCCTCCGATATTACCGCTCAGGGCAAGTTGGTCCCGTCTTTCGCCGAGAGCGTGCAGGATTACGATTATCTGCGCAGTTCCGATGTCATGTTACTGCTCAGCAGTCCGGCGCGCCGCTTCCGTTCGACGGCGTCTATTCCGAACCTCTGGCCGATCGACGGCCGCTTGATCGGCGGCTTCGGACCGCGGCAGGATCCTTTCTCGAGTGAAGGCGAGGAGATCCACAAAGGCGTCGACATCGGCGGCACCATCGGGACTCCCGTGCATGTGACTGCCGATGGCGTGGTTCGTTTCGCGGACATGGAAAGCACCTTTGGACGTCTGGTAGTGGTGGATCACGGCGGTGGTTTGGAGACATGGTACGCGCACATGTCGAAGATATATGTGCACACCGGCCAGGAAGTGCGCCGCGCGGAACTCATCGGCGCGGTAGGTATGACGGGCCGCACCACGGCGCCGCACCTCCACTACGAAGTGCACGTCAACGGTCGCCCCGTCAATCCGTATCACTACCTCGCGAATTCCACCCTGGCCCCTCAATTGGCAAAGAGCGAGTTCATTTTCTAGGCAGTCTTCGCAAACCAATAGCACTTCCCGTCGCGATCGACGCTTCAAACGGCTTCGATCCCCGTTTCGCGGTACTCTAGTCCAAGTATGCGTAATGTCATGTTGGCGATGGCGATGGCGCTGTGTGCCTGCGGTCCGGCGTCGCAGGCCGGAGTCCCCGAGTACGGCTACGATGTGGTCCACGTCTACCCCCACGACCGCACTGCTTTCACCGAAGGTCTGTTCTACCTGAATGGCTTCCTTTATGAAGCGACCGGTCTGGAAGGCCGCTCCTCCGTTCGCAAGGTAAAGCTCGAAACCGGCGAGGTCCTGCAGAGTACCGAACTTCCCGAGGCGTACTTCGGCGAGGGCATCATCAAGTGGCAGGACAAGATGTACCAGATGACCTATAAGACCGAGGTCGGGTTCATCTATGACTTCGCCACTCTACGCAAGACCGGCGAATTCCACTACACCGGCCAGGGCTGGTCTTTCACCACCGACGGCAAACAGATCTATATGGATGGGTCGCGCGCCGTGAACGCCGAACAGAGCGATCCCGAAATCCGCATCTGGGACCCGGTGACCTTGAAGGAGACAGGCGTCATCCACGTGACCGACCAGGGGCAGCCGGTGGTGAATCTCAACGAACTCGAGTGGGTGAAGGGCGAGATCTACGCCAACATCTGGCAAACCCCCCGCATCGCGCGCATCGATCCCAAGACGGGCCATGTAGTCGGCTGGATCGATTGCTCCGGCCTGCTTAGTCTGCGGGACAGCGCTGGCATGGATTCGAACGACGCACCGGAAGTGCTCAACGGTATCGCCTACGATGCCGAGCACGATCGCCTGTTCGTCACCGGCAAGCTCTGGCCCAAGCTGTTCGAGATCAAACTGGTGAAAAAGGGATCGCGCTGAATCAGCCCGCGTCCGCTACCACGAACTTCGCTGCCTTACCTGCCGATTGCGCCACCCATTCCGCCGCGATATAGCCGCTGCGGACCGCGCCTTCCATGGTCGCCGGCCAGCCGGTGCGCGTCCAATCGCCTGCCAGGAATACGTTGGGGATACCGCAATCGGGCGTGGGCCGCAGTTGCTCCGTCTCCGGCGCGGCCGAAAATGTGGCGCGCTGTTCCTTGATGACGTGGGCTTTCACGAGCTGCGCATCTTTCACACGAGGAAAATAGAGCCGCAGGTCGCCGATGGCGATATCGATGATCTCGTTGCGGGAGAGCGGCGTCAGATCGCGTGAGGCGCTCACCACAAGCTGGAGATATCGCCCGCTGTCCTTATTAAACATCCACTGCATGGTGCGATCGAGCAGGGTGGCGTGCGGCAGGGTGGTGACTTCGCGATCGAACCACAGGTGGACGCCGGTGATGGGCGAATGTTCCAGCTTGGGCGCGGGCAGCCCGATCGCTTCCAGCCGTTCGAAGGGCAGGGCGCAGATGTAATGATCGGCCGTGCGGCGCTCTCCCGCCACCGTGAAACCCGCGGCGTCGATATGTTCCACCGGCGTGCGGAAATGCATTTTGACTTTGCCGATGCGCCGCCAGGCGTCGGTGGAGTAGAGCTGGCCCAGGGGGATCGCCGGCACCCCCATTTCGTAAGAATCGGCGCGCGCCATAAAGCCCATCCAGAAGACCTGGAATCCGTGGATGGCCGCCATACGCTCGAGATCTTCATTTACCGCGCTCACCAGAATCTGCCGCCAGAACCGATCGATGGCATGCGCCGACTGGCGCTTCTGCAACAGCCAGTCGAGCATGCTGATGCGGTCGAGATCCTTGCGGCGCGTACGCTCGCGCCGCATAGCCAGCAGCGCTTTGGCGATGCACGTCTTGTCGTGGCGGCTCAGGCAGTGCATCCGCAGGAACGAGCCGGTGAAGTGAAACGGGGCGGGGAAGCGCCCGCGGCGCAGCACGGAGAGACGCCCACCGGGTTCCAGGAAATAGAACTCGCGATAAAACTTGATGCGGTCGCGAACGTTCAATCGGGTGTAAAAGTCCAGCAGGTTGGTGCAGCATCGCAGCAGGATGTGCTGGCAATTGTCTACCGTTTCGCCTTCGCCTTCGGCCCCCGTGCCGGGGAGCGTATAAGAAGTTGCGCGACCGCCTAAGAAAGGCCGCGATTCGAAGAGTTCGACTTCGAAACCCGCGCCACCTAATGCGGCTGCCGCCGCGAGACCGGCGAGCCCGCCTCCAGCAATGAGGACTTTGGCCATTCTGATGTCAGTATGTCATGGACGACAGAAGCGCCGAAAAGTTAGCCTCCGAGTCGTATATACTCGATCCTATATGAAGCTGGCCTGGGTTCTTGCCATAACCGCGGCCATCGCCGCGGCGCAACAGGTGGACGAAGTGCGCGTCAGCGCTCATTTGTACATGCCGCCGCTACCCAACATTTCCACCCAAACCAATCTTGTGCAGATGGAAGTAGTGGTGCGCGACCAGCGCGGCCACGCCGTTGCCGGGTTAAAGCCGGACGACTTCCAGGTGCTGGATGAAGGCAAGCCGCGCGAGATCGCCGGATTTTCCGTCGAAACCCGCACCGCGATTCAGCCGCCCGCAACGGGCCACGGTCCCAAATTGAGCGTCGATCTGGTAGGTACTCCACGCTCTACCATGCTGTTCTTCGACGATCGCCATACCACCATGCAGGAGATGCAGCGCATGCAAACCGCGGCGCTGAAGTTTCTCAAGGGCGGGTTGGGACCGGGAGCGCGCGCCGCAGTCTTCAGCACTACCCAGGGCCTGACACTCGATTTCACCGGCGACACCATCGCGGTCTCGGCCGCCATCCAGAAACTGCGCGCCCACCCGCACCTGTCCGAGAACGGTCTGTTACCGTGCCCGCGGATCACGCCCTACATGGCCTATCAGATCGATTCCGTGTTCGACTTTAACGCCCTCCAGGCTGCCGTTCGTGAGTTCGAGTCTTGCGGATCGACCGACCCCACGGTATCCTCCCCGTTGGCGATCACCAACGGTCCGGTCGGCGCTAGCCCGACCGACCCTCACATGATGGGTAAGGCTGCCGTGCAGGCCCAGGCATCCGCCACCATGCAGCAGGTGAGGGGAGATGCCCTCGATACCTTCGATGCGCTCAATAATGCGATGTCACTGGTGACGCGCACACCCGGTACGCGCATCTTCCTGATGGTTTCATCGGGGTTTATCGCCGGCATGTTAAACACCGAACGCGACGCCGTGATCAATCGCGCCATTCATGCCGGCGTGGTGATCAATGCGCTGGATGCGAAAGGTCTGTGGTCGGAGGCCACCGAGCGCCCCTTCGGGCAGGAAGCTCAAACCCCCACCGGCGTTCCGCTGCAGACCTACCAATACGAGGACACCAACGTAGGCTCGCGCAACGACGAGATGAATCGCGTCATGCAGGAGTTCTCGTCCGGCACCGGCGGCCTGTTCTTTCGCAGCAATAAGGATCTGGCGCAGGGATTCTCGGAGCTCCTCGAAGTTCCCGAAACGGCCTACCTGGTCGCTTTCCGTCCGGATGACCAGGGTGGCGAGGGGAAGTATCATAAGTTGAAAGTGAAGCTCACCGCCAAGAGCGACGACTTCGTGCAGACGCGTCCCGGCTACGTCACGCCCAAACGGGCCGCCGCATTCGTGCCGGCCCAGCCGCGACCCATCGACCATGAGGTGCTGACGTCCAACGTGATCACCCAGATTCCCCTGGAGGTGGCTGGACGATTGGGCACGGGCCAACCCGACGATCCCTCGCTTTCGCTGGTGATGCACGTCGACCTCTCGCACTTGAGATTCGCCGATCGTGAGGACCGCCACTTGCAAAGACTGACCTTCGTCGGCGAACTGGTGGACGCCAAAGGCAACATGATCGCCGCTAAAGAAGGCGCCATGGATTTCGCTTTGAAAGACGACACGCTGACGCGCCTGCGGACCAGTGGCGTGAACGCCACCATGGGGCTGAATGCGCCGCCCGGAGGCTACATGGTGCGGGTCATCGTGCAGGATGCCGAAGGCAGGATGGCGGCGCAGAATCAGACCGTCATGATCTCGAAATAGGGGAGCCCATGAAGTGGACCGGCATTTTCGCCGCAACCGCGTTACTCGCGTTTGCGCAGCAATCCGATGAGGTCCGCGTCAGCGGGCACGTATACACGCCTCCGGCGCTGCACCTGGCCACCACCACCACGCTGGTGCAGGTGGACGCCGTGGTCCGCGACAAGCGCGGCCATGTGGTGAACGGGCTGACGAAGCAGGATTTCGAAATCCTCGACGAAGGCAAACCGCGCCCCATCGCCGCCTTCTCGGTGGAACGGCACGCGCCCGGTCCGTCTCTGGCGCCCAAGCCGGTCGCCGCCACGACCACTACCAGTGTGTCCACCCCCGCTTCCCCGCGCGCCACCTTGCTGTACTTCGACGATCTCCACACCAGCCATGCCGAAATGCAACGCATGCAGGCTGCCGCTGAGCAATTTGTGCGCAACGGCCTGGGCGAAGGTACCCACGCGGCGGTCTTCACGTCCACCCAGGGTCTCACGCTGGACTTCACCACCGACGATGGTGCTGTGATTACCGCCATCCAAAAGCTACGCGCCCATCCGCACCTCAACGAAAACGGCCTCCAGCCCTGCCCGCGCATCACGCCCTACACCGCGTACATGATCGACCACATGTTCGATTATTCGGCGCTCAACTCCGCCGTGCAGGAATTCGAGGCGTGCAGCGATGTCGATCCGACGTTGAAATCCACCAAGCAGGTGCAGCGCAACCCTAAGCCGGGCGATGCGCATGCCATTGCCGTCTATTCCGTGCAGGCGCAGGCGTCGGCCACGATGCAGCAGGTGCGTGACGATGCACTTGCCTCCTTCGACGGCGTCTACAAGGCGCTCGGCGTGCTCGCCAGGGCTCCCGGATCGCGCGTCCTGCTGATGGTTTCCTCCGGCTTCCTGGCCGGCATGTTGGATGGGGATCGCGACGACGTGGTGAATCGCGCCATCCATTCCAGCATCGTGATCAATGCATTGGACGCCAAGGGACTGTGGTCGGAATCCGCCGGCCGGCAGTCGGAAACTGCGGGCGATCTGCCGCTCGCTACCTTCGTCTTCGAGACCACCAACATCGGGTCGCGGAACGAAGCCACCGAGCGGGTCATGCAGGAATTCGCATCCGGCACAGGGGGCCTATTCTTCCACAATAGCAACGACCTGGTTGGCGGCCTGTCGCAACTTGGCGCCACTCCGGAGACCGTATACCTGCTGGCTTTTTCTCCTGAAAACCAGGGGGGTGCCGGGAGCTATCACCAGCTCAAAGTACGGCTGAAGTCGAAGAATGGAAATTACATACAGGCGCGCCCCGGGTATACCATGCCGGGGGCTTCCACCGGCGCCGGTCCCGGCGAGCCTCGCGCCATTGACCGCGAGGCCGCCGCGTCCGACGAGCTCGCGCAAATTCCCGTCACCCTCACCGAACGCACCGGTACCGGAACGCCCAAGAGCCCGTCCGTCCTGCTGATGATTCACGTGGACCTGCACTCCTTGAAATTCGCTTTCCGCGGCGACCGTCATCTTGAGAAGTTGACGTTCATTGGAGAGTTGCTGGATGGGACTGGCGCTGTGGTGGCGGCCAAAGAAGGCGCCATGGAGTTCGCCCTGAAGGACGATACTCTGGCGCGCATGACGGAGAGCGGGGTCAATGCCTCCCTCGGACTGAACGCCGCTCCCGGCAAGTATAAGGTGCGCGTAGTGGTGGCGGACGCCGAAGGGAAACTGACGGCGCAGAACCAGGCCGTAGAGGTCGCCCAGTGAGACGCGGCGCGGCGCTGCTGGCCTTCGCCGCGATCGCATGGGCGCAGCAGTCCGACGAAGTGCGCGTCAGTGCCCACACGTATGCGCCGCCGCAACTTCACCTCACCGCGCAAACTGAGTTGGTGCAATTGGAGGTAGTGGTCCGCGATCCCAAAGGTCACGCGCGCGCCGGATTGAAACAGGGCGATTTCGCAGTGCTCGACGAGGGGAAGCCGAGCCCGATCGTGGCGTTTTCGTTAGAGACGAGGTTGGCTATGGAAGCCGTCGCGCCGCCCGCCGTTACCGAAAAGAGTTCGACACCGGCCCCGGTGATTCCGGTGCCATCGAAGCCCGCCACCGCGCCAGTCCGCTCGACGCTGATCTATTTCGACGATTTGCATGGGACACAGGCCGAACTGCAGCGTACCCAGGCCGCGGCGCGGCAATTCATCCGCCAGGGCATGGGGCCGGGCGCACGGGCCGCTGTGTTCTCGGCGTCGAAGGGGCTCACTCTGGATTTCACCGCGGACGGAGAAGCGCTGACACAGGCGGTCGGGAAACTGCACGCACACCAGCGCTTTTCCGACAATGGCCTGGCCACTTGTCCGCGGATCACTCCGTATCAGGCTTTTCTCATCGTCAGCGGCATGAGTCCGGATGCGCTGCAGGCGGCCTATGACGATGCCCGAACATGCGGCATGAGCTCGTCTCAGAGTCAGGGCTCCCCGCGGAATCCGTCCCTGAATAGCGCGTCGAACATGAGCGGAACCGTGCTGGAGGTAAAGCAGCAGGCGCAGGCCACCTGGGAACAATCGCGCGGCGACTCTTTGAACGCATTCGACGCCCTCGGGGACGCCCTCAACGTGCTGTCGCGGGCGCCCGGAACACGCGTCCTCCTGATGGTGTCTACGGGATTCCTTTCCGGAATGATGGACGGCGAGCGTAGCTCGGTCATCGATCGCGCCATTCACGCCGGCATCGTGATCGACGCCATGGACGCCAAGGGGCTGTGGTCGGAAGGACCGGCCCGCGATTTCGACCAGCGTCAGAATGTGCCGGTGACCACCTTTATCTTCGAGACCTCCACCATCGGAGCCCGCAACGACGCCGTGGATGAGGTGATGGAGGAATTCGCCTCGGGAACCGGCGGGCTGTTCTTCCACAACAATAACGATCTGGTGGGCGGGTTCGCGGAACTCGCCTCGGTGCCGGAGACGATATATCTGCTGGGTATTCAGCCCGATACCGGGGGAAGTGCGGGCCGCTATCACAAATTGAAGGTGCGGCTGACCTCCAAGAGTAACGACTATCTGCAGACCCGGCCTGGCTACTTTGCGTCGGGGAAGGCGGCCTCCACGCCTACCGCGACGGCCGGGCGGCCGATCGACGATCGGTTACTGGCCAGCGATGTGGAGGCGGAGATTCCCATCGGCTTCACTGCGCAACCGGCTAAAGGTCCAAATGGCGAGTCTCTGGTATCTACCGTCATCCACGTGGAGCTGGCTCCTTTGGCGTTCACCGAACGGGACGGCCGGCACCTTCAGAAGATCACCTTCATTGAGGCCTTGTTCGACTCCGGCGGGAAGCTGGTTTCCGCGAAGGAAGGCTCCATGGATCTGGCCCTGAAGGACGATACGCTGAAGCGTCTCGAAGCCAGCGGAATCAGCGGCAGCTTGAAACTGGCTGCGCCTCCGGGCACTTACCAGGTGCGCGTAGTCGTGCAGGACGCCGATGGCAAAATCGCGACGCAGAATCAGACAGTGGACGTCCCCAAGTAAGCTCAGGCCACGATGCTGTCGATAGTGGCTTGCGCGATGGGATGGTATCCGGCCCGCGCTTCGGCATAGATCATGCGCGCCAGCGCCTGCCCGGCAGGCGTCTTCATCAGTTCGCCGTAAAGCGGCTTCAGGAATTTGCGCCGGCCCACCGATTTGAGGAACGGACCCACTTGCCCCATCGCCGGCTGGTAGCCCATCTTCACCGCCATCAGCAGCCACTCGAAAAGGATCTCCGCATTGCGCGATTCGGTGAAGTGGAATGCCCGGTCGAGGCGCGGCATGTCGGGCGGATTCTGCGAGCGCAGAAAGTGCAGCCACTGGTGCGTGGACCAGGCGGCGGTATCGCCGGGCCACCCCGCTTCCACCCGCTCGAACGCGTCCGAATGAGGCTCGGCCGCGCCCGCCGGGATGCCGGAGTCGAAGATCCATTCATCCAGCGGAACGGGATTGGGCAACTCGCGCCGGATGTAATCCAGGAAGTCGGCGGTGGTGATGCTCTGGAACGCGAAACGGTCGAAATAGCCGCGCAGAAAGGCGTCGAAGCGCTCGCGGCCCACCGCTTGTTCGATGGTGCGCAACAGCAGCGCGCCTTTCTCGTAGGGCACCAGCGTACAGCCGTCGTCGGGATCGCGGCCGGTCAGATCGATGTGCAGAACGCGGTCGGTTGGGCGCAGGCCCGCCATTTCGGCATCGAGCTGGCGGCGCCCCAGCACCGCTTCCATGGCGGCGCGATCGGGCCCATAGAGGCGTTCGAGCACGCGGCGCTCCACGTAGACGGTGAAGCCTTCGTTCAGCCAGAAATCGCTCCAGGTGGCGTTGGTCACCAGGTTGCCCGACCAGGAATGCGCCAGTTCGTGCGCCACCAGCGAGACCAGGCTGCGATCCCCGGCGATCACCGTGGTAGTGGCGAAGGTGAGGCGCGGATTCTCCATGCCGCCGAAGGGGAAACTAGGCGGCAGCACCAGCAGGTCGTAGCGGCCCCAGCGATACGGGCCGTACATCGCCTCCACGGCGCCGATCATGGCCTCGGTATCGGCGAATTCGTACGCCGCGGCGTCCACCATCGAGGGCTCGGCGTACACGCCGGAGCGCTCTCCCAGCGGGTGAAAGGCGAGATCGCCCACCGCCAGCGCGATCAGGTAGGACGGGATCGCCTGCGGCATGCGGAAGCGGTTGCCCGCCATCTCCGCACCCATCACCGCACGCAATCCCGCCGGTACGCGGATTTCGGCGTCGAAGGTGACCCGCACGGAGGGCGTATCCTGCAAAGGGATCCAACTGCGCGCGTGGATGGCCTGGGACTGCGTATAGAGGAACGGGTGGGCCTTTCCGGCGGTTTGCGCGGCGTCGAGCCACTGCAATCCGGATGCCAGCGGCGAAGTGGAGTAGTGGACACGCACCCAGGTCTCGCCCGGGAGCACTGCGATGCGGAGCGGCGCGCCCAGTATGGCATCGGCTGTGCCCAATGCGTAACCGGCGGCGTTGTCCACTGCGTGAATCTCCAGGCCGCGGGTATCGAGTACCAGTTCGTCGCCGGAGACGCGCTCCAGATGCAAGGTGGCCGTACCTTGCAGCACGCGGCGGTCGAAACGAACGTCTAAGTCGAGCTCCAGATGGCGGACGCGAATCAGGTTAGGGCGGGACCACGAGTGGATATCCATCTTTTCCATGGTAGAATCGTTTTTCCCTTCCTCCTAATTTCAGAAACAAGGGTTACAACGAAAACACACTCCTATGCAGACTAATGGACCGAAGCGAGTCCTGGCGGTGGTCTCCGATTTGTTCTTTTCGGTGAAGCTGAGCGAAGCTGCGAAGCGCTGCGGCCTCACGCTGGAGTTCGTCAAAGACTCCGAAGAACTGCTGGAAAAGGCGAAACTGAAGCCTACGCTGATTGTGTTCGATCTGAACTTCGAGGCTATAGGACCGCTCGCACTGATTACTCAGCTCAAGGGCCATGCCACTACCAAAGGAATCAGTCTGCTGGGGTATGTTTCGCACGTGCAGGGCGAGCTCAAACAATCGGCGCAGGAAGCGGGCTGCGATATGGTGCTGGCGCGCTCCGCCTTCTCACAGAATTTGACGCAAATCTTCAAACGCCATTCGGGTTCCATGTAAGCCTCACGTGCCTACCCTCGAATTTCTTTCACAATCTCGCCGGTAGCCCGTTCCCAGACAGCCAGTAGCTTATCCCAGCGTGCGTTGGCCTCCTGGTCGACGATTTGGCGTGCAGGGTCGGCGTCAAACCAGGCGATGGTGCGGCGGATGCCCTCGCGGAACGGCGTGGTGGCGCAATAACCCGGCACGAACCGCCTGATCTTGGAGTTATCGAACACCACGCTCACCGACTTATCGCCTACCAGGCTGCCCAGTTTTTCGGGATAACATTCCGCCAGAAAATCGGAGGGAATGTGCACCAGGTGCGGCTCCGCGCCGGCCGCTTCGGCCGTCAGCTTATAGAACTGGTCCCAGCACATGGCTTCCTCGCCCGTGATGTGGAACGCATCGCCGATGGCCTGACGGTGTCCCAGTAATCCCACCAGCCCCTTCGCGAAATCGCTGTTATGGGTGATCACCCAGAGCGAAGTTCCGTCGCCCGGCACGATCACTTTCTTTCCGCGCCGCATGCGGTCCACGATGGTGTAGGATTTCGGCCAGCTATTTACCGCCAGCGGAATCTGCGTGTCGCCGTAAGTCAGAGAAGGCCGCACGATGGTGATGGGAAACCCCTCCTCGCGATAGGCTTTCACGAGCAGCTCTTCGCAGGCGATCTTGTCGCGCGAGTATTGCCAGTAGGGGTTGGCGAGCGGCGTCGATTCGGTGACCAGGTAGTGGGCCGGCGGCTTCTGATACGCGCTGGCGGAGCTGATGAAGATGTACTGGCTGGTGCGCCCGCGGAAGAGCGCCAGGTCGCGCGCCACCTGCGCGGGCGTGAAGGCGATCCAGTCGACCACGGCGTCGAAACGGTCGCCTGCCAGGGCCGCGGCGGTCGCCTCGGGGTCTTCGATATCGGCCTTGACGGTGCGCACGCCCACTGGCAGGTCAGCCACATGCTGCCCGCGCGTCAGCAGTGTCAGGTCGATGCCGCGCTCCACTGCCAGGCGCGTGGATGCCGTACTGATAATTCCGGTGCCGCCGATGAAGAGAACCCGCATGTAGCCGTTGTAGCAGATAATGGCTGAGATGCGCACCACGTACAATCAGGTGGCGGGGCACAGCGTCGAGCGGCTGGCGGCGCTGAGCGACGGCGTTTTCGCGGTGGCCATGACACTGCTGGTGCTCGATCTGCATGCGCCGGCAGTGGAAGCGATCCACAGCGAAACGGCGCTCTGGATGGCGCTCCAGCAACTTGGACCGCGCCTGCTGATGTTCGCCATGAGTTTCCTGACGCTGGGGATTTTCTGGGTCGGGCAGCAGACGCAGTTGAATCACCTGGAGCGCTCCGAACGCAGCTTGACGTGGATCCATCTGGTGTTTCTGTTCGCGGTGTCGCTCATTCCGTTTTCCACCTCGTTGCTGGCGGAGTTCGTCGGCTACCGCGTGGCCCTGCTGGTCTACTGGCTGAACGTGGTGCTGCTGGGCGGGACGCTCTTCTTCAGTTGGACGTGCGCCATCGGTAACGGTCTGGTGAATCGCGACCTTCCGGCGCCGGTGATTCGCGCCATCCGGCGGCGCATCGTGATTGCGCAGAGCCTGTACGCCCTGGGCGCGGCGCTGTGCCTGATCGATACTTATTGGAGTATCGGTTTGATGATGACGGTGCAAACCGGTTACGCGCTCGGCCTCGAATGGCCGGGAAGGAGGCCGAAATCTCGGGAACTTTGAGCGCCGGCGCGCGCAATAGCAGCGAACGGCACATGGTGGATCACGAAGCGATACCCGACCGCGACCTGTTGCAGCGGTTCTGCGGCGGCGATCGCGAGGCGTTTACGGCACTGTATCGGGCGCATTTCCCGGCCGTGTTCCGGTTCGTGTTGTATATGACCGGCGATCGCATGTGCGCGGGCGAGATCACACAGGATGTGTTTGTGTGGCTGGTGCACCATCCCGGCGATTTCGACCCGCAGCGCGGCGAACTGCCGGCCTTCCTGGGTGGCGTGGCGCGCAAGCTGCTCCATCGGCGCCAACAGGTGGACCGGCGATGGCTGCCGCTGGAGGAAGCCGCGCTCCCGAAGGCAGAGGACGGCGGTGCCGTCCTGGTGGCCGGGATCGAGATGCGGCAGGATGTGGAGGAACTCCGCCGCGCCATCGCCGCTTTGCCGGAACGGTACCGGGAAGCGGTGGTGCTGTGCGATCTGCAGGAGAAGAGCTACCAGCAGGCCGCCGACGAGTTGGGTTGTGCGCTGGGAACGGTGCGGTCGCGCCTGCACCGCGCGCGCGAACTGCTGGTGCGCAAGTTTCAGTGGAAGAAGGAGGGTCAGCGATGCTGACCGGATGCCGTGAGTATCGTCCGCGCCTCATCGAGATGGCGCGCGGCGCGGCGCCGGCCGAGGAGCGGCGTGCGCTGCTGGCCCATGTGGAAGAGTGCTCCGGTTGTGCCGGCGTGTTCCAGGAGCAGTTAGCGCTGAGCGCGGCGCTCGGCCACCTTGCCGGTGAGCCATTGCCGGAAATGGAATCGATGGAGGCTGGTGTACTGGCTGAATTCGACCGGGCGGCCGCGAGGCTGACTGCGCTCCCCCCACGCAGAAGGCCTCGCCTGCCGCGTCTGGCTCTGCTGGCGGCGGCGCTGGCGGGCATGGCGTTGATCCGCCTGATCGCGGTGGAACGCCACTCGGACGGGGCGCGGCGCGTGGCCAGGGTCGCCGTCAGAGCGGTTGAAAAGCCGGTGGAGGTGGCGGCGTCGGTCACGTCCAGCCCGGCGCCGGTGACGCGCGCGCGGCGCATTGCCGCCAAGGTGCGGCATGTAGTGGCCAAGGTGCGGCAGGCCCGCGAGGAAAACGAGCCCTTCCTGCAGATTCCCTACACCTTGCCGCTCTCGCCCGAAGAGCGCGCCACGATTGTGCGCATGGAGGTTCCGGTAGCGGCGTTGATTGCCGCCGGCTTCCGGGTGGAGACGCCCGACCCGGGCGGGGTAGTGAATGCCGACGTGGTGGTCAGCCAGGATGGGCGTGCGCGCGCCATCCGGTTGAATTCGAAGGACGCGGGTTTCAAAGAGCCGAGTTTAAAAGAGGAGCAAAAGCGATGAAGAGTTCGAGGATATTCTTACTGATGCTGGGCGCTGCGCTGCTGCTGCCGGCCCAGGACGCCGGCGGCTTCGTAGTGATGAACGATCACGGCGGCGCTGCCGCAGCCGGACAGATGACCATGCAATTCCAACAATTGCGCACCATGGCCGTGCCGCGCCAGTTCGACCGGGTCGTACTGTCGGACGCCGCTATGGCTCGGCAGACGGTGACCGGCCGCCCGGTGTCGGGCACAGAAGAGCAGAAGTCGACCCAGACCCTGGGCGACGGGACGGTGATTACCACTTCCACCACCGACAAATTCTTTCGCGATAGCGCGGGACGCACGCGCCTGGAGAACAACGCCGAGAACCGTATCACTATCTTCGACCCCGTGGCCCACACGTCCGTGACCCTCAATACCGAAACCAAAAAGGCTACCCGCATGACTTTGTCCGCCGACGCGGACCGTGTTTCGGCCTACTCCGTGCGGCAGGTTACCAACATGAGCTTTAGCATATCCTCAGACGGGGCGGGCGATCATGGCAACTTCATTTGGGCCGGGGGCGGCAAGGCCGTTGTGGAGGACGCGGAGACCCGCAAGAACGACGAACTCGGAGTGGAGTCGTTAAATGGCGTTCTGGCCGCCCACACGCGCAATACCCTGACGATCCCGCAAGGACAGATCGGCAACGACCGCGATATTCACGTGGTCAACGAGCGGTGGTATTCCGACGACCTGCAGATGCTGGTGAAAACGGTGAACTCCGACCCCCGCTTCGGTGTGCAGACTTACGAGTTCACCGGCATTTCGCGCGACGAGCCCGATGCGGCACTCTTTCAGATTCCCGCCGACTATACCCTGGTGGACTTCGCACACGGAATAGTCAAATCGCTTCCGGTGAAATAGCTTTACAGCAGCAGCCGAATCAACAGCAGGCTTACTACGCACAACACCACGCTGGCGGCCGCACCGGTCAACACCGCGCGGCCGCCGGTGTTCGCAAGAAACCGCACGTTGACCTCCAGCCCCATCGCCGCCATGGAGAGCGCCAGCAGGAATTCCGCCAGATTGGCCAACACCTCGGATAGCTGGTAAGTGCCGAAGTGGAACTGCAACGCCGGGAACAGGCCCAGGGTATTGCATAACGCCAGCGCCAGAAAGCCGTAGACGAACGGCGGCACCAAGCGCGAGTATTGGATGGCGACTGCCGACCCGCTGCGGCGCGCATGCTGTAAGCCCAACAGAAAAAGCAGCGGCGCCAACATAGTGACGCGCACCAGCTTCACCAGCGTGGCCAGCGCACCGGCGGCGGCGCTGAAGGCAAACCCCGCGGCCACCACTTGCGGCACCGCGTGGATGGTAGTGCCGGCCCAGACGCCGAATGCCTCGTCGCTTAGGTGCAGTAACCCGCCCAGCGCGGGCAGCAGGAACATCAGCACCAGCCCCAGGATGTTGATGGTTCCGATGGAGAGCATCAGGTCTTCGTCTTCCGCGTCGATCAGCGGCGCCACCGCGACAATCGCGCTGGTGCCGCAGATAGCGGTGCCGGCGCCGATCAGCGTGCGGGTGCGATGCTGCAGGCCCAGCGCCCCGCCAATCCACACTGCCGCCATCATCGAGACGGCCATGCACGCCAGTGTAATCAGCAGCGAGCGCGACCCCGCGGACGCCACCCGCAGCAGATTCAATCCGGCGCCGGTGAGCACGATGGTAATTGGAATGATGCGCCGGGCCATGCCCTTGGCACTCTCCACGAAGGCCGCCGGCAGAGGCAGAAGATTGCGGGCCATCACCCCCGCCACCATCGCGATAATGGCGGCGCTTACGGGATAGCGCGCGCCCGTTCCGGCAACTACGCGGAACGGCGGGAAGGGCAGATAATGGACGCCGTAGGCCACCGCTGTGACCAGCGCCGCCGGCACGTAGGCCCACCACGGGCCTGCTTTCTGTTTGGGTGGCGCGGCGGCCTGCTTGGGCAACTGGTGGATGCCCTCCATCGAGTCGAGCGAAAGCAGGGCTTCGTCGCTGATGTAGCTGTAGGCGGAGCGGGGCGGCAGGAATTCCTCCGGGTCCTGAGCGATTAGTATAACGTGGAGCACCGCCGCAAGCCGTGCGCAGACGCGGACGCGCACGTTTTTTCGTGATATTCTCGCCTAATGATTCGCCCTGTCCTCGCTCTCCTGTTGGCCGCCGCGTGCTGGGGGCAACCCGCCGACGCTCCGCACTTTCCCAATCAGGAAGGCGATTATGCGGTCCACGATTTTCAGTTCCAATCGGGCGAGAAGCTGCCCGAATTGCGCCTGCACTACACCACGCTGGGCGCCCCACACCGCAATGCCGCCGGACATGTCGATAACGCCGTCATCGTCATGCACGGCACCGGCGGGCAGGGCCGCGGATTTCTAAGCGCGCAATTCGCCGGCGAACTTTTCGGACCCGGCCAGCCGCTCGATATCGCGCGCTACTACATCATCCTGCCGGACGCCATCGGGCACGGCAAATCGAGCAAGCCGAGCGACGGCCTGCACGCCAAATTTCCGCACTATCGTTACGACGACATGGTGAAGGCCGACTACCTGCTGGTGCACGACGGACTCAATGTCGACCACCTGCGCCTGGTAATGGGCACGTCCATGGGCGCCATGCACAGCTGGGTCTGGGGCGAAATGTATCCCGATTTCATGGACGCGCTGATGCCGTTGGCGAGCGCGCCGGTGGAGATCGCCGGCCGCAATCGCATGTTCCGCGCCATGATCATGCAGGCCATCCGGAACGACCCCGATTGGCACGATGGCGAGTATACCAAGGAGCCGATCAACGGCCTCATTGCCGCCGAGTACGCGCTCTGGATGATGGGCACAAGCCCGCTGCAGTTGCAGAAGGCCAACCCCACGCACGACAAGTCGGATGAGGCGGTCACGAAGCTGCGCGCGTCGGCAGAAAAGCTGGACGCCAATAACATGCTCTACTACTTCGAAGCGTCGACCGACTACAATCCATCGCCCCTGCTCGATCGCATCAAAGCGCCGCTCTACGCCATTAACTCGGCGGACGACGAGGTGAATCCGCCGGAGTTGGGGATTCTCGAGCGCGAAATCAAGAAGGTGGCGCATGGCCGGTATATCCTGATTCCCACCAGTGACGAAACGCGCGGCCACGGGACTCATTCACGCGCTGTGGTGTGGGAGAAATATCTGCTCGAATTGCTGGCCGAGTCCGCGCCGCACGCCGCACTGATGGATCCCGCCGGCGCTTACTGGCAACAGAACGCGCCGCCGGTATATCGCGTAAGAGTGGCGACCACGGAGGGCGATTTCACTATCGAAGGCCATCGCGAGTGGGCGCCGCTGGGCGCTGACCGTTTCTACAATCTGGTGCGCGCCGGCTTCTATGACGATTCGCGGTTCTTTCGCGTAATCGCCGGCGATTTCGCGCAATTCGGCATTCCGGGCGACCCGCTGCTGGCCGCCACCTGGCGCCACGCGAGCTTCCCGGACGATCCCGTGAAGCAGAGCAACGTCCGCGGGTACGTGGCCTTCGCCATGACCGGACCGAGTGCCCGCACCACCCAGATATTTGTGCTGATGGGCGATCGTTCGCGGCAGGATAAGGACGGTTTCGCGCCCTTCGGGCGGGTGGTGGACGGCATGGATGCGGTGGACAAACTCTACGCCGCGTACGGCGAGAGCGCCGGCGGCGGCATGCGCGGCGGCAAGCAGGCGAAGCTCTTCGAAGGCGGCAACTCCTATATGGACGCGGCGTTTCCGAAACTAGATAGGCTGCTGCGCGCGGCGATATTGTAGTACCCATTTGCCAGCCGCGGCGCGGCCGGTGCAGTATACTTTTAGAGCGGCGCAAAACCTATGAGTTTCTTCTCTAAACAGTTCATCGACGTCATCCAGTGGACCGAACCGGGCGATGGCGTTCTCGGCTACCGGTATCCCATGGAAGACATGGAAATCCAGAACGGCGGCAAGCTGACGGTGCGCGATTCGCAGATGGCCGTGTTCCTCAATGAAGGCCAGATTGCCGACGTGTTTCAGCCCGGGCTGTACACGCTGAGCACGCAGACGCTGCCCATTCTCACTTACCTGAGGAACTGGGACAAGGCGTTTAAGTCGCCCTTCAAGTCCGACGTCTATTATTACTCCACGCGGCTGCAGATCAACCAGAAGTGGGGTACGGCGACGCCCATCACGATCCGCGACAAGGAATTCGGCGCGGTCCGCCTGCGCGCGTACGGCATTTACGCCTATCGTATCAACGACCCCAAGGTGTTCTACGAAAAGATCAGCGGCACGCGCGAAACTTACACGGTGGCCGATCTGGATGGCCAGTTGCGCAATACCATCGTGGGGCAGATGACCTCGGCCTTCGCCGGCAGCGCTATTTCGTTCCTCGATATGGCGGCCGCCCAGCAGCAGTTCGGCGCGAACATGCTGGCGGCGTTGAAGCAGGTGTTCGCCGATCTCGGCCTGTTGCTGGATAGTTTCGTGGTGGAGAATATTTCTCTGCCGGACGAACTGCAGAAGCTGCTCGATCAGCGCATCGGCATGAACATGGTGGGCGATATGGGCCGCTACACTCAGTTCCAGGTAGCGCAATCCATGCCGATCGCGGCGGCCAATGAAGGCGGAGGCGCCGCCGGTATGGGTGTGGGACTGGGCGCCGGTATGGCTATGGCGCAGCAGATGATGGGCGCGATGAGTCCGCAGGCGCCGCCGCCTCCTCCGCCTCCCGCTGCGGCCGCGCCACCCGCGGCTGCGGGACCCGCTGCGCCCGCCGCGGCGGCCGGCGGCGCGACCAAGTTCTGTATCTCGTGTGGCAAGCCCATTCCGCGCGCGGCGCACTTCTGTTCGGAATGCGGCGGCTCGCAGCAGTAGCCTGACCACATGACGCCCCAAAAGAAGGCCTCGCAGTTCCCCTGCCCGGGGTGTGCGGCGGATATGCAGTTCGACCCTGCGTCGGGTGGCATGAAATGCCCGTTCTGCGGCCAGACGCAGGCGCTGCCCGCGCCTGCCGACGGCGAGCGCGTTCCTTCGCATGGCTACGACGAGTTCGTGGCGGCGGGCGCACCGAAGTTGCAGCCGCTCACCAGCCAGGCGCTCGAAGTGAATTGCGATGGCTGCGGCAGCGTGGTGGCATTCGAACCGCCCGACGTCGCCGGTATCTGCCCCTTCTGCGGCGCCGCCATGGTAGCGCAGCCCAAAGCCGCCGATCCGCTGATCGCGCCCGATGCATTACTGCCCTGCAAGGTGCCCAAAGAGCAGGCCGCGGGGGAAATCAAGCAGTGGCTGCAATCACGCTGGTTTGCTCCCAACGCGCTCAAGCGATTCGCACGCCCGCAAGGTATCAACGGCGTCTACCTGCCGTTCTGGGATTATGACTCCGATACCGACAGCCGCTACACCGGCGCGCGCGGAAAGCACTATTACGAGACGGAATACTACACCGAGCAGGACAATAACGGACGCACCGTCCAGCGCGAGCGGCAGGTGATGCGCACCGCCTGGTATCCATGTGCGGGCGAAGTGTCGCGGCACTTCGAGGGTGTACTGGTGGCGGCGTCCAAAGCGGTGCATGAATCCAAACTGGACGGGCTCCAACCCTGGGATCTGCAAGCTATGCGGCCATACGAACCGGCCTACATCTCCGGCTTCAAGGCGCAGCGCTATCAGTTGGAACTGCCCGACGGACTACAGAAGGCCAAGGGCGTGATGGGCCGCGCCATCGCCGACGATGTGCGGCGCGATATCGGCGGCGACGAGCAGCGCATCGACAACGTCCAAACGCTCTACGCCAACGTGATGTTCCGCCATCTGCTGCTGCCGGTTTGGATCGGCGCCTACCGCTTCCGCGACAAGGTCTACCAGGTAGCGGTGAACGCGCGCACCGGTGAAGTGCAGGGCGAGCGGCCATATAGCAAAGCGAAGATCGTCGGGTTGGTGGCGGCGATTTTCCTGTTTATCGTGCTGTTGCTGGTGCTGAAGGGCTCGCACTAAATCGCCGAAAAGTACCGGTATTCCTTCGCACCAACTTGGTACGCGCAGGCCTTTCGTAAGCTCACCGCGCGGACTACTGTAGAGTGGTGCGCGTACCCAATCCAGTTCCTGTGGCGAAAGGAGTGGCAGTGGCCGCGGCCTGCGTGGCTGCGATTCCGGCGGCCTGCCGTTTCATCGAGTCCCAGCCTGCCATGGGATTCGTGGCCCTGCTGGTGCTGGTGCGCGTCAGCGCTTCTCGAGCTTCACTTCCAGCGGAGAGCGCAGCCGAGCCGCGAAGCCGGACACGTAGCGCTCCCAATCGCCTGCGGTCTTGAAATCGCCGGCCGTTGTCCAGGCGAATCCGGAGTAAGATACGCACGGCGCGCCGGGTTCGATCTTAGTAAGCACATAGTAATTGAGATCGTCCTCGGCCTGCTGTTTCACCGCCGCGGGGTCGACAATTACCGCCTGGCCTAACTCGCCGCCTTCTTTCACCGGCTCCCACGTGACCAGTACGCCGGGTTCTTTGGCCGGCTCGCGCAGCGTGTCCTTCAGCCGGCGAAGCCCGATGGCGTGCGTTAAGTTCGCGGCGTTGCCTTCGATCGTGTAATGGCTCTCGAAGCGATCCAGATTCTGGCCGGCGTCGAGCGACACCACCTTCTTCTCCGACACCTGGACGCCGCCTGCGTCCCATGCGTCGTAAGTGAGCTCGAAGAGCACGCGGATGGGCCCCACGGCGAATACCTTCGAGGTGCGGAAGTTAGTGGACGTGTAGAGCTTGCCAGCCACCTGGATTCCGGTGCCGCCGTTGCCGCGCGTGGCGCCCGCGGCGTACAGGTCGGCGCCTTCGCCGTGGTCCTTGTGATAATCGTCCACCATGTACCAGTTGTTGATCACCAGATTGCGCACGCGCTTGGTCCACACATCCACCGAACTGCTGATGAGCTTATCGCGCGGAAACGTTTCCAGCTCCTTGCCGTACATGCGATGGGCGATGCGGTCGTTTTCCCAGGCGAAATCGTCGCGCCGCTCGCGCACGAAGCGTCCGTACGTCTTATAGTCGCCCGCCATGGCGATCTGCCGGGCTCCCACCGTGAGATCGAAGACGCGCGTCTGATGCGGCGTAAAATCGGCCTGAAACAGCAGTTGATCGTAGACGCCGTCGTCATTGGTGTCCACCGCCTGCACCAGCAGGTCCGTGTCCGACCCTTGGGCGCGCACATGCACCTTCTGCACGTTGTCCACGGTCAGCATAGTGCGCAATTGCGCGGCATCCAGCACGACGGTCTCGCTGGGGCGGGCGAGATCGAGCGGATTGCGTACGGTGACGGCGGCGCCGGGGGCGGCCCAAAGTGCCGCGGCCAGGGCAGGGAAGAGGAATAAGAGACGAGTTCGCATGGGTCAGTGCTTCTTGACGCGGTAATGAAAGGTATTCAGGGTGCGCTCAATATCGAACTGGCGGAGCATGGCGATGGTTTCCGCGCCGGCCATCAGTACCGGACCGTAGCCCTGCATCGCGCCCAGGTCGGTCGGGCGATTGTAGTAATATACAGCGTCGTAGGCGGCGGTGGTGCTCACGCAGATGCCCTCGATCCGTCCGTCGGAACGAACCCGTTTCGCCACCGCCTGCCAACCGGCCTGCGCCACCGGAGCGTACACCGGGGAGAGCCAGCCACGATTCACGCCGCGCGCGATCCCGAACGTAAACATGGCCGTGGCCGACGTTTCCAGGTAGCTGTCGGTCTTGTCGAGCAGTTGGTGCCACATGCCCGTGCCGCTCTGCGTTTGTGCCGCACCTCGCACCGCTTGCCGGAAAATTTCGAGCACCCTGGCGCGCTGCGGATGGTCTTCCGGCAGCACGCTCAGCAGTTCGGCGGCAGACATAACGCCCCATCCATCGCCGCGCCCCCAGAAGAATTTCGGGTCGTAGCCCGACGTGTTTTCGTACCAGGCATGATCGTATAGCCCGGTCGCCGGATCGAGCAGGCGCTGCGCCATGCCGATGACCTGGTGCGCGCCATCGTCATACCACGATCGTTCGCCGGTGAGCTTGCCCATTTGCGCCAGGAAGGGAATGCTCATGTACGCATCGTCGATCCAGAGCGCGACCGGCTGCGGGCGGGCGCGCGCCAGCGTGCCATCGGGGAGGCGCATTTGCTTGTGCGCGATGTAATCGGCGATCTGGTCGATGGCGGCGCGATAGCGTGGATCGGGCTTCTTGGCATAGGCTTTGATGAGCGCCGCGCCGATGGCTCCGCAATCGTCGAGCGCCGCCATGTGCAGCAGGCGGCGATATCCGTTGGCTTGGGGCCCGAACTCAGCGGCCTGTCTGCGGAAGTAATCCAGGTGGTCGAAGATGAAGTCGAAATTCTTGAGTGTGTAATCGCGGTAACTGGCGTCGCCGGTGACGTCGCCGATCTGCAGCATGCCGGCCAGCGCCACGCCGATGGGATAGTCCCAATCGTTGAACGGTTCGACAGCCGCGGTCTTGATGGGCTTCGAGAAGTCGGAGATCGCCTGGCCGGTCTGGCTGTCGATCACGCGGTAGGTGGTCGACCGCACGAAGTAATCGCGTACGCGGTCGAGCGTGGCCTTGATTTCAGACTCGGTGGGGACGGCGTAATCGACACCCGGCGGCACGGAGGGCTGCGCGTGAGCGACGATGCCGGCGGCAGCCAGCGCCAGCGCGAATGGCACCAGGAAACGGCGTAGCATTTTCAGACGTGAATTCTAGCATAGTCCTTCCGCCTTGACCTTGGCGCGCGAATCGCGCACAGTGGGGACATGAAACGCCAATTTGTCCTTGCGTCCGTTCTGGCCGCCATGCTCGCCGCGGCCGCTTCGGCGGCAGACATCAGCGGCGCCTGGAAAGGCACGGCCAATTTTCAGGGCCAGCCAATCGCACGCACCTTTGTCTTTAAAGTAGATGGCGCCAAATTGACCGGCGAGACCACCAGCGAACTGCTCGGCAAGTCCACCATTGAAGACGGCAAGATCGAGGGCGATACCATCGCATTTACGATCACCGCCAGCTTTCAGGGGAACCCGCTCAAGATGAGTTACAAAGGTAAGATCTCAGGCGATACCATTACGCTGGCTACGAATGTGGGGGCGGGCATGGGCCCATCGATCGAATGGACGCTGAAGAAGAGCTAAGGCTACGGTGTCCTCAAGTGCGGCCAGCCGTACTTTGGGGCGAAATCGCCCGTCCCCGGCGGCTATTGCGCGGGTGCGTAATACCCCTGCCGGTAGTATGTCCGCAACCGGTTTTCGGCGGGCGAGGCGAGTCTGAGATTCACGCGATGATACTTGCCGTCGGTGGTGAGGGCCGCCGGCGAATATCCCAGCACATACTGACTGCGCAATTCGCGCGCGATCCGCTCGCCGATCTGCGGTAGCGCATCCACGCTGACCGGGTACGTGCAGCCCCCGGTATCGAGCGCCACTTGATCCAGCAGGCCCGGCCCGCGGCGTTCTTCGGGCGTATGCTTCACCGAATAGTTGCCGTCGAAGACTCCCAGCGAGTACACCTGCACGCCGGCCTCGATCAGCGTCTCTTTCAATTCGCGCAGATTGCGCCGGCTGAAATTATCGCCGCCGTCGGAGACGATGACGAGCGCCTTTCGGTTGTAGCGCGCCTGCTTCATCTGGCCGACCGCCAGGTGGACCGCATCGAGCAGCGCCGTCATTCCCGACGCCTTGGCGCTGGCGATCTTCTCGGCGATTCCCGCCCAGTCTCGCGTGAATGGTATCGACAGCCGTGCGCGTGCGTTGAACTCCACCAAGAAGAATTCGTCGTCGGGGTTGGCGAATTTGAAAAACTCGCTCGCCGCCTCCGACGCCTTCCGCATCTTATTGCGCATGCTGCCGCTGATATCCAGCAGCACGCCGGCCGAGACGGGCGCGTCATCTTTCGAAAACTCCGTGATGGTCTGCCGGACGCCGTCCTGGAAGAGTTCGAAGTCCTCTTTCTTGAGGTCGGTGACCGACGCGCCATCCGGCGTGGTGACGCGCACCGGAATCAAGACCAGCGACGAATCCACCCGCAGTATCGGCGCCGGCGCAGTCTTGGGCTTGGGCGCGGCGCGCGGAATTACGTCGATTGGGCCTGAGGCGGACTGCTGGAACGCACCCGCCAACGTGCAGGCTTGCGCCAGCAGCGCGAGTCTCGCGGCACGGAACAGACCCGGGGACATTGGGTGATTCTACACCTTTCCATCTAGCCGCGCATCGACCCGAATATTTCGCCGTTTCCGTGCAGAATGCGCTCCGTTACCGCCGGATCGATGGTGGTGTTGTCGATCCCGCGGTCGAAGCTTCCGCCTAGCAAAATGCCGTCGTGGCGGGGGAACATGTAAATGCCGTTCGGCCCCACGGTCATGTAGTTCACCTCGGGCTGCGGCAGCAGAAAGACAAGCTGTCCCTTGATCGGCATGAGTCCGGTGTTGGCGAACAGGGTGCGTGCCCCCAGGCCGGTGCAGTTGAAGATCAGACCTTCGCGTAGTGCGGCCAGCTCACGAGCGGAGTGGAATTCGCGAATCGCAATCCTGCCCCCAGCGATTTGGAAATCGCGAATGAGCGCGTTCAGATAAATCGCCGGCTCAATCAACATGCTGTCCCGGCGCAGCACGTAGGGGACGCGAAAGGGGTGCTCATGCGGCTTGAGCACGCGCCGCTCGGGATACAGCGGTTCGACTTCGGCATTGGGGTTGTCCGCGTCGGGCGGCGCGGCAGTGGCAGGCTGCTCCCCGAGCGAATACAGCGGCAGCCAGCGCACGCCGTAATAATCGCCCGCCAGAGACTGGTAACGCTGGAATGCCAGCCGCGCCGCTTCCGCGTATTGCGCGCGAAACTGCGGCGTGACGCTGGAGACATCGAAGAGCGAGGTGGGCTCCCACAATCCGCCGGCGACGTTGGAGGTTACCGCCGGCGGCATCTCCTTGGCGTAAATCACGGGGTTGAAGCCGCGCTGCTGCAGCAGGCGCGCGGTGGTGAGTCCGTTGACGCCGCAGCCGATGACGGCGCAATCGCGCGGCTCCATCCCCGCGGCCTCGCGCACGGCCAGCAGTCCCGTGCCCCAGGAAAGCGTGATGCCCGCGCCGCCGTGGCCGTAATTGTGAATGACCAGCTTGTCGTCGAGCTTTTCGGCGCGCACGTCGAATCCCGCCGGCCGGAAGGGACGCAAGCCGGCGATTTCTCGAATGACGCGGTCGGGCGACACGTTGACACGCGGCAGTCGAAGCTTGGCAGCCCGTGCCCGGCGTGGGGTCGCAGAAGCGGCCAGGAGGGCACTCGATCCGCCGAGGAAACTGCGCCGCGAAAGCATATCTGGCAATTATAGTGGCGGTCGTGAAGGAAGCCGGAAGCAATTTTACTTGACGTCGCACGCTGTGTGTCATACAGTGTGTATAGGACAGCATGTGATGCACACCAACACTGCCAATTCCGAGCTTTTCGAGAACCTCCGGCTGGAGCTGCGGCGCGGGTGCCTGTCGGTGGCGGTGCTGCTCCAGTTGCGCACTGAACTGTACGGCTACGCCATCCGCAAAGCTTTAGGCGAACAAGGTCTGGCGATTGACGAAAACACTCTTTATCCGCTGCTCCGGCGTCTGGAAACGCAGGGACTGCTGGTCAGCCAATGGCGTGAAGAAGAGAAGCGCAACAAGCGGTTTTACCGCCTGTCGAGTGCCGGCGAACAGGTTCTCGCCAGCCTGCTGGCCGAATGGCGGCAGATGAACGGCGCCCTGGAACGTATTCAAACCGTTTCCGGAAAGATCGCAGAGGAACAACAAAATGAGCAACACCGAATTGACTGAGCGCTACCTGAGTGCCATCAAACTGTGGCTGCCGCGCAAGCAGCAGACCGACATCCTGGCGGAAATCGCAGAGGACCTCCATGCGCAGACTGAGGATCGCGAGTCTGCGCTTGGCCGCCCGTTAACGGCGGACGAAATGGTGGAGTTGCTGAAGCAGCGCGGTTCGCCCCTGCGGGTGGCCAGCGGCTACCTGCCGGATCAGCGCCTCATCAATCCCGCCATGGTGCCGATGTATCGCATGGTGCTGAAGATCGTGCTGCTCTGGGTGCTCCTCCCCCTCTTCGTCATTCTGTATCTTGGACCCATTCTGGCATCGCGGAATCCCGGGCTGGCCCTGCTCGACTTCTGGGCGCACGCCTGGCAGTCGCTCTTCTTCACCATCGGGATTGTCACCGCCGTCTTCTGGCTGATCGACCGTTACCACTCCATGTCGGTGGACCGCTGGGATCCGCGGAAACTCCCGCGCGTGCCGCGCAGCCAGCAGCAGATGCAGTGGTACAACGATTTCGCCGGCTTCGCTTTCGGTATGGCCACCGCCATTTTCTGGGGCGCAATCATGTGGCATCGCAGCGCTTTCGTGACGCCTGCGCTACACGTCGTGCTGTTGCCGATCTGGGGACAGATCTTTTGGCTGATGCTGGTACTGGTGACCGCGCGCTCTCTCGTCAACCTCTATTGCTTCGTGCGTCCCACCTGGAGCGCCGCACGTTCCTGGGTCCGGCTGGCGCTCGATGGAATCGACATCGTGGTGCCGCTGGTGCTGCTGCGCGTCACCAACTGGGTGGAGATTCCGGCAGTAGGGAAGCTGACGGTGGCCGACGCGGCCAAACTGGTGTCGCTGCTGAACTGGGGCATGCAGATCACGCTGGTTTCGATCCTGGTGTTCACGGCGGTCGATGTGTTTCAGCAGGGTCGTCTGCTGTGGCGCGCGAAGAGTATTCACTCAGCGCCTATGTTGACTATGTCTTAGATTCGGTTACAGAGCCGCGGCATCGAGCGGCGCGGGATGTGCCGCGAGTTCGTGGCTGAGTCTCTCCAGGGCGTTACGAAGACCGCTCGCGGCTCTGTAGACTCGGGAAGTCACCACGCCAGAATCTCTTCCGCCAGCGTATTCAAGCTGTTGGTCATGCGATCGGTTTCCGCGTCCACCAGGGCGTAGCGCTCCACACCGGGTGTGCCCGAACCGGCGAGAGTGTGGTGCGCTTCGCGGAGGTCGGGCAGGTCGGCGGGCGCAATCTTCGATGCGCGGAGCGAGGCGGTCAGGTAATAGAGCGTCAGGTCAATGTGATCGGCCAGCACGCGAAAGCCCGGGCGCGCCGGCGCAGGACGGCTACGCAGCAGGCCCGCTTCGAGCGACATGGCGGCATGGATAAAGCGATGCGAGTTGGCCATGATGGCGTCGAGCGCGGTGACGCTGGCCGGGTCCGATCCCGGTTCTGACCGTAGCCGGGTGGCCGCGGCCTCCAGGTTCGACCGGCCCAGGCGCGCCGCCATGCGCGTGCGATCCAGGCGCGCAGCCATGGAAGCCGAGGTATCCAGGTACGAATCGCTCACCGCGCGGAAATAGTCGCGGTAGCGATCGAGCATAACGGCCAGCGTCTCGGAAATCTGGGTGCGCTCCCAGGTGGGCCAGAGCCAGTATGCCAGCAGCGCGATGGCACCCCCGGCCGCGGTATTCAGCGCGCGCGCCAGCATCACCTGGGCGGGTGCCACGCCGGTGAACGAGAACATCAGCACCACCAACGCCGTGAGCGCCGTGACCAGCACGCCGTAGTTCGCAGGACCGTAGCAACGGATGGCGAAGGCGCAAAGCGTCACCAGCGCCACTTCCACGCCGAGGCCCGGAGCCAGCACGTGGAAGAACGCGGTGGTGACCAGCAGGCCGGCGAACGTGCCGCCCAGGCGCAGCACTCCGCGGCTGAAGGTGCTGGTGAAATCGGGCCGCAGGACGATGGCGATGGTCATCGGCATCCAGTACGAACGCCGCCAACCGAGCCAATGGCCGGCGACCATCCCCAGCACCACGCACGCCGCCAGCCGCACGGCATGGCGGAACGCCGCCGACTCCGGCCGCAGATTCGCGCGCATCATCGCAATGGCGCTGCCCAGCCGCAGGCGCCATGGCTGCTGGGCCTGCTGGCGCTCGAATGCCACTGCTCCCGCCGGCGTCACATGGCCGGCCAGATCCAGGGCGGAACGTAGTTGCCCGGCGAGCGCTTCCACCTGCCAGCGGGCATCGCGCAGGGCAGGCGGGGACTCGCGGCGCCGGAGTTGCTCGCCCAATTCGCGCAGTTGGCTCACGCTGTCCGCGCCCGTTTCGGGCTGCCGGCCCGATGCCAGCGATAGTCCAACGTCGCGCAGAATTTCCGAGGACAGAGACAGTACGCGGTTCAATTCGGGCGCGTCGTCGCCGAGACGCGCTCGCAGGCCCGACAGCATGAGGAGCGCCAGGCGGATGCGTTCCGCCTGGCTGAAAAGCGCGAGGTAGCGCTCGGCCTCCAGCGAACGGTCGCCGCTGAGCGCCTGGATGGCGGTTTGGGCGGCGGAGATCTGCAGTGTGGCGGGCGGCGCCTGGCTTGCCGGAGCGATGGCGGCGGCGATGCGCGCGAGTTCGGTATACGCCGCGGCCAGGGTCTCCCGCTCCGGGGCATGGCGCCGCACCGGCCAGAAGACCAGCGCCAGCGCGGTCTCCAGCAAGCCGCCGCCCAGCGCCAGCAGGCCCGAAATCAAGGCGCGCCCGGGAGACATGCTCTGCGCGGAGAAGACCACGAGCGTGATCAGCGTGACGTTGCCGATGTCCGCGGCCGTCGTACTTACCGCCACCAGGATGCCGGCAATGAAGGCGCAGACGGCCGCGTCTTCGATGGCGAGGGCGTGATACTTGCCCGTGAGGCCGCCCACATATACTGCCAGGGCGCAGCAAAGCGTCGCGGCGAGCATGCGGCGCGCGCGGTGGGCGAAGGAATCGGAGCCATCGGAGAACGAGACGTTCAAGGCGCCGATCCCCATGATCAGCCCGCCGCCCGCGTTCCCGAAAGCGGCGCCGGCGGCCAAGGGCAAGCCTACGCCGAGCGCATTGCGAACGGCCATCCAGGGATGAATCCGGGCGCGGTCGAATCGTGTGACGCTCTTCCAAAGGTCCGGCGTCATGGCTCGCTGGGTTCTTTCCGAAATACCGTGGGGCACAGAAAGGCGAGTCGCCGGGTCATTGCTACCCCGATTCTAGCCGATCCCCAAATCGGGGCGCCGTTCCGACGGACAAGCTGTTGAAAATACCGGTGCTTGCGCTGGAGGTGCCAAAACGGTAAACTTCCGTTGATCTAAGCGCAAATATAAGGAGGGATAGTGCGAACGAAATGGGTGACGATACTGGCGGTCGCGGGGCTGGCGCTGGCGCAGTCGGTGATGACCAACGAGTCGGTAATCAAGATGGCGAAAGCCGGTCTGGGCGAGGATGTGATTGTCGGCTCGATCAACGGGCAGGCGGGGAATTACAAGACCGACGCCGACGACCTGATCGCTTTGAAGAAAGCGGGCGTTACCGATAAAGTGATCGGCGCCATGATCGCCAAAGAGGCGGGCGGCGGCGCGGCGCCTGCTCCCGCGGCGTCGGCAGCGGCGGCACGTCCGGTATCCGACGTGGGCGTCTATTACATGAAGGGCGATGCCTGGACCGATCTGAACCCCGAAGTCGTCAATTTCAAGACGGGCGGCGTGTTGAAATCCATCGGGACGGCCGGGATCGTCAAGGGCGACGTCAACGGCCACCTCAACGGCGACCACAGTCCCACATCCCTCAAAACTCCGATCCGGATCCTGATCTACACGCCGGAAGGCACGGCGGCCACCGAGTATCAGTTGCTGCACCTGCATGAGCAGAAGGATTCGCGCGAATTTCGCACCATGACCGGCGGCGTGCTTCATTCGTCCGGGGGCGCCACACGCGATTCCCTGGCGTTCGAGAACAAGAAAATCGCGCCGCGTACCTACGAGATCATCCTGCCTTCCGACCTGGGACCGGGCGAGTACGGAATCCTCCCGCCCTCGAGCGGCGACGGCACCGGAAGCTCGGGCCGCATCGGAAAACTGTATTCATTCCACGTCATCGAGTAGATTTCGCGAACTCGCGGCGTCGCGGCGACGTATGAGTCTTTTCGAGGACTCATGCTACAGGACTTTCGCTTCGGGCTGAAACTTCTCTGGAAAGAGAAGGCCTTTACCATCACGGCGTTGTTGACGTTGGCGCTCTGTATTGGCGCCAACACCGCCATCTTCACGGTTCTTCGCACGGTTGTGCTGGAACCGCTGGCATTCAACCAGCCGGATCGCCTGGTCAGCATATTTAACGTCTACCCCGGAGTAGGCGTGAGCGATTTCGGCTCCAACTCCGTGCCCGATTACTTCGACCGGCGGGAGTTGAAGGAGGTCTTCGACTCGGTCACGCTCACGCGCAACACCGGGTTCGACCTGGGGGCGGAGGGCTCGCCCGTGCACATCGACGCGCAGAGCATCACGCCGTCGTTCTTCCGCGTACTGCACGTTTCGCCGGCGATTGGCCGTGCCTTTACGGAGGACGATGCGGGCTATCAGAAAGATCGCTTCGCCATCCTCAGCTATGGATTGTGGCAGGACAAATTCGCGGGCGACCCACAGATGGTGGGCCGCGACGTCCGCCTGAGCGGCGTGCCGTATCGCGTGGTGGGAGTGATGCCGCGCGCGTTCGAATCGCCGGGGTCGGAAGCCCGGCTCTGGGTGCCCCTCTCATTTGCGCCCGCGCAGACGCTGGATTCCGCCCGCCATAACAATAGCTGGGACATGATCGCGCGGCTGCAGCCGGGGGTGACGATAGCCGCTGTGCAGCACCGCATCGACGTGCTCAATAAATTCCAGATCGAGCGCTCCGGCAATCTGCGCAAGCTGCTGGAGAATGCTCGTTTCGGCTCGCTGGTACACGGCCTCAAGGATGAGATGGTGCACAACATCAAGCCCACGCTTTACCTGCTGCAGGCGGCAGTGGTGTTCGTGCTGCTCATCGGCTGCGTGAACGTGGCCAACCTGATGCTGGTGCGCTCCAACATCCGCATGAAAGAGCTGGCCATCCGCCATAGTTTGGGTGCGGCGCGCGGGCGCCTGGCGCGCCAGTTGTTGACCGAAAGCGTGACCCTGGCCGGTTTGGGCGGAGTGCTGGGCGTTGTTTTGGCGTATGGCGGCGTGCGCGTGCTGGCCATCCTGGGCGCGCAGGAGCTGCCGCGCGGGGCCGCGATCCACATCGATGGCGCCGCCCTGGCGTTCAGCGCGGCCGTGGCGGGGCTGACCGGACTGATATTCGGCAGCGTACCCGTCTATCACCTGATGCGGCGCGACCTGAACGTGATCTTCCGACAGACGGGGCGGACCGGCACGAGCGAGCGCGGCGCGGTGTGGACACGCTCGGCGCTGGTGGTGTGCCAGGTATCGCTGGCATTCGTGCTGCTGATCGGCGCTGGATTGTTGACCGTGAGCTTCGCACGCTTGCTGAACGTCAGCCCGGGATTCCAGTCGCACAATGTCGATACGGCGCTGTTTTCGCTGCCCAAATCGCGCTACCCGGACGACCCGCAAATCCGCAGCTTTGTGACCAGCACGATGGACGGAGTGCGTGCCATTCCCGGCGTGGAGAGTGCCGGCGTGGCGAGCCTGCTGCCGTTCGGCGGGAGCAACAGCGACGGCGTCATCACTTTCGAAAACAAGCCACTGGGGCCGGGCGAGAATCCGCCGCTGCCGACCTGGAATAATGTGGACCCGGGCTACTTCCCGACCCTTCAGATCCCGCTGCTACAGGGCCGTTTCTTCAACCGCGGCGACACACCCGATTCGCAGCGGGTGGTGCTGATCGATCAGTTCCTGGCGCACAAGTATTTTCCCAAAGGCGACGCCATCGGAGCCCAAATGATACGCGGGTTGCCAGACCGGCATGACGACAAGAACTATCTCTGTACCATCGTGGGGGTGGTGGGCAGCGTGAAGACCAGCGACCTGGCGGAGCGCAATCCCGTCGGCCAGATCTATTTCCCGGTGGACCAGTATCCCGCTGCGCATTTATATATGGCCGTCCGCTCGCGCGCCAACGACGCCGGTATCGCCGCGGCGGTGCGGCGCGAGTTCGCGCAGGCCGACCCCGAATTGCCTTTGTTCGACCTCAAGACGATGGAGCAGCGCCTGGCCATTTCGGTCCGCCAGCGGCGCGCGGCCATGACCATCTGCGGCGCCTTCGCGGTGCTGGCGCTGGTGCTCTCGGCGATCGGGATTTATGGCGTGCTGGCATACACCGTCTCGCAGCGCACGCGCGAGTTCGGTATCCGCATCGCGCTGGGCGCACGCGGCGGCACGGTGGTAGGGATGGTGCTGGGGCAGGGAATGAAGCTGGCGGCTATCGGGCTGGCGGTGGGCGTGGCCGCTGCCGCGGTGCTGACGCGATTGATGACGCAAATGCTCTACGATGTGAAGCCCACGGACCCGATGGTCTTCGTCCTGGTCGGCGGTGCGTTGATGCTGGTGGCGATGGCGGCGTCGCTCGTGCCTTCGGCGCGTGTGGCACGCATCAAGCCGGCGTCGGCGCTCCGAGTGGAGTAGCGCTCGAAGGACTCAGCCTAGCGCGTGCCGGTGTCTGTGTATACGAGCGGGAGCCCGATGAGCAGGGTCAGTCTCCACCGCAGATCGTTGTCGAGGTTAAGGCTTATCGATTCGAGGGCGCCTCAATTGAAGAGGTGGCATCGCTCGTGACTATCCCGCTGGCCGGGTGGCGGACCGAAGTCCGCCCCACAGGAATTTTCGAATCGCTCACCGTTTAGTGCAGCGCTTTTTCAATGGCGCCCGTCACCTGGGGAGATTCCGGCGTGACTGCCGATTCGAACCGCGCGATCACTTTGCCGTCGCGGCCCACCAGAAATTTCGTGAAATTCCACTGGATGTCGCCGCCCGTAGCGGGGCTGGCCTGCTTATCGGTGAGGAAGCGATAGAGCGGGTGCATATCTTCGCCCTTCACCGAGATTTTGGCGTACATGGGGAACGTCACGTTGTATTTACTGCTGCAGAATGTCTTAATCTCTTCGTTGGTGCCTGGCTCCTGCGCGCCGAAATTGTTGGCCGGGAATCCCAGGATCACGAAGCCCTGGTCCTTATACTTCTCGTAGATCTTTTCAAGGCCGGTGTATTGCGGTGTGTAGCCGCAGCGGCTGGCGACGTTCACGATCATCACCACCTTGCCCTGATATTGCGAAAGCGGGGCAGGCTTGCCATCAATGGAATTTAGAGAAAAATCGAGCACGTTAGAAGCTCCAAAAAGTGCAGCCGTCATGGCGACGCCCGCGAAGATCAGTTTGCGCATATGCAGTGGCTGATGAGAGCGGCGGCAAAAGGTCGCAGGATTTAACAACTATTCCGTTCGTGTAACACGCGCGAGCCAGCCCTGGACATCGGGATACTCCAGAAGAGTGGAGATTGTCGCCGCTTCGATGGAATCCACCCGCCAGCCACCGGCGAAACTTGCGCGGATTTCCGCCTGGCTGACGCGCCGCGGTCCATAGTCGCCGGGCTGCCGGTCGCTGAAGCACAGCATGAAATACCGGCCGCCTTGCCTCACCGCGGCCTTCAAACTTTCTACGTAAGCGCCCCGGTCGGCATCGTTGAAGACGTGGAACAGACCGCAATCCAGCACGGAATCGAACTTCGTGCCCAGGCCGGCGAGCCGCAGCGCGTTGTGCACCAGGAAGCGGACGGCGACGCCACGTTCGCGAGCCTTGCCTTCGGCCCGCGCGATGGCAGCCGGCGCGGCGTCGATGCCGGTGGCGTCCAGGCCCAGGAGGGCGGCCATCATGGTGTGCTCGCCGGTGCCGCATCCCGCGTCGAGGACTTTACCGTGCAACTCGCCGGCGTCGGCCAGCGCTTGAAACGGAGGCTGCGGACGGCCGATGTCCCACGGCGGGGTGCCGGAGTAGCTGTCGTTGAATTCCTCGGGGGTGTGCCCACGGCGGGCTGGCGGCTGGTCTTGGGAATCGGGCATAGAACTATTATCTTCCGCGAAAGATGGGGATGAGTTCGATAATCAAAATAATAATCACCAGAACTTCCAGAAAGAAGCCGCGCGCTTCGCGAAATTCGCTCACCATGAACTCGTACAGTTCGCCGGCGATGTGCAGTTTCTGGTCCACCAGGCCGCGATAATCGCCCGCTCCCACTTTGGCGGCGGCCAGCCGATAGGCGCGCGCATAAAACATGTCGCTCAGAAACTTGATGGCGTTGTCGGCGCGCTCGGTCAATTCGGTGACGTCGAGCCGCAAGCGGTTCAACTGCTCGGCGTCGCGCGCCAGCCGCCATCGCGAGAAGAATCCGCCGCGCCGTTCGAGCGCTGTGTAAGTAGCTTTGAGGAGTCCCGTCAGGATCTCGTCATAGCGGCGGTATTCCACGAGCTGAAAGTTGGCGTATTCCAGCAACTGCACCAGCGGCGCCGCGCCTTCGGCGTTGTCATACACCAGCGCGGCCAGCCAGCCGACCACCAGCAGGTCGGCTGGATAATAGGAGACGCTCGACGCCAGCACCTCCTTCTGTTCGGCATCGGAAAGCTCCTGCGTCTCGCCGCGGATTACCTGGCTGACCTCGCGGCCATATTCCGCGAGCAGTTCCGCCGCCAATAGGCGCGTGCCGCCGGGCGCAAGGACCTCGCGCAGGTCGATCACGTAGTAGACCTCGTCGATCCACTCCGCGTACGGTTTGCGCAACGCTTTGGAGAGGGTGTGGATGCGGTCGCGGACACGCTTGATGCCGCGCTGCTCCACCTCTCCGGCCTCGATCCAGCGATTGGAGAGGGCGATCAGGCCGGGCCAGTCGGTGGCGAACGGGAGTTCGATCTCCAGGCTGACCACGCCGTAATCGAAGTAGCGCAGGCTCGCGCTGGCGATCTCCCCGGTGGCCAGATGGATGGGTTCGCACGTTTCGGTAAGCGGCGGCCGCTCGAAGCGCACATACCCCGGCGCGGGTAGTTTGAACTCCGGTGAACGCGCGGGCTGCGGCGTGCCCAGCAGTGTGCGCAGTTCCGCCATATCGAATTCCTCGGCGACGTCGTAGAGCAGCAGCGCGCGGAACGAGCCATGGCAGGTAGGCACGATCTTAGTGTAGGAGAGTCAAGCTGTGAAAGGCGACACAGCTTCATGCGCAGGGTCGCTGTAACATCTGATTATGGTGGAAGCGTGCCCCGTATGCGACACTCTCTGGCGACTGTACTCCCAAGCTGCCGATAATCTGCACGAATTGAACGCCAAGCACCGCGATGCGCGGGGCAAGGGAGACCAGAATACCGTGGAGATCCTGGCTCACGAAATCGTCATCGCGGAATCTGCCCTGCCTGTCGTGCGGCGGCAGTTGCGGCGCCATGAGACGTCGCGCCATGTCGATGCGCAAGGCGACCAGAAGCAGCAAAAGGAAAAAGGCGAGAAGGAAAAGAACGGCGCGCGAACTTGACGGGTACGATGCGATCGCCTTTTAGGAGCACCAACGGCCTTTGCAGAAAACGTCCGTAGATCGATATTCGTCTACCGTGAGAGGAGTTAATCGCCGCCTGCTACTCTTCCCGCAACGCCACCAGTGGATCGAGATGAGCCGCCCTTCGCGCCGGCAGCCAGCACGCCAACAGCCCCGCCAGTAGCAGCGCCGCGATGACCGCGCCGTACGTAGCCGGGTCGATCGGGAGCACCCCAAAGAGCAGCCCCGCGATCGACCGCGACGCCACTGCCGCGCCCGCCATTCCCACTGCCAAACCCGCGATCACCGGCGCGAGACCCGTGCGCGCGATCGTCATCCAGAGGTTGGTGCGCGGCGCGCCCAATGCCAACCGGATGCCGATTTCCTTGGTCCTTTGCATCACCGACTGGGAGACCACGCCGTACACTCCAATCGCCGCCAGCAGCAGCGCCCCGATGGCGAATGACATCACCAGCGACATCTGGAAGCGCCGCTGCCGCACCGACGAGTCTACGATGTCGGCGAGCGTGACCGGTCGCGGAACCACCAGTTGGCGATCGAGCCCATGGATGGCGTCGCGCAGCGCGGGTGCGATCTGGAGCGGGTCGATCGCGGTGCGTACCACCAACGAGAAATCGGCGCGATCGCGCTGCCAGTAGGGCAGATAAACGGTGAGGTGCGGAGTCTCGGCGAGGAGCGATCGCACGTCGCCTACCACGCCGATGACCGTGACCCACGCGTTCGGGTCGGCCGTAAAGTTGTCGCCGCCGCCCAACTGGAACCGGCGGCCAATGGGGTCCTGGCCGGGCCACATGCGCTGCGCCGTCTTCGCCGACACCAGCCCCACCAGCCGCCCGCGATCCCGTTCCGCGATACCGCGCCCGCGCTCCAGTGGGATGCCGACGGCGCGCAGATAATCGGGCGAGATGCAGCGGTAGTCGACGCTCGGGCGGTCGACCTGGGGCATGTCGATGCCCTCCACCCACATACCAAGATTGCTGCCGATGCCGCTCAGCGGACCGCGATTGCTGATTCCCGCGTCCACCACTCCCGGCAGGGCTGCGATGCGATCGAGAAGCGGTTTCACGAAGCGTACACGCACGCTGCGATCCGGGTAACGGGTGTCGGGCAGGCTCAGTTCCATGGCGACGGCGTGGTCTGCCCGGAAGCCGGTGTCGACGTGCAGCAGCCGCACCAGGCTATGGAGGAGCAGTCCGGCCGCCACCAGACAGATGGCGCTGAGCGCCACTTCGGCGGCGATCAGCATATTGCGCACGCGTCCGCCGGCACGATCGGTGTTGCCGCGCCCGGCCGCTGCCAGCGCGGCTTGCGGATCGGCATGTGCGGTGCGCCAGGCGGGGAGGATGCCGAACAGCGCGCCGCTGGCGATGCTGACCAGGGCAACGAATGCCAACGCGTTCAGATCGAGATGGACGAATTGCAGGCCGGGGATATCGAGCGGCGCGTTGTGCACGATCGCGGCCAGCGCCCAGCGCGCGGCGAGCGCGCCCAGAGCGCCTCCGGCGATTGCCAGCAGCATGCTCTCGGTAAGCATCTGGCGCACCAGCCTCCCCGTTCCGGCGCCGATGGCGGCGCGCACCGCGAGTTCCCGGGAGCGCCCTGCCGCGCGCGCCAGCAACAGGTTGGCGAGGTTCACTACCACGATGAGCAGGACCGCGCCGGTAGCAGCCAGCAATAGCGTCAGGCCGGCGCGCGAACTGCCGGTGATCTGCTGCTGCAGATCGGTCAGCGAAACGCGCAGCGCTGTCTGATCGGCCATCGATTGCGAAATGCCGTTCTGAATCGCGTTCAGGTCGGCCGTGGCCTGCGGCAGGGAGACGCCGGGCCGCAGCCGTCCCACGCAGCCGTAATCGAAATCGCCCATGATGGTGAGCTCGTCGTCGGCGATCGCGAAGGGCTTCCAGATATCCGCGGCCGGGCCGCCTTTCGCCGTCCAATAGAGTTGGCGGGCGGTGGGAATGCGCGCCGCCGGCGGCAGCACGCCCACCACTTCATACGGCTGCCCGTCGAGCACTAATTTATTGCCCACCACCTTGGGATCGCGGTGGAATCGCCGCGTCCACAAGCTATCGCTGATCACCACCACGCGATCGTGCCCCGCCTGGTCTTCCGACTCGAAAAACGTGCGGCCGATCTCCGCCTGCACGCCGAGCATCGGGAACAAAGTGGAAGAGACGCGCGCGCCCAACAGGCGTTCGGGCTCGCCGGCGGACGTCAGGGTGAAAGCGATATCGCCCACCAGCGCGAGTCCCTCGAATGCCCTCGCCTGTTTGCGCCACTCGCGGAAATGCCATGAGTTCACGGGCAGCGTGGGGCCGTACTGCGCCAGTTTCGGCACCACCTCCTGCACTGCCGCGAGCCGGTCCGGCCGGGGATACGGCAGCGGGCGCAGCAGGACGCCGTTGAACACCGTGAAGATGGCGGTATTGGCACCGATACCCAGGGCGAGCGTCAGAATCGCCACCGCCGCGAACCCCGGATTGCGCATCAGCGTGCGCCACGCGTAGCGGATATCGAGGAGCATACTACTTATACGCCAAGCCTCGATAACAGTTCGCAGAGTCTGCGCTAACATCGAAATATGGCCGACCCAGGGGGCAATTTCACACGCCGCGGATTCCTTTTGTCGGCCGCCGCCGCGCCACTTGCAGGCGAAACCAAGAAGCTCGCCACCTTCCCCTCTGAAGTGAAGCGCTACTCCGACCCCACCACCGACCTCGACGTCTATCGCCTCACCGACCCGGCCCATTCCAGCACGCTTCCCGCCTATTACAACCGCGCAATCGCCAAGAACAGCGCGTCGCTGATCTTCTGTTGCGATCGCGGCGGCACCCCGCAGGCGCATCGCATGGACCTCAAGAACGGCGAGACCCGCGAGCTGACCGATGTGCAGGACCTGGACGGCACTTCGCTTACACTTACGCCCGATAATCGCTTATTTTGCTTTTTCGCGGGACGGGAACTGTTCCTTTCGACGCTGGTGGGGCGCGCGCGAGCGATCTATCGCGTGCCCGATGACTGGGAGCGATGCCCCGGCCTGACGGTGGGCCCGGACGGCACGCACGCGACGTTCGCAGAGCGCCAAGGCGAGAAGTCGCGCCTGCAGATGGTGCCGCTGGCGCAAGGTCCGGCGCGCACGGTGACGGAAGTGCCGTTCGTGATGCGCGATCCCATCCCGCGCCCCATGCGCGCGCAGATCCTCTTCCGCCAGGACGACCAGGCGCTCTGGATGGTGAACGCCGACGGCACGCAGAAGCATCAGCTCAAGCTGACAGGTGCGCAGATGGGACCGGCCGATTGGGCGGCCGACGGCAAATCGCTGCTCTATCTGAGTATCCCGGCCGACCGCATGCAGATCACCACCATCCGCGAGTGCGTTCCCGATACCAGTAGCGACACGTTTGTGGCGAAGACCAGCCAGTACGCGCAGTTCGGATTCAATCGGCCGGCAACCGTGTTCGTGGGTGCATGCCGTAGCGCGGCATCTCCCACCATCCTGATCATGCTGCGTTCCACGCGCCGGGAGTTGACGATGTGCGAGCACAAGGCAAGCGATCCGAAAATGACGGTGCCGCGCTTCTCACCCGATACGCAGCGGCTGTATTTTCAGAGCGACCGCGACGGCAAGCCCGCCATTTACGATTTACACTTGGAAAGATTTTTGGAGAAGACGGAGCCGGAGACCGGCTCCCCCGGATAACTTACCGCGTCGCCTCGGCTTTGGGCGTGGCCAGATAACCCACAATCTGGTTTTTATTGACCTGGTTAATTACCAGCTCATAAGGAATGTGGCCGCCCTTGGCGGTGTAAAACTGCACCGGCTCGTTGATGTTCTTGTCTTTCTTCTCGGTGAGTTTATCGTCGGCCATCACTTCCACGGTGTAGCGATTCTTTTTCGGGTCGGTATTCTTCAGCAGCAGAGTAATATCCGCGAATTTGTGCGGCTTCTTTTCCTTACCCAGCTTGATATCGATGTAGTTGCGTTCACCGCGCAGCTTCAGGGCCGCCAGTTCGCCGCCATTGGTCGCAATCAGGCCACTCTGAACTCCCAGATCGCCCTGCGTCGATTTCAACGCCGCGATGGTCTTTTGCAACTCCGCCTGGGTATTGCTCAGATTGGTTTTCACCCCGCCCACGTCGGTGGAAACATCCGCGATCTTGGCATTGGCGGCACTCGCCGATTGTTTGGCGTCGTTGATATCCACGGCCTGCGCGGCCTGCGCCTGTTTCAACTGCGCTTCTTCGGTGGCGATCTGTTTGGTGATCGCGTCGGCATGCGCGGAGGCTTCCAACTTGGCCTGCGCCGAGAGCTGCTTCGTCTCGTTGCTCAATTCGGACTTGGTGCTTTCGAGCTGTTCCTTCAACGTATCGATGCGCTTCTGGTGTGCGGCGGTCGCCACCGTACTCGCATTCGTCGCGGTGGTCAATTCGTTATTGAATTGCTCCTTCATCTTCGCCATGTCCGTTTGCAGATGATCCATCTGCACGAACAGGTAGACGACGGCCGCCAGCAAGGCGATCATCGCCCCGGCTACCAGGGCGGTGGACAGTCCCGACCGCGGCTGCGGTTCGGTATACATGGGTGAACTCACGCGTGCTCCTTGTCTCTCTCAGTATAGATGTTACCGGGCGCACATTCGGTTTCGTTTAATTCAGATCGAAACTTTCTCCCCGTTGGGGAACGATTGCCTGCAAACCAAAGTTTGTATGGATCGATTTGGCCAGCGCCTGCGCCTGCTCCGGGTCGCCGTGGACCAGAAAAACTTTGCGCAAACCTGCCGCGAATGGCTCCATCCAATGTAGCAATTCGTCCCGGTCGGCGTGCCCGCTCAGCTCGTCGAGGCTCGAAATCTCGGCGCGCACTCGCATCGGCTCGCCGAAAATGAGCACTTCCGGCCACTTCTCCACCAGCTTGCGCCCCAGCGTGTCTTTCGCCATAAATCCGGTGACCAGGACGGTATTGCGCGGATCCTCGATGTTATTCCGCAAGTGGTGCAAAATGCGGCCCTGCTCGCACATCCCTGAAGCCGAGATCACTACGAATGGCCCGTGCAGATCGTTCAGCTTCCTGGAGTCGGACGCCTCACGAATGTATTGCAGGCGCTGGAAGCCGAAGGGATCCTCGCCATGCCGCAGATACTCGCGGGTCTCGTCATCGAAGCACTCGGCATGGTCGCGATGAACCTGGGTCACGTTGAGGGCCAGCGGGCTGTCCACGAAAATCGGGAGGTTGGGAATCTGTTTGGCGTTGGCCAGTTGGTGCAATAGCAGGACAAGCTGCTGCGTACGTCCGACCGCGAACGCCGGCACGATGATCCTGCCGCCGCGACCGGCCGTGCGGTTCACCACATCGCGCAGCTTGTTCTCCACGTGGCGCACATCCTTGTGAAGGCGCCCGCCGTAGGTGCTCTCCACGATGAGGTATTCCGCCGCCGGCATCGTCTCGGGGTCGCGGATGATGGGCAGGTTGGGCCTTCCGACATCGCCTGAATAAGTGAGCCGCACGCGCTCACCGTCCGAGCCTTCATGCAGCACCACGCTCGACGACCCGAGGATGTGCCCCGCGTCGTACGGCACGTACATCAATTCCGGGCCCAGCGTTTGCGGCGTATGATAGTCCACCGGCCGGAACAGCGGCAGCGTGCGCTCCGCGTCTGCTGTAGTGTAAAGCGGCACGGCGTGTCCGTCGGCCAGACCCTTCTGTTTGCGATGCTCGTGCCGTTTGTTCAGGAACTCGGCATCCTTCTCCTGGATGTGGGCGGTGTCGCGCAGCATCCAGTTGCACAGGTCGATGGTGGCCGGAGTGGCGTAGATCGGCCCGGAGAAGCCGCCGCGCACGAGCGTCGGCAGGTTGCCGCTGTGATCGATGTGCGCGTGCGAGAGCACCACCGCGTCGATGGAGGAGCCTGCAAAGGGCAGTTCGCGATTCTTACTGTCGGCATCCTTGCGCCGTCCCTGATTGAGCCCGCAATCCAGCAGATAGCGCTTGCCGGCGCATTCCACCAGGTGCATGGAACCGGTAACGCCTCCGGCCGCGCCCCAAAATGTGACTCTCATCCTCTGACGCCCATGGACTGGATGCCGCCCTCGGCAAACGGTAATGGTAGCGCATGTTTGAAACATGCGCCGCGAGTGATAAACTAAACCTGATTTTTTTCGCGGAGGTGCGAGTCTCAATGTCTTCATTCAGTCTTCGATTGTCGATTGTCGCCGCCTGTTATTGCGCGGCGCAGGGCCTGGCACAGCCGCCCGTTACCCAACTGAACCCCACGGTAAAGAAGATCGTGGAGGAAGTTTCGGAGGAGCGCATCGGCGCCACCATGAAAGAGCTGGGCGATTTCGGCACGCGCTACGTGGCGTCCGAAACCGATAACCCCAAACATGGAATCGGCGGCGCCTCCAAGTGGATCGAGAGCCAGTTCAAGAGCTACAGCCCGCGCCTGGAAGTCAGTGAGCAGGCATTCTCGGTGGCCAAGACGCAGCGGACCCCGCGCGATCTCGACCTGGTGAACATCGTCGCCGTGTTGCCCGGGACCATCGACAAGGACCGCTTCGTCATCATCTCCGGCCATTACGACTCGATCGCGCTGCGCCGTCCGCAGAACGGCGGCGTCCGCACCGACGATGCGGGTCCTTCGGCAGGCGCCGAGGCCGAACCGCTGGCGCCGGGCGTGGCGGATGACGGGAGCGGTACCGCCGCCACTATGGAATTGGCGCGCGTGATGAGCCAGTACACGTTCGACAAGAGCATCGTGTTCGTCACCTTCGCCGCCGAGGAAATCGGCCTCAACGGCAGCAAGGCATACGCCGCCAAGGCCAAAGAGGAGAAGATGCAGATTGAGGGCGTGCTCAACAACGACATCATCGGCAGCGACATTTCCGGCAACGGAATTTCGGCCAACAATCACCTGCGCGTCTTTTCCGAAGGCCCCGAAGATTCGCCTTCGCGCTCGCTGGCGCGCTATACCAAAGAGATTGCCGAGCGCTATATGCCGGGCATGACCGTCGATCTGGTTTTCCGCCATGACCGCTTCGGCCGCGGTGGCGACCACACTTCGTTCGTGGCGCAAGGCTTCCCCGCCATCCGCCTCACCACGCCAAGCGAGAATTACGCCAACCAGCACACCGCTACCGATACCTTCGCCAACGCGTCAGTGCCCTATACCACGCGCGTGGCCAAGATCAATGCGGCGGTGCTGGCCACGCTGGCGCTGGCGCCGAAGCCGCCCGTGGTGGCGACGAATCGACCCGGCGGACGCGGTGCCGGCCGAGGCGCAGCACCCGCGGGAGAAGCCGGACGGGGCGCAGCGCCCGCGGCAGAAGCTGGCCGTGGCGGCACCACCGCAGCGGCAGGCGAGGCAGGCGCCGGACGCGGAGGCCGAGGACGTGGCGGACCGCCCGGACCAGGGCTCACTCGCGGCAAGGGCTATGACGCCGTGGCCCGCTGGGCGATGCCCAATCCCGAGCCCGATATCGCCGGCTATTCCCTGCTGATTCGCGACACCACCGCGCCGCTCTGGCAGCGCGAAATCTATGTCGGCAACGTCACTGAGTACACTCTGCCCGACACCTCCATCGACGACATCGTAATCGGCGTGCGCGCCATCGATAAGGATGGCAATCCCAGCCTGGTGTCGGCATACGTGATGGCGCCCACCAGATTAATCGAGCCGGCTCCGGCGACAACTCCGCCCGCCACAACTCCCGCCCGCCCGAACGGAGGCGGCGAGGGGAAGTAAGAAAATCAAGGCTGCCTGCGGGAAGATTATTCACCACGGAGGCACAGAGGCACAGAGAAAGCCCAAAAAACTCCCTGCGAGCACGCTGGCGTCCGGGGTCCGACGTCTCAGTGCTCTCCGCAACCTCAGTGAGCTCTGAATTCTTGCCTTGGTTTTCTCCGTGGCTCTGTGGTGAATAGTGTTCCCTCTACTCCCCATAGAACGCGTTCATAAAGAACTTATATGCTGCGTGCGATTGTCCCCGCCACTGCGGCTTGAAACCCAATAGGATCACGTGACCCTTGCCGTACTCCACATCGAGCGCTGCCGCCTTGCCTTCCAGATGATCCGGCCCGATCAAGTACCCACTCTCCAGCGGCGACCGTTCGCGCGGATACCGTGCCAGCACCGCGCCCTTGAAATCGCTCTTGGTGTCGAACGCCGGGCCGCCTTCGAACATCACGACCATGTTGCTTTGCAGACCGGCCGTGATCGGACTTTTGGTGTCTTCAATGTGCACTCCCACCAGGCAGCCCGAGCAGGAGAATTGCGCCGCCGGCACACCTGCCAGCGCATTCGTCACCGGCAGCTTGAGCTGATCCAGTGCGAACAGCGACGCATTATTAAACGTCACCAGCGTGCCGCCCTCGCTGACGAAGTCGCGCAACTCCTGCGCACCCTCCTCGCCGATTCCGCCCGCATACCGCTCCGGCACGGTCCCCGGACGCCGTCCGTTCATGATCTGCTGGGCGCCCATATCGGGGATCACGATGGTGTCGAAGCGGTCGCGCAGGTGCCCGGCGCGGATGCCGTCGTTGTAGACGTTCGTATAGGGAAACTTGTACTGTTCCAGAATCCAGCGCGTCCAACCTTCGTCAATGTTCCCCGTCCATGGCCGGTAGAGCGCGATGCGCAGCGCCTTCAGCGCCTTCGCCCCGTCTTTCGCCGGACTCGCGGCATGCAGGCGATTCTCTTTTAGAATAGAGTCGAGCTTGCCCTTGTCGATATCGGACGCGGCGATATCGTCGCCCGAGACCGTCACCTTGCCCTTGGCGGCGAGAATCTCGTTGATCGCGCGAAAACTGGCGTTGGCATTGCGATTAAACGGCGCCGCCAGGTCGTTGGTGTCTTTGATGAGGTGGAGCGAATCGCGGAACTGCGGCGAGAGCGGCGTGGTAACGGAGTGCACTTCCACACCCATCTGGTAAGGCAGTGTCCAGCCCGTCACGTCATACGGACGTTGCGAAAGCGTGGGGTAAACCTGCGGTTCGAACAGCTCTTTCACCATGCCGGCGAAGGGCTGATCCATCAGGATGACCCACTCGTCGGGCTTAGTCGCTTCATGCACCTCAATGCCGTTCAGCATGAGTTTATCCATCAGCACCGCGGCCGTGGGCGCGTCATGCTGTTCGCGCGGAATGGTGTAGGCAAACGGCGGATCCTTGCGGAATTCCTCGATGGTGTCCCGCGCCGCGCGGTACTTATTGTAAGTCATCTGCTCGCGATACTTAGTCGATAAGTTGAGCACCGCCATGTCGGCCTCGTACATATACTTGCACGCGTCCGCCAGCCGCCACCAGCCTCCCTTCCACGGGCTCGAATACAGCATTTCCTCGCCCATGCCCTGCCGCGCCGCCGGAAACTCATCCACTGTATAGAAATGCGGGGTAGCGTACTGATACAGCGCCGTCTCCGTAAAGAACGAAATGGTGTGCCGGAAATTGCCGATGTTATCCAGATACCCCGGATACCAGACATCGAACGTCTCCTGGTGCATCGACCCCGGCAAGTTGTGATCGTCCAGATACTGAGCGATCGTCATGCCGATCAGGTTCAGCCAGCGCACCATCAGCGGATGCATGTTGCCGGAAATCGGATCGGCGAAGGGCGGCAGGTAAATGCGCCCGGGGAATGGCGCCGATTGGTGCTGCGTGTAGAACACCAGCGGCTGGGTATCGAGTGTCGCCTTGGTCACCACCCGCGACTCGATCATGTTCAGCATGTACCCGTCGCGATTGTTATCGTGCCCCACGTATTCCTGGTACAGGTCCGGCAGGCCGCTTACTTCATACGGCGTGCCCACATTCTGGCGATACCATTCCGCCACCGCCGTCTGCCCGTCGGGGTTGATGGAAAACCATAATTCCACAATCAGGTTCTGGCGGATCGCCTTGATTTCCGGGCTCTCCGATGTCACCAGGTCGTACCCCAGCGTGATGGTGTGCTGGTGGTTCGCCACTTCGGTTGCGTGAAGGCCTCCGTCGATATGGATGATCGGTTTGATCTCGCGCGCCATGGCGTGCGCCTGCTCGTCGCTGATACCGCGCGAGAGCGCCAGCCGCCGCGACATGTCTTTATAGTGATCGAGTTGCGCCAGATTCGCCGGCTCGGAGATGAAGGCGATCCACCATTCGCGTCCGCGAGTCGTCTTCCCCACGTCTACCAGCTTAATGCGGTTGGACGCCGCGGCTACTTTCTTGAAATATCCCAGAGCGTCTTCGTAAGTCGCCAGGTAGAAGTCGTCGCCCGGCTTGTGTCCCAGCACCGATTCCGGCGTCGGCACCTGCGCGAATGCCGCCGCCGCCAGCAACGAAGCCAGACCGGACTGTATGAGCCTTTTCATGGCACCACCGCCAACTTATATTGATCCAACAAATCCTCCACCTTAGACGCGCTGTAATCCTTACTTCTCAGATCTACCGCCAGCCGCACTAACTGCGCCGACCAGGCGGCTTCCGCCCGCACGATTGCGGCGTCTTCCACCTGCGCCCGTAAATCGTCCAGCAGCGGTATGCGATCGCGTTGGAACGCATCCAGCGCCGTCTCAAGTTCTTTGCCGGGCGCCGCCGCGGCCGGCCCGCGAGCGCTAAAGTAAGTGCGATTCAATTCCGCCAGGCGCGTAATTTCGGTCTTCACCGACTCGGCCTCTCGCCGCCATGCGGCCTGCTGCGGATTTCCTCCTCCGCCTCCACCGGCTCCACGGCCGCCATTCCGGCCCCCACCCCCGCCGCCTGCCGGCGCCATTGCCGGAGTGTAATAGAGGGCGTTGAACAGGAACTTATACGTACCGTGGGATTGCCCGCGCCATTGGGGCCGGAAGCCTAACATCACTACGTGGCCGCCACCGTAAAATGCGTCGATCGCCGCCGCCTTCCCCTGGATGTGTTCCTCGCCCAGCAGGTAGCCGCTCACCAGCGGCGTCCGGTCCTTTATATAGCTGGCCAGCACTCGCCCGCGGAATCCCTGCCGCGTATCGAACGCCTGATTGCGTTCGAACATTACCGCCGGCCGCTCCGGCAGGCCCGCCACTACGGGATGTTTGGAATCCGGAATCTCGATCCGCAGCAGCGAGCCCGAGCAGAAGAACTGGCTCTGCGACAAACCCGCCAGTGCGTTGACCACCGGCAGATTGAACTGCTCGATGGCGAATGACGCGGCGTTCCCCATGGTCACCAGCGTGCCGCCGGCCGTCACGAAATCGCGCAGCGCCTGCGCGCCTTCCTCGCCGATTCCGCCGGCGTATTGTCCCGGCACCGTGCCGGCGCGCGCGCCGTCCATAATCTGGCGCGACTGCATTTCGGCAATCACGATGGTGTCGAACTGATCCTTCAAGTGCCCGTCGCGAATCTCCGGATTATGTACCACTGTGAAGGGAAAGTGGAACTGCTCCAGTAGCCAGCGCGTCCAGCCCTCATCGATATTGCCGCTCCATGGCTGGTAGATGGCGATCCGCGGCTGCTTCACCGGGAACGACTCCGGCGCTTCACTCAGCGATTTTGCGTCCACGCCATTCTGCTTCAATATCGCCGCGGCATTGGTCGCGTAAATCATGCCGTCGGTCTTGCCGAAGCTCACCGTACCGCCCGCTGCCAGCACTTCATTCACGGCGCGCAGCGAGGCGTTGCTGTCGTGGGAAAAAGCGAACACCGGACCTGAGCCTTCCACTTTGCCCGCGATCGGCTCCACGCGGTCGATCTTCTGCAGCGTCTGCCGCGTGGCGTCGCTCAAAGGCTGCGTCACCGCGACCACTTCCACGCCCATTTGAATCGGCAGGGTCCACCCGGTCACGTCGTAGGGGGTCTGCGTGGCAGTTGCCGGGGCCGCCGCTCCACCCGCTGCGCCCGCGCCACGGCCGCCGCCTCCACCTCCTCGGCCGCCGCGCCCGCCCGCTGCCGCTGCCGCGGTCGCTGCCGGAGCGGGAGTGGGCGCCGGTGCCGGAGCACCGCCGGCTCCGCCACCGCGACCTCCGCGTCCGCCACCAGCCGCCGCGTTCGCCGGCTGCGGCATGCCGGGCAGAATGGGGTACTTCTGGATATCGAAGAGTTCCTTCACCAGCGCCGCGAACGGCTGATCCATCAGCACTACCCAGTCGCCCTCTTTGTAAGTCGACCCATTGGCCGTAAACTCGTGAGACGCCTTATGCACCTCGATGCCATCCAGGAGCAGTTTCTCCATCAGCGTCTGCGCGGTGGGCGAATCGCGCTGCTCTCTCGGAATGATATACGCGTACGGCGGATCTTTGGTGAAGCGCGCGACCACGTCCCGGCCCGCGCGATACCGGTCGAACAGCAGTTCTTCGCGATTCTTGGCGGCCGTATCGAGCACCGCCATAGACGCTTGCAGCGTATACCGCACCGCGTCGCCCAACCGCCACCAGCCGCCCTTCCAGGGGCTCGAATAGAAGACCTGGGTCCGCAGATCCTGGCTGGTCGGCGGAAAATCGTTGGTGGTATAGAAATGCGGTGTGGCGTATTCGTAAAGCGCTGTCTCGGTAAGGAACGAAACCGTATTGCGGAAATTGTTGACATGGTCGACAAAGCCGGGATACCAGTCGTCGAACCGCCCGCGATGCATCGCGCCCGGCATGTCATGCTCGTCGAGCCATGCCGCCATCGCCGTGCCGAACACGTTCACCCAGCGGTACATCAGCGGGTGCGGATTCAGCGACACCGGATCGCCGAACGGCGGAATCCAGATGCGGGCAGGGAACGGCGCCGTCTGGTGATGGTTATAAAAGACGTTGGGATAATACTCCAGCTCCGTCTTCGTAATCACCTGCGACTCGATCATGTTATTCATGTACCCGTCGCGATTGTTGTCGTGCCCGATGTAGCTTTGGAATAGCCCCGGCATGCCGCTCACTTCATACGGCGTCCCCAGGTTTTGCTTGTACCACTTGGCCACCATATTCTGCCCATCGGGATTGATTGAAAACCAGAGCAGCAGAATGTCGTTATCGAGAATGGTGGTCGTTTCCGGGTCGGTGGCGGTCACCAGGTTGTACGCGAGTTGGATGGTCATCTGCGCCGGCGCCACCTCCGTGGAATGCAGTCCTCCATCGATGTGGACTATCACCTTGCCGTCGTGCGCCAGTGCGTGTGCCTGCTCGTCGGTCAGTCCCTTCACCAGCGCCAGCCGCTTCGCCGTGTCGCGATACCGATCCAGGCTCGCCAGATTCTTCGCGGAGGAGATGATGGCGATATACCAGTCGTTCCCCTGGCTTGTCTTGCCCACCTGCACCAGCTTGAGCTTGTCCGTGGAACTCGCCAGCTTCTGGAAATATCCCAGCGAATCGTCGTACGAAGCGAGGTAGAAGTCGTCGCCCGGCTTGTGTCCCAGCACCGATTCGGGAGTCGGCGCCTGCGCCAGCGCGGCGGCCAGCGGAAGGAAAAAGATTGCGGCAGCGGCCTTCATAAGTAGTCCAGACTACCACGATGGATCGTCTGCTGCGGTAGAATCGTCTGCCATGATGCACCGCTACCTCCTTCTACTCGCGCTCGCTGCCGCCGCCTCTTCCCAAACCAAGCCTACGCTCCTCCCCGCGGACTACGGCAAATGGGAAACCCTCGGCGCCGGCACCCTCTCGCCCGATGGCAAGTGGCTGGCCTATGAGGTCCGCCGCACCAGCGGCGATGGCGAACTCCGCCTCTCGCCCGTGGAAGGTGGCAAGACGCAAGTCGTCGCCTTCTGCTCCGCCGCGGCCTTCTCCGCCGATTCGCGCTGGCTCGCCTGCACCGCCACCGTCTCCGACTCTGAACAGGAAAAGCTCCGCAAAGCAAAGAAGCCCATCCAGACGAAGCTCGCTACCGTCGATCTCTCCACCGGCGCCGTCGCCACCGTCGACGAGGTGCAGTCCTTCGCGTTCGCTGGCGCCGGTCCGTACCTGGCCTTCCGTAAGTACCCGCCGACGCCGGCCGCCGAGGCCGCCGGCAACGCCGCCGCGGGCGGTGCACGTGGCGGACGCGCAGGCCGCGGTGGCTCCGATGGCGAATCGCCGCGCGATCCCATCGGCTCCGTCATGCTGGTGCGCGACTTGGCCACTGGTGTCGACACCACATTCGGCAGCGTCACAAATTATTCCTGGCAGGATAAAGGCTCCAACCTCGCCATGACCATCGGCGTCGAAGGCCGCACTGGCAACGCCATTCAGGTGTTCAATCCGCATTCGGGCTCGCTGCGTGTACTCGATAACGGCCCTGCCGTCTTCACCGCGCTCACCTGGCGCAAAGAATCGAGCGATCTTGCCGCGCTCCGCTCCGTCAAGAATCCCGATTACGACGGCGAAAGCAACGTCGCGCTCGCCTGGAAAAATCTCGGCGACAAGCTGACCACCAAGGTCGACGCCCCGCAGCGCATCCTCTCCACGCGCACGCCGCAATGGTCAGAGGATGGCGCCACCGTTTATGTCGGGATCGCCCCTTGGCCAAAGAAGATCGAAGTCAAGAAGTCGGATGACGACCCCGCCACCGTAGAAGTCTGGCACTGGCAGGATGTCAATGTCATCAGCGAACAGAAACTCACCGCCGCGCGCGATCGCGACCGTAACGCTCCCGCCGCGTGGCACCTCGCCACCGGTAAACTGGTCGAACTCAGCACCAACGTGAAGGAAGATATCCGCCTGCCCCACACCGGCACGCGCGCCCTTGCGCTGGACGGTGTCCCCTACGAGAACGAGGGGATGTTCGGCCGCAGCTTCGTCGACGTATATAAGGTCGATCTCGACACCGGCGCGCGCGTCGAGGTGGCCAAACACCTCATTCCGCCCGTCGAGTTCAGCCCCGCCGGCCGCTATGCCATGAATTTCCGCGAAGGCGACTTCTGGGTGTACGATCTCGAGTCGGGCGCCAGCCATAACATCACTAAGGACGCCAAGATTTCACTTACTAACAAGGAGAACGACTACCCCGTAAGTCAGAAACCGGCTTACGGGGTCGCCGGCTGGACCCCCGGCGACCGCAGCGCGATCGTCTACGATACCAATGACCTCTGGGAGATCGCGGCCGATGGATCGGGCAAGCTGAAGCGCCTCACCGATAGCGCCGCCGAGGATATTCGCTATCGCTATCTTCGTCTGTCGGCCACTGGCGGCGGGGGCCGCGGCGGACGGGGTGGTGGCGGCGGGAACGAGGCCATCGATCTCGAGAAGCCCGTCTACCTCAGCATGGAAGGCCGTTGGACCAAGAAAACCGGCTATTCCGTGCTCGAAAACGGCAAGGTCGACCGCCTGGTTTACGAAGATAAAGCCGTCCGCGGCCTTGAAAAAGCGAAAGACGCAGCCGTCCTCCTCTACCAGGCCGGCGCCTGGGACGAATCCCCCAACTTCTTCGCCGGCAGCAACCTGAAGTCCGCCCGGAAAGTCAGCGACACCAATCCTTTTGCCTCCGAGTATGCTTGGGGCAAATCCGAACTGATCGACTATAAGAATTCGCAGGGCGATCGCCTGCAAGGGGCGCTCTATTACCCCGCCAACTACGAAAAAGGCAAGCAGTACCCCATGATCGTGCAGATTTACGAAATTGAAAGTAATCAACTCCATAACTGGCTGGCGCCCTCCGAGCGTTCCACTTACAACGCCACTATCTGGACCGAGCACGGTTACTTCGTTTTCCGCCCGGACATTGTCTTCAAGCCTCGTCTCCCCGGCTTCTCGGCGCTCGATTGCGTCACTTCGGGCGTCAAGAAAGTGCTCGAAAGGGGTATGGTCGACGCCAAGCACATCGGTCTCACGGGCCACTCCTGGGGCGGGTATGAGACCACCTTCATTGTCACCCACAGCGGCCTCTTCGCCGCCGGTGCGGTGGGTGGCGCGCTCACCAATCTCAGTTCCAGCGTGGGCGAGATCTATTGGAATAGCGGAGCGCCCGAAACGAACCACGTGGAAGTAAGCCAGGAGCGTATGCAGGTGCCGCTCTATGAAGATCCCGAGTCCTACATCAAGAACTCGTCGACCTTCGTCGCCAACAAACTCGCCGCGCCGTTGCTGATGGAAGTGGGCGACCACGACGGCGCGTCCGACTGGCATCAGGACATCGAGTTCTACAACGCCGCGCGCCGCGCCGGCAAGCCTTGCGTGATGCTGGTCTATGAGGGCGAGAACCACTCGGTGGCCCAAAAGGCCAACCAGATCGATTACCATCGCCGCATCAACGCCTGGTTCGACCATTATCTGAAAGGCGCGCCTGCCGAGGATTGGATGGTCAAAGGCGTCTCCGTGCTGGAGCGCGAGCGCGAATTGAAGGCCGCCGGCAACCCCGCCGCCATCACGCCCTCCACCGCCACCGGCCAATAGCGCGCGCGTGAAATCGAGCCGCATCGTAATCGCGACTATCGGGTCGCTGGGCGATCTCCATCCCTGCCTCGCCCTGGCGTTGGAACTGCAAAGGCGCGGCCACCGGCCGGTGATCTCCACCACGCCCTTCTACGCAGCGCGCGTGCAGGAACTCGGGCTGGAGTTCCACGCCATGCGCCCGGATTGGAGCCCCGCCGACTCCGATCTCATCCGCCAGTGCGAAGATCTAAAGTCCGGCCCCGAGATCCTCTATCGTAAGATGGTGCTGCCGCAGCTGCCCGGCACTTATGAGGACTTACTCGCCGTCGCCCGGACTGCCGACCTGCTACTCGCCGGCGAGTTGGTCTATGCGGCGCCGCTGGTGTCGGAGAAGCTGAAACTCCCCTGGGCGTCCATCATTCTCTCGCCCTTCTCTTTCTTCTCAGCCATCGATCCGTCCGTCATGGTGAATGCGCCCCGCCTCATTCACCTGCGCAAACTCGGCGTCCGCCCGTATCGCATGGCGCTCGATCTTGGCCGGTTGGCAACCCGCCACTGGTCCAACCCGGTGCGCGATCTGCGCCGCCGCGAAGGCCTGCGGGTGGAGTGCGACCCCGTCTTCCGCGACAAATTCTCGCCGTGGCTGGTGCTGGCGCTGTTTTCAAAGGCGCTCGCCGCGGCCCAGCCCGATTGGCCGCCGCAGACCGTACAGCCAGGCTTTCTGCAATTCGAATCGCCCGCCGACCCTAACTTAGTGGCGCAACTGACAGACTTTCTGAGCGAGGGCGACCCGCCCATCGTCTTCACGCAAGGCTCCACGGCCGTCCATCATCCGGGCGAGTTCTACGAAGTAAGTGCCGCTGCGGCGATGCGCCTGGGCCGTGCCATCTTACTCGGAATTAAGACGGACCCCAAACTTCCCGGCGTCCTTGCGCTGCCTTACATGCCGTACTCCCGCCTCTTTCCCCACGCCGCCGCCATCGTCCATCAAGGCGGATCCGGTACCACCGGCGACGCGTTGCGTGCCGGCCGTCCCATGCTCTTCGTCCCCTACGGCTGGGACCAGCCCGACAACGCCGCCCGCATCGAGCGTCAGGGTGCCGGTCTGCACGTGCCGCGAGCGAAGTATACCGTCGACACCGCCACCGCGGCGCTCCATCGATTGCTCGACGATCCGCAATTCGCGCGCCAGGCGGGGAAGTTGGGCCGCGTGATCGCCGCTGAAGACGCGCTCCGGCAAGCCTGCGACGCCATCGAATCGCTCCTCTAAGGCCGCCGTATCTTATTGAAGTGCATGTAGTCCTTCTCCCCGCCGGTATACAGCCCGCCCCAATCCCAACCGTACCGCGAGAACGCCGCGACCACCTTGCCATCCGGCATTACCTTGCCGCGCCCGCCATCCCGCACTGCGAAATCCGAGGATCCCGCGGGCCACCAGGGCTTCCCGGGATTACGAAACGGATTCTCCAGCGGATTGATATCGATCGCCATCCCGTAAGCGTGACTGCTCCACTGGTTGGGCGCGTCGTCGGCCCTCTCGCAGTAGAACCCGACAGTAACATCCTGTTCCGCATACTTACCCGGGCCGTAATCTTCCCACGCCCCAATCCGATGGATCGGGAACCGCGCTTCGTATAAGCCCGCCAGGATCTGCGCCACCTCTGCCGCCATTCGCTTGTGCACCACCAGCGTCCCCTCGTGAGTAAGTTGGTCGAACCCCAGATACTTCACCGTCACCGCCGCCAGGTCTTCAAGCGGCACCGGGCAGCCAGCCTTCCAGGACTTTCCCGTCATCGCGGTCCGCGCTTCCAGCGTAAGCGGCGCCACCTGCGCGGGCGCGGAAACGGCGAGCGCGAAGGCCAGTGCCACCGTGGCAATCTTCATTTCCCCATGCTACCAACGCAAGAAACCCTCTCCTTTATGGACGCGCATGTGGGCGATCTTGCCGAACTGGCGATTTTCGACCCCAAAAGGCTCTCAACGACGGGGAAGAAAGCAAAACCGCTGTTGCTTACGGCACCGGCATGGCCGTTCCGGAATCGCTTCCCGAGCCGATGACAGGGCGCTGTGCCGGCGCCGGCCTACCGGTCGCCCACCGAGTGCACCACATCGCGAATGGAGCCAGTCACCCAAGCCGCAGGATCCTTGGGCGGCGCGAAGTCGCCGGTATCGAAGATACGCCACGCTCCGCCCGGCGCCGCCACCGCCAGCACCAGCGCGACCGTGAATCGCGGACCTTGATAGTAGGGCACATGGATGGTATGCACTCCGCGCGTCAAATAAGCCCGCGCCGTCACCGCGACCGCACGATGTGGCCCGTCGTTATCGATGAGTTCCTTCCCATCGATGCTTAGCCGCGCGCCGTCGTCGGAGAGCAGGCTGAATCGATACACCCCACCCTGTTCCACCCAGAAGCGGCCGGTGTAGTCGATGGCGAACCATTCGAACCGGTCGGTGATTCCCGGGAAGCCCTCGTCGAACGACTGCGGCCACATATTCAACGTGTTGGTGTAAATCGTCCCCTCCGGCGTCATGTGGGTGAAGCGCGGCAGTCGCGACGTGTTCTGTTTCAGCAGGTAGACCCGGCCCTCGAACCCCGACGTGCTCACCACCGTCGTCCCGAATGTGTAGGGCGCCGTCTGCTGCCCAGCCAAAGTACCGGCCCACAGCAGGAACAGCGCGTATCGTGACATTTTGCCGTCCACTAATAGGACATACGCACGCCACCCGCGGCAGGGTGCGTTGTTTGCGCGCCGCCCCCAATGTTACACTCGCGCAGATGGAGTCCCGAACCCGAATTTTCGACGCCGGCCAGGGCTACGGCCCCCTCACCGGCCTCCGAATCCTGGTCGACTGCACGGTTGTTCACCGCGACGGCCAGTGGTGGATGTACACCTGCGGCGTGGAGCACGGCGTCCATGAGATCCATATGTATAGCGCCAGCCTGCCCGCCGGTGCGCCGCTCGCCGCCAGCGGCTGGACCCTCACCGCCGCCCCGCAAGACGCTAAACGTCCCGCGCTCCTCGCCGGCAAATCGCGCAGCTATTGGTGGGATGGCAAGGGCGGCCGCCATTGCCCCTCTTACGTGAAAGGCTTCGATCCCGACCGCAACACCTGGGTGGAGCGCATCTATTACGCCGGCGCAGCGCGCGATTTCATGGGCCCATACGTCATTGGCTATCTCGAATGGGACGGCGCCCAGTGGGTGGACCAGCCGTCTCCCGCCTTCACCGCCAATGAATACTGGGAGCACGGCAGCGTCTACGAGCCCAACCTCATTTATCACGACGGCAAATGGAAGATGTGGTATGTGGCCGGCGCCAATCAGGACGACTACCTGGTCCACGGCTACGCCGAAAGCCCCGACGGCCGTACCGGCTGGTCCAACCATCGAATCGTCTTCGCCCCCGAAGAGAAGGTCTTCGACTTCTGCGTGCTCCCCGTCGCCGATGGCTTCGAGGCAGTTTTCGCTCACGTCAACGTGGGCAAAACCGAGCTGCCCAAAACCGGCCTCTGGTGGTGCCACGCACAAGATCCTTCCCCCGATATCGCCCGCTGGAGCGAGCCCGTCAGGCTCACCGGTCCCGGCCCGTGGAAGCCCGTTCTGCGCTACGGCGAAAGCGACCCCAATAAGATGTTCGTCTTCTTCGACGATCAGTATCCCAACACCTCCGGTATCGGCATCCCCATCCATTTCACCCTGGACTGCCTGGAGATCGGCCGCCCCTAGCCCGTTCCCGAGCCGCCATTCCCCCCCTCATGTAACCTTTTCCCCCTCCACCGGTATTCCATTACGTAGACTGAGAACGAAGTGGAAGACGAACAAATCATGTGGGAAGTCCGGGCGGGGGACGTCGGGAAGCTCGAGCAGCTCTTCGACCGCCACCAGCGCTCGCTCTTTCATTTCTTTCTGCACCTTACCGGCAGTCGTTCCACCGCTGAGGACCTGGTGCAGGAAGTCTTTTATCGAATCTTGAAATACCGCCATACCTATCAGCCGGAGATGTCGTTCCGTGCCTGGATGTTTCAGGTGGGCCGCAATGTCCATCTCGATCATGTTGGCCGCAATAAGGGCGAAGTTTCGCTGCCTGAAGATGTCGTGGAATTGCGTGGACCGGAGACGCCGCCCGATCGCCAGGCGCAGAAGAAACAGGAAGCCGTTCTGTTGCGCCGCGCGCTGGCGGCGCTGCCGCGCGAGAAGCGCGAAGTGCTCGTCATGAGCAAATTTATGGAATTGAAGCACGAGGAGATTGCCTCCGTACTGAAATGTGAAGTGGGAACGGTAAAGGTGCGGGTGTACCGGGCGCTGCGCGAGTTGAGCGACCGGTTCTTCGCCCTCAGTGGAGAACGAGCATCATGAGCTGTGAACGGTATCGCGAACAAATCCCGGAATGCCTGGCCGGCCGCCTGGAGAGCGACGCGCGCGAAAAGCTGATCGCCCATCTGGAACTCTGTTCCGCTTGCCGCGCCGATATGGCCGAGATCGGCGCCGTCTGGCGCGGTCTCGAAGCTATGCCTGTGCCTGAGCCCGATTCCTCCGCTCGTGCGCGCTTCCTCGAAGTCCTGGAAGCGTACCAAGCCGGCATGGAACAGGGCCGTGCGCGTGTGGTCGCCACCCATCGCCCCTGGTGGAACTTGGGATGGTTGCCGCTAAGAGCCGCCTGGCAGACCGCACTTGCGCTCGTCCTGCTGGTTGCCGGCGGCTTCGCCGGACGCTATTTCACTCGTCCGCGCCCTGCCAGCCCCGAGATCACACAGCTCCAGTCGCAAGTCGAAAATCTGCGCCAGACGGTGGCGCTTTCCATGTTGCAGAACGATTCGTCCAGCTCGCGCATTCGCGGCGTCACCTACGCCAGCCAGGTGCAGCAGCCCGACCGTCAGATCGACCAGGCGCTCCTGTTCACCCTGAATCACGACGCCAACGTCAACGTCCGACTGCGCGCCGTCGACGCTCTTGAGAATCTCGCCGCCCGTCCCGAGATTCAGCGCGCGCTGGTCGACGCGCTGCCCTTGCAGGATTCGCCGCTCGTTCAGGTCGCGGTCATCGATGTGCTCGCCGAAGTCAATGACAAGGCCGCCATCCCGGCGTTGCATCAGCTCATACAACAGCCCAGAACCGATCTCGCGGTGAGCCAGCGCGCCACCGTAGTCATTCGTAAACTCGAGGTGCCGAAATGAAACATGCCGTCCTTCTCATCGCTCTCATTCTGCCTGCGCTTTCCGCCGCCCCGAACAACGATTCGTGGTGGCATGAAGATCGCGAGACCATTCATAAAACGTTCCACGTAGCCAGCGGCGCGAATGTCGCCAAGCTGATCTCCGACCAGATTAACGGCCCCATTCGCGTCACTGGCGGTAGCGGTTCCGACATCCAGATCACCGTCGATAAGCGCATTCGCGCCGAATCGCAGTCCGATATGGACGACGCTAAGCGCGAGGTCAAACTCGATATGACCCAGGAAGGCAACTCCGTCAAGCTGTACGAAGACGGCCCCTCGCGCCACGACGATGGCTGGCGGCATCGCCATTACAACGTAGTCTTCGAGTGCGACATTCAGGTTCCCTCCGGCGCCGCGCTCGACCTGAAAACCATGAACGGCTCCATCGAAGTGCGCAATGTCGAGGGCGATTACAACATCCACACTATGAACGGCAAGGTGGAAATGGACGGCATCGGCGGCACCGGACCGGTTGAGACCATGAACGGCAGCGTGCACGTCGCGTTCACCCGCAATCCCACCCATGAATCGTCGTTCCATACCATGAATGGCTCGGTCGATGTGTACTTCCATTCCGATCCCGATGCCGATTTCACCATCGAGACCATGCATGGCGGCGTGTTTGCCGATTTCGACGTGACCACTCTCCCCAGCACCGTCAAGGGCGAGATCTCAGGCAATCGAATCGTTTATCGCAGCGGAGGCACCATGCACGTACGCGCCGGCAAAGGCGGCCCCGGCATCTCCCTCCATACCATGAACGGTTCCATCCGCCTTCATTCGAAAAGCTAAGGACTCATAACCATGAAACCCACTCTGGCCTCTACCATTGGCCTTACATTAGCCTTCTGCGCCGCGGCGCTCGCGCAGGATTCATCCGGCGACCGCATCGTGGTGCCGGCACGCGGCTCCTCCCAGGGGCGCGTGGTGAATTGCAGCCTCTTGAACGGCGCCATCACGGTCCGCACCCACGCCGGCAGCGACATCGTCGTGGAAGGCGGGCATAATTACCGCGAAGACCGCCACGACGGAATGCACCGCATCGGCTCCTCCGATCGCGGCGTGGAAGTGGTGCAGGACGACAACGCCGTCACCATCCGCAACCAGAACGGCAACGGCGCCGTCACCATCACCGTTCCCGTGGACATCTCGCTTCGCCTCCACACGCTCTCCGGCGGCATCGCTGTCGATGGCGTCCACGGCGAGGTCGAAGTTCACACTCTCAACGGCGAGGTGAATCTGACGAATGTCTCGGGCACCGTCACGGCCGATTCGCAGAATGGCCCCATCAAAGTCAGCATGGACAGCGTCAACGCCAGCAAGCCGCTCACCTTCAGCACCCTCAACGGAGTGGTCGACATCACGTTGCCATCCGACCTGAAGGCCGACCTCACCGTCAAATCCAACCACGGCGCGGTCTATAGCGATTTCGACGTGACACTCGGTGGTTCCCGCGCTGTCACCTCCCGCAACGGCACTTCCGACGGCCAATATCGGATCCGCCTCGACAACACCATCCATGGAACCATCAATGGCGGCGGAGTCGATCTGACTATCCATACCCTGAACGGCGCCGTCTATATCCGCAAGAAGAAATAACTGGCTGAGGCGACTTCATGCGCGATTTCCGTTACGCCCTCCGACAACTGTTCCGCACACCAGGCTTCACGGCGGTCGCCATTCTGACGCTGGCCCTCGGAATCGGCGCTAACGCCGCCATCTTCAGCGTGATGAATGCGCTGCTGCTGCGTTACCTGCCGGCGCAGGATCCCGCGAGCCTGGTGTATCTACATACCACTGGAAATCCCAACGGCTCCTCACAGACCGGCTATGGCGATACCTCCCTCACCATGCCTATCTTTGAGCAGCTTCGCAAGCAGAAGGATGTCTTCAGCGACATAGTGGCGTACGTTCCGCTGAGCATCGGGAAGGTCGCCGTGCGTTACGGCAAGGAACCGCAGGAAGCTGCCGCTGAGATGGTGAGCGGCAATTTCTTCACCATGCTCGGCGTGCTGCCCGCGGCCGGCCGCACTTTTAATGTCTCCGATGAGGCCGCCCAGTCTTCCGTTGCGGTGCTTTCCTACGCATGCTGGACCCGCCAATTCGGCCGCGACCGCTCGGTCATCGGCCAGCCGCTCTATATCAAGGATGTGCCGTTTACCATCATCGGCGTGGCGGCGCCGGCCTTTATCGGGCTCGATCGGGAGCCTATGGACGTATGGATTCCGTTCCAGGATCGCGCCGAGTTGCTCCCCTGGGGGCGTGTCCGCCGCGACGGAAGCAGCGACAGTTCCCTCTATCATTCACCGAATTGGTGGTTCCTCCTGACGATGGGCCGGCTCGCGCCGGGTGTCAGCCAGCAGCAGGCCTTAGCGCGCTCCCTGCCCACTTTTCAGAACGCCGCTTACTCCGCTCTCGGCAGGCCCAAAGAGAAGGAGGTGCTGCCCAAGCTGTTCTTCACTTCCGCCCGTGGCGTCGCCGGCGCCGGCGATAGCTACGAGATGCCGCTGAAAGTGCTCATGGCGATGGTGCTGCTGGTGCTCGCCATCGCGTGCGCCAATGTCTCCCTGCTCCTGGTCGCGCGCAACGCCGCGCGGCAGCGCGAATTCAGCCTGCGCATGGCGCTCGGCGGCAGCCGCGTCGATCTCTTCAAGCAATTGCTCACCGAGAGCCTCCTGCTGGTGAGTGTCGGCGCGGGACTCGGCTGGTTTTTCGCCAATTGGGCCACCCACGCCCTCGCCGCCTGGTCCGATATGGGCGTCAGCCTCACGCCCGACGTCACCGTACTCTGGTTCACGCTCGCCGTCTCTCTCACCGCGGCGCTGGTTTTCGGACTCGCGCCCTTGCGCAGCGTCCTCCGCATTCCCATCGGCCTCGCTCTCAAAACGTCCGCCGCAACCGCCCATCGCGATCGCGCCCGCAATCGCGGCGCACAGACCGTGATCACGCTGCAGATGGCGTTGTGCATCGTGCTGCTGGTCACCGCCGGCCTGTTGGTGCGCACCCTTCGCAATCTCGAAAGTGTCAATCTCGGCATGAATGCCCACGGACTCCTCGTTTTCGGCGTCAGTCCCTTACAGCGTGTGAACTCCGATAGCGAGTCCAACCGGTTCTTCCTCGGCCTGCTCACCAGGCTGCGCGCACTGCCGGGCGTCCAGGCCGTCACTCTCATGGGCAATCGCATCGGCTCCGGCTGGAGCAACAACACCGGCGCCGAGGTCGATGGCCAACCCCCCCTTGGCACGAACACCAACGCACCCATGCGCTGGAATGCCGTGGGCTCCGACTATTTCCACACCCTCGACATCCCCGTGGTTCTCGGCCGCGACTTCAACGACGCCGATTCCGAATCCGCCCCGCGCGTCGCGATCGTCAACCAGACCTTCGCCAATAAGTATCTCAGCGGACGCACACCCCTCGGCCATCAGGTCGATTTGAATCCGCGCCCCGACGGCCAGTTCACCATCGTCGGCGTCGCCGCCGACAGCAAATACACCGACGTGGAGGAGAAGCCGCGCCCCATGGCCTTCTTCCCCTACACCCAGCTTCGGGGCAACGCCACCTTGCATTTCGAAGTACGCACCGCTGGAGATCCCGCTTCCTGGATGCCCACCGTTCGCCGTGCCGTCAACGATTATGCCCCCGGGCTCGCCCTGCTCTCTCCCATGACGCAACAGGCGGAATTCGACAGCAATTTCTCCGACCAGCGCATCTTCTTCCGCCTCTCCATGTTCTTCGGCCTGCTCGCCGCCATGCTGGTGGCCACCGGCCTGTACGGCACGCTGGCGTATTCCGTAAGCCGCCGGACTTCTGAGGTCGGACTCCGCATGGCGTTAGGCGCGCAACGCGGCCAGGTGCTGTGGATGGTCCTCCGCGGCAGCCTGCTGATGACCGTGGTGGGCGTCGTCCTCGGCATTCCCGTCGCGCTCCTCGCCACCAAATTCCTGCGAGCCATCCTCTTCGGAGTCGAACCCCGCGACCCCGCGGTATTCGCCGCCGCCATCGCCGGAATCGCCGTCGTATCGCTAGGCGCCAGCCTGATTCCCGCTGTCCGCGCCGCGTCGGTGGACCCCATGATCGCCCTCCGCGAGGAATAAGGGACGGTTGTCAGCGGTCAGAGAGCGGCCGGAGTGTCCCGGTGATCGTACGCTTGCTTTGACTTTTCGGCGTGATCCTTCGTCTGAATGAGTTGCAGACAGATGATACGCAGCTCGTTTGCCGATCCATCCTTTATCCAGCAAAAACGAGCGAACTCGGCCTCGCCATGCCGCCCGCAGTTCCGGCTCCCGTTGGCCGACACCGAAGCACGGCAACGCTGCAGTTGGCGCCGGCTGGTCACTTGTATCCACTCTTTCGCCGGCAAACGGGCTGAAACTCAAAGCTGACACGAAACACCGCCCGCTGATCCTGTAAACTTGAATTACCACCGTCATGTCTGGGGCCTCCGTGAAGATTGCATCGCCCACCGAGCCCGTCGTGCATTCCCATCGACGCCTCTGGGTGTCGATCGTGTCCGCACTGATCACCGTCGTCGTCCTCTTCTGGGCGAGCGCGTCGTGGCGCGCCCGCGTAGCCAGCGCTCAAATTCGCTCCCTCGCCGTGCTCTCTTTCGCCGACCTCACCCCCCAGCACGACGACTGGTTCGCCCCTGCTCTCACTGCCGAAATTGTCGACCGTCTCGCCGGCGCGCAGGATCTCCAACTGATCGGCCACGCTTCCGCTCTCAAACTGAAATCCCTCCCCGCTCCCCAGCCCGCGGCTGCCGCCACAATTGAAGGCACCGTCTCCCGTACCGGCGACCGTCTCCGCATCGCCCTCACCATGACCCGCGCTTCCGATGGCTATCGTCTCTGGTCCGCCCATTTCGACCGCCCCGCGCGCGACCTGGCCGGCGCCATCGAAGATATCGCCGCCGCTATCGCGCGCCGCGTACAGGTCCGCATGGCGCCGCTCCCCGCGCATCGCGGCCAGCCCTCTGCGGAGGCCTACCCTGAGTATCTGCAAGGTCGTTATCTCTTTGACCGAGCCGTCCCCGGCGACCTGGACGGCGCCCAGCAGCACCTCCAACAGGCCACGGCCGCCGACCCGAATTTCGTCGCCGCGTGGGCCTGGCTCTCCATCGTGCGCGAGTATCGCGTGGCGGCCGGAATGGCGCGCCCCAATCAAGCTATGCCCGCCTCCCGCGACGCCGCTGAGCGGGCCGTCGCGCTCGATCCGCAATCGGGCTGGGCGCAACTCGCGCTCGGCATCGTCAACCTGCAATACGATTGGGATTGGGCCGGCGCCCGGCAGGAATTCGATCGGGCCGCACAGTCGCTGCCTGGGTCGGCCCTGGTTCACCAATGGAGCGGCCGTTGGTACCAGAGTCAGGGCCGCATGAATGAGGCCCTCGCCGAGACCGAGCGCGCCCTCGCGCTCGATCCGCTCTCGCCTTCCATATCGAGCGATGCCGCCGCGCAATACGTCTCCCTCAATCAGCCCGACCGCGCCATTCCCTTCGCGCAAAAGGCCGTCGACTTCGACCCCGCCGATCCCGCCGCGCGCGCCCGGTTGGCGAACGTGTACTGGCTCGCCGGACAGAAAGACCAGGCGCGCCAAATGGTGGATGCGCTGCGTACCTCCGGCGGCGCCGCAAAGTTGCCGCCCGCACAGTGGGCGTCGCTCGAAGCGCGCCTGGGCGATCCCGACGATGCCCGCCAGTTGCTTGACGCTGCTGAAGATCTGCCCGACGACCAGCTTCTTCCCGCTGTGGAATACGCTCGGCTGGCCGCCGTCCTCGAAGACTGGGACCGCGTCTTCTCGTGGACCGAGGAGGCGTTCGGCGAGCGCGACTTGGACCTACCCTACTGGCCCGGCAGCCCGCTGGCCCCGAAGTCCGATCCCCGCTTCGACGCTTTCCTTGCCCAGATGAATCTTCCGTCGACGGAAACTCGTTAATACGGTCGAGAAAGTCACAGCCTTGCAGGCTTCAGCCCGCGCTACGAAACCGCATTCGTAAAATCTGTCACGCGATAGCCCGCACCGCTGTGTGCCGGATCGAACCTCAGGGAGTTCTCCGCGCCGCACTCCGCGACTTTCCTAACTGTTCCTCTCTTGCATTACCTGTACCCTGAAGGCGGACTCACATGCCTCAGACATCGTCCATACCCACCCGCCAGTTCGGCCGCTATGACGTCCGCGTCTCGGCGCTTGCCTTCGGCGGCCATCACTTAGGTGACGCCGAAGACGAAGCTACCGCTGTCCGCATGGTGCACGACGCCGTGGATGGCGGTATTTCTTTCTTCGATAACTGCTGGGAATATCATCGCGGTAAGTCGGAAGACTGGATGGGCAAGGGCCTGAAAGGCCGGCGCGACCGCGTCTTTCTCATGACTAAGGTCTGTACCCACGGGCGCGACAAGGATCTCGCCCTCCGCATGCTGGATGAATCGCTCCGTCGCCTGCAAACCAGCCATCTGGATCTCTGGCAGATTCACGGCGTAGCCTTCGACAACGATCCCGAGCTGTTCATCCGCAAGAACGGCGCCGCGGAAGCTCTCGACCAGGCGAAGAAAGACGGCCGCGTGCGCTTCGTGGGCTTCACCGGCCACAAGGACCCGGCCATCCATCTGAAGATGCTCGAAACCGGCTATCCGTTCGATGCCGTTCAGATGCCTTTGAACGCGTTCGACGGGACATTCCGCAGCTTCGAGCAGCAAGTGCTCCCCGAACTGAACCGCCGCGGTATCGCGGCGCTGGGCATGAAGCCTTTGAATGGCCATGGCGACGCCATCAAAGCCGGTGTCATCAGCGCCGCCGAAGCCCTGCGCTACGCCATGAGCCTGCCCGTCACCACCACCATTACGGGCATCGACAAGCCCGAAATCCTGCAGCAGAATCTGAAATTGGCGCAAGGTTTCCAGCCGCTGACGCCGCAGGAAATGAAAGCTCTGCGCGACCGCGTCCGCACGCCCGCCGCCGACGGGCGTTACGAACTGTACAAGCTGTCGCTGAAGTTCGACAATCCGGAAGCGCGCCTGGCGCACCAATTCCCGCTCGACATGAAATCGGTAGAGGTGCAGGAGATGGTGATGGCCACCGACAACACCGGCCATCCTTTTCCCGAGCCCAAAAAATGAAACCGAACCGCAGAGAATTCATTGAGTCGGCGACCCTGGCGGTTGCCGCGGGGAGCACGCTTATGGCACAGGACACTCCTTCGGGTGGCATTCAGAAGAGACCGCTGGGCGGCACCGGGTTGCATGTCTCCATTCTGGGAATGGGCGGATTCCACCTGGGGTCGGCCCAGGACGCGGCCCAGGCAAAGACCATGGTCGATACCGCTATCGATGCCGGCATCAACTTCTTCGACAATGCCTGGGACTATCACGACGGCACCAGCGAAGAGTGGCTCGGCGGCGCGCTCAAGGGTAAGCGCGACCGCGTGGTGCTGATGACCAAAGTCTGTACTCACGGGCGCAACAAGAACGTGGCCATGCGCCAACTGGAAGAATCGCTGCGGCGTTTACAAACCGATCATCTCGACGTCTGGCAGATCCACGAAGTAATTTACGACAACGATCCCGACCTGATCTTCCGCCCCGACGGCGCCGCCGAAGCGTTAGTGCAGGCGAAGAAGGATGGCAAGGTGCGCTTTGTGGGATTTACGGGCCATAAAGATCCATCCATTCATCTCAAGATGCTCTCCCATAACTTCCCGTTCGATACCGTGCAGATGCCTTTGAATTGCCTGGACGCCACCTTCCGCAGTTTTGAGCAGAACGTGCTTCCCGAAGCTAACCGGCGCGGCATCGCGGTCTTCGGCATGAAGAGCATGGGCGGCAGTGGTGAACTGGTGACGCACGGCGCGGTCACGCCGGAGGAAGCTTTGCGCTACGCCATGAGCCTTCCGGTGGCGCTTACGATTAGCGGTATGGAATCGCCCGGCGTCTTGCGCCAGAATCTGGAAATCGCGCGCGGTTTCCATCCCATGCCCCCGGCGGAAATGCAGCACCTGCGCGATCGCTGCCGCTTCCTTGCTTCTGACGGTCGGTTCGAACTCTTCAAGACCACTAAGAAATACGATGGCGATGTGGGACGAAAGCAGCACGGCTTCCCCGACGCAACGGAGTTGCCTGCCTAGTTATTTCGTGTCTGAATATCTTAATATAAATACCCCTTGCATCCGGGTTACGTTTCTGAAACAATTCCCGGCCATGCACTTAGGGATCAAAGTCGCCCTCGTCGGCGACTATAATGAAACTCACAAAGCTCATCAGGCCATCCCGCGTGCCCTGGCAGCAACAACCGATGCATCTGCGGAAGGGGTCTGGGTTCCCACCGATTCCATCGCTAACGGCAATTCCCTGTCGGAATTCGACGGTATTTGGTGCGTTCCCGGTATGCCCTATCGTAGTGCAGACGGTGCGTTGCGCGCCATCAGGCGGGCTCGCGAAACGCGCACACCATTTCTTGGAACCTCGGCAGGTTTCCAATACGCATTCATCGAACACGCGCGCAACGTCCTCGGCATGTACGATGCCGATCACCAGAAGACGAACCCCAAGGCTGCCACGCCGCTGATTTCCCCGTTGGGGTGCGCGCTGGCCGGCGTCACGGCGCGGGTCAGGCTAAGCCCCGGCTCGGCTATCCGCAAAGCTTACGGGGTCCCAGAAATGAAGGTGCTATATCACTGTAGCTTCGGACTGAACGGCCGGTACCGACGGATCATGGAGAGTACCTCGCTTCATGTGACGGCGGTCGACGATCAGGACGAAATTCGCGCAGTCGAACTCGACGGTCACCCGTTCTTCGCCGCCACCTTATTCCAACCGGAGATGGATGCGCCCAGCGCCCTCGTCAACGCGTTCGTGACAGCGTGCGGCAAGGCCAAAGACCGGATGGTAAAAGTCGCATCCTGACGGCCGGTTACTCAATGCGCGGCTCTGTAGAATGAGCCTCCTCTCAGAGCCGCGACCGCAAAGGGAGCGGTACTTACCACGAGGCCGGCCACGTGAGGAGTGTGCCTCTACAACCGCTACGCCACCTTCACCGTCTTCACATTGACGAACTCACGGATTCCGTATGCGCTCAGCTCGCGTCCGAACCCGGAGCGCTTCACGCCGCCGAACGGCAGCCGCGGGTCGGACGCCACCATGCCGTTCACAAAGACCATCCCGGCTTCGATCTCATCGATCAGCTTGCGCTGCTCCGCCGGTTCGTTGGTCCACACGCTGGCGCCCAGACCGAAGTCGGTGTCATTGGCCACCCGGATGGCCTCGTCGATGCCGGCGGTACGAAACAGCACCGCCACCGGGCCGAACAATTCTTCGCGATACGCAGGCGAGTCTTCCGGCACATCCGCCAGCACTGTGGGAGCGTAAAAGTTCCCCGGCCGGTCGATGGGATGGCCCCCGGTCAGCAGTCGCGCCCCTGCGTCGACGCTCGCGCGTACCTGCTTGTCGAGTCCTTTCAAAATGTCGGGCGTGGCTAGCGGGCCAAGCTGCGTCGCTTCATCCATCGGGTCGCCGATGCGCAGCGCTTCCATCGCCTCCACGAAGCGGTGCTCGAACCCGGCGGCGATCGCGCCATCCACCAGGAATCGCTTGGCGGCAATGCAGGACTGTCCGTTATTCAGCACGCGCGCCTCTACCGCGGTGCGCACCGCGCGCTCCAGGTCGGCCGACGGCATCACGATGAAGGGATCGCTGCCGCCCAGTTCGAGTACTACCTTCTTAAGCTGCCTCCCCGCCTGCGACGCCACCTTCGCGCCCGCCGGCTCGCTGCCGGTGAGCGATGCCGCCTTCACACGCGGGTCATCGAGCACGCGCTCCACTTGCGCGGAGCCGATCAACAGCGTCTGAAACACGTCGGCGGGAAAGCCCGCGCGGCGGATCACGCTCTCGATTTCAATGGCGCACTGCGGCACGTTCGACGCATGCTTCAGCAGCCCCACGTTGCCCGCCATTAGCGCCGGCGCCGCGAAGCGAAACACCTGCCAGAAGGGAAAATTCCAGGGCATCACCGCCAACACCGGCCCGATGGATTGAAACTTCACGTAGCTTTTCCCGCTACCCGCGTCCACCGGTTCGTCCGCCAACAGGCGTTCGCCATGCTCGGCGTAATAGCGGCACGCCAACGCGCACTTGGCCGCCTCGCCGCGCGCTGCGCCGATCGGCTTGCCCATTTCGAGCGTCATGATGCGGCCCAGACGATCCTTTTCGTGCTCCAGGATTTCCGCCGCGGCGGTCAGCCATCGGGCGCGATCGGTAAGAGAAGTCTGGCGATATGTGCGCCAGGCGGCGTCGGCGCGCGCCAGGGTGGCGTCCACCTGCGCGTCCCCCAAGGCATCGAATGTGCGCAAAGTCTCACCGGTGGCAGGGTTGATGGAAGCGATCATCAACTCTATTTTAGGTCCGCCGGGCACCCGGTTAACACTGCCGCCGTGCGCTCCGTCTCACAGGCCATCAGAGGAGGGTTCGATGCAGTTCACCAGATGCGCTTTCGCAGTTCTACTGGCCGCGCCGGTTTTCGGATCGGGCGGCAATCCGGAGAGTGTCCTTACCGTTCACGAGTGGGGCACCTTTACCACCATCTCCGATGGCCACGGTGGCGCCGAGCCATGGTCGCCGCTCGGCGTTACGTCCGATTTGCCGTGTTTCGTCGAGCGGCTGAACGGTTTGCAGTACAAGTCGATGCCGCAACTTCCCGGGACGCCATCGGACCAGAGCATCACCGTGCGGATGGAGACGCCGGTGCTCTATTTCTATTCGCCGCGCAAGACGGCCGTATCGGTGGGAGTGGATTTTCCCAAGGGGCTCATCACCGAATGGTACCCGGCCGCGTCGAACGTCAGCCCAAACCGCCAGTTTTATCTCCCCCCGGTGCGTGACGGTCACATCGAATGGAATTCGGTGGAGGTCGCGCCCGGCGATGCGGCCGCTCTCCCTGCCAGCGCCGGGGCGAGCCATTACTTTGCCGCGCGCCATACCGACGCCGCCGCGGTGCGCATCGGTAAGCAGAGCGAGAAATTTCTCTTCTATCGCGGCGTGGCGAATTTCGCCGTGCCGTTGAGCGTCCGCATGGTCGGCGAGAACGCGCTCGAGGTGCGCAATTCCGGCGGTATTCCGTTGGCATTCGCGGTACTTTTCGAGAAGCGCGAAGGCCACATCGGCTATCGCGTGCTGCACGGGCTGCAAGGGGCAAGCCGGTTCGAAGTGCCGCCGTTGACCGGAAATCTGGAAGGGCTGGAGCACGAACTGGCCGGCGCCCTGGTGAGCCAGGGCCTGTACCGTAAGGAGGCCGAAGCCATGATCGAGACCTGGCGCGACTCCTGGTTCGAAGACGGCATGCGCGTCTTCTATCTGCTGCCGCGTGCACTGGTCGACCGTGAGTTGCCGCTGGCGATTCAGCCTGCGCCCCACGCCATCGCGCGCGTCTTCATGGGGCGAGAAGAAGTCCTGTCGCCCTTCATGCGCCAACACCTGATGACCGCGCTCTCCGGAGGAGACCCCCACTCGCTCGATGATTTCGGCCGCTTTCTGGTGCCGTTTATGCGGCAGGTGAACGTCGCCGCAGCGCCATCCGTCAATGGGTACCTGGCTGCCCGGGAGAAGCAGGCGAAGAACGAGTTCTACTCGCCCACCTGCGTGCGATAAGCTGGGCTTTGGCTCTTGCGCTTCTCTTTTTCGCGGCGATTCTCAACTATAAGGTCGCGCTGCCTGGATACCATTACCAGTTCCCGCGCGACCACTTCGACCATCCCGATTACCGCACCGAGTGGTGGTATTACACCGGCAACGTCCACGCCCGCGACGGCCATCGCTATGGCTTCGAGCTGGTCTTCTTTCGCCAGGGGCAGGATCGCAATCCGTCCGCCAACCCCTCCGCCTGGCGCGTGGACGACGTGTATCTGGCGCACCTCGCGCTTACCGATATCGACGCCGGCCGCTTCCGCTATTTCGAGCGACTCAATCGCGCCGGTCCGGGAATCGCCGGCGTCAACTTCGATGACGGCCGCATCTGGAATGGCAACTGGCAGGTGCGTTGGGATAAAGCGACTGACGTACAGTCCCTCACCGCCATCGCCGACGGAGTGAATCTGTCGCTTCGCCTGACGCCTGCCAAACCGCCCGTGGTCAACGGCGAAAACGGCATCAGTCAGAAAGCCGCGGGCATTGGCCGGGCATCTTATTATGTGTCGTTCCCGCGGCTCGGGGTAGAGGGCCAGGTGAATGGCGCCGATGCCGGCGGGACAGCCTGGATGGATCACGAGTGGTTCACCGACCAACTCGATTCATCGCAGCAAGGCTGGGATTGGTTCAGCGTGCAGCTTGCCGACGGCGCCGACCTGATGCTGTTCGATCTCCGCCGCAAAGATGGCGCAATCGATCCCCACTCTTCAGGCACGCTCATCGACAGTAAAGGCCGCGCCACCCACCTGAAGCACGAGGATTTCGCACTGCAGCCGCTGGAGTATTGGACCAGCCCGAAGAACGGCGCGCGCTACCCCGTAAAGTGGCACATTACAGTGCCGTCGAAAGGCATTGCCCTGGAATGCACCGCGACGGTTAAAGACCAGGAGTTAGTCTCCAATGGCGGCCTGGCTCTGACTTATTGGGAAGGTGCCGTGACTTACTCAGGTACCTCGCCTGGAGTCGGTTATCTGGAGATGACTGGCTACGCCGCCCCCGTCAAAATGAACTGAAGCGAGAAGAAGAGCTGTCGCGTTGCGCTTCCCCGCGATCCAGCTCGGAGCCGGCTTTCTTGGCGCCTTCGCCGATCCCCCGGATTTACATTGCCAACAGGCCCGCCATCAGCTCGATTCCGTCCCACAAGTTCTGCACGCGCAGATTCTCGTTGAAGCTGTGCTGATTATCGTCGTGATTGGCGATCGGCACCACGATCACGTGTGTTCCCAGCGGACGCACGATGCTGGTGAGCGGCAGGCTTCCGCCCATGTTGGGCAGTTTCACGGTGGGGCCGCGGACGCTCTCGACCACGCGAATCACCTCCTGCGCCATGGGCCAATCCATGGGCGTGCGCACCGCATTATCGCCGCCGCGCACCGTCACCAGCGCGACCTTGGCGTGCGCCCGCCGCGTATCGGCGTCGGGCTCCTTATCGACCACGAAGAATCCCTGCTTCCGAATATGCTCAACTACGCGGCTGTTGGTTTGCTGCGCGTCCATGCCGGGCACCAGGCGGATATCGAGGGACGCCGTGGCAGTGGCGGGGATCACGTTCGACGCCTGGTTGCCGGTGCGCGAACTGGCCATGCCGCGTACGTTAAGCGCGGGCAGCGTCACCAGTTCATTGAGCTTGACGTTGCCGCCTTCCGTCGATCCCAGCCAAAACTCGTGCATCAATCCGGCGTCGATGAGCGGAGCTTCCGCGATGGCGCGCTTCTCCAGCGCCGTGAGGGGAGTGATGCCGTCATAGAAATGGTCGATGGTGACCCGCCCGTCGCCGTTCTTCATGGAGGCCAGGAGTTGCGCCAGCATCATGGCGGGATTGAGCGCCCAGTTGCCGTAATGGCCGCTGTGGAGTTCGTAGCGCGGACCGTAAAGAGTGATGTCGAGCCCGGTATCGCCGCGAGCTCCGAAGACGATCTGCTGCTGCCGCGTCTGGTACACTGGCCCATCGCACATCAGCCACACATCGCCCGCGAAGAGCTCCTTATTAGCGGCGATGATCTTCTCGAGATTGGCCGATCCCGCTTCCTCCTCGCCTTCGAACGCGAACTTAATATTGGAGCGCGTGTGGATGCCGGCGGCGCGCAAGGCATCGAGCGCGGTCAGCATGGCGATGATGGGCGCCTTGTCATCTCCCGCGCCGCGCCCGTAGAGGCGCCATTCCGGGTCGAACGGTTGGCCGGCGGCGGGTAAGGCGATGATGTCGCCGCCATCCTGCACCGGACGATTCCGCAGCACCGGGTCGAAGGGCGGACTGGCCCACTCCTTCGGGTCGAGCGGCTGTCCATCGTAATGCGCATAAAAGACGATGGTGCGGGTGGCGCCGGGGGTGGGGATTTCGCCGAAGACTACGGGGTTCGAACCGGGGACGCTGACCAGCCTGGCGGACACGCCGCGCTTCTCCAGCATGCTCGCGATGGTCTCCGCATTGCGCTGGATATTGGCGCGGTCGCGGGCGATGTTGGGGATGGCGAGGAGCGTGAAGAACTCGTCGACGATGGCGCGCTCGTGCTGCTGGCGCCATTGGCGGGCGGCGTGGGCCGCGGGGTTATCCTGTGCCATCGCCAGGGTGGCGGCCAAGAGGAGAATGCAGAAATTACGCATGTTCCACCAGTGTAGTGCGGATGGCGCGGGAAAGAGCTTACAGGCGAATTGAGGCGAATTGGATGTACCCCGAGAGTGTGGAGTCCGCTCTGAGGCGGCCGTTCGTCGCGCTATAGTCATCCCAGGGAGTGAGTGACACGTTTGAGGGCACAAACTCTCTCTTGCTCGGCTTGATCGAAGCCACCTCGAAGGCCATCTTGCCCCCGGCCTTGGTCTGCCAGTCTGTTGAATCCTGAGCTCGAATGGCAGGCGCATTCAGGACGCCAATGATGACCGGTATGGCCAGGCTTGCCATGGCGGCGGCTCCCGGGACAAGTTTTTTCCCGCTAATCAGCCCAACCAAAGTTCGGTGCCTCATGATCTTGCTCCTCCCTGCCAGCGTTAGACGCTACATCGCAACGACCCGTGCAGTTGAATCTCTCTTCGACAAGACAGTCACGAGGCGCGCCTGCTCGTCTGCAACGGCGTGGTGTTTACCAGCGCGATCGAGACCGCGCCCGGGACCTACTGCCAGGAAAGTAGACTTATCGTACTTTCTCCCGCTGGAACCTTCGAGGAACTTCAATGTACGATCTACCCCTTTCCTGGAGTCAGCACTCTGCGCCTGGCCGAAGGGTCAAATGCGCTCTTTATCCCCGCACTCTTCAGCGGAGGCGTCTACACGGTGGAGTGGACCCGGTTGCGTCAGAGTCGGACGGGAACCTCGCGTCAGCGGTCTATACTTAAATTGGCATGCGAACCAGTGTGGACATCGGAACTTTGATCGAGACCTCGCCGGAAATTCGCAAAGGCCGCCCCTGCATCGCCGGAACCGGAGTCACGGTACGCCGCATCGTCGGGTGGCACAACCTCGGTCTTGGCCCCGAAGAGATCGCCGCCAAAATGGAGCGCCTGACGCTGGCTCAGATTCACGCGGCCTTGACGTACTACCACGCAAACCGCGACGAGATTGACGCTGACATTGCCGCTGAGGATGCGGTCGTGGAACAAGTCTTCCCCTCGCAGGCGTAGCCACTGTGAGTCTCCTTCGCTTGTATATGGACGAGGATGCTATGGATGGCGATGTCGTGCGGGGTCTTCGATCCCGCGGGATCGACGTTCTCACCGCCGCTGACGCTGGAATGATCCGGCGCCCCGATGAGGAGCACCTCGATTTCGCCGCCGCTCAGGCTCGGGCGCTCTATTCCTTTAACGTTGGAGACTTTTACGAGATTCACACTGCATGGACAACGAGTGGCCGCGACCATTGCGGGCGGAGTTCTTAGGCCGTTGGTGATAGCTAAGCATCCGCAGGTGACCGTGATGAGCGTCCCGGCAGACCGAATCATGCATTCATCCGTGCAGCCTTTGGGCGTCCTTCGGACCCAAATGGTCCGACGAGCCGTGTAAGTACTTCGCCAGCAACAACAGCTCCGAAATCCCAGACCATTTTGGTCCGGAGGACTGCGTGGCGAGCCAAGATCAAGCTCACGACCAGGCCGGCCCGAACCGCCGCCAAATCACTCCGTCCGCAGCGCCGCCATGGGATCTGTCCGCAGCGCGTGCCGCGCTGGAATATAGATGGCGACTGCCGCCGCCAAGGCCAGTAGCAGCGGGATGCTGACGAATGTCGCCGGGCTTACAGAACTGACGCCGAACACCGCCGCTCGCATCAGCCGCGCGAGACCGTACGCCGGAATCAATCCCACGAGCAGGCCCGCGAGTGCCGTCCACATGCCGCGGCGGAATAACATTGCCAGCACCGTCCCCTGTGGTGCTCCGAGCGCCATGCGGATGCCGATTTCGTGCGTCTGACCCGATACCACATAAGCCATCACGCCATACACCCCCACCGACGCAAGCACCAGCGCCAACAGTCCAAACACTCCCATCAGTGCCGCCATATAGACGAACACGAAGGCCTCCTGCTGGATGAGATTGGCTAGCGAGTTCAGGTTGGCGATGGGCTGTTCGGGATCGACGGCGCGGACTGCGGCGCGCACCGCAGGCGCGAGCGATGCGGTATCGCCCGCGGTGCGAATCGCGAGATCCATCTGCCGGTCGGGCGCCTGCGCGAAGGGCAGGTAGACGGTGGGCGCGAGACTGCGATCGATCACGCTGTGCTCGATATCGGCGCTGACTCCCACTACTTCGATCCACGCGCCGCTCACCTGCAGGCGGCGACCGATCGCCGTGGCGTTCGGCCACCAGCGGCGGGCGGCGCTTTGGCTCACCACCGCCACGCGGGGTGCGGTAGTGGTGTCGCTTGCCGCCAGCAGCCTGCCGGCGCGCAGAGGAATTCGCAGGATGGAAAAAATCGCGGGTGTAGCGCTCTGGATCCAGGCCGATGGCCGGCGTCCCGCCTCCTGCGGCCGGCCCTCCAAGGTGACCGGCGACGGACCGCCGTGCCGGCTGTAGGGTAGCGCCGTCACCGCGGCCGCCGAGCGCACGCCCGGCAGCACCGTGATGGCTTCCAGCACCTGGCGATAGTAGGGCGCGGGATCGCGATCGTTGGTGAGCGGGATCTGCAGGGTGAGCAGGTGCGCGGGATCGAGCGCGGAGTTGGATGCGGTGAGGGTCTGAAATCCGCGCACCATCATGCCGGCGCCGGTGAGCAGCACCACTGCCAGAGCGATTTCCGCCGCCACTAAGAGCGAACCGAGCCGATGCCGGCCGGGTCCTGAGGGACCCGCTAGCAGGCTGGCGCGCGATCCGCGCCACTCCGGCATGAGTCCGGTGAGGATGCCGCTGCCGATGGCTGCCGCCAAGGTGAATATGAGCGCATGCCGGTTCAGCCCGATGTCGCCGAGCCCCGGCCGGTAGCGAATCATCTCGGCCGGGATGTGGGCGGCCAGCACCGTCAGCCCCCACTTCGCGAAGAGCAGTCCCAGACCCGCGGCCACCAGCGCCAGCGCGACGCTCTCGGTAACCAGTTGCCGCACCAGCCTGCCGCGGCGCGCACCAAGCGCCTTGCGCACGGCGATTTCTTTCCAGCGGCCGGCAGAGCACGCCAGTTGCATATTGGCCACATTGACGCAGGCGATGAGAAGCACGAACAGCGCCGCCCCGAGGATGAGGCCCGCGTAAACCGCCGCCAGGTCGCCCGTGAAGAATCGCTGCGCGCTCCACGCCTGAAAAACGCGATGCGAATCGGTGTCCGGATACTCCCGCCGCAAACGCGCCGAGATGCCTCGCAATTCCGCGTCGAACTGCGCCCGGGTGTGGCCCGGCGAGAGCCTGCCGCCGGATTCCACCATCAGGAGGTCGCGTGCATTCCGCTCTTCGGGTGTCAGGGCCAGAGGAATCCACAACTCTCCCTGCGGCCGGGGAAAGTAGAAGCCCGGGGGCATGATCCCGACCACAGAATAATCACGGCCTTCCACGCGCACGCTCTTTCCCAGCAGCCCGGGATCGCTTCCGAAATGCGTGCGCCAGAGGGTATCGCTGAGGATCACTTCGCGGTCGCGGCCAGGTTCGTCGGCGTGCTGCAGAAAGCTCCGGCCGATGGCTGGCTGCACGCCGGCTACGCTCAGGAAGTTCGGGCTCACACGCGTGGCGTCGAGCCGGAGCCCTTCGCCGCCCGCTGTCACGACGTTGACGGCGGTGGTTTGCCACGTCGCCAGGCTTTCGAGGAAGGTATCCTGGCGGCGGATGCTTTCGATGTCGGCAGGTGAGGACGGGGTCCAGAAGTGCGGCTGCCCGGGCACGGTCTGCACCACCATCGCGAGCTTATCGAGCTGCGGCAAAGGCAGCGGGCGCCACAGCACCGAATCGAGCATGCTGTAGATTGCAGTGGTGGCGCCGATCCCCAGTGCGAGGGTCACGCAAGCGACGGCGGTGAAGCCCGGGCTGCGGCGCAGTTGCCGCGCTGCGAAGCGCATATCCTGCCAGAATCCGCCGAACCAATCGGCGCGTCTGTCCGGCCGGTGCTCGTCGAGTACAACGCCGAAGCCGGCCAGTTCGATCGATGGCCGCGCGCGCTGCATCGCCAGCGTGCGCTCCGCCGGGGCGCCCCATCCCATCTGGGCAATACCGAGGTCGGGCACGCCCTCCGGCAGTTCCTCATAGAGCAGGCGATCTTCGCCCCAGCCGTCGCGCCGCCGGCGATGCGCCCAGATCCAGATGGCCCCGATGAACACCAGGTAGAACGGGAACAGGGGCGGGAAGTCGGACGCGGCCGCGATCAACACGCTGAGAATTGGGACCACCGCGCACAGAGTTCCCATGTACCCCGCGACGATGGCGATCATCGGCCGCTTGCCGGGCACGTAGGAGCAGGTGAACGGCAATTGCTGCCAACCGTAGAACAGACAATCGAACAGCGTGAGCGAAATCAGCACCTGGAGCGTCGTCATGCGCGACGCCATGGCCCAGCCCACGGTTCTCACGGCCACCGGAAACATCAGGGCGTAAATCGGCAGCAGAACATAGCACAGGACGAAGCGCTCCACGGCCTGCATCCATTGCTTACGGCCTTGGGTTTCGGTGAGCCGGAAGATCCAGTTGGCGGGAAGTTCGGCGGGCAGGCGGAAGACGTGGCGCAGCCCGCAGAGCACCACCACCGAGAGTCCCAGAGGCCAGTAAAGGATGGCGAACTTCAGCCCGTTGCCCAGGCTGGCTCCTCGCCGCGTGAGGAGCGAGCCATCGATCAGCGAGCTGTTCACCATGAGCGCGATGGCCGCGCCAATGTATGCCAGCCAGATGGTGCGATTGGCCCGGCTGCGCGCCAGGGTCTTCACCATGAATTGCAGAATCGCTTCCTGTTGGGGGTTGCGCGCCAGCAGGCGGAGCAGGCTCCAATCGTGTTGGCGCGGCGCGTCGATGTGCACCGGCGTTTCGATGAGCAGGCGGCGATAGCGCCGGTAGCTCACCAGGTAAGAGAACAGCATCAGCACCGCTGCCAGCGCGAGGGCCGTCCAGGCGCGCTGCGCCATCGCACTGTAGAATGCGCTGCCAGAGCCCAGCAGATGCTCGTGCAGACCGAGGAACCAGACCGGCGGAGCCCAGGCGAACTGCGGCAAACCTGCAATGGCGCGCGCGTTCCAATCGCGAATGTTCCAACTGTAAAGCGCGGTGAAGAACAGCGCGCCCACCAGCAGCCCCTGCAGGTAGACAGAGACACGCGTGAACCAACGTGCCGGCAGCAGATTCCACAGCACGCCTTGCAGCGCCACCATGGCAAACAGCAGGAAGAAGCAGCCGAGTCCGGTAGCCAGCGCCATGGCGCCGGCCTTCGGCCAATAGGTTGAATCCGCCTGCCACTGTCCGCCGAACTCCAGCGGCGCGAGCACTGCCGGCAGGAAGTTCATCACCATCACCAGCCCGGCGGAAAACACCATCACGGTGGTGAATCGCGCCATGAAAATCTGCCGCGAACGAATCGGCAATCCCGCCAGCGAAAGATAATCGCGCCGGCCGGGGAAGAACGATTGCCACTGAATCAGCCCCAGCAGGCCGGTCACCGCCAGCACCAGCGTGATCAGCGCCAGACAATCCGCCACCATGGCAGCGTGCAGCGGCGCCTGATCGGCGAGTTCGGCCAGGCGCCGGTATTTGCTCGATTCGGCGCCGTTGATGGAGCCTTCGCGAAGGATGAGCAATCCCGCCGGTACCAGCATGGCGAAAGCGCCCACCACCACGTTCCGCCATTGCCCGGGCGTCGATGACCATTCGCCGTCCAGCATGCGCGCCAGGAAATGGCGGACCAGTTCGAACTTAATTCCGTGCGTCTCCGCCAGCGCTTTCATGTATGCATCGCCTCCACGATCCGCTGGGCGACGGCCGGATGATTTTCATCGCGCGTTAATTGCGCGAAGATCCCTTCGAGCGAGCTCTCGTGCATGCGCTCGCGCAGGTGGTCGAGGGTATCGTGCGCCGCCACCCGGCCCTTGGAGAGGATGAGCACGCTGGAGCAGACCTTTTCGAGCACTTCCAGCACATGCGAACAGTAGAAGATCATCTTGCCCTGCGCGGCGAGGGTGGCCAGCAGTTCGCGCAGCACCAGCGCGGTGGTGACGTCCAGCCCGGATAGCGGCTCGTCGAGGATCAGGAGGTCGGGATTGTGCAGCAGTCCGGCGGAAAGCAGCACTTTCTGGCGCATGCCTTTGGAGTACGAAGAAAGCGCCACGTGGCGGTCGTCCCACAGCGAGAAGATGCGCAGGAATTCTTCGATCTTCGGGTCGAGCACTCTACGCTGGAGGCCGCGGAGTCTTCCGACGAGCTGCAGGTATTCGAGTCCCGAAAGGTGCGGATAGAGGTTCGGCTCCTCCGGGACATATCCCAGGCGGCGCTGAAAGGCCGGCAGGTCGTCCACCACGCTGCGGCCGTCGATGAGAATCTGGCCGTCGCTCGGTTCGATGAGTCCCACGATCATTTTGACGGTGGTGCTCTTGCCGGCGCCGTTCGGTCCGATATAGCCGAGTATCTCGCCCGGGCGGACGGTGAAGTTGACGTCGTCGACCGCCGTGACAGTCTGGTACCGCTTGGTGAGGTGGCAGATTTCCAGCATGCGGATTGGACACCGATGGAGCGGGGAAGTTCCCGATTGACTGCCGGTATCAAAATGATATCATCCAGATATCAGTGAGGAGAACGATATGACACCGCGGGAAGCATTGAGCAATCGCGAACGGGTGGTGACGGTGGCTTCGGGTTGGGTGATGTTGCCGCTTCTGCTGCTTCTTCTGGTAGGGAATTTCGGCCTGTTCATCTGGTCGATTGCGTCGGCGCCGGCAGATCGTCCGGTGGTGCCGGTTTTGATGGCGACGATCATGGTCGGGCTGCCGGGCATCATCATCTTGCTGACCGGCCTGTTCACGCTGCAGCCCAATGAGGCACGCGTATTGTTGCTGTTCGGTGCTTATCGAGGTACGGTGCGCCAGGCCGGATTCCATTGGGGCAATCCGTTCTACTCGGGCGGTTCGCAGAGTCTGGCGGCGCGCCAGGTGGCCGCGAATGCGGCGGCGAAGGGCGATGCCTCGGCGGTGGTGCGGCTGCGCCGCAACAAGATTTCGCTGCGCGCGCGCACCTACAACTCGCCGGCTTTGAAGGTGAACGACAAGCGCGGTAACCCCATCGAGATCGCAGCGGTGGTGGTGTGGCGCGTCCAGGATACGGCGCAGGCGATGTTCGACGTGGATAACTACGATACCTACATCCGCACCCAGAGCGAGTCGGCACTGCGACATCTGGCGAGTCTGTACGCGTATGACAACGGTGAAGACCATGAGAGCACGCTGCGCAGCAACGTGGACGAAGTTTCAGGAGCGCTGCGGACGGAACTGCTGGAACGGCTCGCGAAGGCCGGTGTGACGGTGGATGAAGCCCGGCTCACGCACCTGGCGTACGCTCCCGAAATCGCCCAGGCAATGCTGCGGCGGCAGCAGGCCGAAGCGGTGATCGCGGCGCGGCAGAAGATTGTGCACGGCGCGGTCAGTATGGTGGACATGGCGCTGCGCGAACTCGCCGAAAAGCACGTGGTGCAGCTTGACGACGAACGCCGGGCGGCCATGGTGAGCAATCTCATGGTGGTGCTCTGCGGCGAATCGGAAGTTCGGCCCGTGGTGAATACCGGGACGCTCTACACCTAAGCGAGAACGATGTGTAACCTCCATGGCGGAACGCAAACCTTTTCTGTTGCGCATCGATCCCGTGCTCTGGTCCGACCTGGAAGCCTGGGCGCAGGACGACTTGCGCAGCGTCAACGGTCAGATTGAATACATTCTGCGGCAGGCCGTCCAAAAGCGCAAAGGCGGTACCGGTACCAAGACACAGGAACCCGATAAGCCACAGTGAACAGAGACATTACAGAGCTGTCGTAATACTCCGAATAGAAAAATTGAATTGGACGCGGAGGGGGCGCCGACTGTAGCGTAGAACTATGGCGGCAAGGACACTTAGCGTAATGTCGGAATCCCAAGTATCGTTGTTCCACCGCGTGAGCAGTATCGTAAGCTCCAACCTTTCCATGGACGAGATGTTGGGCGAGGTGATCGGCTTGACGGTGCAGGCCTCGGATTGTGACGCCTGTCTGGTATACCTGATCGACCATAGTTCCGATGAAATCGTCCTACGCGCTTCACAGGTGCCGCACGCCAACGACTTAGGCAACCTGCGCATCAAGGTGGGCGAGGGAATAACCGGTTGGGTGGCGGAGCACAAGTCTGTGGTGGCGCTGCCTGCCAATGCGGCCAGCGACGGCCGTTTCAAGCGCTTCCAGACGCTGGTGGAAGACACGTACCAGGCTTTTCTCTCGGTGCCAATTGTCAGCGGCGGCGAACTGATCGGCGTGATTAACGTCCATCACCGCGCCTCACACGATCACAGCAGCGAGGAAATCAGCACGCTGATCTTCATCGGCGAACAGCTTGGTGTCACCATTTCCAAGAACCTGCTGGAAGAAGAGAACGCGCGCCTGCTGGAAGAGACGCAGGAGATGAAGCGCGAGCTCGAAACGCGTAAGTTGATGGAACGCGCCAAGGGCATCCTGCAGCAGAACCATAACATCACCGAAGAAGAAGCTTACCTTCGCCTCCGCAACCAGAGCCGCCGCCTGCGCCGTCCCATCCGCGAACTGGCCGAGGCTATTATCCTGGCCGAAGAACTGCATCGCCAGAATAAAACAGTCGAGTAAGTAGTCCGCTCTCTCAGTCGCGCCGTCTTCCCACATACCAATTCAATCCAGAGGTGGCTAGGTCCCACTAGCTGGTCGGGTTATTTGTCGGCCTCGCGGTGCGGAGTTGGAGCGTGCGCGCACTGTTTGTCACGCGTCCGTGACTTCCCCGCGATCCGGGTGTGATACGCTTGCTGGACGGAGGGGTAAATCGTGAAATCTAAGATCCTGGCAGCCTCAATTGCGGCTCTGCTGGCCCTGGCACTATACGCGCAAAATAAGATTCTGCATCCCGAAATGGCGGTGACCGCGGGTAGCTGGGACCATCCGGCGGCAACCATCGGCACCAAGCCGGCCGAGCCCTGGACCGACACTACCGTAGCGGCCGGTGTGGAGCATAAACCGGAGGCCGGCAAGCCGGTGAGCATGGTCGGCGAGATTGTCGATTTTTCGTGCTACATCCAGCTCGGCAAGCACGGCGAAAAGCATCGTTCCTGCGGCCAGAAGTGCGTGCAGAACGGACAACCTATCGGCCTGTTGACCAAATCCGGTGAGCTTTATATGTTGATGCCGGAAGAGCACGATCCGCGGCGCGATGGTGGCGTGGACGCTAAGACGTCCGCCTCGGAGCACATGGGACACATTGTGGAAGTGAACGGCACGGAAGCGTCGGTGGGTTCGTACCACGCAATTTACGTGCAGGGTCTGACGAAGTAGGGTGAAGATCAGCCGAAGGATCGGGGCCGGGGCGTGTACGCTGCCGGCCCTTCTCGTTTTGTCGTACGCGGCGGAATATCCCGGCGGGCCCGCGGGACTTCCGCCGATGGTTTGGCCGGCTAGCAATCCGTATTCCGCCGCGAAGGTCGAACTCGGCCGCGATTTATTTTTCGATAAGCGCTTGTCGGCCGATGGCACGGTGGCGTGCGCGTCGTGTCATGATCCGGGTCACGCGTTCAGTGGCGGTGCGGCACTGTCCATCGGAATTCGAGGGCAGACAGGTACGCGCAACGCGCCGGCGATTTTGAATCGCGCTTACTCGCGTGCGCAATTCTGGGACGGCCGCGCCGCCTCGCTGGAAGAGCAGGCGATGGCTCCACTGGAGGCGCCGTTCGAGATGGGAAGTACGCACCCGGCGATTGTGGCGGCGCTCGACGGCATCGCGGGCTATCGCGCGCTGTTCGCGCGGGCGTTCGGCGGCGGCGTCGTCGATATCGAACGGGTCGCCATGGCGATTGCGTGCTTCGAACGCACGTTGCTATCCGGCAATGCGCCCTTCGATCGTTACAAAGCAGGCGACACCGCGGCCTTGACTGCGTCGCAGGTGCGGGGCATGACGGTGTTTTTCGATAAGGCGTCGTGCGACCGTTGCCACTTGGGCGCGAGCTTTACGTCGAATGCCTATGCCAATGAAGGCGTCGGCACGGACAAACCGGATCCCGACGTGGGCCGCTTCGCGGTGACGCACGATGCGCGCGACTGGGGCGCGTTCAAGATCCCCACGCTGCGCGAGGTGGAGCATACCGCGCCCTATATGCACGATGGCAGTCTGCGAACTCTGGAGGACGTGGTCGAGTTCTATAACAGGGGCGGCATTCCGAATGCGCATCTCGATCCCAACATCCGGCCGCTCCACCTCTCGGGCCAGCAGATCTTGGACTTGATCGCGTTTCTGAAGAGCTTAAGTGGCGAAGGGTGGCAATCGGTAAAGGCGCCGGAGAGATTCCCGCAATAGCTGCTGTTCCGTGGCGCGTCGCTTGTTCCGATGCGCCTTACGGCACGCGAATCACGCTGTAGTTCGCCAGCGCCAGCGTATCGCCGGCCTGCGAGAGCATTCCCAGGAAGTTGATGGTGATTCCGGAAACGTAGGCGTCCGAAGACGGCCTTACGGCAGCGAGGAACGGCAGCGCCGTCCCCCACGATTGCGCGCTCAGCTGCGCCCCCGCCGCCGTCAACCCCGCTTCGGCGCGCCCCGCTATCATCGCGTCCGCCGACCCGCCGGCGCGATTGAGAATCGCGGTGGTGGCCCAATCCACCTCGAAGGTGAATCCCGATGCCGTGCCGGTGTGTGCCAGATCGAAGTGGATCTCGACGCGATCGCCGGCCAACAGAAGTCCGGCGGGAATGGCGCAGGCGCCAATCGACGCCAGAGTTGTCGCCGTGGTGGATGCGCCGGTGCCGCTGCACAGCACTTGTGGGCCTGGATTGGATTGCCCGGCGCCGCCGACTCCGGCCAGACGATAGGAAGCGAGCAGGGTATCGCCGGGTTGCGGCGTGTCGGCTGCGACGAAGGTCACGGTGCTACCGCTGAGTGTATAGTCCTGCGTGATCTTTTGCAGGATGCCGTTGCGATATAACGACAGGCTGGCGGCCGGACTGGGGGCGGCCGAAAGCGTAAAGGCGGTGTTGGACCCGTCCACAATACCGCCGGGAGAATCGCCATCCTGGAATTGCGCCGAGGCGCCGCCCGTTCCGCCGCATGCGCCCGACGAGCCGTCCACGTGGAGGCAATCCGCCGCGTTGCCAGTGGCGCCATCGAGGGAGCCGAGCGAGTTGATGAGGGCCACGCGGCCGGGAGTGAAGGCCGGCCCTTCGAGCGGGCGCGCCGCCAGGTCTGCCACCAGGCCGGTCACCTGCGATTCGGCGATCGGCCCGGTGGTGATCTGGCCTCCGGTGGTAATGTCGCCGGCGGTGGCGGCGTTCACCCGCACGGCGCTCACGCGTACCGGCGTGCTGCTTGCCGGCACCGACCATGTTTCCTGGAACTGCACCTTCCCGTCGCTGTTATAGACCACCGTGTAATAGCCCGGCGGCGTGGTGGGCGAAGGCACGAGTTGCACGTGCAGATTTCCGGCCACCACCTTCACGGTGAGGCTCTGGGTGACTATGTCGGCGCTGTCGGCCGATTGAAAGCTGTTCCAACTGACGGTCAGAAAGCCGTTGAAGCGTGTGCCATCGGCTTTGTAGAGCACGTCCTGAACGGTGGTCAGCTGCGGGGTGGCGGCGGATGCCGAAACCAGGCACACGGCGGCAAGTAAGAAGCGGCGAATCATGGGGATCTCTCCGGCGAACAGATTACCGGGCGCCCCGCGCGCGCGTACCCCGCCGCCTGCCGGCTAAATCGCTAACTCACTGAGGAAAAAGCTGCAAATAACTGCGAGTTTTCGAAAAATTGTTGTGAACGGTTATTTTTTCTTTTCCGTGCCGAGCGAATCGCTGGACAGCGGCAGCTCAAAAAACATCAGCTCCTCGCCCGTCGCGGCGTTCGTCAAGCCGCGAATATAGATGGTGGCGCCACGTTGCAATCCCGTCTGGAAATAGAGAAATCCGCTGGCCGATTGGCCCGGCGGCAACATTCCGGCGGCGAGCGCACGGCCCTCGATTTCCCACGCGTCGAGCGGATTCTTCTTCCCGATGATCTTGGGCATCTGGCCTGCCGGTCCGCCGATCACGCCCGGCCGCCGCGGTCCGTTGGCGTAGCGTACGTCGTGTGCCGGCGTGGCGTCCACACGGTCGCCATTCGGCCCCACGTACTCGGCGTGGATGCCGTCGAGTTTGATGGAGAAATTGCCGGCGTTCTCAATCACCACCAGCACCGGCAGGATGCCGTTCTGATATGGGTCGACTTTGCCGAATGCGACCTTCACTTTCTCGCCCATCACGTACGGATCGACCCCCATAGTGATCTTGGCGTTGGTCTGGTGGCTGGCGTAGCTGGCGGCCGGCTCGGCCTTAAACGGCGTGTGCTTGTCTGCGGCGAACGCCGTGGCTATACTCAATACAAGAGCCAAACGTTTGAAAACAAAAGGCATTTATTTCCTCTATCGCTTCTTACAGGCGTTTGGATTACCTGTTCTGTTATTGTATTTCCTGTTTCGCGGTCTGGGAAATCGCGGTTACTGGCGATCGCTGCCGCAACGTTTCGGATTTCTGCCACGTTCATTTTGTCAGACCGGTCCGGGCGCAGTCTGGTTGCACGCAGTTTCGGTGGGCGAAGTGCTATCGTGCGTGGAATTCCTGCGGCAACTGCGCGCGGAGTTTCCGCGCACGCGCCTTTTCGTCTCCACCACCACGCTGGCCGGGCGCGCCACCGCCGGCCAGAAGCTCGAAGGTCTGGCCGATGGAGTCTTCTATGCGCCGGTGGATTACGTCTTCGTTGTCCGCCGCGTTTTGCGTGCACTCCGTCCTTCGATCGTGGTGATCGCGGAGACCGAAATCTGGCCCAACCTGTTTCGCGAAACGAAGCGAACTGGGGCGGGGCTGGCGCTGGTGAACGGCCGTATTTCCGATCGCGCCATGGAGCGCTACCGGCGCTGGCAGAGCCTCTTTCGCCTCGTGATGCCGGCGGTGGACGCGGTGCTGGCGCAGACGGAGGACATCCGCCGCCGCTTCGTCGCGCTGGGCGCGCCCGAGGAAAAGGTCTCGGCCGGAGGAAACTTCAAGTACGATTTCGAACCGCGTGCGGTACCCGAAGGGTCGCCCGTGAGGGCGCTGCTGGCGCGCGTACGGCCGTCCGCCGTCTGGATCGCCGCCAGCACCATGCCGCCGGCCGCTGCGGGTGACGTGGACGAGGACGATGTCGTGATAGCCGCGCTGCAGCAGTTGGCGCCGCATCGCGCTGGACTGCTGCTGATACTCGCGCCGCGCAAGCCCGAGCGTTTCGCCACTGCGGCGGCCAAACTCGAAGCGGCGGGCATTCCGTACCTCCGCCGCTCGGCGCTGGGAAGTACGAACGGCGCGCCGCCGCGCGTGCTGCTGCTCGATACCATCGGCGAATTGAGCGGGCTCTTTTCGCTGTCGGATGTGGTGTTCATGGGGGGTACCTTGGCACGGCGCGGCGGCCACAACATCCTGGAGCCGGCGCTCTTCGGCAAACCCGTGATCGCCGGTCCGCACATGGAAAACTTTCAGGCGATCGCCGACGATTTTCGAGCGGCGCAGGCGGTGGTGGCGATCGCTTCGGGGGCGGAGTTGGCGGACGCGGTGGAGCGACTGCTGGCGACGCCGGAGGAAGCGCGGTCGCTCGGGGCGCGCGGACAAGCGCGGGCGGAGGCGCAGCGCGGCGCATCTGCGCGGGCGGTGGCGTTGGTCCGCGAGTTGCGTACCGTACCGGTGTATCGGCCGGCGATGCCCTGGTACGCGCTCGCGCGGTTGTTGTCGCGAGTGTGGAAGAACGGCGCGCGCCGCCGGCAGCGCCGTGCCGAGGGCAACGTTCGCCGGCTGCCGGTGCCGGTGATCAGCGTAGGCAATCTCACCATGGGCGGCACCGGCAAAACGCCGTGCGTGCTGCGGCTGGTGGAACTGCTGGCGGAGCGCGGCTGCAAGCCGGCCATCCTCACGCGCGGATACGGCCGCCATTCGCCGGAACCGTCGCTCGAAGTGGCGCCGGGCGAAACCGTACCGCCCAACCACACCGGCGACGAGGCGCAGATCTTCATTCGCTCCGCGCTTGCGCCGGTGGCGATCGGGGCGAACCGCTACGACTCGGGCACGCGCCTGTTGAAGAAGTTCGATATCGGGATGTTTGTGCTCGACGACGGCTTCCAGCATCGCAAGCTGGCGCGCGATGTAGACATCGTGCTCATCGACGCGCTGCGCCCGTTGGGCGATGGCGAGGTATTCCCGCTGGGCCGATTGCGCGAGCCGGTCGAAGGGCTGGCGCGCGCCGGCATCGTGCTCCTCACGCGCTGCGAGGGCTCCGACCTGGCCGAGCCGATCGCGCGTGAAGTGCGCCGCTGGAATCCGCGAGCGCCAATTTTCCACTCGACGGTGGAGGCGCGTGCCTGGGTGGAGCAGGCCACCGGCAAACGGATCGCGTTGGGCGACCGGCCGTTCGAGCGCGTGGGGGCCTTCTGCGGGCTCGGAAATCCCGCGACTTTCCGGCGGACGCTGGAAAAGCTCGGGCTGGAAATCGGCGACTGGGTGGAGTTCGCGGACCACCATCGCTATCGCCCGCGCGAGTTACAGCATCTTGCCGGTCAGGGAGTAGCTTGCGGCGCGAGCGCGCTGGTGACCACGCAGAAAGACGCCATCAACTTATTCGATACGGCATCCGAACTGGCGGCGCCGCTTCCGCTGTACTGGCTGGAGATCGCTATCCGCATCGAACGGGAAGAGGAATTTCTGCGGGAGATTATGGCGAGGCTGTAAATGGCCATGGCTATTCTCCGGTAAGTAAGTTCGGACTCCCGAGAGCGGTGTGTCACTATATATAAGGCCATGCGACTGCGGCTGCATATGTGGGTGATTGAAGCGAGGCTGGCCGGGTTGCTACTCGCCGAAAAAGCGTTGATGGATCGCTTGCTGATTCTGACGCTCTACGCCGTTTTTTGCCTGGCATCGATTGAGACGTACTTGGACGGTGTGTCTCTCACGCCAATCGCCTGGGCGATCGTGATCTTTGCGATAGTGGCCGGGTGGACGGCCGTAAGCCTGGCATCGGAAGGTCCGGTCAGCGATCGGCCGGTGGCGTTGGACCTGGCTGGGCGCGAAGGATTGCGCAATCTTCTGGAGAACGTAGGTGCGGACGTACATCGCCCGGTTCCGCGCCATGCCTCGCTGGTGTTGTCTCCGATCCTGTGGCGCTCCTTCGGTTGCGATCCCGGGAGCCTTCGCAATGACAAGTCGACGATTGGAATTCCTGCCGGATGCCTGATGGTCTGGTCGGTATTCGACTTCCGCTGCTACGTGGCCAACAGCCTGGTGCGGACGCCTTCGCCCAGATGGTTCCGTTATGCGCGCGTCGCGCTCCACAAGCTCAATCAGGAGTGCTTCCAGCATGCGGCGGCTCGACGGACCGGGCGGCGGGTCCGTTTGGCCGGCTGGTTCCTGAGGCACCACGTAACGCTGCTGAATAACTGGGAATTACTGGCTGAGATAGAGGCGGATCGGCGTACCGCCAGGTGCTATGGCGCCTCTACGGTGGCGGACTGGCTGCAAAGATATTACCTCTCGGCGATATCCGTTCCGGCCTGTTTGAACGCCATCGTCGCGCCCTCGGCGGCACGCGGCCAACTGTTGCCGGTGGCGGAATCGTGCCGTGTCTACCACAACCTGATGGAACCGAATTGGCTGACCTCCCTGCGCGCCGAAAATGACCAAAGCGGAACGGGCGACCCCAAAGCCGGTGGCCCTTAGCGCGATCGCGATCCGCCTCGGAGCGTTACAGAATACGGCGGAAGTGGCGCACGCCAACGATCCCAGACCGGCAGCCAGCCTGTTCGAGGATCTTCCTTCCCTGGAAGAGACGGCGGTACGGAACGAACTCGGTAAGTTGCCGGATCCGTTTTCGCGCGGCGCCGTGGAAGATTTGGGCGGCTCAATCCTGATTCCCCAGATGCAGGAAGAAGTCGCGCGTAACGCGAAAATGCTGGCAGGCTGCCGTCCCCCCGATATACCGGATCTGATCCAGCGGGCGCCCGAACTTGCGGCATCCTATTGCGAGGACCGTCAGTTTCTTCTGGCGCCAGCCCAGCGGCAGGCTATGATCCCGAACTTACTGACGGCGTTTCTGGCCGTCGAACTGGTCAAAGAGAACTGGCAGGTAAGCTACTCGGTGGAGGAAGGGCTGACTCTGCGGAACGGCAGGCGCCGCCTCAATCCACACGATACGGTTCAGCGGCTCGCGAAAGGGGAATTGTCGCGGCAGGAATTTCTGGCGACCATTGCGCCCGCAGATCCGTCACCGCCAGCAGCCTGATCTCGCCCGCCACCCCGCCGATGACCTGCGCGGTATGAGCGAAGGCGGCGCTATCGCCGGTGACGTAGTGCAGCACGGTGCCGTCACCCGCCGGCCGCGATTCGCCGATGGCGCGGCTTACCACTTCCGCCGTCGCCTCGGCGCTGTCGACGAGGGTGACGCCGTCGCCGGCCACGCGCTGGATGGCGGCTCGCAACAGTGGATAGTGCGTGCATCCGAGAATCAGGGTATCGATGTCCGGCCGGTCCGCCAGGTAATGCCGCACCAGCAGTTCCGCCTCCGGGGAATCGGCGAGCCCTTCTTCTACGGTGTGCACCAGCATGGGGCAGGCGCGCGCCCACACCTGCAAGCCCGCGGCCTCCAGCCGGCGCTGATAGGCGCCGCTGCCGATGGTCGCTTTCGTGCCGATGACCCCCACCCGCCCGCTGCGTGTAGCGTGTGTGGCGGCAGAAACACCCGGGTCGATCACGCCGCAGACGGGTACGGGCGAGAGCTCTTCGAGTTTCGCCAGAGCCACGGCCGACGCGGTGTTGCAGGCTACCACCAGCCGCTCCACGCCCTGCGCGCACAGAAATCCGGCGATCTCCCGCGCGAATTCGACCACCATTTCGGGCGGTTTGCGTCCGTACGGCACGCGCGCGGTGTCCCCCAGATAAATGAAATTGTGAGCCGGCATGCGGCGGCGGAGAGCTTGCAGCACGGTCAACCCGCCGACACCCGAATCGAAGACTCCGATAGTGGCCATTACTCGATGAATAGCACGTGGCGTGCCGTTTCCAGGAATCTGATAGACTCACGGCTGAACGGGAGGATTGACCATGCGCGGACTCATTTTTTTCCTGTTGGCGGGGCTGGCGGCTTTCGGTGCGCAAGACGAGTGGGGCAAGGTGAAGGCGGTCAAAACGGGCGCCGAAATTCGCGTCTTCCGGAAAGGCAAGACGCAACCTGTCCTGGCAGAGATGGTGGAACTGACGGACGACAACCTGATCGTGATTGCGAAGAAGACCGAGACGGCGATTCCCAGAGACGAGATCGACCGCATCGATGCACGGCCCGGCAATAAGCGGCAAGTGACCAAAGAGACAGTGACCAAAGACAACTTCCCTGACGCCAAGGCGCAGGCCGAAGCCGGGTCGGCAGGTCCGGCAACTCCCAGCAGTTCCAGCAGCACCAACTACAGCATGGGCGGGAAGCCCGACTTCGAAACGGTCTACCGGCGCCCCAGCGGCGCGCCCAAGAAGTAAGCTTGCAAACGTGAGTGTTCTAGGCCACTTACCGGCCGTCACCAGAAAGGGGCGAGACTCAATCGGAATGCGATTGGAACCATTCCGTCACACGACGAATATACTCGTCGGGATTCTGCTGGAACGACCCGACGTGCGGCGCGCCCGGCACCAGCCATAAAGTAGTCCACTGCGGGTTCAACGCGTGCAATCTTTGCGATTCGGCGGGCGGGATGTTGACGTCTTCCGTACCGTGGATGAGTAATACCGGCGTCGCGGCCCCGCGGATTGCGTCGGCGGGAGAAGCCTGGCGCAGGTCGATACCGTAAGCCAGGCGCGCATAAACGAAGCCAATCTCAACCACCGGCCAGACGGCCCGCCGGTTCCATCCTGAGGCGTGTTCCAGGCGGTAGGCCGCGACATCCTCGAAGGAGTCGAACGGACAATCCGCCACAATGGCGCGAAAGCGCGGTTCGTGCGCCAGCGACTGGATCAGAATCGTGGCCCCCATCGATTGTCCAAGTCCATAGAGGTGGGCGATGGGGCGCGCGCGCAGTAGCCAGTCCGCCCAGGTGTGGACGTCGCGCGACTCGCGAATGCCGTAGGTGATGACCGTGCCGCCGCTGGCGCCATGGCCGCGCGCGTCGGGCAACAGCACGGTGTATCCGGCGCGCAACAAAAAGCGAGCGTGACCCGCCATTCCGGTTCGGGTGTCCCCTACGCCGTGGAGCAGGATTGCACCCGAGCCGTTCGGTTCGCGCGGTGTGAAAAGCCAACTATCGAGCACGATGCCATCGGGTGCCGTGACCCGGGCGGGCTCCCATACGGAAGCTGTGCCGTGCGCGATGGCGTCCGCCTCCGCGCCGTCGGGCCGCGGGCGCTCATTTATATGCAGCGCCGTTTCGGCGACAAAGACGGGCGTCAGCAGCGAGCCAACTGTTACGCCGATGAGGGCGGCGATCGCCAAGCGGCGCAGTTTCCACGAGAGCGAGGACATATGGAAGTGACGCTTCTCCTTCGACCACCGTGCATGGGAATGCACAGTGTCGACACTAAGCCTACGACTATTCCTAAAGACGCTGGGAAATGGCAGTACTTAGCGAGTGGTGGACTAAGTGCATACCGGGGAACGGCAGGAGAGCCCAGTATGTTTCCATCCTCGCAGCGCTCCGCGCTGATCTCGTGGCTGTTACATTGCGGCGCCATCCTGCTGATTCTGGCAGCGACGCGCGTCAAAACCCCACACATTCCGCTGCTATCCGACATACTCGTGGTCCCGGCGGATCTTATTGCCTACAAAGCGCCGCATCCCCCAGGCGGAGGCGGAGGCGGCGGTGGCGTCCACGCCGATACCCCCGCCACACGCGGCGTCTTGCCTAAGTTCGCGCGCGAGCAGCTGGTGCCGCCGCGTGTAAGAGACGACGATTCCACTCCGTTGCTGCCCGTGGAACCGACGCTGATCGGCGATCCCGACATCAAACCCGTGGCGTTCAATTACAAAGACTGGGGCGACCCGAATGGGGTTGTCGGGAAGCCATCCGGAGGTCCGGGCGACGGCCTCGGGATCGGCAGCGGCCATGGTACGGGCATCGGGCCAGGCAACGGTCCGGGGCATGGGCCGGGCGAGGGCGGCAATGAGGGAGGCGGCAAGGTGGGCTACCTCGGGGCCGGCAGCGGACCGGTAACGCAACCGATCGTGATCACAAAGGTGGAACCGGAGTACAGCGAAGATGCGCGCAAGGCGCGGCTGCAGGGCACGGTCCGCCTGCGCATCGAGGTGGACGTCCACGGGCTCGCGCAGAACATCACCGTCAATCGCGGCCTTGGGCTGGGTCTGGACGATCGCGCCATCGAAGCGGTCCGGAAATGGCGCTTCGTCCCGGGTAAGCTCAACGGCAAACCTACCACGGTGGAGGCCTATGTGGATGTGAGTTTCCGCCTGTTGTAGGTGACTTAGGGGCCGGAGGTATACTGTAGGTGAACTTATCGAGGGGTTCACAAACATGGCGATGCATTGCCCGCAGTGCCTGACGGAGTACCGCGATGGCTTTACCGAGTGTACCGATTGCCGTGTGCCTCTGGTTCCTGGTCCGGCGCCCAAACCGCGGGAGGAAGGCCATTCCGTCGAACTGGTGACCGTATTCGAAACCACCGACCCGTTCGCCGCCAACCTGGCGAAGGCCACGCTGGAGGACAGTGGCGTGGAATTCGTGATGAGCGGCGACGACTCCGACGAACGCGGCCTCACCGGCATGTCCCCCATGGGCGCCATGGCGTCCCGTTTTCAGGTGGAAGCGCAGCGCGCCGAGGTGGCGCGCGAGGTGCTCGAACCGCTGCTCAATCCCCAGCCCATCGGAGAAGAAGAAGCCGAAGCGGAGAATTCGTAGAGCCTGCCGGCGCTGGCCCCAGTGCCAGAAGGCATTCTGCGGCAGACTGGCGGTCTGCCTGCCGGGGTAGCGTCCTCCCGGCACGTGCTGACAGCCGATGGTGCGGGGCTTTATCATAAGCTCCATGCGAATCTCCTATACCGCGGCCGCGCTCGTCCTCCTGTTTGCCGCCAATCCAGCCTTGGCGCAACGCGGCGGCAGGCGCGGCGGTCAATCGGGCACGATCACGGTGCTCCGCCCGGCGCGCGTCTTCGATGGCGAGGCGATGCAGGAAGGGTGGGCGGTGCGGGTGCGCGGCGACCGCGTTGAGGCCGCAGGTCCGGCGGCCAATATCGATACCACCGGCGCTAAAGTGATCGACCTCCCCGGGCTCACCTTGATGCCTGGCATGGTGGAAGGCCACTCCCACATGATGCTCCACCCTTACAACGAGACGCCGTGGAACGACCAGGTGGCGCACGAAGGGCTGGCCCTGCGGGTGGCGCGCGCCACCAATCATCTGCGCGACACCCTTATGGCCGGCTTCACCACCATGCGCGACCTGGGCACCGAAGGCGCGGCCTATTCCGATGTGGAGCTCAAGCAGGCGGTCAACCAGGGCATCATCCCCGGGCCGCGCATTCTGGCCGCGACCCGCGCCATTGTGGCCACCGGCAGCTACGCGCCCAAGGGGTTCGCGCTTGAATGGCACGTCCCGCAGGGCGCCGAGGAGGCCGATGGCGTCGACAACCTGATGCACGTGGTGCGCGACCAGATCGGCCATGGCGCCGATTGGGTCAAGCTCTACGGTGACTATCGCTGGGGCCCAAATCCGGGTTCGCACCCCACGTTTACGCTGGAGGAAATGAAGCTGGCGGTGGAGACCGCGCATAGCGCCGGAGTGCCGGTGGCGGTCCACACCACCACGCCCGAAGGCATGCGGCGCGCCACGCTTGCGGGGGTCGATACCATTGAGCACGGCGATGCCGGCACGCTGGAAGTTTTCAAGCTGATGGCCGAACACCACGTGGTGCTGTGCCCCACGCTGGCGGCCGGGGACGCCACCGCGCAATATGCCGGTTGGCACAAGGGCGAGGCGCCGGAACCGGCAGGCATCACGCGCAAGCGCGCCAGCTTCAAGGCGGCGCTGGAAGCCGGCGTCACGATTCTCAACGGCAGCGACGTGGGGGTGTTTGCCCACGGCGATAACGCGCGCGAAGTGGAAATGCTGGTGGATTACGGAATGACGCCGGTGGACGCCCTGAAGGCCGCAACGTCAGTGGCCGGGCAGGTGCTGCACATGGATATCGGAGCGGTGAAAGCGGGCATGTTCGCCGACCTGATTGCAGTGGATGGCGACCCCACCAAGGAGATCGCCGCCATCCGCAAGGTCAAGCTGGTGATGAAGGGCGGCACGATCTACAAGCAGTAGGCGCGCCGCCCGGGGGGTTATAAGAGGCGGAAATTGACTTCGATGGTGGCTTCGACCGGCACGGCAACGCCGTCGCGTGTTCCTGGGGTGAATTTCCATTGCGACACCGCTTCGACGGCTTTTTCGTCGAGGCCGAAGCCGAGGTTTCTCAGCAATTCGATATCGTGCGCCAGCCCATCGGTGCCGATGGTGACGCGCAGCATAACTGTTCCCTGCATTTTCGTGCTGCGTGCGTCCTCGGAGTATTCCGGCTCCTGTTTAGCGCGGAGAGCGGGCGCCAGGACGCCATTGCCAACTTTCGACGGGGCTTCGATAGCGCCTCCCGGGAGGTGCGTGGAAATCTCATCGACCTGTGCCTGGCGAATCGGCTTGGCCTGCGCGAGGAACATGTTTGCCTCGGCATGACGGTTTTGGGCGTGCAGGAACCTGGCGTACGTCTCCATGGTGAGGGCGGCTTCCACACTGCCGGGCGGATCCTGCGCCAGCGCCTGCTGATAACTCAGCTCTGCCACGCCGGGGAGTTCATTGAACAGGGCAATATTGCCCTTGACCGTGAGCGCGCGGCCCGCTTCCTTCCCCGAAGGCGCCACGGATAGCGCGCGATCCACGAAGCCTTCGGCGGCGATCGGGTCCTTTTTGCCGAGCGCGCGAGTGCCGAGATAAATCAGGCCGGGCGTGGTATCGGGCGTGTCGCCCAGCGCGACGGCGCGGGTATAGAAGTCGACGGCATCGGCGGTCTTCCCGCGCGACGCCGAGAGATCGCCGAGCTTCATCAGGCCGATGGCGTAGGCGGAACTGCGTTCGCCCGAGGTGGCGGCGCGGATGGTAAGCGCACTCTGCAGGAGTTGCTGCGCCGCGTCGTACTTGCGGACGCTGGTGTAGGCGGCGGCGGCTGTGTCCAGGATCTCGTGGTTCTGTTGCGCGATAGCGGCTTTGATGGTGGCGTCGATATTCGGCTGGATGGCGGCGTCCGGCTTGTCCTGCGCCTGCAGCGCAGCGAAGGGCGCCACCAGCGCGACTGCCAGTGCGGCGGCGGCCAGCGGCGCGCGCGGCGAAAGCGGGCGGCGATTGACGCGGGTGTCGAGGATGGCCATCAGGCGGCCTTCGAACTGCGAGGGGCGCGCCATGGCGACGGCGGCAGAGGCGAGCATCGGCACGGCTTGCAGCGAGCGTGCGATGGCCAGCAATTCGCTGGCGTAGCTGGTGGCGGTTTCGCCGGCGGCCAGCACGACATCGTCGGCAGCGCGCTCGCGCTCCTTCACGAATTCGCGCCACACCATCCAGGCGAGCGGGTTCCACCAGTAGAGAGATACCGCAATACGCGCCAGCACCTGCGTGGCGAGATCGCCGCGCCGGATGTGCGCCAGTTCGTGCAGCAGCACTACGCGGCGGCGATCCTCACTCCATTCGCGCGCATCGGCGGGCAGGAAAACTGCGGGGTGTAGAATGCCGAAGCTGAGCGGCATGCCACGCGCCGGAATTTCGAGTAGCGCGACGTGGTGCCGGATGCCCAGCAGGCGCCGCAGGGCAGGGAAGAGCGCGCAATCTTGGAGCGGGCGCGCGGCGCTACGCTGTCGCGCCATTACCATCCACGCTGCCACCATGTGGAGCAGTGCGAACGCCGTGCCGGCAGCCCACACTAGCGGGATCAGGAGACGAAAATTGAACGGCGCGGACTTCGACGCGGGCTGTCCCGTGGGTGCAGGCAAGGATGCCGGCGCGGCGCCGTCGGAGCGCTCCATCGCAGTGGCTCGAAACGTGACGGTGGACGCCAGCGGCCCGAGTGCGCTGCTGCGCACGCGCCACGCCGGCATCGAAATGGAAAGCAGCGGCAGCGCCAGCAGCGCAGCGGCGGCCGCGGTCCACACCGCGTGACGTGCCGCGGCTGAGTGGCGCCGCAACGCCAGGGCCAGGATCCATGCCGCGCCGATCACGACGGTGCTCTTGAGCGCGGCGCCAGGTAACATTGCCAGCCATGCGGGCATTTATTTTTCCTCTTTCTTGACGCGTTCGATCATTTCCGACATGCGATCCAGGTCTTCGCGCGTGAGGCGGGTCGCGGAGACATCGAGCAGTGCGGCCACAATCTGCGCGGGGGAATCGGCGAAGAAGGTGTCGAGCAGGTGCTTTACGGCGGATCGTTTGGCCTTGTCGCGAGCCACGGTGGGGACATAGACGTACTTCAAGCCTTCGGCCTGATGCTTGACGTGGCCCTTGTCTTCGAGCACGCGCAGCATGGCGCGAACGGCCGAGTAGCTGGGCGCATCGGGCATGGCTTCGCGCACGGCGGCGGCCGAGAGCTTGCCGCCCTGGTAAAGGATGTCCATGATCTGGCGTTCGCGCCGGCTGAGTCCCGTGCCGATTCTCACCGTGCGCTCTCCTGTTGGGTTTCTAGCAGCATGCTAAAAAATTAGCACTACCGGCGGAGGGTGTCAAGGGGGAATTTAGGGCGTGAAGACACGCCGGCGGGGCAGTGTGTTCCTCGCAGAGGCCAAACAGTGAGGCATCGTCGGATGACGATACGGCCGTCCAAGTGCGGGTCCAGCAAGAAGAATGTTTTTACGAGGGTCTGAGGGAGGTTTGTTCTTTTTAGACTCGCGTAATCGCCTTGCGAGAGGGCACTGCCGCAGCGCCTCCCAGCGTTTCTCATTCCCCCGTCAATCTGGTGAGGGACCGGAGAATGCCTCCGCCGATTGGCCGTCCTGAAATGCAGGGACGATGCGGTCGAGAGATCCGCGTATCAGCGGTATAGTGCGTAGTTCGGCACACCGGGAGCAAGCAGTCCGACCATGCTACAGCATGATTTCCATGAAAACATCGGCCCGCACATAGGCGGACGGGCCGTCGTGACCCGGCGGCACGTGGCGGAAGCCGATCGATTCGTAGAGGCGGATGGCCGGCGTGAGGGTGTGGTTGGTCTCCAGGTGCAGACGGCGCGCGCCAGAGACACGGGCCGCCTCAATTACGGCCGTCAGAATCTGCCGGCCGATTCCCATCCCCTGGCAGGACGCGGTGACGGCCATCTTGGCCACCTCGAATTCGCCGGCGCCGGTGGAAACCAGTGCGCAGCAACCCACCGGGCGCCCTTCCACGACTGCGAAAAAAATGCGGCCGCCGGGTGCCAGAATGCTGGCCTGCGGATGGTTGATGGTCTCGGCGTCTTTCGCCTCAATCGCGAAATAGCGTGTAATCCACTCTTCGTTGAGCTGGCGGAACGCGTCTTCATCGCCAGGTGCAAATTCGCGAATCGTAATCTGTCCGGTTGCGGGCGACATCGGTACCTCCCTTTACAGCCAAGATACGGCGGGCCGGGACATATGTCCAATATCCGAATCCTCTATACTGAGACGAATCCGGTATGAATGACCAGATCGAGCTTCGACACCTGCGGTACTTCGTTGCCGTGGCCGGCACGCTGCATTTCGGACGCGCGGCCGAGAAGTTGGGGATGGCGCAGCCGCCCCTGAGCCAGCAGATCCGCAACCTGGAGCGGACCCTGGGATACTCGCTCTTCGATCGCACCACCCGCGGCGTCAAGCTCACGCGCGTGGGGCAATTCTTGCTGGAGCGCGCGCGCGGCACGCTCGCTAAAACAGCCGACGATATCGAGATGGCGCGCCGTGTGGGCCGCGGACTCGAAGGCTCACTGACGGTGGGCTTCGCCGGCTCGGTGATGTTTACCGGCCTGCCGAAAGCCATCCGCCGGTATCGCCGCATGCACCCCAACGTGGAGTTGCGATTGCGCGAAGGCGCCACCGAGGAACAGATACCGTTCCTGCTGGACGGGGCGTTCGATCTCGGTTTCCTGCGCGATGGCGATGCACGTGAAGGGCTCACCATCGAGACGGTGCTGCGCGAGCCGTTCGTGGCAGTGCTGCCGGCGCGCCACAAACTCGCGGCGAAGCCGGTGCTCTCCGTGAGCGCGCTGCAGAACGAGCCGTTCGTCCTGTTCGCGCGCCGCATGGGCGGCCTGGCGTATGATCGCACCGTGGCCTGCTGTGAGGCGGAAGGCTTTCGTCCCAACTTCGTACAGGAGGCGCCGCAATGGCCCACTGTCTTGCGGCTGGTGGCGGCCGGACTCGGAGTGTCGCTGGCGCCAGCCTGCGTGGCCCGAATCACCACCCCGGGTGTGGTTTTCAAACGGGTGCGCTCGCGCCACTGGACGTCGATCGATATCGCCATGAAGTCCAAATTGGATAATCCCGCGGCGGCGGCGTTCCTGGCCATCGTGCGCCGCCAGTTTTCCACACGAGGGTGGTAAACTGGCGCCACGGCATGAGTCAAATGGATAGACGCGCGTTGCTTTCCGGTTGCGCCGCAGGGTTCGCGTTTTCCGCCAATTACACCAATCACGCTCCCATGGTCTCGGCGTTACGCGGCGAGTTCGGTTTCGACCAGGCACGCGCCGGCCTGCTCACCACGGCGATTTTCCTCACCCATGCGCTCATGCAAGTACCCGGCGGACGGTTGGGAGATCGCTTCGGCGCCGGCCGCGTCATCGCTGCCGCTTTGGCCTGGGTGGCGGTGGCGAATTTCGCACTGGCCTTCGCCGGCGCGTATTGGCAACTGCTCTTCTGGAAAGCCTTCGCTGGGATCGGCACGGGCGCATGCTTCGCGGCGGGAGCGCGCTACATCGTCGTCCGCTTCGAAGGGCGGGAACGCCACATGGCGCAGGGTTATTTCGGCGCGTCCATCGTGCTCGGATCGGGCTTTGTCCTGTTCGCCGTACCGCAATTGCTCGACGCTTTCGGCTGGCGCGGCGCGTGTGTGGCGTGCGCTCTGCTTGCTGCCGCGGCGTGGTTGTGGTGGATCACGGGCGCGCCCCATCAGCGTCACATCGTGCGTCCCGCGCCGGGCTTGCGCCAGGTTGCCGCTCACGGACAATTGTGGCTGCTGGGCGTCATCCAGATGGCGTCGTTCGGGCTCATGATCGTGGTGGGCGCGTGGATTACGGTGCTGCTGAAGACTTCATTCGGGCTGCCGCTGAAGACGGCGGGAGTGATGGGATCGGCCGTGCTGCTGCTGGGAATCGTCTCCCGGCCTTTGGGCGGATGGCTGGTGCAGCGCATGCGCGTTTGCACCCTGGTGCAGGGCGCTATGGTGCTGAATGCGGCGGCCTGTATCGCGCTGGCGTGGGGCGGATCGATCGCTCTGACGGGCGTGGCGATTGTGCTGCTCGGCACGGGGTGCGGATTGCCTTATGCGGGGGTATTCAATCGCGCGGCCGCGCTGGTGCCGGGGGGCGCCGGCGCAGCCATGGGTCTGGTAAATACGGTGGGAATCGTGATGATTCTGGTGGGCACACCGGCGGTGGGCGCGCTGGCCGATTGGACCGGCCGGTTTCAGGCAAGCTTCTGGGCGCTGGGCGCATTCTCACTGCTTGCCGGCGCGGTGGCCTTCGCCATTCCGGAGCGGACATGAATCTGGCGCAGTTATTCGACCTCTCGCTGGTGGCGCGGCGCGATGAAATCGGCTTGGAATTTGCCGGCCGTGAGTTCACATTCGGAGAACTCGACGGCCGCAGCAATCGCATGGCGGCGCTCTTTGTTGCGCGTGGATTGCATACCGGCGACCGGCTCGCCGTCTATCTGGCCAATTGCGTCGAGATGATCGATATCTACCTGGCTTGCGTGAAGCTGGGCGTGATCTTCGTACCGATCAATATTCTGTATCGCGAAAAGGAAATCCTCCACATCCTGGACGATGCCGAGCCGCTGGCGGTGATCGCAGCCCAGGAAATGCCGGGCGATGTGCCGCTGTGGCGGGTGGAGGAATTGATCGCGCCCGCCGAGGCGGAGCGTCCCGCTATGGTTCTCGATGGCGATGCGCCGGCTGCGCTGGTTTACACCTCGGGAACCACCGGCGTCTCCAAGGGCGCGATTCTCACGCATGGCAACTTCGTGGTCAACGCCATCCATCTCAACGCCTGCTGGAGTATTTCCAGCGCCGACCGGTTCCTGCTCGCCCTTCCACTTTTTCACGTGCACGCGCTTGCCAACGGCCTGCACTGCTGGCTGGCGAGTGGGTGCCGCATGCGCCTGCTGGAGCGGTTCGAGCATCAAAAGGCGCCCGCCGAGTTTCTCGATTTCCGGCCCACGCTCTTTTTCGGCGTCCCGGCGGTGTATGTGAGGCTGCTCGATTTTCCACTGGAAGCCGCCCGCGAAACGGGCAGCTTCATGCGGCTGTTCGTCTCCGGTTCGGCGCCGCTTTCGCCGCAGGTCTTCGAGGAATTTCGCGCCCGCTTCGGGCACGCGATTCTGGAGCGGTACGGGATGACCGAAACGCTCATGATCCTGTCGAACCCGTATGCCGGAGAGAGGCGCGCGGGCACGGTGGGATTTCCGTTGCCGGGCATAGCGGTACGGATCGTGGAGGGGGAGATTCAACTGCGCGGCCCCAACGTATTCGCCGGATATTGGCGGCGTGAAGAGGCCACGCGCGTGGCTTTCGACGACGGCTGGTTCAAGACCGGCGATATGGCGGAGCGTTCGACCGACGGTTACTACACGCTGCTCGGCCGCAAGAGCGATCTCATCATTTCCGCCGGCTTCAACATTTATCCGCGCGAGATCGAGGACTTCCTGGCGGAGCAGGAGGAGATTGCGGAAGCCGCCGTGGTGGGCGTGCCCGACCGCTTGCGCGGCGAAATCCCGGTGGCGTATATCGTGACGCGCCGCCCGGTGGACGTGGCGGACCTGGAGGCCCGCTGCCGCGCCCGCATGGCGTCCTTCAAGGTGCCGCGCGATTTCGTGACGGTCGACAAGCTGCCGCGCACCGCGCTGGGTAAGGTGCAGAAGCGGCTGCTGGGCGGTACGGGCCGCCCAGCGTAGCGAATGCTGTCGAGTTTGAGCGCCACTCGCTTGCGGTTTATCCGCTCCTACTGTTTCGCCACTTCCGCCACGCATGACATGCTGGCGAAGAAGTCTTTCTGGAACATGGGGACGTCGGCCTGGAAGCGCACCGTCAGTTCCTTGCCGCCTTCGATGGTCACCGGCTTGGCGTCCTTACCGCTGCGCATGACCCATTCCAGGGTGTAGCCGCCGCCGGGAGCCGGCACGGTACGGTCCGCCGTGTAGAAGAATTTGAAGATGGCCCACAGGCCCTCTTCGGTGTCCCAATCGTTGTCGCCGCCGCGCTTATATGTCGCTTTGACACCATGCGTGGCCGCCGCCGTCCCTTGCCAGTTGAGCGTCTTCGACACCATATTGGATCCGGTGTACGACACTTGCTGGCCGTCGAGAGTGAGAACCGCGCCTTCGACGCCGTCGCTCGGCACAGACTTCAGAGTGTAACTGAAATGCGGGTCGGGCGTATTGCCGACGTAGAGCGAATTACCGAAATTCGCGGCCTTTTTGAAGAACGCTACGAAGCTCGGCGTGAGCGTCACTCCGTCCACCGTGGCAGGCACGTAATCGGAACCCTGCTTGGGCAGGAGCTTGGTGAGGTTGTCGTTGTAGAACTTCCAGAATTTGCCGTCGGGGGTCTTGAAGATCGCATTCACGTCCTCCACGGTGGCATCGGTTTTGGAGGCGCGATTGAACGGGAACTTGCCGAACATGGCGCGATACTCGCCGCAGAAACTGCGGCCGGCGGCATTGAGTTGCGCCGGTCCGAGGGAGCGCAGCAGGCTCTCCACATACACGATGGGATCTTCCATCAGCTTGAGCACGGTGGCGTCCATGTGGGCGTCGGGATCGGGCCGGAAGACCTGAGCTACCTGGCGCGCGGTGCCGTGAGCGGCGGTGGCGCTGGTGAGGGTGGTATTCTTGCCGGCATCGTTGTTATTGGGGCTCTGCGCCAGCGCGTCGAGCGCCGCCTGCAAGTTGAGCAACGAACCCATATATCCCTGGTTGGGCGGCGCGATGTACTGCTCTACCTTAATGGGCGGCACCACGGTTTGCACCGGCTGGAAGGCGCTCTTGACGTCGGGCGCGTCCACATCGGTGTTATTGGATGCCAGCCAGAACAGTTCCAGCAGCGGCGATTGGTTGCCGGAAAGTACCGCGAGCTTCTTCGAAGCATCGGGCAGACTGGCATAGCGAACCACGCTGGCGGACTTCATGAAGCTGCGCCATTCTTTCACAAAATCGGCGTAATACAGCGCGGAGAGTTGCTGCGCGAGTTTGGTGCGGTCGATATCGGTAGTGCTCTGCGGACCCAGCACCCAGGCTTCGCCCTCGAAATATTTGCCGGGATCTTTGAGCGCGCCTTTCATGAAATCCCAACCGGCTTTGGTAAAGGCGGAGGGAACGGTGTAGCCGTCCTCCACTTCTTCGGCCGAACCGGGGAAGCGTTTATTGAAATTGATGGGCGGCCCGCTCTTGGCTGCGTCGGCCAGCATGGCCTGATAGATCCGCTGCAGTCCGCCGAATTGCCCAAGATAATGGCGCGCGTTGCCGATGGCCGCAGCGTCGTTGTCGCTCGCATAGGGATTGGCAATCAGGAGTTCGTCGCTATAGAAATCGAACTGTTTTTGCGCTAGCGCGATGCGGTCGGGATCGGCGTTGCGCGGAGTGCCCCAGCGCTCTACCAGCACCGGCGGCAGAAAATCGTGAGTGGCTTTCTCGTGGTTGGAAGTGGTTTCCAGGTACGCCTTCAGGCTCTTGTAAGGCGGGGTGTAATCGTCGGTCGGCCCGGGAGTACCGGGCAGAGAACGCATTTGCGCCACCATGGTTTCCTGGGTGGGCGCCAGCAGCATGCGGTGGAAATCCGCAAAGTATAACTTATGGACATCGGGATAAAGATCGTTGCCGATGTAGAGGCCCCAGCGATACATCAACGGCGCGCCGTGGCGATTGTACTTGGTGAGCACCTCGAGAGACTGGCGCAGGGTTTCGAGCTTCTTGAGCGAATCGAGGGAGGCAGCTTCGCCGGCGGCCGGAGGTGCGGCCGCGGCGATGCCCGCTGAGGCCAGCTTTACGTTGTTGGCTAGCGCGCGATTCTTGCCGAAGGAGACCACCAGCAACATGCAGTAGATGAGGCACAGCAGCGAAGCGGTGAGCAGCAGAATGCGGCGCGGCATGCTGGCGCGGATACTGCTGGAACTGGCACCTTTGGCTGCGGTATCGGCCAGCAGAAGGTCGTTGAAGAAGTGGCTGAGGAACAGCCACTGCGGGACTTTGCGTTGTCCGATAATGCGCTGTCCGCCGCCGGCGGCGGCAGCAGCTGCCTGCGCACGGAACATGCCGGTGGCGCCTACGCGTCCGCCGGCCGGGGTGGGCGCGGTGGGTGCGGCCGGAGCCACTTCGTTCACCATAATGGGGCGGACGCCGGAAAAGTAAAATCCGCGCAGGAACGGAGCCACGGTCAACTGGCTGGGACGGCACAGTTCCACCAGGAAACGTACCACCGCCTGGTGATACTTGCGGAATTCGCGCGGAAACTCGTACATGGCGGAGAGCGGCATGGTCTCGGTTTCGCGCGCCAAGAATGATGGCCGTGCATTGCACAGCTTACGAAACAGATTCTCGAACACCACGCCGATGCGCGTGGTCTCCTGTTCGGCATAGATGCCCGTGCGCTCCGCCACGATGGGCAGGGTAGCGCCCAGGATGCGGGTGGACTCTTCGTTATTCAGCTTGCTGAAATATTCGGTGAAGAACAGCAGACGGTCGCTGCGCGTGAAAAGCACGTAGACCGGCAGATTGATCCCCAGGAGCTGCGAAACTTCGGCCAACTGCGTGCGGAGTTTTCGCGCCAGGGTGGCGAGCGTATCGGGGCTGGGCGAGCCGAGAACTTCGGCGTCCACACAGACCAGCGCAGCGCGCGGTACCTGTTCGGCGGTGCCCAGCAGGGCCGCGGTCTTGGAAGGTTGCAGGCGGCCGATGAGGGTTTTCCACGCCTTGCTGTCGGTGAGCAGCTTGCCGCCCATCTCGACGAACACGGTGTGATGCGCGAACCAAAAATTGGCCGCCGGCGTGGGCAGAATATTGTTGTCTTCGTACACCTGCCCGGCGAGCGATTCGGGCTCCGCCCCGGATTGCACCATGGTGGTGGTCTTGGCGCTGCCGGCCTCGCCCAGCAGTACGATCACCGGGAGCTTTCCGAGCTTGGAATCTTTCTCCTGCTGAGCCACGGCCAGCCGTGCTTCGGCCTCGCCCAGCAGTTCGTCCATGTCGGTGACTTCCGCCGCTTCCGCGCCTGCCCCCGCGCCGCCAGCACCGCCCGCCGCAGCTTCCGGCTTGTCGCCCCGGGTGGCAACCCACGTCATCACCGCAGCGGCAACGATGCCGACCACGAGGACGATCGCCTGCAATATGAACGGATCGACGTTCTTTAATCCGGGAACTTTTTGGGCGTTCGAACCCAGCCACGCCACCGCGACGCCGGCCGTCGCCAGAATGGAGCCGATGATGATGTAATGCTTTTTGTTCATCTAAGTCCCCTAAAGTTTCGCATCCGCTGCCGTCACGTTGACCTGGCGCGCGCTTGAACCGAGTGTGAATTTGAAAGTTAAGAATAACGCCACCACCAGCACGAAGCACACGGCGGCGATGATGGCGAACTTCTTCAACCAGGGATCTTCCGTAGCCTTGACGATTTCCGGCTCGCTGTGAATCTCCATGAACGGATCATAGGACGGGCCGCGCATGCGCTTGATGCGGTCGCCGGTAGCCGTGGTGATGGCCTGTAACTCGCCCTTTCCGCCGATGCTGTACCGTCCGCCGAATCCGAGCAGCAGACACAGGTAGTAGACTTCGAGCAAATCGCCCAGATCGGTGGAATCGGCGCGGCCCATCAGTTGTTCCAGATTGCGGAAAAAGAGTTCGCCCGCCATGTGAATGCCGAAGAGTTCCTCCTGCAGCGGCTTGCGCGGCCAATCGGCAAACATGGGATTGCGCAGGTTGAGCACCGATTCATCCAGGAAACCGACCAGCGCCAGTGTTGCCATCTTGATATCATCGGCGTTATAGCCGCGATTGCGCGCCTCTTGAATGGCGGCTTTGATGGCCTCGCGCATGGAATAGCGGAACGACTCGGCGTCGGAGAGTTCCTGCCGGTTGCTGCGCAACCGGACAATAGCGGTCAGAACTTCTTGAAAGATAAGTGCGAGATTATCGGTGCGAGCTGCGCCGGAAGCGGTCGCGATATTTGGTGTCATGATCGAGATCCTTTATTGGCGAGGGCGGAGGCTGGCATGTCATGCTCCCCCCCGGTTCGCTTCATAATTATTTATCCAGGATTACCAAAAGTTCCAGCTCCGCGTCGGTCACTTCGCCTGGTACATAGACTCCGACCCGGTGCGTTTGTACGATGTGGTCCCAAAATGGCCCGTCGCGGGAGACGCCGAAATATTCCATTTCCACGCGCGAAGGAATCGCGGGCGGCGGAACCGGCATGTGAGTGAGGTTGAGACCGGCCATGGCGCGTTTTACCAGCTCCCCCACGAATTTTGCGGAACAGAGTTTTACCAGTTGCGGCACGCGCTCAATCACTTCCGCCTCGCCAAGTTTGGCATGCACTCCCAGCACCCAGCGGGCGCGGCCTAGAACGCGCGAATCGTTGATGTCGCCTTCGTAGAAGTAATCCGCCACCTTGGTGAGCGGGATCTCCACGCAATTGGTGGGGACAATGGTCTCCAGGTGCGTGCGGATGTGCTCGTCCAGTTTTTCGAAGCACTCGCTGAGGTTGCGGTGGTTGTAAATCGGCATGGTGCGCGGGTGGGAGTCGAGCGCGAACGTGCACAGCGCGCCGCCCAGCCGCGACATTTCCATGAAGAGCTCTTCGGGATGTCCGCGCTTGGAGATCCACAGATGCCGCAGCGCCGCGAGCCCGGAATTGACGGCGTGCATCAGCCAGAAGTTGGCCAGGTCGCGGGAAGAGAATTCGGTAAGCCCGGAAGTCTTATTGCGACTCAGCCCGCTGCTTTTGCTCTCCAGAATCTCGATCAGTCGCCGCAGCATCAGCATCAGCGGTTCGCTGGCGGTAATCTGCAGGCACGGCGGAATGAAGACCGGGTCGTAGATGAAATGGCCGGAACCGTCGCGGCGGGCGCGCGCCAACGGCAGTGCGACCGTCTGCTCGTCCAGTTCCGATTCGAGAATTAGACGGATATTCTTGCGCCGGATGGGTACTGGACGGCTGTCCGCGCCGTTGGTCTCGTCATTGAAGTTGCGCATTTCGGAGAAATAGCGCGAGTCGCCGGGGTCTCCGCCTACGGCGCAGTTGCGCCCGCCCGGTTTACGCTGCTGCAGTCCCAGGTAGATGGTGAGCGTATCGCGGGTGGGTGGAAATTGATCGGCAATTTGACGGACGGCTGGTACCGCATCGGACTGCGGCATGTGAAAGGGCGTGCCGTCGGGAAAAATACCGGAAGCGTGCACCAGGCTAACGGTTCCGTTGCGCAGGGCATCGCTATCGATCGTAGCGCCGATCAAGCCGTAGCTCTGGAACCACAGCGCGTCCGCCGCGAAGTGGATGGCGTCCTCGAAATAGCGTGCTTGGGCCTGAAATTCGTGAGGTCCGAGGTACATGCCCTCCGACCATACGACTTGCGACAGGGATCTCATAGGGCGAATTGACGTGCCGTGCTCTCGCGCCGAACTTGTCTCGCGAATTTCGCAGCAGCGATACTGTATCATATCAGGGGCTGTGAGGCGCGAGGAAAAAGTCGCCATGGCGGCCTCGCGGAGCTCGATCGGGCCTGCTAAATCCATGGCGGTATAAGGAAAACCATGAGTTTCGACCAAAGGTTCCAGATCACGGGACGGATTGCCGGGGCCTCCGGGCAGAGCGATCATGCGCTTTCGGCACGAGAAAATGCCTCGGGCCGGTCTGTTACCATACACTTGCTTGCCGGGGGGCATAACGCCGTCAATGAAGCTTTATTGGCGGAGATCCCGACCCTCCCGCCCGAGTACCAGGTCTGCTTCCTGGAGACCGGCGACCAGAATGGTACTCCCTACGTAGTCACCGATGCGCTGACGGGAAATCCCCCGCTGCGGCAGTGGATGGCTTCGTTGAAATCGCGGGTAGCGGCTGAAAAAGCTGCCAATCCCAACGACCTGACACGGGTGCGCGCCAAGTACGTCCAGCCGCCGCCCCCGCCGGCGCCAGCCGCTTCGGCCGCCGACGACTTCGATCGCCTGCTGGCGAAGCACGAGCCCGGGCCGCCGCCGGCCGCGCCGCCGCCGCAAGTCGAGCAAGGCGAATTCACCCGATTGCTGCGCGCGCAAGCGCCGGCCGCACCGCCGCCTGCGGCGCCCCCGGCGCCAGTTGCACAGCCGGCAAGTGCGGAAGGCGAATTCACGCGCATGCTGCGGGCGCAATCGCCGGCCGCCTCCACACCGCCGCCTCCTGCAGCAGCAGCGCCGCCTCCTCCAGCAGCGCCGCCCGCCGGGGGGGAAGGCGAGTTCACACGATTACTGCGCGCCCAAGCGCCGGCGGCTCCCGCGCCGCCTCCACCGGCACCTGCGCCGGCCGCCCCACCGGCGGAGGGTGGCGAGTTCACCCGATTACTGCGGGCACAGTCGCCGGCTGCTCCCCCGCCGCCTCCACCCGCGCCCGCGCCGGCGGCACCGCCGGCCGAGGGCGGCGAGTTCACCCGATTACTGCGGGCACAGTCGCCGTCCGCTCCCCCGCCGCCTCCACCGGCGCCCGCGCCGGCAGCGCCGCCGGCGGAGGGTGGCGAATTCACGCGCTTGCTGCGCACGCAATCCGGACCCTTACCCGCTGCACCCCCGGCGCTCCCGCCACTTCCGCCGCAGGCGGAGCAGGGCGAATTCACGCGGCTCCTGAAATCGCAGACGATGCCTGCGCCTCCACCGCCGCCAGCGGCGCCTCCGCCTTCGGCCGGAGCGGGCGAGTTCACGCGCATGCTGCAGGCCCAACCGCCGGCCGGCGCCGCGCCGCCCATGGCGCCGCCGCCTCCCACCCGCGCCGTCCCGTCAGCCTCCCCTGGGCCGGGCGAGTTCACACGCATGCTGCAGGCCCAGCCTCCGGTGGCTCCTCCTCCGCCGCCGGCGCCCAGAATGCCCTCCGGCAATTCGCCGCTCGAAACTTCCGAGCCGGGCGAATTCACGCGCATGCTGCAATCGCCGCTCGCGCCCACCGGGCCGGCATCGCAGGCGCCCTCCATCTTTTCGCAGTCCGCACCCTCGGGCTCGCCCATGGCGCCGTCGGAGCCGGGCGAGTTCACGCGCATGCTGCAATCGCCCGGAATACCATCTATGCCCCGGCAATCGTCGCCGCCGCCGGATCTGTTCCCGCCGGCTTCGTCATCGGGCGGCATGAAAGAGGCCGGCGAGTTCACGCGCATGCTGAATGCGCCCTTTGCAGTGGATGGATTGGCAGGCCAGCCGTTGGCCGCGCCGCCGCCGCGTGCCCATCCGGCGGGCGAGGCTACGCGGGCGTTCCAGGCGCCGCAACCGCAAATGCAGTTCCCCACGGGCGCTGCCCCGGCCGAACAGGGCCCCAGTGAATTTACCAAGATGTTCAAGGCGCCGCCGCCCGAAATGCCGGCCGCGCCTGAGCCCAAAGTAGTGAAGAAGGCCGGCCGGCCGCCCATTCCTAAGAAGAAGGGCAACTATCTGTTGTGGATTCTGATCGCCGTCGCGGTGGTGCTGGCGCTGGCTCTGATCATTTATCTGGTGGTGCGCTAAACGCGCCACCAGGCCGCTCAGCCGTTAGCCCGCGTTGGGCAGCAGAATGATCAGCTCCAACTGCGGATTGGGAAATTCGCCGGGAACGTATGCCGCCAGATTGCGCGCGCGTACCACTGTCTCCCACGGGCCGCCGCTCTGGCTCAAGCTGAAATACTGATAATTCAGTTTGAGCGGAATGGCGCTCGGAGGGCTCACCGAATAAATCAGCGGCACGCCGGCGAGCGCTCTTTGCACCAGCAGTTCGATATGGTCGCCGGAGCAGATCTTGATGAGATTCGGACCGCGCCCGATTACGTCGGCCTGGCTGGCGTCGGAGTACATCGCCAAATACATGCGGGTGCCGCGCAGGTACTCTTCCTTATCGATGGAGGTGGCGTAAATGTTGGGGGATACCAGCTTGAGGGGCAGGGAAACGAAGTTGCTCGGCACGACGGTATCGAGCAGGAAACGCAGCTTCTCGTCGAGATCGGTGAAGCACACGCCCAGATTGTCGTGCGCGTAAACCGGAAGATCGCGCGGGTGAATCTTCGACGAAAACGTGGTCAGTGAGCCGGCCAATTGCAGCATGGCGGAGTAGAGTGCCTCAGGGTGTCCGCCGCGCGTTTCGAACAAATGGCTGATGGTGGGGAAGGCCGTGTTGATGGTGTAGAGCAGCCAGAACTGCGCGATATCGGAGGCGGTGAAATCGGCCAGGCTCTGGTTTTTCTGGCGGCGCGAACTGGAAAGCATACTACTCTTGGCGGACAGAATCTCCACCAGGCGGCGGGCGATGGAGAGCAGGTAATCGCTGGCGCTCAAATCGAGCATGGGCGCCACAAAATGCGTGTCCATCTGGAACACATTGGCCGGCGTTTTGCGGATGTTGGCCACCTGCATCACCGACATGCCTTCCTGGCTCTCACCTTCCACCAGAATGCGGAAATTCTTGCGCGCTACCAGTACCGGCCGTTCCGATTGCCCGGTGTTGTCGTCGCGCATCATGGCGACTTCGGCGCGATACCGCGCCTCCACGTCGCGCATACCGTTGGCCACGTTCAATCCCTGTTCGCGATAATGCGGGATCCCGAGGAAGATGCCGAGCGACTCGGTATCGGGCGGGAAGCGGTCCGCGATGGCGCGCGGCGAAGGGGCTGCGTCCGACTCCGGAATATCGAACAGCAGGCCGTCCGACATGATGCCCGAGGCTTCCGACAGCGTGATGGTGCCGGCGGCCAGGGCGGCCTGGTCGATGCGCAGACGCTGAAATCCCCAGGGCCGGAAATTCAGCGCCTGAAGCTGAAACTGTAGCGAGTCTACCAGGAACCGGTCTTGGATCTGCAGGTGTTGAGGATTAAGAACGGTACCTTTGGCCCAAATCACGGGCTCGAGCAGAGGCATGGCACCCAACGTATCAGAAACGTTCGACAAGATCAAAGTGCCGCCGTACCAGCTGGCTTTCCCCCCGGCTAGAGATATCGGTTCCGCAGAATCGCGACATGGTGCGTCACGTGCCCGGCGATGATGAACGCCAAGGCGCGCACGGTGACGTGTTTGTCGCTGGCGATGCCGCCGCGCGTCCAGCCCTCGGCGGGCATATTGCGGAATAGCGAGACGGTGGACAGGCGCACTTGCCGGAATTCCTCCACATGCGCCGACCAGGCGACGTTATCGGCTTGCGCGCCCGCCACCGCGATGTTCTGGTCGTAACCCGGCATGGGCGTGGGGAAGCCGCGGGCGAACCAAAGGGCGCGGAAGGCGAAGGCGCGTTCGGTATCGGTGACGTGGTTCAGCATCTGCCGGATGCTCCACTTGTCGGGCGCATAACGGCAGAGCGAAACGTCTTCCGAGATACCGGCGAACACGGCCAGCACTTCGTCGAGTTGGCTCTCGATCGCGGCCAGCACATCGTCGCCGGGGACCTGATCGATGTAAGGAAAATAATAAGGCGCAGCGTCGCCTTCCTGCGGACGTCCGGTCATGACGATCAGTCTAGCGCAGGCTGCGAGCGTGCTCTCCCGCCGGCTTTACAAATCTGTCGTGACTCTGTATGCTGGCGGCAGCCGCACTCCTCAATATCCTATGAAGCTCGTCGTTAAATTCACCTTGGTTTTCGTTGCCGTTTTCGGAATTGGATTTGTGTTCGCCGCCTATCTGGCGCATGGATTCCTGAACCGGAACGCCACCGACGAAGTAATCGAGAACGCCCGCCTGATGATGGAAACCGCGCTTTCCATGCGGAGCTACACCACCAAGCAGATCAGCCCGCTGCTGCTTGGCGAGTCGCAAACCACGTTTCACGCGCAAGTGGTCCCGGCCTATGCGGCCACCGAGAGTTTTAATTATCTTCGTGCGAAGTATCCGCAGTACAGCTACAAGGAAGCGACTCTGAACCCCACCAACCCGCGAGATCGTCCGGCCGACTGGGAGTCCGACGTCATCCGCTATTTCCGCGACAACTCGACCATCAAGAGCAAAGTCGGGTCGCGCGACACGGTCAACGGAGTTTCCTGGTACCTGGCGCAGCCGATCGTCGCGGGCAAGCCCTGCCTGGAATGCCACTCGACCGCCGCCGAGGCGCCGGCTTCGATGGTGGCAATCTATGGCAGCACCAACGGTTTCGGCTGGGGGCTCGGCGAAATCGTGGGCGCGCAGATTGTTTCGGTGCCGGCTTCGCTACCGCTGCATATGGCCCAAAACGCTTTTCAGAATCTGCTCTTCGATATGGGGCTGGTGGCGCTGATCACATTGATCGCGGTGGATCTCGCGCTGATCCTGATCGTGGTGCGGCCGGTATCGAAACTGTCGGCTATGGCGGACCGCATCAGCAAAGGCGAGCTCACCGACGAACAATTCCCGATCCACGGAAAAGACGAGATCTCGACCCTGGCGGGCTCGTTCGACCGCATGCGCATCAGCATGGTAAAGGCCATGAAGATGCTCGAAGGCGAATAGCTCGCCGGCATCTCCGGACTAGGTCATACCAGAGCCGCGGCCGCGAAGAAGCGTCCGCTTGCTTGTGCCCTGCTCAGAAGAGGCTCACTCGATTACAGAGCGCCGGCGGTGCAAGCCTGCGTGTATCTAAGACCCGCGCTTCGCCAGGAACTTCGTCCGGTCGGCCACCGACGGGATTTCGAGCGCCACGGTCTCATACAACTGCTTGGGACTCTGCGCCTGTTTGGCGGCGCGGTTGACGATGATTTTGGCCATGGGGCCGATGTAGGCCGCCAGATCCTTAATGGTCGCCTCGACGATGGTCGGGCTGAGAATCGAGGTGCCGGAGGGCGGCGTCAGCGGCCGCACGGGAGTGATTCCCGGTTGCAGGTTGGTCATCATGGCGGGTTGCGCCATGCTGGCGGCACCGCCGCCCATGAGCGCTTCCAGACTGGCGCGGAATTCGGCGGCGGTCTGAAAACGATCGTCCGGCCGCTTCTGAATGGACTTCTGGATAATCGCGGCCACCGCGGGCGGCAAAAACGGATTGAGCTCGGTGGGCGGCGGCGGGGTGAGCGCCAGGTGGGCGGCCATGATTTCGTACTCGCTGTTGCCGCGGATGGGGCACTGGCCGGTGACCATCTCGTAAAATGTGATGCCCAGCGAATACAGATCGGAGCGTGCGTCCGGGGCGCCGGCTTTCACCTGCTCCGGCGACATGTAATGAACCGATCCGAGCGCCATGCCGGCAGCGGTGAGCCGGTTGGCGAGATTTTGCGGCGCGGTGGTGGTCGCGATGCCGAAATCCATCAGTTTGACCACCCGGTTGGTTGCGACCATGATGTTGGCAGGCTTGATGTCGCGATGAATGATGCCGCGCTCATGAGCGTAACTGAGTGCGGAGAGCACCTGGCAGATGTAGAGCACACTCTCCTGGCACTGGATGGGGCCTTGCCGCAGGCGTGTGGCGAGGCTGACGCCGTCCACGAATTCCATCACCATCAGGAGTTGATTTTCCACTCGCATGGCGGTACGAAGCGCCGCGATATTGGGGTGTTCCAGACTGGCGTGGACGCGGATTTCGCGGCTGAAGCGCTCCGCCAGGTCGGCCGCCTGGCGAAGGTCGGGGAGCAACACTTTCATGGCTTCGATGCGGTCGGTGATGAGGTTGCGGACCTTGTAGACCGCCCCCATTCCTCCCGCGCCGATGCGCTCGACGACTTGATAATCGCCGATGCGCGCCCCCTGATCGTAATTCATGGCGACTTTAGGATATCAAACCCGATGTTCGGTGTAACATATCTGTAATTAGTGCCGGCGTGGCCGCGAGGCAGCTTAACGCAGGCCGGCCAGGGGCGCGAGCGGTTCGGCAATCGACTGGAAGCGGACCACCATGGCAGCCGGCTGTTCCTTGATCGAAGCCACCGGCATGAAGCCGGCTTCGAGCAGGGTCTCGGCCTCTTTTTCGGTCATGAGCACTTCGGCGCAAGGCTTGGCGACGGGCTCGCCGTCTTCACGGTAGACGTGCATCGGAAGATTGTCGAGGCGGCGTTCGATCCGGGTCATTCCCCAACCCTGCTGAAGATACGATTTGCCCAAAAGATAGGCGCACAAGAACGCCGGATTGCCCCAAAGATAGGACCCATGTTCGCTCTGCGGCATTTCCTCGAAGGGAAAGCCTTCGATTGCTTCGGTAGCCTTGCCATAAGGCAGGCGCAGCAGGAATCGCGGCAGGGCAAGACCGATCCAGGCGGCATCGGGGGAATGGCGGAGGTCGGTCCACGCCTGGTCCACGCCCTCGCGCGGCAGTTGCGCTTCCGCCAGGAACGGCGCGCCCAGCGAGCTTCCCAGAGCCGCCAGCCGGCGGAGCACCTGGGCGTCCAGTTCGGTCTGCGCGAAGGTATAATTTCCGGCGATCAGCGCCCATGGTCCCTTGCGGCGCAGTTCCTTCTGCACGGCGCTCATTTCGGAGACCAGCTCGGGCAAGGTGATGTCGAGCAGGTAGACGTGGAGATCGGTATCGGTATCGAGCCCGCGGATCAGCATGTAGAGCGCCCGCCAGGCGGCTTCGATGGCCTGCATGCGCGGATGGTGAAGAATGCCCTGCAGTAATTCGCTGGTGAGCGCGAGGCGTTGGGCCGTGCGCTGCTCCCGGGTAGGGTCGGGACGCGGTTCCAGATGGCCTTTGGTAGCGCGTTTGATGAAGCCGGCAAGGTCTTCGGCGTCGCTCACGTTCACCGGCGCATCGGCCACCGGTTCCTGTTCGTCCAGCAGTTGATCGAGCAGCGAGCCGGAGGAGGGAGCGCGCGCGGTGGCGGCGGCCGGCGGAGGCGCCTTGGCGGCCAGCATGCGGTCGATATTCTGGAACAGCGGCGTCTGCAGAATGGCGTCGGGGTGGAAATCCTCGAACTCGCGGAAGTTCAAGGTAACGCCGTGGATGTTGAGGCTAACGCCCAGGGACGCCAGGACATCGTCGAAGTTATCGCGATCGACGCGTACCGGCTTGAAGGGCGCGGCTGGATTCTCACGCCAGGAGCGGCCGCTGAAATCTCCGGCCAGCAGGACGCGGAATGGCCGTTCCGGATCGAGCTCGACCGGCTCAGCCTCGTCCTGTTCGCCCAAATGAACTTCGCTAAAAGTGGATCCGGCGATTCGCGCCATGGGGCCCCCTCATGATTTTGAAGCGCTTTCTATGGAACCACGTCCATCGCGAAATGGCAAGGGCCGGAGGCGGGGCGGCCCGGGCCGCGGGCTCCCGGGCAGGCGGGTGGGCGCCAGGGTAGTACGCGAACTGGAAACAAGAGTTGTCTCACCTGAAAGAAAGTGATATGTTGATGCCCTGGGACGGATTACCCACCAGGAGCTCCAAAAAGGCGCGCTGGGAATCTCTCCTCAAAGGATTTCGACATGGCGGAAAGTTTACAACACAAGCTAGACCGAGTTCGCTCGCCGCGTGTTCACATCACTTACGATGTGGAAACGGGTGGTGCGATCGAGAAAAAAGAACTGCCCTTCGTGATGGGCGTATTCGGTGACTTCACCGGAATGCCGGAAGAACCGCAGCCGCGTCTGAAGGACCGCAAGTTCGTAGAGGTCAACCCGGATAATTTCGATTCCGTATTGGCCGCGATGAAACCGCACCTGGCCTTCTCGGTGGAAAACAAAATCAGCGACGACCCCGACGCCGGCCAGGTAAAAGTCAACTTGAAATTCCGTAGTATGGACGATTTCGAGCCGACCCAGGTAGCCAAGCAGATCAAACCGCTCCATGACCTTTTGGAATTGCGGACCAAGCTTTCTGATCTGCGTGGAACTCTCCAGGGCAACGATAAGTTGGACGACCTGCTACAGGCAGCCCTGCGCGATTCCGCTCAGTTGGACAAACTGAGAGGCGAAATCGCCGAGTCGAAGGGCGGCGGGGACCAGGGAGGTAGCCATGAGTAAGGAAGCGAAGAAAGCAGCATCAGCCACCGGCGGGGAAACGCAATCGTTATCGCTGCTCGACCAGATTGTAGAAGAAGGGCGGCTGGCTCGCGATCCGGAATCGAAAGATCGCGGCAAGGATCTGGTGCGTGAGTTCGTGGCGCAGTTCCTCGAAGGGAACATGGGCCTGTCGCGCGATTCCGAGGCGATGATCAACGCCCGCATCGCGCAGATCGACCACCTGATTTCCATTCAGTTGAACGAGGTGCTCCATCATCCGATGTTCCAGCGGCTGGAATCGAGCTGGCGCGGATTGAAGTACCTGCTGGCCCACTCGGAGACCGGCGAGAACATGAAGATCAAGGTTCTCAACTGCTCCAAGAAAGACCTGCTGCGCGATTTACAGCGTGCTTCGGAATTCGACCAGAGCGCGATGTTCAAGAAAGTGTACGAAGAAGAATTCGGCATTTTCGGTGGACATCCGTTCGGCGCCCTGATCGGCGATTACGAATTCGGCAAGGGTCCCGAGGACATGGAACTGCTGGAGAAGGTGTCGCAGGTGGCATCGGCGGCGCATGCGCCGTTCCTCACGGCGGCCGACAAGTCCATGTTCAACCTCGACAGCTACAGCGAACTCGGATCGCCCCGCGATATGGCGAAGGTGTTCGACACCACCGAGTATGCCAAGTGGAAGAGCTTCCGGAATTCCGAGGACTCCCGCTACCTGGCTCTCACGCTGCCGCACATCCTGTTGCGCGATCCGTACGGAAAGACGACTCGCCCGGTGGATGAGTTCGATTACGAAGAGAACGTCGACGGCACTGACCACAATAAGTATCTGTGGGGCAATGCGGCGTGGGCGTTGGGCGCGCGCATTTCCGAATCGTTCGCCAAATACAACTGGTGCGCCACCATCCGCGGCGTGGAAGGCGGCGGCAAGGTCGAAGGTTTGACCGTGCACAACTTCCAGACCGACGATGGCGACATCGCCATGAAGTGCCCGACCGAAGTGCAGATCACCGACCGGCGTGAAAAAGAGCTGGCGGACCTGGGCTTCGTGCCGCTGGTGCACTGCAAGAATACCGACTACGCGGCGTTCTTCAGCGTGCAGACGGCGCAGAAGGCGAAGAAGTACGACACCGATTCCGCCACCGCCAATGCGCGCCTGGCAACGAATCTGAGCTACATTCTGGCGATTTCCCGTTTCGCCCATTATTTGAAGGCCATGATGCGCGACAAGATCGGCAGCTTCATGACCCGCAATGAATGCGAATCGTTCCTGAATCGCTGGATCATGGGATACGTCATCGATTCGAGCGCTCCCGCCGAGGCGAAGGCCAGCCATCCGTTGTCGGAAGCGCGCGTAGACGTAGTGGAAGTGCCGGGCAAGCCGGGCGCTTACCGAGCGGTTGCCTTCTTGAAGCCGCACTTCCAATTAGATGAGTTGAGCGTCTCCATGCGCCTGGTTGCGGAACTGCCGCCGCCCGCCGCATAGTACTGGTCCGAAGGTAAAAGAGCCGATGGACGCAACTCGCACCCGGCGCGTTGCGTCCATTGGATGAGTGAATGGGAAGCGGCGCTTCTGGTGCACGCTGCGCCCGGTCGTTCAAATCTACGCACCAGACATTGTGAGGAGGAGATCGAATGGCGTGTGATAATTTCATGTGGTTTCCGGAGGCTGCGACAGGCGGCCTTCTGAAATCGGGAGCCGATAAGCCGTTAGGCGAGACAACCGACAAGTGGTTTCAACCGATGAACGCGTTGGAACTGACGTCAATCGGCTTCGGCGTTTCACAGGCGGAAACGACGGGTTCCGGCTCGACTGGTGCGGCCGCGGGCAAAGCAAAATTCGAAGAGTTCACGGTTGAAAAGTTCATTGACCTGGCGAGCGTGCCGTTATACATGGCGTGCTGCGCGGGCGCACACTATCCCAGCGTGATGCTGGCCATCCGCAAGGCTGGCGGCAGCCACCTGATTTACGTGCAGTATGTTTTCCGCCGCGTCTTCGTGACCGGCATTAACTGGAGCGGTGGCGGCGGTGAAGAAGCTCCCAAGGAAACCATCAAGTTCAAGTACGGCGCTATGGGAATCCAGTACGTGAAGCAGTTGCCCACGGGTCTTGGCGACAAACCGATCACGGCGTTTTGGAGCGCGGTGAACAACAAGCCGACTTTGGACGTGTCGGGCTTGGGCGGTGCGCCGCCGTTCATCCCCGTTACGCAGAGTTAGCGGGTGAATTCGGCGGCCCCAAGCGGGGCGCGCCGGCGGCCTGAGGGTATTTTGGGATTTTGGTAAGAGTGTGAGAGGAGTTCTCAATGGCAGCTGATAATTTTCTTTGGTTTCCTACCTCCGCCAGCGGCGGTTTGCTGACGGGGAAAGCGGCCCAGCCGGAAGGTGAATCCACCGACGACTGGTTTTCGAAGAAGAAGGCAGTCGAACTGGCGAGCTTCGGTTTCGGCGTAGCGCAGGCGGACACGGCCGGATCGGGCACCAGCGGCGCGAGCGCGGGCAAAGCCAAGTTCGAAGAGTTCACGGTGGAGAAGGATGTGGATCAGGCGAGCGCCCCGTTGTTCCAGGCGTGCACCGCCGGAGCCCACTATCCCAGCATCGTGCTGATTGTGCGCAAGCCCGGCGGGAATAACATTCTGTACGTGCAGTTCATTTTCCGCCAGGTGTTCGTGACGGGCGTGAACTGGAGCGGTGGCGGCGGTGAAGAAAATCCGAAAGAATCCATCAAATTCAAGTTCGGCGCCATGGGTATCCAGTACGTGCAACAATTATCCACGGGCGGCGAGGGCAAGAAGATGATGGGGTGGTGGAGCACTACCACCAACCAGCCGACCTCAGATGTTACCGGACTGCCCGGTCCGCCGGACTTCCTGAACGGCTCCCAGTCGTAATTTCAGAGGGCGGAGGATCTCGACGCTCTTGTTTGCTTTTAGCGCACGGAGACAGCGGCCTTTTGCTGCGGTCTCCGTGCGCATGCTTATTCCGGAGAGTGGAGTTGGCGAATGATCGGTGACAATTTTCTGTGGGACCCCGACCAGCACGCGTTTAAGGGAGAGACCAGCGATCAGTTTTTCAGTACCTTGCACGCCTGTGAAATCACAACTTTCAACTTTAATATGGGGAAAAAAGATGACGAATCTACTTCCCCTGAGCAGGCTGACTCGGGCACTGGCGCAGGCGCACCCAAGCCCGGTGTGAACAAGGGGCTGCCGGCCGGTGTTAAGCAGGGTGCCTCGTTTCAGAGGCCAAAGTCCGGCGGCAGTGCCGGCGGCGGCAGCGGAGTCGGGGGCGCCAAAGGCAAAGCCAGCCTGGGCTCCTTGTCGATCACGAAATTTCTGGATTCCGCGAGTACGGAATTCTATCGGTTTTGTGCCACCGGCGACATTATCCCCACGCTCAATATAGCGATCCGGAAGTCAGGCGGCGACCGTCTGATGTACTTGCAATACTGCTTCCGGGCAAACCAGGTGACGGCGGTAAGTTGGTCGGGAGGCGAGGGGCAAGGCCGCCCGGTAGAGACCCTCACGCTGGAATTCAAAGCCATGGCGATGGCCTACTACCGGCAGAGTTCCGGCGCCAGCCTGGAGACCGATTGGGGCGTCGACGATCCCGGAGCCCAACACCTGTTCACCTGGAACGTGACCCAAACCGGGGACGACCAGCAGACACTTATTATCAACGGTGAGGACGTCCCAGAGCCGTTCTTGACCCCGCACAACGACGCATACTAAACACTGACTCCTATGAGCGCGCAGGAACTTCTTCAAGCCGGTAAATTGCAGGACGCCATTCAGCTTTTGAGCAATGAGCTGCGCGACCGCCCCGGCGATAATCAGCGGCGCACGTTTCTCTTCGAACTGCTCTGCTTCGCGGGCGACTATGGCCGCGCTGAAAAGCACCTCAGTCTGCTCTCCGACAGCAACGCCGACGCCGCCATTGGAGGGCTGATGTATCGCTCCGCGCTCAGCGCCGAGCGCAAACGCCAGGCGTTCTTCGACACCAAAGCGTATGAAAAATCGGAGCCGCCGAGTAAATTTCGTCCGGGCACCATAAACGGCGAGAAATTCAATTCCATCGAGGACATTGACCCGCGCATCGGCCCCCGGCTGGAGGTTTTCATCGCCGGCGAATACGTTTGGCTTCCTTTCGCACACATCGGTTCGCTCACTTCGGAACCCCCGCGGTATCTGCGCGACCTGTTGTGGGCTTCGGGCAACGTCACTGCGGGTCCGGCGATGGAAGGCAAGGAATTCGGCGAAGTGTTGATGCCCGTCCTCTACCCTTTTTCGTCGACGCACCCGCGCGACGAAGTGAAACTGGGACGCGAGACAGATTGGATTCTGGCGAAGGAGGATCCTCTGGAGATCCCCTATGGGCAGAAGCTTTTCGTGCTCGATGAGGAACGCTCCATTGCCATTCTCGAAATCCGGTCGCTGCAGTTCGACGATTCCATTCCGCAGTCATGAGTATGAGTAAGGACCGGTATGCCTCTTCGCGACGATCTGCTGAACCCCATTCCCGGTGACAATCCCAGTGGCGTCAATCTACGCTACGATCCGGTAACCGACAAGATTAAAGAGGCCCGGCGGGAAGATGTCGACGCCCCGCAGGGCGAATGGAAAACCGCCCTCAAGACGGCCGACCTTCCGGCCGTGATCAAGATGGCGAGCGATGCCCTGGCGAAGCGCGGCAAGGATCTGCAGATCGCCGTCTGGCTGGTGGACGCGCACATCCGCAAAGAGGGTTTTTCGGTATTAGCGCCGAGCTTTCAGTTTTTGCACGACCTGCTGGAGCAGTACTGGGACACGATCTATCCCGAGATCGACGAAGACGGCGACATGGAAGTGCGCGCCGCTCCGCTCAACTGGCTCGGAAAGGTCACCAAACTACCCGATAAGGGGATTGAGTCGCTCGGCTATCTACCGATTGTTTCCAACAAATTGAGTTGGACGAAATACCAGGAATCCCGCAAGGTCGGCTACGACACCGATCTGGATAAAGCGGAAGCCCGCGAGATCGCCGTCAAAGAGGGCAAGATCACCGGCGAGGAATTCGACGCGGCGGCCGACGCCACCTCGATACCGGCGTTACGGGACACGTACAAACAGCTCAACGACGGAAAAACGGCACTTGAGCAGCTCTCCCAGTTCTGCGACGAGAAGTTCGGCGCTTTTTCCCCCAACTTCGTACAGACCCGCGAGGCGATCGAAGAAATCGCCCAGACGATGAGGATCATTCTCACCAAGCGGCCGGGCGGGCTGGAAGAAGAGGCTGCGGATACCTCATTCGACGATTTCTCGATGAGCCTGAGCACCGACACCGAGGCGTCGTCGGCCGCGGAAGCGGAAGCATCGGAGGAGACTGGGTCGGCTAGCAGTGCCTCTATCGGCGACATCGGCCGGCAACTGGCTGCCGTTTGCCGCGCCATGAGGACGCGCGACGAGGAGGATCCGGCTCCCTACATGATTTTGCGCGCATACGCCTGGGGTAAGCCCATGTTCCGCGCTCCCATGATGGACCGCGATTCTATTGAGGCGCCGGAGAGCGAACTGCGCGTGAAACTCAAGCGGTTCTCGGCCGACAGCGAGTGGGACAAAGTGCTGGAACTGACCGAGGCCACCATGCTGCGGCCGTGCGGAATCTACTGGCTCGATCTGCAGCGCTACGCCGTCAATGCCATCGAGCAGAAGGGCTACTCTGGAATCGCCCGCGTAGTGAACATGCAACTCCGCATTTTTCTGGAGACGGTGTCCGACGTTCTGGATCTCACTTTCCCCGACGATACGCCGGCAGCCAACGCCGAAACCAAGACCTGGCTGGAAAACTTCGTGATGCTGCGTAGGTTTTCGGGGGACCCTTCAGCGGACGCTCCAAGCGATGATTCGAGCGGCGATTCGAGCGACTCGAGCAGCAATTCCGGCGATTCGTCGAGCGACAGTTCGAGCGACTCGTCCAGCGATTTCTCGCTCGATGCGTCGAGCGACTCGTCGAGCGATTTTTCCTTTTCCGCCGATACACCGACCGACGATACGTCCTTCGACACCTCGTCGAGCGACAGTTTCGAACTGCCGGCCGAGTTGCCGATGGATGCGCCCGAGCCGGAGCCGTTCACGCTGGATGAGAATCCCCCCCTCCTGGAGGCCGAAGAACCACCGCCGATGGATACCTCGGACGAGTTCGGTATGGCGCTGGCAGCGGTTCGCGACGGGCGCGCCGCTGAAGGCCTCGGCATGATTACCAGTATCCTGGCTACAGAGCGCAGTGGACGCCAGCGCTTCCGGCGCCGCACGCAACTGGCGCATCTGTTGATGGCCGCCGGCAAGGGGAAGGTGGCACAGCCGCTGTTGGACGAACTGGCGAGTGAAATTGAAGCGCGGCGTCTGGAAGAATGGGAGCCCAGCGAAGCGATCGCGTATCCCCTGGAGTTGTTGATGCACTGCCTGACGTCCGCGGATGAGGAAAAGAGGTCCCAATTATACGCGCGGATCTGCAAGCTGGATCCGGTGCGCGCGCTGAATTGTTAGGTATCGGATGGCCAACCCAAAGCTCATCAAAAACGTTCAGCAGGGCCTCCTCGACCGGCTGGTCGACCTCGAGCCGGATAATCGGTTCGAGGCTCCGATGTCGCGCGCCGAATCGGTGCGCCAGCTTCGCCTGGCGGTGAAACGGGATTTGGAGTGGCTTCTCAACAGTACGCGAATGCTGATTGAGGTGCCCGAATCGTGCGAGGAAATTGAGGACTCGGTGATCTTCTACGGTCTGCCCGATATCTCGAGTATGTCGGTGGATTCTTCGTCGCAGTTCACGTTGCAGAAATCTCTGGAGAGGGCTATCGAGAAATTCGAGCCGCGGCTGGCGCGCGCGCGGGTGACCAGCCGGGGAAAATTCCGCGCCACTAATCAGTCGGTTACGTTCCATGTGGAAGCCACTCTGATGATGGACCCGATTCCGGAGCGATTCTCCTTCGACACGGTGCTGGAAATCTCCAAGGGCGCCTATACTGTGAAGGAAGATTAGCGTCATGCCCCGAGTGATCCGCGGAGACAGAAACTCGTACGGTCGGTCGCCAGGCTGGACCATGGGATCGCCCGCCGGCCTGCCGGGGCGAGGGCACTAGCCGTGCGCGAGGAACTGCTTTATCACTATTCGCAGGAATTGACCTACCTGCGGTACATGGGCGCGGAATTCGCGGCCAAGTATCCCAAGGTGGCCGGCCGGCTCATGCTGGAAGCCGGCAAATGCGAAGATCCCCACGTGGAGCGGTTGCTGGAGGGTTTTGCCTTTTTGGCGGCCCGCATTCACACCAAAATCGATGACGAGTTCCCGGAGGTTATCGAGTCGCTTCTCGACGTGCTGTATCCGTATTATCTGCGTCCCATTCCATCGGCTTCGATCGTGCAGTTTCATCTCGATCCGGCGCAGGGGAAGCTGATGACCGGATTGAGCGTGCCGCGCGGGTCGACGCTATTCTCCGCTCCGGTGGCGGGCGCACCCTGTAAGTTCCAGACCGTATACGACACCACGTTGTGGCCCATTGAGGTGAAGGCCGCCGACTGGCGATCGGCCGACCGGCTCCAGCCGCCGGCTCCTTCCACCGGCGCCACGGCGGTAATTCGGCTGGAACTGCATTGCTTCCAGGACGTCAATTTTTCGAAGCTGGATCTTAAGACGCTTCGCCTGTTCTTGAACGGCGATGGCAGCGTGGTCAACGGACTGGTGGAACTGTTGTGCAATAACTGCATTCAGATCCGCGCCCGCGATCTGGCTGCGCCTGCCAAGAAGAGTGTGGTGTTCGCGCCGGGATCGCTGCGCCAGGTAGGGTTCAACGTCGACGAAGGACTGTTCCAGTTTCCGCGGCGCACTTTCTGGGGCTATCGCCTGCTGGAAGAGTACTTCGCCTTCCCGGAGAAGTTCTACTTCCTGGATCTTTCGGGGTTTGAACAACTGGCCGCGGAGGGATTCGGCGACAAGATCGAGCTGCTCTTCTTTTTGTCCGAGTTCGAGCGGACCGACCGCCGCCAATCGCTGGAGCTGGGCGTCTCCAAGAGCGCGTTCCGGCTGGGCTGCGCACCGGCGGTCAACTTGTTCCCACAGGTGGCCGAGCCGATCCTGGTAGAGCAAAAGAAATTCGAGTACCGCATTGTGGCGGATGCACGCCGCGAAGAGGCGCTCGATATCTTTTCGATCGACGATGTCACCGGCGTCATGGGCGGCTCCAGCGAGACCGTGGCGTACGAGCCGTTCTTTTCGCATCGACACTCCAGTATCGAAGGTCCGACGAAGACCTTCTGGCACGCCTCACGCAAAGTATCGTCGTGGCGGAGCAGTAAATCTGCCGACCTCTATATCACGTTCGTCGACCTCACCGGCTCCCACAAAACGCCCGATAAGGATTCGGTGACGCTACGCCTGACCTGCAGCAACGGCGAACTGCCCTCGCGGCTGCCTTTCGGCAGCGACGCCGGCGATTTTCAATTGGGCGCCGGGGGACCCATCACGCGCATCGTGGCGCTCACCAAGCCCACGGAAGCTTTACAGCCGCCGCAGGGAAAGGGCCTTCTCTGGCGTTTGATCTCCCGCCTCTCGCTGAACTATCTTTCCCTGGTAGCGGAAGGCGGCGACGCGTTTCGCGAGATCCTGCGCTTACATAATTTCACCGGTTCGGCGGCGGCGGAAAAACAAATCGACGGGATTTTGGGTTTGCGCAGCGAACCGCATTTTGCGCGCCTCACTTCGAGCCAGGGCGTGAGTTTTGCGCGCGGCACCCGCGTGGAAATCGAGCTGGACGAGGAACAGTTCACGGGGGTTGGCGCGTATACCTTTTCTGCTGTGATGGATGTGTTCCTGGGATTGTATACGTCCATGAACAGCTTCAGCCAGTTAGTGGTCAAGACCAGACAACGAAAGAGAGTTTTGAAGCAATGGCCGCCGCGAGCGGGACGGAAAATCCTGATATAGCACTGGAGAATTCCGTCGTAGCGCTCGAGAAGGTGCGACAATCGCTCTTCCGCGAGCCCTACGAGTTCGATTTCTTCCAGGCGGTACGGGTGCTGGGTTGGCTGAACCCTGACAAAGCGCCCGTAGGACGCTACAACCATCCTCAAAACGAACTGCTGCGCATCGGCGCCAATCCGATTCTGCATTTCCCGCCGAGCGCGATCCACGCGTTGACTGAACGGCCGGGAGCGCGCCCCGAAATGGTGATCAACTTCATGGGGTTGATCGGTCCATTGGGCGCATTGCCGATTTACGTGACCGAACTGATCTCGCAGCGCCTGCGCGCCAAAGATCGCAGCATGCTGGCGTTCCTGAACATCTTCAACCACCGCCTGACTTCATTTTTCTATCAGGCGTGGGAGAAGAATCATTTCACGGTGACCTATGAGCGCGGCCACGGCGATCCGTTGTCGGACGGCCTGTTCGCGCTCATCGGGTTCGGCACCAAGGGCCTTCGCAACCGCCAACCGGTGGAAGACGAAGCCTTCATTTATTATTCCGGCCTGTTCGCTCTGATGCCGAAGTCGCCCCTGGCGCTGGAGTCGGTGGTAGGCGATTATTTCGATATCGACGTGGAGACGGAACCGTTCGTGGGGGTCTGGCGCAGCCTGGCGCCGGCCGATCTTTGTGAATTCGGAGGCCCCGCGCCGGAGTCCACCCAACTGGGCTTCGGCGCGGTGGTGGGCGAAGAAGTCTGGGACCAGGGTTCGCGCGTGCGCCTCAAGCTGGGCCCGCTACCTTTCGATCGCTATCGCGATTTCCTGCCTACTGGAAAAGAGTGGCCGGTGCTGAAGGCGCTGGTCCGCAGCTTTTGTGGAAACGACATAGAGTTTGAAGTGCAACTGATATTGCGCCGCGAGGACGTTCCGCCGTTCGAATTGCGTTCTCCGGAAGAAGGCTCGTTGTGCCTGGGGTGGCAAACCTGGTTTAAATCGGGCGGCGATTTCGACCGCGACCCGGGCGATACTATTCTTTTACTTGGAGACACGTAACAATGGCGACTAATCTTCGTGCCGTAATCGGCAAACTGAACGCAACATCCCGCGGTGCCCTGGAAGGAGCGGCCGGGCTCTGCCTGGGCCGAACCAATTACAACGTCGAGATCGAGCACTTTCTCTTGAAACTGCTGGATGCGTCGGGCGCGGACTTCGCGTTCATCGCACGCCACTTCGGAATCGACAAGTCCCGTCTGGCGGCAGACCTGAACCGCAGTATCGATAAACTGAAATCGGGCAGCGCGCGCACTCCCGCGATTAGCGAATCGGTCCTCAAGATGTTGAAAGAGGCGTGGATCGCGGGGTCGCTCGAATTCAACGACGACCTGGTTCGCACTGGTTACTGCATTCTGGCGCTGGTAAGCGTGGAAGAGCTTACCCGCATCGTCAACGACGCCAGTAAGGAGATGCAGAAGATCAACGCCGACGCACTCAAGAAGGAGTTTGCGGCCATCGTTGCGCAATCGGAAGAAGAGACCCAGCAGGCCGCGGCCGCTGAAACTGCCGGCGAAGGCGCGAAACCCAAGACCGGCGGCAAAACGCCGAATCTCGACCAATACACCGTCAACCTCACCGAAAACGCCAAGAAGGGCAAGATCGACCCGGTGTTGGGGCGCGATTTCGAAATCCGCCAGGTGATCGATATCCTGACGCGCCGCCGCCAGAACAATCCGATCCTGGTGGGCGAAGCGGGCGTCGGAAAGACCGCGGTGGTGGAAGGTTTCGCCCTCCGGATCGCCTCGGGCGATGTGCCGGAACCGCTGAAAAAAGTCCACCTCCACACCCTGGACCTGGCGCTGCTGCAAGCCGGCGCGGGAATCAAGGGCGAGTTCGAAAATCGCTTGAAGAGCCTGATCAACGAGGTGAAATCCTCTCCCACGCCGATCATCCTCTTTATCGACGAAGCGCATACCATGATCGGTGCCGGCGGTTCGGAAGGGCAGGGCGATGCGGCCAATCTGTTGAAGCCTGCGCTGGCGCGCGGAGAACTGCGCACCGTGGCCGCCACCACCTGGTCCGAATACAAGAAATACTTTGAGAAGGATCCCGCGCTGGCGCGCCGCTTCCAGTTGGTCAAGGTGGAGGAACCCGGCGAGAAGCAGTGCGAGCTGATGCTACGCGGCTTGATCCCGGTGCTCGAGAAGCACCACAACGTGCGCATCCTGGATGAGGGGCTGGCGGCGGCTGTGAAGCTGTCGAACCGTTATCTGCCCGACCGCCAGTTGCCCGATAAAGCGGTCAGCGTCCTGGACACCACCTGCGCGCGTCTGGCGCTCGGTCAGAATACCGTGCCGCCGCCAATTGAGGACGCCCATCGGACGCTCGACGATATCGCCGTGCAGACGCGCGTGCTGGATCGCGAAGTGGCGCTCGGCGCCGACCATAGCGAACGGCTGGCCGAACTCAGCGCACAGAAGACCGCGACGGAGGCACGGCTGGCTAGTTTGGAAGCGCGCTATCAGAAGGAACTGGCGCTGGTCAACCAGATCCGAGAGGTTCGCGGCAAGCTGGAAGAGGCGCATGCCGCCGGTGGCGCCGCCTCCCCGGAAGTGGAGAAACTGCGCGAGGAACTGGGCAAGCTAAATACCGATCTGTCCACCATGCAGGGCGAGACGCCGCTCATCCGCGTTTGCGTAGACCAGGGCATCATTGGGGAAGTGGTCTCCGGCTGGACCGGGATTCCGGTGGGCAAGATGCTGAAGGACGAAGTTGGCATCGTGCTTCATCTGGAAGAACACATGCACAAGCGCGTGATCGGCCAGGAATATGCCATTTCGGCCATCGCTCAGCGCATTCGTACCTCGCGCGCCTCGCTCGACGATCCCAATAAACCTGTGGGTACGTTCCTGCTGGTGGGACCGAGCGGCGTGGGTAAGACGGAGACGGCCCTGGCTCTTTCCGATCTGTTGTACGGCGGCGAAAAGAACGTAATCACCATCAACATGTCGGAGTTCCAGGAAGCGCATACGGTGTCCACGCTCAAGGGTTCGCCTCCCGGATACGTGGGTTACGGCGAGGGCGGAGTCCTCACGGAAGCTGTCCGGCGGCGTCCGTACTCGGTGGTGCTACTCGACGAAGTGGAGAAGGCGCATCCCGACGTGCTCGAGTTGTTCTTCCAGGTGTTCGACAAGGGAAACATGGAAGACGGCGAAGGGCGCAGCATCGATTTCAAGAACACCATCATCATCCTGACTTCGAACGCAGGCACCGCCACCATGGCGAAACTTTGCGCCGATCCCGAAACCGCTCCCAGCCCTGAGGGCCTGGTGAAGGCTCTGAAGCCGGAGCTCGATAAGACCTTCAAGCCGGCGTTCCTCGGACGCCTGGTGATTACGCCGTTCTATCCTATTCAGGACGAAGCCATGAAGAAGATCATCGTCCTCAAACTGGGTAAGATTCAGCGCCGCTTGCAAGATACTCATAAGTTGTCGCTGACTTACGATCCGAAGCTGGTGGAGGAGGTATCCAAACGTTGCACGGAAGTGGAAAGCGGCGCCCGCAACGTAGATAACATCCTCACGAACACGCTGTTGCCGGATATTTCGCGGAAGCTGCTGACGGCGTTTGCGGAGGGGGTACGGCCCGCGTCCATCCATGTGAGCATCGGTGAGGACGGTTCGTTCGTTTACGATCAATCCGCCGGCCACGCGGCCGCGGGGCACGCCGACTAAGCGATCGCAATCGCGGTTCCAGGATTTGCCAATTCGCGCGAGAAGGGAGACTCTATGGCTGACGATGAGCAAGAGATTCAGTTTACACAAGATGAAAGGCTCATAAAAGTCACCACTACGCTGGGAAAAGACAAGATGCTCCTGGAGAGGTTTTCCGGGGCGGAGACGCTTTCCAAGCCGTTCGAATTCCAGATAACGATGCTGGCAAACGACCAGGAAGTGGATCTCAAGAGTCTCATTCGTACCAGCATGACTGTGGAACTCGAACAGATTGACAAGACAACGCGCTATTTCAACGGCGTGGTCCACAGCGTGATGCAAAGCCAGGAAGGTGCGGACATGGACGCGGGCAGCACCGGTGCGATGGGGCACGCGGCTCACGAGTTAACCGTCTACGAAGCCATCGTGGTCCCCAAGATCTGGTTTCTGTCTCTTAAGCAGGATTGCAAGATCTACCAGAATATGTCGGTCCCGGATATCGTAGCCCAAGTCTTGGACGACAACAGTATCGCGGATTACAAGTTCAATACCTTCGGCACCTATCCCAAGCGCGAATATTGTGTGCAGTACCGGGAAAGCTGCCTGGCCTTCATCTCCCGGCTGCTCGAAGAGGAAGGGATTTTTTACTATTTCGATCACGAAGAGACCAAACACACCATCACATTCGTGGACAAGAACACCACGCGCGGAACCGTGCCTCTACCTGAAGGCCAGTCTGCCATCAAGTACTCCACGGAGCGTGAGGGCTACGTCGATCAGGGGAAGGAAGGCATCACGATGCTGGAACGCATCGAGACGGCTTTCACCGGCAAAGCGACACTTACGGACTATGACTTCATCAAGCCCAAAGTGAATCTACAGGGCAGCACGGGCGCCGAGAACGAGGAGAGCTTCGATTACCCGGGAGAGTATTCCGAGGTGGACGACGGCACGCGATATAGCCGGATCCGGCTGGAAGAGTTGGAGTCGGTGCAGTTCGTAGTGAACGGCGTCAGCCCGGTCCGCAGCATGGCGCCGGGATACTTTTTCACGCTGGAAGACCATTTCCGCAAAGACACGAACGACGATTACTTTCTGGTCTCGGTGCATTATGAGTTTCAGGAAGGAACTTACCGGTCCGACAAGGGCATTGCGCAACAGGCCGGCAACACCTTCACCGCAATTCCCAAAGCCAATCAATATCGGCCTCCCCGCGAAACGCCCAGGCCGGTGGTGAAAGGCCTGCAACCGGCGCTGGTAGTGGGGAAATCGGGCGAAGAGATCTGGGTGGATCAATACGGACGGGTGAAAGTACAGTTCTATTGGGATCGCGTAGGCGAGAAGAATGAAAACAGCTCCTGCTGGGTCCGCGTTTCGCAGGTCTGGGCCGGCAAAAACTGGGGCTGGATGTCGATTCCGCGCATGGGCCAGGAAGTGCTGGTGGACTTCCTGGAAGGCGATCCGGACCGGCCAATTATTGTGGGCCGCGTCTACAACGCCGACCAGATGCCGCCCTGGACGCTGCCTGACAACCAGACGCAATCAGGCATCCTGACTCGCAGCAGTAAGGGCGGGTCCGGGGATAACGCCAACTATATCCAATTCGAAGACAAGACGGACTCGGAACAGATCAATCTCTGGGCACAGAAAGACATGAACTCCACGGTGGAGCATGACGACACCCAGTTAGTGCAGAACGACCGTAAGATCGACGTAAAAGGCACGCACACCGAGACCATCGTCAAAGACACCACCATCACCATCACCCAGGGCAACCATTCCACTACCGTCCAAACCGGCAACCAGTCCATCGCCATCAACAAAGGCAACCAGGACACCACGATCGACATGGGCAATCAATCCACCAAGTTGAGTATGGGCAACCAATCCACTGACCTGAGCATGGGGAACCAGAGCACCAATTGCGATCTCGGAAAGATCGACACGACCGCGATGCAATCCATCACGCTCACCGTGGGGGGCAGCAGTATTAAAGTCGACCAGATGGGGGTGACCATCAAAGGTATGATGATCAGTATCGAGGGCGATATCATGTCCACCGTGAAAGGCGATGCGATCCTGATTCTTAAGGGCGGCATCACTATGATCAACTGATATGACCGCCAAAGAACTCAGCGAAACGGCGAGTGTGAGCGGGCCGGCGCAGGCGCTGGTGCAGGATGATTCCACGCCTGATAGCTATCTCGACAGCCTGGAGAAACAGGAGCTCTTTCCGGATGCGATCAGGGTGATGGCATACAAGCTGCCTACCGATGCGGGCATCAAATGGGCGAGCGCCTGTATCAAAGAGCTGCGATCGCCCGAGAGCAAGCAGGAGAAAGACGAGTCGCTGGAGGCCGTGGACCAATGGGTGAAGACGCCCGATGACACCACGCGATTCGCCGCCAAAGATACCGCGGATAAGTCCAAGCAGGACGGCCCCTCGAAAATCCTGGCGATGGCCGTCTATATGAGCGGCGGCAGTCTGGCCCCGGCGGGAGCTCCCGACACTCCGCCTCCGAAGTATTCGGCGCAGAAGATCGTCGCCGGCACGGTAGCGGTGACGATATTGAGTTACGAGCCCGAGAAAGCCAAGGAGCGCTATCAAAAAGCGCTGAAGTTGGGTAAGGGCGGCGCTTAGATCACCGCGTTACCGATGCGGGCGCCAGCGCCGCCACCGGCTGGCCTTTGATCTCGATACCGCCGAAGCCCGTGCGCAGGTGCACATGGTGCGCCGCCGCTGCGGGGGCTTTGCTGCTGAAATCGCTGCTCCACAGACCGTGGTGAAAATTGCCTTCGAAATCGGAGGAAAGCGTTCCCACGTGGCTGAGGGCGTCGATGGCGTACTGGCCGTTTTCCGGCAGCAGCACCGCAATGTCGCCGCTGTGGCAGGTGGCGTCGATGTCGGAGAGCATGTCGCTTACCAGCACATCGCCGTCGCCGTGGCGGATCACCAGCTTGCTATCGCGCGGCACCCGAATGCGATACACCATCATCAGATCGGCGGTTTCGCTGAAGGGATGGCGCCACCGGCTGAAGTGGCCCACCGTAGTGGCAATGACGAGCTCGCCGGGCGAACGGCGGGTGGCCGTCACCTTGACGTTATCCGCCAGCTTGTTGGCCGCCGCCTGATCCTTGGCGGTATAGAGTTCGTCGGGCGTTTTCGTCACCTCGATCTCCACATCCGGCCGGTCCCAGCCTTGAATCAAGAGTTCGCCGAAGGAATGATTCAGGTAGATGGTGCCGCCCGCCTGGAACGGTACCTGCTGTGTGGTGGCGATGTTGGCGAGGCTGGTGGCGTCGGCTGCCAACGCAGGTGCTGCCAGGCACAAGGTTCCTGCCGTCAATAGAAAGGTCAAACGTCGTGTGGTCATACGAAATGGTTCACCTTCGCGCGGCCGTCCTTCACCATGGTGAGGAAACGCCGCGCCAGTTCGTGGATTTGCGCATCGTTGCGCTTGGAAAGTGCTTCCGGCGGCATGAGGTCGGCACCGATCCCGAGGGCGCTGGCGCCAGCCGCCATGAAGTCTTCCGCGGTGTGCTGGGTGACGCCGCCGGAGGCAATCATGGGCACCTGAGGGAACGGCGCTTTGAGGGCGCGAATGTAATGATGGCCTCCCATGGGCTCGCAGGGAAAAACTTTGACGAAGTCGGCGCCGGCCTTCCACGCCGAGATCACTTCGCTGGGTGACAACGCCCCGGGAAAGACGACGGTGTCGTTGTCGACCGCGACCCGTACCACGTCGGGCACAAACCCGGGACTGGTCAGGAATAACGCGCCGGCATCGAGGCAGCGGTGTGCCGTGACAGCGTCCAGCACCGTGCCGGCGCCCACTGCCATTTCAGGGAAGGCGGCGCGCAATCCCGCGATGACGTCCAGCGCATGAGGCACGGTCATGGTGATTTCGACGATAGGAATGCCGCCGCTGAATACCGATTCAGCGGCGAACCGGGCGCGCTCGCGATCGGCCACGCGGACTGCGGGCACGATGCCGACCTCTTCGATGCGAGCCCGCACTTGCGCTCTGGTCACTGGATGTCCCTGGGGCGGTGGGTTGGCTTCCACACACACCCTTCATTAGCATAGCGCTAGAACTTGATCAGCAGATCGATATCGAGAAGGAATTCGCGGCGGCGCAGATCGGGACTCCACAGTCCACCGTTGGTGGAGCAGCCCGCCACGGTCAGGGACGGCGCGCCGTTCATGCAGGCGTACTGGGAGGGATACCCATTGTTCGATCCGGGCGGGGGCGTGATGCCGCCGGCGCCCGTCCAGTAAGGCACATTCGCGTGACGGAAATCGCCCTCGAAGCGCAATGTGAGCCATTGCCGCGGCATGTAATCGAAGGTGCCGGAAACGTCCCACGCCTTGAAGGAGTCGCCGGGATTGGCGCTGAAGTAGGGCGAGCTAAGGGCCGCGGAGGAAGCCGTTTCGCCGTTGATGGGCGGAATCAGCACGAGATATCGTCCGGGATTGTTGATGACGCCGCCGCCCAGAGTGAAGCCGTATAAGTCGCGGTCGAACCACCACCGGTTATACACCATGAAGCCGATGAAGCTTTGTTTGGGCCCGCCTTTGGTGTCGCCATGGCAGCTTACGCCGCCGCCGAATTCGCAGCCCAGGTCCCCGGTGAAACTGAGGGCCATCTTATCGAGCGTTTTCGAGGGCCGGTCGAAGTATTTGATCTCAACGCTGTCGTCGGTGTGGATGCGGCCGCGCTTGGGCGTGTAGAGGTCGTCGTGGCCAAGGCCGTAATTATTGGAGATGACGTTCAGCCACGGCCGCGGCGTCCACTTGAGCTGTCCGCCCAGGCCCTTGCGGGAATTGGAGGAGGCATACGACTGCCATCCGTTAATGATCCAAGGCTCGATCTTGAGGTGATTGGTGGGGAATAACTGGACGCGGACACCTTCGAAGAACCAGGGCGTGTTCGAAGACACAAAGGAAGGCTGGTAAGCCCAGTTATCGAAGTTATAGTAACTGAAAAGGCCGACATAGGACATGAAGATACCGGCATCCAGATTGATGCCGTGCATCACGTTGAGATGATAGCCGCCATAGGCCTCGGAGAGGTAGCGATTAGCGTTGCCGAGGTCCCATTGCCCCTTGGAAGTGCTGGGATCGTTCCGAACGGTGGCCGTGGAATACAGGCCGAACTGTGTCATGAAGCGCGCGCGGACGTTATCCCAATGGAAGTCCCCCCCCACCCCGAGTTGCTCCAACTGGATCTCGTTGGAGCGGAAGAGCTCGCTCGAGCCGCCCATGGAGTTGTCTTTGGGGTGGTTGAAGTCGTAGGCGTAAGTGATGTCGGCGCGGATTTCCGGGGTGAAGAATTTGGTGTCGAAGGCGGTGTCCCGGTTGCGCGGATTTCCGTTGAGCCAGGTCCAGTCGGCATCGGCAAAGGGAGTCTCTTTGTCCACCGCGGGCGCTGTGGGCGGGGTTTGCGCGGGGGCGGGGGAGGCTTCCGGCGTAGGGGCGGAGGGAGCTGCCGGCGTGGACGCGGAAGGCGTAGCTTCCGCTGTGTGGCGGGCGTTCAACATGGCCTCCAGAGCGGCGATGCGGGCTTTTAACTCGCCGAGTTCCTGCTTGACCTCGGGTTCTGAGGCGGCGAATACCACATTGGCGTGCGCGGTCTGCCCGCTCGCCACTTCCACTTGCGTGGTGGCCGGCGCAAGCATACCGTCGAGCGAGGCGGTGATCTGGTATTTTCCCGGCCTGAGGGTTTCGATGGCGAAGGCGCCCGCGGTATCGCTGGTGGCGGTGAGATCGGCGCCTCCGTTGGCGCTATGCGCCACGATGTGCGCCGCCGCGACGGGATGTCCGTCGGAAGCCATGGCGATGCCGCGCAAAGAACCATTGGCGGGCGGCGCGGGGCCTTCGGCCGCGTGCAGAATAAGAGCAGTCAGGACGACGCTAAGTACAGTTCCATTCAGGTTTCGAAGGCTCATACTGGTTTGTAGTGTATGGGCTACCTGATTCGGAAGGCATAAGCGATTTATAAGAAAGTAATAAAAATGGACGCCTAGTGCGGCGAGCCAGCGCGTCCGAAGAATCGGATGCGCACCACGAAGTGGCGGCCCTCGTCACCTAGAAATTGCAGATATTGAGGCGCGCCAATGACGTTGTTTACTGCGGTTGGGTTAGCGCTGCCTGTTGCATTATCGACTCCGCCGCGAAGGGCGAAGCGATAGCCGTGGAAAGTCACCATGCGCTCCACTGCGATGTTGAGGTCGAAGTTCATGGGGTATCGGTAGGAATCCACCGGGCCAGTGACCACACCGGTCTGGTCGCGCACCGGGAAGGGAAAGCCGCTGCGCAGATCGGCGAGGGTCGAGATCGCCCAGTTTTTCCACGGAAGCGGAAGGTAGGCCCATGCGACCACGCGATCGGGTACATTCCACGGCAGCGGTACCAGGCCTGCGAGCAGGTCGAGGGGCTGCGGCGAATTGGGGTCCACCAGGACATTCGAGATGGCGCGCGAGTGCGTGTAGGCGGCCGACCATTCGAATTGGCCGGAGAAAGTCTGGTGGAGCGACAGAGTGGCGGAATCGTAGTCGTCGCGGCGCAGGTTGGTAAGTAGATCGGCACCGCCTGAAGCGCCGCCCGGCAAGGGCAGCAACGAGGGCGGCGCATCGGGCGCCAGCGGGTTGACGAATACGAACCCGTCGGTACCGTGCCGCCGCAGATACCTGGCGGTGACGAAGAGATGCGCGGAAATCTGACGATCCACACCGGCATTCCAGTTGGAGGCGCGGGGCAGGCGCAGCATCGAGGCGGGGATTGCGAAGGTGGTGGGCGCGGCCGGGCCGATGGGCGTGCCATCCGCGCCATAGGTGGTGCTGAATGCGGTTTCATCGAGCGGGCGGCCGAGCAGGTTCATGGTGACAGCATCGTGGGTGATGGCATAGCCGCCGGTGACGCGCGTGCGGGCCGATCGAAAGGGCGACCATGACGCGGTGAGGCGCGGCGACCACGCCAGCGCTCCAATCCGCCGGTCGCGATCGTCACGGATTCCGAGGACGAATTGCAGATTGTGGGAGACGCGCCAGGTGTCTTGGAGATAGGACGAGTATTCCACGTCGCTCACCTGAAAGAGCGCGGGCACGCCGAAGGCGGTCTGGGAAAGCAGTTGGCCGGCCAGGCGAGTGTGAACCCACCGCTGGGATCGCTGCGGACGGCGATGGGGGCATAAGAGCCTTGAGCGGCGGGCCGTACGCGGATGAGCGCGCCGTCCACCGGTGCGTCGTTATCGTTTACGATGCGTCCGTGCAGACTGATACCGGCGGCAAGGAGGGGCGAGAGCGACAGGATGTAAATCGCAAGCCAATGCACCGGGGCAACCTTTCTCCAAGATAGCCCAGACGCCCGTGAAGAGACGCATGATTCGGTACGAATGCGGTAACCCGAAAACGGTCAGATCAGGATTTTGGGACGCTGAATGAATCGGCGGCGCCGGCGAGACATCAGCAACGCGAGCAGTAGCATCCCTGCCCCCACTGCGGCGCACTGCGCGAACTGACCGGTCAGAAATCGAGCCACTGCTTCCCTCCGCGAGAATCAGTGTAGGCCGGATTGAAGCGAAAAGAACCCGTCAAAATTGGTAGGTGGGTACTAGCGGACGGTGTCAGGCGTAGCGCAGCAGCGCCTTGAAACCGTAATCCATGTGCTGTTGGATGTGGCAGTGGAATAACGTGTCGCCCGGCTGATCGGCGGTGAAATCGACACTCGCCCTCCCATAGGCGGGCACGACGACTGTGTCCTTGATCACGCCGGAAGTACCTTTGCCGTAGATCTCCACGATTTCGAGTTGGTGACGATGCACGTGCAAAGGATGCGCGTCGTCGGTGCGATTGTGGAAAGTCAGGCGATAGCGCGTGCCCTGCTTCAGCAGGAATTCGCGATCGTGCGGGTAGGAGTTGCCGTTCACCGTGAAGCTGTTGAACTTGCCGGCGCCGCGCGGGACCTTCTCGAAAATCATGTCGAGCCGGTCACTGGGCGGTGGCTGCGTGGAGGCCGGTTTACCGAAGATGGTGTAGTCCCAAATGGATGGCGGCGGCGCTTTCCATTCGGGCGTGCGGTGCTTGTCGGCGTATTCGACGGCGATACCAAGCCCGCCGTCGCGGACCTGGTCTTCGGGCGCGCCCAGAATCCACACACCGGGCTGATTCATTTCCACCACCGCGTCAATGCGTTCGCCGGGACCGAGCATCAGCACGTCTACCGCGGCGGGGGTGGGGACGGGATTGCCATCGAGCGCGACCACGTTGAACTTGTGGCCGGGCAGCGCGAGGTGGCGATTCTCGATGGCGCTGGCGTTCAGAAAATGGAACAGCACGTGCTCGCCTTCCTTCACGCGAATCGGTTCGCCGGCGCCCAGCGCCTTGTCGTTGATGGAATAAACATCGGCCGTGACTTCGAGCCCGCCGGGGCGCGTATCGAGGACGGCCGGCTTCTCGGGCTGCGAGCGGATCGGGTCCAGATCGTCGGTGTCCATCATCTGGTTGGTGAAGTAGGGCTCCCAGTCGCGCAGCGCCAGGAAATGTTCCTGGTCGTAACGGCCGGGGTCGCCGGCGCCATCGATCACCAGGAATCCGAATTGTCCGGTGAACGTGCCGCGATGCAGGTCGTCCATCGACATGGTGTGGGTGTGATACCAGCGCGTGCCCGCGGGCTGGGGCGTGAACTGATATTTGCGCGTGCCGTGCGCCGGGACCACGGGCGTGCCTTCTTCCTCCGCCCCATCCACGTCAGAGGGTATGAGGAGGCCGTGGAAGTGGACGAACTCGGGCACGTCGGTATCGTTGATGACGTTGACGGTGACCGGGACGCCTTCCTTCATGCGCAGGCGGGGACCGGGCGAAGTGCCGTTGTACCCGATGGTGCTGACGATGCGATTGGGAGCGAGTTCCACGGTGACGGGTGCGATGCGCAGAGTGAAATCGGTCTTGGCGACATCTGGCGCGCTAGAGGGCGCAAGGAACGAATGGTGCTCCTGGGCAAGTGCCGCGCTGCCCGCGGCGGCCGCGCCGGCGATCTTCAAAAAGTCGCGTCGATCCATTTGAAAATAGCGTACCGCAGGCGCGCCGGGCGCATCATAATATCCCGAGGAACGGCGGTGCAGACCACGAGGGGATATGCCGATTTTGCCGGTGGCGGATCTTGCGGCGGGCAGCGGGTATTGCGTGAAGATGCCGGGCTTCGAGCATGACTGGGGCGATACGATCTGCGCGTCGGTGTCGCGAAGACCCGCCAACCGCCCATGAATGATCCGTGAGCGGACGAGTTCCAGGTGGACGGACAGCTAGGGCCGCTGCACGCGTGAATCGGGGATCGCAGCCGCCATTCTTGCCGGCGCGCGCTTCTGATATGATTCACTGCATGAAGCTGGGCCGGCTCATCATTGCCATTGTGCTGCTGGTCTCGGTCGCATTTGCGCTGCAGAGAGGGTTTCAGGGGTACGGCCGAAGGCAACAGTTTTATGAAGCCGGGCCGAACGTGCCCTCCGAGTTCTACTGGAGTCGTCTCCGCTATAACTCGGCTTACCAGGACAACAACGCTTACGGCTGGCGGCGCTTCGGCGGCGGCTGGTCGCGCGATTATCCCAAGGCCGACAACGATTGCCTGATCGCCCTGCGCCGACTGACGCATATCAACTCGCCTTCGCCGCTCAACGTGGTGGACCTGGACAGCGACCACATCTTCGACTATCCCTGGATCTACGCCGTGCAGGTGAATACGTGGACGTTCACCGACGAAGAGGCCAAGCGTCTGCACGACTACCTGTTGAAGGGCGGATTCCTGATGGTGGACGATTTCCACGGCACCGACGACTGGAACCACTTCATGCAGGGCATGCGGATGGTCACCGACCGGCCGGTGGAAGATCTGCAGGACACCGACGAGATTTACCACGTGCTCTACGACATCAACGAAAAGTTCCAAATTCCCAGCGAAGTTTATGTCAATACCGGGCGCACTTATGAGAAGGATGGGTTCGTTCCGAAATGGCGCGCCATCCGCAATGAGCACGGGCGCATCATGGTGGCGATCTGCGCCAACATGCACCTGGGCGACGCCTGGGAGTGGGCCGACAGTCCTCAGTATCCCGAGAAATTTTCCGGACTTGCTTTTCGCATCGTCCTCAACTACATAATGTACGCCATGACCCATTAATCGGGCCCCGGGACACCTCCTTGTTCGAATTCCTTTTCAAGTATCCGCGTTCGGCGTATATACGCGGGCAGTTTGCGCTATTGGGTGCATGGCCCAAGTGGCTGCTCGTGCTGTTGATTGTGGCAGCGGTTGCGGGATTGGCGTGGCTGATTCGCTCACGGCTGGCGGAAGCGGCGCCGGTGATGCGGAGTTGGCGCGCCGGGGTGATCTGGGTGCTGCAATCGCTGTTGGTGGCGCTGATTCTGGTCCTTCTCTGGCATCCGGCGATTACCGTCGCCGAACTGAAGCCGCAGCAGAATATCATCGCGGTGTTGGTGGACGATTCGCGCAGTATGGCGATCGCGGAAGACGGGTCCACCCGCCAGGCGCAGGCCGTCAAAGCGTTGCAAGGCGGCGTTCTGGCGAACCTCAGTCGCTCGTTCCAGACGCGACTGTACCGCGTGGACGATGTGCCGGCGCGCATCGAAGACCTGAAGGAGTTGCACCCCACCGCGCCCTCCACCCGGCTGGGCGACAGCCTCAAGCAGTTGAGCGAAGAGACATCGGACTTGCCGATTGGCGCGGTGGTGCTGCTCAGCGACGGCGACGACAATTCCGGAGGAATCAGCGAAGGCGCCATTAGCGCACTGCGCGCCCGCCACATTCCGGTGCACACCGTGGGATTCGGGCGTGAGCGGTCGGCGCACGATGTGGAACTGGACGACGCCGTGGTGGCGCCGCGGGCGCTGGCCGATTCGCGGCTGGCCGCCAAGATTACGTTTCACCAGCGCGGCTACGCGGGCAGCAAAGTGAATCTTACGGTGCGCGATGTGACCGAAGCCAAGCCCAAGATACTGGCATCGCGCAGCGTCAGCCTGGGTCCCGACGGCGATGGGCAGACCGAGACGGTGTTGTTCAACATCGGGAGCGCGGGCGCGAAGACCCTGCAAATTTCGGCGGAACCGCTGGCGGGCGAGCAGAACACGGCAAACAATGTGCTGACGCGCGTGGTGAACGTGGGTTCAGATCCACGGCGCATCCTTTACGTGGAGGGCGAGCCGCGATGGGAGTACAAATTTATTCGCCAGGCGGAAGAGGACGACCGGATGGTGCAGATCGCGTCCATCGTGCGCACCACCGAGAATAAGTTCTACCGCCAGGGTGTGGCCGATGCGAAGGAACTGGCTGACGGCTTTCCCACCCGCGCAGAAGATCTGTTCCGCTACCAGGGAATGATTATCGGGTCTGTGAACGCGGGCTATTTCACTCCAGAGCAGCAGGAATTGATTCGCGAGTTTGTGGATCGCCGCGGCGGCGGGCTGCTGATGCTCGGCGGGCAATTCGCGCTGGCCGACGGCAACTGGAATGCGTCCACCCTTACCGATCTGTTGCCCACCATTCTGCCCACGCAGGCCGGCACTTTCCATCGCGAGCAGGACCCCAGAAGCGGGACCACTCACGCCACCGCCGAGCTGGCCGCGCCGGGCGCCGATAGCATCATCACGCGGCTGGTGGACGATCCCGCGGCCAATGTGGCCAAGTGGAAGAAGCTGCCTTACCTGATGGACTATCAGGACCCGGGCACGCCCAAACCCGGCGCCACCGTGCTGCTCAACATGATCACGCCGGAAGGCCGCCGGCAGCCGCTTCTGATCACTGAAAACTACGGCCACGGGCGCACCGGCATCATGGCGACGGGCGGCAGTTGGCGCTGGCAGATGAGCTCGCCGCTCGGGGACACGGCGCACGATTTGTTCTGGCAGCAATTGCTGCGCTGGCTGGTATCGGGCACGCCGGGGCACGTCACGGCATCCGTGCCTGCGCAGATGCTGCTGGATAACGGGGCTGTGACGGTGAGCGCGGAGGTGCTCGACCAGCAATACAATCCCGCCGCCGACGCCAAAGTGGAGGCGCACATTCTGGGGCCCGGCGGTATCAGCGCGCTGGTGGAGATGACGCCCGTGCCCGATAGTCCGGGACAGTTTCAGGCGGCGTGGAATGCGCCCAAGCCGGGGGCGTATCTCACCGAAGTCACGGCGCAGCGCAACGGGCAGGAACTGGGACGCGACGTGCTGACGTTCCAGCGCATGGACGGTGTGGCGGAGAATTTTCATATCGAACAGAATCGCGATCTGCTGGAGCGGCTGGCATCGCAGACGGGTGGACGATACTGGAAGCCCGCCGAGTTGGAAAAGCTGGCCGACGCGATTCCGTTTTCGGAGGCCGGCGTGACGGTACGGGAGACGAAGGATCTTTGGAATCTTCCGCTGGTGTTTCTGGTGCTGTTGTTGCTGCGGTTCTCGGAATGGTGGCTGCGAAGAAAATGGGGGATTGTGTAATGGAGCAACGATTCCTGAAGCCTTCCGTGCTGGCCGCGATCTCCGGTTTAGAACTGGTGGCCAAGACCGTGGTGGATGGATTCGTAGCCGGACTGCACCGCTCGCCCGATTTCGGCTTCAGCCAGGAGTTCGCCGAATACCAGGCCTATTCGCCGGGCGACGATCTGCGCCATGTGGACTGGAACGTCTTCGCGCGTACCGAGCGCATGTACCTCAAGCGCTATCGCGGCGAGACCAACAGTCCGCTGACAATTCTACTGGACGCCAGCAACTCCATGCAGTTCGGCTCCCACGGCGTGAATAAAATGGATTACGCGCGCTATCTGTCGGCGTCGCTTTTCTACCTGGCGCTGCAGGGGCAGCGCGATGCCGCGGGGCTGATCACCTTCGACGACGAGATCCGCAATTACATTCGGCCCTCCACGCGGCAGGGCCAGTTGCATCGCCTGCTGGCCGGGCTGGAGCAGGCGGAAGCGCGCGCCCGCACCGATTTTTCGAAGCCCGCGCGTTACTTCCAGGAGTTTCTCAAGCGGCGCGGCATCGTGCTCATCGTGTCCGATTTTTGGGAGTCGCCGGAGAGCGTGGTGCGGACGGTGGAGCCGCTGCGGCTGAACGGCAATGAGGTGGTGCTCTTCCACGTGCTCGATCCGGAAGATGTGCAACCGTCGCTCAACGGGCCATCCATGCTGGTCGATATGGAAACGCAGGAGCAACTGGAGACCACGCCCGATTTTGCGCGCAAGGAATATCGCGAAAAGGCGCAGGCGCACCTCACCGATCTCCGCGACCGCACCAAGGCGGCGGGCATGGGCTACTGCCTGCTGATGACCGACCGGCCGCTCGACGATGCCCTGCGCGAATACCTCACGCTGCGCGGAGGCCGTAACTGATGGGACTCTTCGCGCCCTGGTTTCTGGCCGCACTGGCCGGCCTGGGCCTGCCGGTTTACCTGCATCTGCTGAAGCGCCAGACTGCGCGGCCGAAGCAGGTGAGCTCGCTGATGTTGTACGAATCTCGGACGCAGGCCTCCACCCGCCATCGCAAGCTGCGCTACTTCCTGTTGCTGGCGCTGCGGCTGGCGGTGCTGCTGCTGCTGGCGGTGGCGTTCGCCAACCCGTTTATCAATCGCAATAGCGCAACGTTCGCATCCAATCGGCTGGTGCTGCTGGTCATCGACAATTCATTCAGCATGCGCGCCGGTACCAGGCTGGCGGACGCCAAGGAAGCGGCCATGGCGGTGCTAGCGGGAAAGGGCGCGGCACGCGGACAGGTGGCGGCATTCGGGTCGCAACTGCAATTGATGACGCAGCAGATCGAAGATCAGGGCGCGCTGCGGTCGGCCGTGCAGGCCATTCAGCCGGGCGACGGCCACGGCAATTTCGGCGAACTGGCGCGCGCCGTGCGGGCGATGGCGGAAGCGGTCCACGTTCCGATTGAGCTTCACCTGTTCAGCGATATGCAGCGCAGCGCGCTGGCGGCGAACTTTCCAGACATGGCGTTCCCGGCGAACGTCCGGCTGGTCACGCACGCGGTGGTTTCGAAGGCCCAGCCCAATTGGACGGTGGAATCGGTGGCGGCGCCCGGGCAGGTCTGGGGCAAGGATGCGAAGCCGGTACATGTGCGCGCTGTGATTGCAGGCTTCGGAACGGCGGCGGCACAGCGTACCGCGTCGTTGGTGGTCAACGGGAAGACGACTGTGTCGAAGCCCGTCGCGGTACCGGCGAACGGCCGCGCGTCAGTGGACTTTCCCGCGCTCGAAGTGCCTTACGGGTTCAATCGCTGTGAAGTGAAAATCGATTCAGCCGACGGCTTTCCGGGCGACGACCAGTATCGCTTTGCGGTGCAGCGGTCCGATCCGCAGAAGGCGCTGCTGATTCACAACTACGGCGACACTCGGTCGCCATTTTATTTCGGCGCGGCATTGGCAGCGGCGGCGCCGTCTGCCTTCCTGCTGGAATCGATCGACGTGAATGAGGCTGCGGATCGTCAGCCCTCGAATTACGCTTTCATTGTGCTCTCCGACGTGAATACCGTGCCGGCGCTGCTCGAAAATTCACTCGCCGGCTATGTGCGCGCGGGCGGCAGCCTGTTCATCGCGGCGGGCACCTCAGCGGGAGCGCGCCTGCAGATTCCGATCTTCGGCGCGCGCATCACGGAGACGCACGATTACAGTCGCGTGCCCGACCGCTTCATGACGGTGGGGTCGAGCGATTCGTCGTACCCCGCGGTGGCGAAGGCGGAGGGCTGGCCGGGGGTGAAGTTCTTCTACGCGCTGGCGGTGGACCCGGGCGACGCGCGCGTCATCGTGCGGCTCAGCGATCAGACGCCGGTCCTGCTCGAAAAGCGCATCGGGGAAGGCCGGGTGGTGCTGTTCACATCGGGGCTCGATAACCTCACCAACGATTTTCCGCTCAATCCCGCGTTCGTGCCGTTCGTGGAGCAGACGGCGCGCTATCTCGCGGGCAGCGAGCGGCAGGGCGGCGCGCGCGTGGTGGATGCTTATCTGGAGTTGCGCAACGCGCGCGAACAAGGCCAGGGCGTCGAGGTCACCGACCCCGAAGGCAAGCGTCCGCTGACGCTGCGCGAAGCGGCATCGGCGCAATCGCTGCAACTTTCGGAAGCCGGATACTATCAATTGCGCCTGGCCGACGGCCGCCAGAATCTGGTGGGCGTGAATCCCGATGCGAAGGAGTCGAACCTCGACGTGATTCCCGCCGACGTGATGTCGCTGTGGGAGGGCAAAGCGGCGCAAGAGACGTCCACCGCCGCCGGTGCGACGATGCAAAAGACGCCGGAGTCGCTGTGGTGGTACGTGATGCTGCTGTTGTTCGCGGCGGCCATCATGGAATCGGTGTTGGCGAGCCGTTACCTGGGAACGCAGCGCGAGGAGTCATAAGTCTGCGGGCAGTGAGGCAGGGACGTCACTAATCGGGTGGCAATCTCGATTCGCGTCGTGCGACTGAGCGTACTTGTTTGCCGCATGTGCGCAACCGTACAGACGTTCGAACCGCGTCCAAGAATACCCTTCGAAAGGGCTAGTCGATTAGCCAAGAGATATAGCAGCGGGAGCGCGCAATCCTGATAAACTAAGCCCCCGTGAACAGTTCGCAGAAGCTTCAGGCGGCCTTTCGGGATGGGCTCGCGTTACCGGCCGGGTTCGATGTAGTGCATGCGGAAAGCGGCGCCGTGCGGCAGTGGGATTCGGTGGCGCACCTGCAGTTGGTAATTGCCATCGAGGACGAGTTCAGAGTGCGTCTCAGCCCTGGGGACGTGATCGATTTGAAAAGCTACGACGCCGCCATCGGCATGCTGCAACGTCTCGGAGTGTGGCAGGATGCCTGACGCGGGATTCCTAAAAGATTCCGCCTACGACCCCCACAGCCCTGCACTTTTCGACGGGAACAGCAGCCAGTGGTACACGCGCGCGGAGCTCACGCGCTGCGCCACCGAGTTCGCTGCCCGGTTGCAGTTTTCGCGCAAGTCTCTGGGGTTCCTCTTCGTATACAACGACGCGGAGTCGCTGATCGCTTACCTGGCGGCGCTGCAATCGGGGCACGCCGTGGCGATGCTCAATCCGGAACTGGACGAGGGTTTGCGCGCGCAGCTCATTGCCCGCTTCCAGCCGGACTTCATCCTGGGTCCGCGATCGCTGGGAAGCCAACCTGGCTATACGGACGCCGAGTCGCCGCATGCCGGGCACATGCTGCTGCGCTCCACCACGCCGAATCGCCACGAAGTTCATCGCGACCTCTCGCTGCTGATTTCGACGTCCGGTTCTACGGGATCTCCCAAGCTGGTGCGGCTCTCCTGGCGCAATCTGGAAAGCAACGCGCTGCAGATCATTCAAGCTTTGCATCACACGGAGCAGGACCGGACGATGGTGACCGCCCCGATTTTCAATGGGTACGGGCAGTCGGTGGTCCACACCATGCTGCTGGCGGGCGGAAGCTTCACATTGACGCGGGCACGGGTGGTATCGCGCGAATTCTGGGATGCGGCGGGCGCGGCGGGCTGTAATACCATCGGCGGCACGCCGTTCTTTTACCAATCCCTCGACCGGCTTGAGATCAATACCCTCAACGTTCCCCTGTTGAAGAAGTTCGTGCAGATCGGCGGCCGCATGCCGGCGCATCTGGCGGCAAAGTTCCACGGCATCGCGCAGGGGCGGGGCGGGGAACTACACCTCATGTACGGACAGGCGGAAACCACCGCGCGGATCTCCGGGCTGCCCCCGGGATTACTGCCCGAGGCGGGGGCGTCGGTCGGTTTTGCGCTGACCGGCGGCCAGTTGTGGATCGAGCACGAAGGCCGCGAGTGCGCGCCCATGGAAGAAGGGGAATTGATGTACCGGGGACCGAACGTGATGATGGGTTACGCTACGGAAGCCAAGGATCTGGCGAAGGGCGATGAACTGGGGGGAACGGTCGCCACTGGCGATTTGGGCTATCGCGACCGCAGCGGGCTCTTCTACATCACCGGCCGCAAGTCTCGCTTCGTCAAGATCTACGGCTGGCGGGTCAGCCTGGATGAAGTGGAGCAACTCCTGGCGCCGGCGAACGTGGCGGCGATAGCAGAAGGTGAGCGGCTGGTGATCTATGCAGAGAATCCAGGAGCGTCATTGGAGTCCGCTGTCGACGAACTCGCCGGCCGGTTGCATCTCCATCGCTCAGGCTTCGAGATTCGCGCCATCGACGCCATACCGCGGCTGTCCAACAGCAAGGTGGATTACCAGTCTTTGAAGGAGGCTTGCCGGGCGGCGTCAACCCGATGAGCTTTCATTCCCTGGAATTCGGCTTCTTCTTTGCCCTGGTAGTCATGGTGTACTACGCCGTGCCGTCCGCCCGGCGCTTGCCCGTGCTCCTGGGTGCGAGCCTTCTCTTCTACCTTTCCTTCGCCGCGCAGAATATTTTTGTTCTTGCGGGGCTGATCGTCGCCGGATATGCCACGGGCGGCCTGATCGAGCGCTCATCCACACAGCGGGTCCGCAAGTTCTGGCTGGGCACAGCGCTGACCATCGATCTCGGCATGATGGCGATCTTCAAGTACAGTCCGGAGGTGTTCGGGCGATCGTTCGGAGCGATCCCGGTGGGACTTTCGTTCCATACGTTTCAGGCGATGTCCTACGCCATCGATATCTATCGTGGCCGACAGCAGGCGGAGCGGTCGTTCCAAATCTTCGCGCTGTACATCATGTTCTTCCCACAGATCGCCGCCGGACCGATCGAGCGTCCCAGGGACATGCTGCCGCAGTTCCACAAGCTCAATCCGTTTCGTTATGCCGAAGCGATCGCGGGCCTGCAACTCATGGTCTGGGGCATCTTCCAAAAGTACGTAGTGGCCGACCACCTGGCGCTCATCGTCAACTCCATTTACGACAGCCCGGACAAGCTATCGGGCCCGGTGACGGCCTTCGGCGCGGTCTGTTTTTCGTTTCAGATCTTCTGCGATTTCGCGGGGTATTCGGAAATTGCGCTGGGTGCGGCGCAGGTGTTGGGCATGCGCCTGACGCGCAATTTCGACGCGCCGTTCCACTCCGATTCCATGGCGGAGTATTGGAAGCGCTGGCATATTTCGCTCTCCAACTGGATGCGTGATTACGTATTCTTTCCGTTGTGCGGGCGGCGGCCGCGCATGCCGCGAATCTGCGCCAGCATCATTGTGGTGTTTCTGACGAACGCGCTCTGGCACGGTGCGCGATTGCATTACCTGGTGTCGGGGCTGTTGCATGGAACATACCGGGTGACCGAGTTGCTGGCCGGCCGAGCCATGTCGCGCGCCGGCTGGACGGTAAAAGCCGCGTGGCGCGGTCCGGTGAAAGTGGCGCGGACTTTGCTGGTGTTTTGCTTGATGACATTCGCCTTCCTCTTTTTCCGCGGCAACAGCCTGGGGCAGAGCCTCTCAGTGGCGGGAAGGCTCTTACATGGATGGTCGGCGCTATTCGACCCCGGCGCGATTGTGCGCGGCATCCAGCAGACCGGCCTACCGATTTACACGGCATTGGAGGGCATCGGCCTGATCGCGGTGGTGGAAGCAGTGGTGGTGCTGCGCTCGGCCGGCCCGCTGCGCCCGCGGATTGCCGCCCTGCCGTTCTGGTGGCGCTGGGGTCTCTATTATGCGGGCGCCGCCGCCGCCCTGCTGCTGGTGCCGCAGACGGTGGCGCCGTTTATCTATTTCGCCTTCTGATTGCGATGCGAGATCCCGCCAAAATTCGACTCCTCCTCCGCATCGCCTGCTTCGCACCGCTTGCCGTCGGCCTGTTGGTGATCGACTGGGTGGGTGCGCAACCTCCGGTGCAGCACATTTTGACCTGCAGGCTGCACGCCGCGGCAGAAGCCCTCGTAGCGGGCCAGACGATCCGGTCGCACGCCGACATGCACGACCTCAAGCCGATCTGGGTGGAGCACCTGACGCAGCGTCCCGACGTGGTGGTGCTGGGATCGAGCCGCGTCGTGCAGATCTCGCACGATTGGTTCCAGCCGCGCCGCATGTTGAACCTGGCCATTCTGGCGGGCGACTTCGAGGACGCGGTGGGCATGTTTCAGCGATTAGTGGAGAGGCGGATGACTCCCAAGCTGGTGCTGCTGCAATTGAATCCCACCCTCAGCTTTCGAGGGAAGCCGGGGACCACGCCGGGGCTGGCGCCGCAATATCGCCGGGCGCTGCTGCACTACGGCATTTTCCCCCCGATTTTGTTTTCGGGACCGCTCACCCTTGACGCGGTTTTCTGGGATCCGCGAATATTCCTGAGCCGGAACCTGTGGCAAGCCACGGCGGAAATGGATCCCACCGAATATCGGCTGCGGCCCGATGGAACGGCCGATTGGGCTGTGACCGAACCGCAGCGGACAGCCGATGAAGCAGAGCGGCAAGCCGTAACGCAAATGCATCACCTCGACCCCGAACGCGAGCAGTGGCGCATGACATCACGCCCCGGCTGGTTCGACCGCCGGATCCTGCTCGCATTCGTGGACGATCTGCGCGCTCGCGGAATTCGCCTGGTGGTGATACTGGTCCCTATCCATCCGACGGCATTCAGCTTTTATACGTCGCACGGCGGGTACGACGACTCGTGGATCCGCGGCGATATGGCGGCCCACGGCGTTACGGTGATCGGGTCGTACTCGCCTGCGGTCGCGCGGGTGACGCGCGACGATTTCTTCGACGACGTCCATGTGCATCCGGAAGTGCTCCATCGCTTGCTGCGGGAATCGGGCATCGTCGAGTAGGCGCCCACCTCCGATGGCGATGGCGTATGATCGGAAACCATGCGCCTCATCGTCTCTTTTCTTATCGCTTTGTTGCCGCTCGTTGCCCAGACCTCCGAAGAAAAAGAGGTGCTCGCAGTGGTGCAGAAAACTTTTGACGGCATGGCGGCCAACGATGCCGCCAGAATCCTGGCCACCATGACGCCCGATGCCCGGCTGTACGGGGTGCGGGCCAACGGCGTGGCCTACTCCACGCCGGCGGAACAATGGGCCAACCGGATCGCGTCGATCGATAGCAAGTTCGTGGAGCGTTTTACGAAAAGCCCCAGGGTGTCGATTCACGGCGCCATCGCCAACGTCTGGGGCGAGTACGAGTTCCTCCGCGACGGCAAGTTCGGCCATTGCGGGATGGATTCGTTCAACCTGCTGAAGACGGCGGAAGGCTGGAAAGTGGCCAGCATTCTCGATACCGAGGAAACCTCGGGCTGCCCGCAATAGTGTGCTGAGCTACCCCAGCCGCAGCCGCAAAATGACTCGTCCGCCTACCGCGATCAAGCCCACCAGCACCATCTGTCCCATCGCATTGGGAAGCCTGCTCAAGTCGGGCGCCGATGGCCTAATGGTGCGGTCCTTCTCCTGACCGTAAGGGTGCCTGCGTGGCATCGTCCCCGCATAGACTCCGGTCAGTGCGCAGACGATCGCGGCCGCCAATCCGATCTTGGCGATGCGCGCCAGAGTCTTCACAGAGCGTCCGCTTTCGGGCGTCGTACCAGCCTGCGAATCGCCGCCAATGCCCAATCCCAGTTCAATGCCAGGTGCAAGCCCGCTAGAACGATCGCCAGGTCGGAACCGTTGTTATGCAGATAGAACCACGGCGAATCCGCGGGAATCGGAGTTCGGACCCCGGTGAACAACGGGATCGCTTCCTGCGAGATGCGAATGCCCGAATAGATCACCGCCGTCGTCAAAACAAAGAGCGCGAGGTTTAGCAGGTAACTGATCAGCAAACGCGCCGATGCCACCGGAAACAGTTGGCGCGTCTGCGAAGAAATCCAGCTCCATGAAAGTAGCAAATGCCACACCACCATGCCCACGAACGCCAGCCCCAGCCATTCGTGCACCGCAGCTCCGGTGAACGGAATCTGTTCCAGTGTGCAGATGGAAACCAGCAGCGCCAGGTCAAGCCAGAAGGCCACCTGCAGGCGGCGCGGAGTGGGTCTCACCGGATGAGCGGGCAATCTCTAAGCGTAGACGCCGGTGCGGGTCGAATTGTTCCGCTAGGCCTTCGCCAGTGTTGTATCCTGTTACCAAGCATCGCCGGGACGCGGCTGGAGGGGCACTGTGAGTTTCCGCGAACAACTGCACCACTACATCGCGCAGGTGGAAAAGCGCCTGCGTTGGAGCGCCATCCTGCGCGGTATCGCGATTCTTACAGGGAGCGCTCTGCTGGCCACACTGGTGCTGGTGGCGATCGCCAACACGCGCGCCTTTTCGCAGGGGAGCATCACCGGTGCGCGCTTCGCCCTCATCGCGATTCTTACGATTGCGGCTACCGCGGGCCTCGCATTGCCGCTGCGCCGTCTGACTCGCCGCCGCGCCGTGGGCACTGTCGAAGCCACCTTCCCGCAGTTTCAGCAGCGCCTCACCACCTTCCTGGAGCGCGACGGACAGGATCCATTTATCGAGCTTCTGGCCGGCGATACGCTGGATGTCGCGCGCTCGGCCGAACCGCACGAGATGGTGAGCAACGGCCGCCTGTGGACCTCATTTGCTGCCGGCACCGGAGCCCTCGGCATGCTGATTTGGATGATCGCCGCCGGCCCGGGCTTCCTGGGTTATGGCGCTTCTCTGCTGTGGACCGGTCCGCACCACGACAAGCCGGCAATTTACGATTTGCGCGTGTCGCCCGGCGATGCCACGGTGCGCCGCTACGCCGACGAACTGGTCTCCGCGCTGCCCAGCGGGTTGAAATCGCCCGCCGTCAAACTCTACGCGCACTTTCAAAGCTCGTCCAAATGGGAAGAGATCAACATGCAGCCGAAGGCGGCCAGCAGCTTCGCCGGGGGCTATCAGTTCCTCTTTGCAGGCCTGCCGGAAAACGTGGAATATTACGTGACGGCGGGAGCGATGACGTCCAAGCATTACCAGATTCGCGTGAGCGATCTGCCGGCCGTGAAGCAGATCCGCGTGACGTATCGATACCCGGCGTGGACCGGGATGCCTTCGGAAATCGAGGAGCGCGGCGGCGATCTGCATGCTGTGACGGGCACGGAAGCGGAACTCGAAATCTCGACTGACCGTCCGCTGCAGAGCGGCCAGATTCTGCTCGATAACGGAAAGCCGGTGCAGCTCACCGGCGGGCAGAACAATGTGTATCGCGGCACCGTGAAGATGGACAAGGACGGCGTTTATCACGTCGCTGGTGTGGCGGAAGGCCAACCGGTGCGGGTGAGTGAAGATTTCTACATCGAAGCGCGCAAGGCCAACCCGCCGCAGATCGCGCTGGTGCGGCCCGGGCGTGGCGACTACCATGCCAACCCGATCGAAGAAGTGACGCTGGCTGCGAAGGCGACCGACGAGTATGGGCTTCAGGGCGTCACCCTGCACTATTCGGTGAACGGCGGTCCCGAGGCGACGGTTGACATGCTGCCGAAGAAGGGCGAGAAGCAGGCCGACGGTTCCACCACGCTCTCGCTCGAAGCGTTCAAGCTCGCGCCCGGCGATCTCATCAGCGTGTACGCCACCGCGGCGGACGCCAACGCGCAAGCTCATACCGACATGACGTTCATCCAGGCCGATCCGTTCGAGCGCGAATACTCGCAATCGCAGCAGTCGGGCGGCGGAGGAGGCGGTGGCGGCGGCGGCAACGGCAATCAGCAGGCTCAGATTTCGCAGCGCGAAAAGGAACTCATCTCCGCTACCTTCCGCCAGCAATCGGATAAGGACTCGACTGCGCAGCAGGCCACCGATATCGCCAAGCTGCTGTCGGAGTCGCAAGCCAAGCTGCGCACTCAGGCGCTGACGCTCTCCGGCCGCCTGCAGGCACGCGAGCTGACCGACGAAATGGAAGCGATCAACGATTTCCAGAAAGACATGATGACGGCGGCGGATGCCATGGGACCGGCCGGGCAGAATTTGCAACATGAAGAGTGGAAGGATGCGCTGCCCAGCGAGCAGAAAGCGCTGCAATATCTGCTGCGCGCGGAGGCCACATTCCGGCAGATTGAAGTGGCATTTGGACAGCGCGGCGGCGGGGGAGGCGGTGGTGGTGGCGGCGCGGCGCGCGATTTGGCAGCGCTCTTCGATCTCGAACTCGACACCGAAAAGAATCAGTACGAGAGCCGCACCAATACGTCCACCGCGGAACAGAAGGCGCAGGAAATCGACGACGCGCTGAAGAAGCTGGATGAGCTTGCCAAGCGGCAGGACGACCTTGCGCAACAACAGCGCAATGGCCAGCAGACTGCCGAGCAGAAATGGCAGCAGGAGATGCTGCAGCGCGAGGTGCAACAACTGCAACACCAGATGGAGCAGCAACTGGCGCAGAATAGGCAGCAGGGACAGAGCGGCCAGCAGGGACAGAGCGGCCAGCAAGGGCAGAGCGGCCAACAGGGACAGAGCGGCCAACAAGGACAGAGCGGGCAACAAGGACAGAGCGGGCAAAGCGGCCAGGGCGCGTCGGCATCGTCCGGCGGGCAATCGGGGCAGCAGCGCGCGGGACAAGCGGGCGGATCGCAGGCAGATGCCAACGAGGCGAATTCCCAGCAGTCTGCCGACGCTTCCGCGCAGATGCGTCAGCAAGCCGCCCAACAGGCACTCGATCGTTTGCGCCAAGCCAATGACGACATGCGGCGGGCGGCCGCGGGAAACTCCAGTGCGGCCGATTCGCGACGGGCAGCGGAGCGTTTGCGCGAGGCCACCGACCTGCTGGGTCGCACTCAACAGCAGGATGCGTCGGGGCGGCTCAATTCCATGGCGAAAAGCGCGGAACAGATCGCCGCCGAACAGAAGGATCAGGCCGACCGCGTGCGCGAACTGATCAATCGCCAGACGGCGGCGCGCAACGGCGGGCAGCAGCAGAGTTTCCCCTCGGCGCAGGAAATCGACAAGATGGTGAAAGATCGCCAGCAAAGTGCCGATGAACTGGCGCGTCTCACACAACAGATTCGTGCGGCGGCGCGCGAGTTGGCGCCCACCCAGCAGGCCGCGTCGGGCAAATTGCGGGCCGCCCTCGACGGGCTCGGCATGGATGAGAACGACCTCAACACACGCATGCAGCGCAGCTCCGACTGGTTGCGCAATGGCGACTTTTCAGACCCCGCCGAGTCGCGGTTGACCAACGACTTGCAGCATCTCGGCCAGCAACTTCGCGATGCTGCCGGTGCGGTGGGCGCAGGGCAGCAACAGGCCACGCAAGAGGCGTCGATCAATCGGGCGATGGATAATCTGTCGCGCCTGCGCGATCAGCTCGCCGGTCTCGGCGGCCGCGGAAATCCGCAGGCGGGTCAGGGGCAGAACGGCCGTGGACAGGCAGGCGACCGGCAGATGCAGGGCTCGCAATTGAGTCGCAATGGGCAGCCGGGTCAAAGCGGCCAAGGTCAGCAAGGCGGCCAGGGTCAGCAAGGCGGCCAGGGCGGTGGACAGCGTGCCGGCGGTGGGCAGCAGGGCGGTCAGAATGCCGGACGTATGGGCGGCCCGATGGGCAATCCCGGGGGCGGCGGCGGAAATCGGGACGGCGTCGCCTACGGCAATCTGGATACCGGCAACACTCACATTCAGGGACAGGCGGTGGCGCCGCAGCAAGGGCCGAACCCCGCCGATACGCAGCGCGACATCGAGCAGGGATTGAGTCTCCTGAATCAGGTCCGCGCCGCCGTGCAGGAGAGCCCTGAGGCGCGGCAGCAGGTCCAGTCGTTGATCGATCAAATGCGCAATCTCGATCCCAAACGGTTCACCGGCAATCCCGCGCTGGTGGAGCAGATGCACCAGCAATTGGTGAGCGGGGTGGACGCGCTGGAGCTGCAACTGCGCCGCGACCTGGACCAGAGTAGGGGCGGAACCATACGGAATACCGACCCGTCCAAAGTGCCGCCCGAATACAAAGATTCCGTGGCGGAGTATTATCGCAAGCTATCCGGCGGCCACTAACAACGCGTATCTGTGAGGCAGGTTCCAATGCCACGGCGCGGCGAATTGACAGGTCTGCCACGGCGGCGTAATTCTAGAAGAGAACCTACCAAGCTAAGTTAGCGACGTTTTTCGCGATAGGCGAATCCTATGACGACTGCGCTGGCCGGCAATCCAATCGACACAGATCGTCTCCGTCTGGGGGCGCGGTGTCTCGCCGATGGCCGGTGTGAATTCCGCGTATGGGCGCCGGGTGCGGGCGCAGGCGGGGTGCAGTTGCAGCGCATCGGCAAGCCGGCCGTTGCCATGGAGGCTGGATCGGGCGGTTACTACTCTCTGCGTTTGAAAGATATACCGCCGGGAACGCGTTATTCCTATTTGGTGGGCGGCAAGACACGGCCCGACCCGGCATCGCGCTATCAACCCGACGGCGTACATAGTCCCTCGGAAGTGGTGGCTGCCACTTTTGTGTGGACCGACGACGCCTGGGCCAATCCCCCATTGGCGCAGTACGTTCTGTATGAAATGCACACCGGCACGTTCAGTGCGGCGGGGACTTTCGATGCCGTGATTCCCCGCCTGCCGTATTTGAAAGACCTCGGGGTGACAGCGATTGAACTGATGCCGGTGTCACAATTTCCCGGCGGGCGCAATTGGGGCTACGATGGCGTCTTTCCATTCGCGGTCCAGAATACCTACGGCGGACCGGCCGCCCTGAAGCGCCTGGTAAACGCCGCGCACCGCGCCGGGCTGGCCGTGGTGCTTGACGTGGTGTACAACCATCTGGGTCCAGAAGGGAATTACCTGCGCGATTTCGGACCGTATTTCATCGATCGTTATAAGACTCCCTGGGGCGATGCGCTCAATTTCGACGGTCCGGACAGCGATGAAGTGCGGCAATTCTTCATCGAGAACGCCCTCTATTGGACCGGCGAATTTCATATCGACGCCCTGCGGCTGGATGCCATTCATGCGATCTTCGACAGTTCGGCGCTCCGGTTTCTACAGGAACTGGCGACGACCGTGCGAAAAGCGACCGGCGCTTATGTGATGGCGGAGAGCGACCTCAACGATGTGCGCGTCATCCGGCCGGACGGCCTGGCGTGCGATGCGTTGTGGAGCGACAGCCTGCACCATGTGCTACATGTGCTGCTGACCGGCGAGCACGACGGCTATTACCAGGACTTCGGAGGGGTCGCCGATCTCGCCAAGGCATACAATGAGGCGTTCGTTTACTCCGGGCAGTATTCCAAATTCCGCCGGCGGCGGCACGGCAATTCGACGCGCGGCGCACGCGGCGAGCAATTCGTGGTGTGCGCACAGAATCACGATCAGATCGGCAATCGCGCGCAAGGCGACCGTTTGAGCGCACTGCTCGACTTCGAATCGCTCAAACTCGCGGCCGGCGCGGTGATTCTCTCTCCGTTTCTGCCGCTGCTGTTCATGGGCGAAGAGTACGGGGAGACGGCGCCGTTCCTGTACTTCACCAGTCATGGAGATGACGATTTGATCGAAGCGGTGCGGCGCGGCCGGCAAGAGGAATTCGGTGCGTTCGCGTGGCAGGAAGTGGCGGATCCACAGGCCGAAGTGACGTTCTCGCAGTGCCGCCTCACCCCACAGGCATCGTGGACGCCGCGTCAGCGAATGCTGCACGATTTCTATCGCGAACTCCTCCGCATCCGCCGCGACACGCCGGCGCTGGCGCATCTGTCAATGGAGCGGACGGAGGCGGTCCCGGTGGGTGAGCACTGTTTGCGGATGCGCCGCTGGTGCGAGACGGGCGAGGCGATGGTGGTGCTCGAATTCTCGCAGGCGGGCGGCGCGCCGGGCGGGACATGCCCCGCGGGCCGATGGCGCAAGCTGATCGATTCGGCGGATTCCAAGTGGGACGGGCCGGGCGGCGCTCCGGAAAGCCTGACCGGTGAAATCGGGATCGTGCTGGCGCGGCGATCGTTGGCGGTGTACGAAAGAGTCGGATAGTGTCTATGGCCGGCGCAGGGCATCGTATTTTTCAGCGAACGCCTTGGTGAACTCAGCACCCAGGAAGAATATCTGGCTGGAATAATAAATCCAGATCGCCAGCACCACCACCGAAGAAGCCGCTCCATAAGTGGACGAGAACGAAGCTTTTCCCAGATAGAGTCCCAGTAGGAAATTCCCCAGGGCGAATAGTACTGAGGTTACTGCCGCGCCTAATACTACATCACGCCACTTAATAGGAACCTTTGGGACGATCTTGTAAATCGCGGCGAATACGATGCCGGTGGCGAGGAATGAGATCACCGTATTGAGAACGTGCAGCAGAAGGGTATGAGCCGGTAGCGCCAGGGTGAAGGAACCGATTGCGGTAATGGTCGCGCTGAACAGAATGGATGCTGTGAGAGCTACCACGATACAAACCACCAAGGCCAGCGACCACAGCCGCTCTTTCACCATTCCCAACAATTCCTGCATCGTGCTGGTTCGCTGGAAGGGCACTTCCCAGATCACATTCAAAGCATCGCGAAGTTCCACCAGTACGCCGCTGGCTCCGAAAACAAGAATCACCATGCCGGCGAGGGTTGCCAGCACACCCTCGGTCTTATTCTCGGCGCCCTTGAGCAGTGCTTCCAGAATGCCGGCGCGTTGTGCGCCCATGAGATACTGCAATTGTTGCATGACGCCGGTTTCGGCAGCTTTGGCGCCGAATATTAACCCCGCAACCGAGATCAATACCAGTAGCAGTGGCATTAAAGACAAAAGGGCGTAGTATGCGAGCGCTGCTCCCATTCGCGGCGCATTGTGTTGACTCCAACATTCGAAGCTGCGCGCCAGGAGGCCTTTCAGATCGGACCATGAAATCTTCCGGAGAGTTTTGCGCACCGCCGCCGATTCAACGAGCAAAACCTTCACTGCGTGCTGCGGCAGCTTTAGCAAGGCCATGGATTCGCCATCGAATTACAGGCATTTCGATCACCAATGCTGGCGTTTCATACAGTGGACAGGCACATGCAAGCTTCGGCACGGTGTCGGTAAAGCTCCCGTGCATCTTCCTACTGTTAGTAATCCCGGTTCTGGCGCAGATGGGGCAATTCGAAAACAGGCGCATTGCCGACATCCAATTTACGCCCGCACAGCCGCTGGATCCGGCGGATCTCGCGCGGGCGTTGCCGCTGCATACCGGCGACCTGCTGCACGCCGACGATGTCGCCACCGCTATCGACAGTCTTTTTGCGACCGGCCGATTTGAGGACATCGTGGTGGATGCCGAGCCCTCCGGAGACGGCGTCTCTCTGCGCTTCAATACCAAACTGACCACCTTCTTCGGCGGGCTGAGTGTGACCGGTGCTAATCCGGAGCCGCCCAATCACACGCAGATCGCGAGTGCGACCGAACTCTCGCTGGGGACACCTTTCGAAGACGGCAATCTCACTAAGGCGCAAAACGCAGTCTACGATCTGCTCAAGAAAAACGGACTCTACCGATCGACAGTGACCGTTACCTCCACGCGCGACGATTCCTCGCAGCAGGTGTTTCTGACGTTTAAGATTTCCGGTAAGAAGCGGGCGCGTTACGAAACGCCTGTAGTGAATGGCGGCACGGTGCTGACGAACGGCGCCATCCTTAAAGCTACCGGCTGGCGCATTCCCATTGTGCATTGGTGGCGCCAGGTGACTGCCGAACGCACCAGCCTGGGACCGCAAGGCGTGCTGTTGGCGTACGGCAAGAAGGGGCATCTGGAAGCCACGGTGGATCTGAGCAAGATGGATTACGATGCCTCCCACGATCGCGTGCGCCCTACGCTCGATGTCGCAGCCGGGCCGCGCGTGGAGGTAAAAGCGGTGGAGGCCTCGGTATCCACGCGCACGTTGAAGAAGTACGTCCCGGTGTTCGAGGAGCATGCTGTCGATAACGACCTGCTGGTGGAAGGCGAGCGTAATTTGATGGATTACTTCCAGAGCAAGGGATACTACGACGTCGACGTGGTGTTCCGCAGGCTGCCGCTCAAGGACGATCTGGAAACGATTGAGTATGTGATTTCCCGTGGTGAGCGCTATAAGCTGGCCAAGGTGGCGATTGCCGGCAGCCGCTACTTCACGCAAGACACGATTCGCGAACGGATGTACATGCAGCCCGCCTCCTTTACCCTCCGCCGCGGGCGTTACAGCGATGCGTTTCAGCACAAAGATGAGGAGACCATCGCGGATCTATACCGGTCCAATGGTTTTCGCGATGTGGCGGTGAAGAGCAGCATCGAAAAAAACTATAAGGGCAAAGCCGGCGATATCGCGGTAACTGTGAATATCGACGAAGGTTCGCAGTGGGTCGTGGATAGGCTGACCATGCAAGGAGTCCAGCAACTCGATTCCAAAGACATCAAAACGCAGTTGACGTCGATTGCCCATGAGCCCTTTTCGAACGTCAACCTGGCGAGCGATCGCTCGGTGGTGCTGACTTACTACTATGAACATGGCTTCCCGGATGCGAAATTTAAATCGTCGTGGGTACAAACCGCTCCGCACCACGTGGATGTGACTTACACCGTCACGGAGGGAAACCGCGTCTATGTTCGCCGGGTGATCACCTCTGGCATCTCGCGAACCAGGCCCAGTCTCTATAAGAACGTGATTACCCTCAAGCCGGGCGATCCGCTATCTCCCGTCCAGGAAACCGACATTCAAAAGAATCTCTACGACCTGGGCGTCTTCGCGCGCGTGGATGCCGCCATCCAGAATCCCGATGGCGACGACCAGCACAAATACGTGCTGTATAACTTTCAGGAGGCCAACCGGTACAGTTTCGGCATCGGTCTCGGCATGCAGGCTGGGCGGTACGGCAATTCGAACGGAAATAATCTCAGCTCACCCGGCGGCACTACCAGCGCCAGCCCGCTGATCTCGCTCGATATCGACCGTCTGAACTTCCTCGGAATCGGGCAAACGGTGGGTCTGCATCTTCTCTATTCGCTGCTGGAGAAGCGCGGCTCCTTCACCTATACCGTGCCGCGCTTTCTGGGCGACACGGACCGGACGCTGACGTTCACCACGTTGTATGACGAATCGTTCAACGTTCTAACCTTCGCTTCGCAGCGCGAGGAGGTGTCGGCGCAGGTACAGCAGAAATTCTCCAAGTCTATTCACGGGCAGTTCGAGTACGCGTTTCGGCGGGTGAGTGTGAATAATGTGGTCATCCCCACGCTATTGGTGCCGCAGTTGGCGCAACCGGTGCGCATCGGCATTCTTTCGGCCAGCCTGGCGCAGGACCGTCGCGACAATGCCGTCGACCCGCATCATGGCATCTACAACACGCTCGATCTCGGGTTGGCCACCAGCGCGTTCGGATCGCAGCGCAATTACATCCGCATTCTGGTGCGCAACGCCACTTACCACTCGTTGACGAAATGGCTGGTCCTGGCCCGCCAGACGCAGTTCGGCGTGCTGCTGCCGTATAACGCGCCGGCTGGACTTGTCAAGGCCGAAGCCATCCCGCTGGCTGAGCGCTTCTTCGGCGGCGGCCCCGATACGCTGCGGGCATTCGCATTCGACCAGGCCGGCCCGCGCGATACCGGCGCGCCGCTGGTAGCGGGCGGACCGGCATCGTCGCCCACCGGACTCCCTTTAGGCGGCAACGCGCTGCTCTATAACAATGTGGAGTTGCGCTTTCCGCTGATCGGCACCAATATCGGCGGCGTTCTCTTCCACGATATGGGCAACATCTTCACGTCGCTAGGCGATATGTCGCTCTCCTTTCACCAGCCCAGTATGAAAGACTTCAATTACACGGCGCAGGCTGTGGGGTTCGGCGTCCGTTATAAAACTCCGGTAGGGCCGCTCCGGCTCGATCTGGCTTATGCCCTGAATCCGCCGTCGTTCGTCGGCTTCAAGGGCACTACCCAGCAGTTGCTCTCGTGCAATCCCAACCAGATGTATACTTCGGGCCCATGCGTGGGAGTGCCCCAAACCTTGTCGCATTTCAATTTCTTTTTCTCCATAGGGCAAACCTTCTAATGACGCGCCGGATTGCCATTCTCGCTCTGGTAAGCTGCTTGCCCGCCGCCGGGGTAGTGATTGACCGCATTGCGATCATCGTCGATAAGCATGCCGTCAAAGATAGCGATATCGATCGCGACCTCAGGGTCACGGAATTCCTGAACGCCGAGCCCTTAAGTCTCAGCCCGGCGGCGAGGAAGAAATCCGCCGGCCGCCTCATCGACCAGACCGTGATCCGCGAGGAGATGGAGAAAGGCGGCTACGCCCAAACCAGCCAGTCGGAGGTCGACGCCCTGGTGAAACACATCGTAGATGGCCGTTTCGGCGGTTCGCACCCGCGCTTCCAGCAGGAGTTGATGCGCTACGGGCTGAGCGAGCCGCAATTGCGGATGGAGTTGGAGTGGCAGTCGGACGTGCTCAAATTCATCGACGATCGATTCCGCCCGAGTGTGCTGGTGAGCGACGATCAGGTGCGCGCTTATTATGACCAGCATAAAGCCGATCTCACCCGCCAGTTCCCGCAGTTGAAGACTTACCAGCAAATGGCGCCCAAGGTCCGCGCATCGCTCGAAGGCCAACAACTGAATCAGAATTTCGATCAGTGGCTGGCGGCGGCGCGGAAACGCGATCGCATCGTATACCGCGAGGAGGGGCTCCAATGACGAGGCCAATGAGAATCCTGCGCAATATCGGGATCGGATTGGCGGGCCTGGTGTTGCTGCTGGCGATCGCCGGCATTCTGGTGGTGCGCACCGACTGGTTTCGAAACTTCGTCCGCGGAAAGATCGTCACCGCCACTGAAGAGGCCACCGGCGGGCGCGTCGATATCGGGTCGTTCTCCTTCGATTGGACGCACCTAAGCGCGGTGGTGACGGACTTCGTGGTCCACGGCAACGAACCGGCGGGCGCGCCGCCATACTTGAGCGCCAAACGCGTGGAGGTGCACATCCGCCTCTTGACCAGCATTCACCACCTCCTCGACATTCAATCCTTGAGCATCGATGGGCCGCAGGCGAATATCACGGTAGCGGCCGATGGTTCCACCAACGTGCCCCGGCCGAAACCATCCGCGCCGTCGAAAACATCGCCGCTGCAGAGCGTGGTGGATCTGGCGGTGGGCCATTTCGAATTGACCAATGGATCGCTCCGCTATAACTCGCAGATTCAGAATATCGATCTGCGGGGCGACGGGCTGCACGTGCAACTCTGGTATGACGCGCTGAAGCAGGGCTACAAGGGCCAGGTTTCGCTCACGCCGCTCTATGTGGTCTCCGGCAGGAACACGCCGGTGAAATTTTTCATCACGCTGCCGCTGACGTTGGACGCCAACCGGATCGCGCTCCAGAACGCCAGCATTCAGACCGATCGCTCGCAGCTTACGATCGATGGATCGCTGGCCAATCTCAACGATCCCACAGCTTCGGGGCACATACGGGGCCATGTCGCGCTCGACGATCTGAAGAACGTGGCCGACCTGCAGATGCCGCTCGATACGCGTGGTATGCCGCAGTCCGTCGACCTCGACGTGAACGCCACATCGGGCGGCGGCAACATCGATGTGAGCGATGCCCGCGTGGCGTACGGCGATTCCACCATTCACGCCTCCGGCAAGCTGCAAGACGCGTCGGGCAAGGGCTCGCTGCAGTTTCAAGTGAGTCTGGCCCTGGCGGAGTTGGGCCGGTTGGCGCGGCTGGACATGCGGCCGGAGGGAACATTTCAGGCGAATGGCTCCGCCAGGATCGGCGGCCAGAACAATTATGACGTGCAGGCCTTCGTGGATACCAAGGGCATCTCGTTTCTTGCGGGCGCACGTCGAATCCGAGACATCTCGCTGGTGGCGGAAGCTCAACTTACGCCGCAGCGCCTGAACGTGACGGGCTTGCGACTCGGAGCTTTCGGCGCGGAAATTACCGGCGACGCGTCGCTCGAGGATTTCGCGCGGTACTCGGCGCATCTCACACTCAGCCACCTGAATCTGGAAACGGCGATGCGCGATCTGGGGCAGAAGAGTCTCGGCTATAGCGGGACTGTCTCCGGTCCCATTGCGGCCACCGGAGACCTCAAGTCGCCCGGCACATCGAGTCTCACGGCTGACGCCCATCTGGCGATTGCGCCCGGCCGTCAGGGTATTCCAGTCGCCGGCCGCATCTTTGCGGATTACCGCGGCGCTACCGATAACCTGGCAGTCGACAACTCGTACCTCACGCTGCCGCACACGCGCCTCAATCTCAGCGGGTCCGTCGGCAATCGCCTCAACATCACACTCGACACCAGCGATTTGCGCGACTTCAATCCGCTCACTGGCGGAAACCTTCCGGTGGTGCTCGATAGTCAGGCCGACATCGCCGCCGTGGTCACTGGCCATCTCAAGTCGCCGCAGATTGCGGGGCACTTGGCGGTGGGTCGATTCGCGGCCGAAGGGCGGCAATTCGATTCCTTCGCCGGCGACATCGCGGCGTCCAGGTCCCGCGTCGCACTGACCGACGCGAGCGTTCGGCGCGGCGCTATGGATACCGAGTTGACCGCGTCAGTAGGATTGCAAGACTGGTCGCCCGGGCCCAACGATCCGCTGGCTGTGCGGGCCTCGGTGCGCAATGGCGATCTGGCCGACGTCATGGCTCTGGCCGGCGTCGCGCCGCAAGGCTATGCGGGCGCGCTCACGGCGGAGGTGAACATCGCCGGCACGGTCGGCAATCCGCGCGGCGCCGCCAATCTGGCCGTCGTCAACGGAACCCTCGATGGCCAACCCATCGACCGCGCGCAGGCGCAGGTGAACATGACCGACCAACTGATCGCCGTCACGAATGCCCAGGTCGCGTCCGGTCCATCGCATGTCGACTTGTCGGCCGAATTTCACCATCCGCGCGACAGCTTCGATCGCGGCGCAGTGCACGCCCACGTACAAAGCAATTCCATCGATCTCTCCACGCTGCGCACCGTGCAGAACCTGCGCCCCAACTCCGGCGGCACCCTGCAGCTAACTGCCGATGTCACCGGCCAGCTTGCGGGCACGTTCGAGCCGCAAAACGTGACCCTCGACGCCTCCGGCAAGGGCTTGCGGATCGACGGCCAGAGCTACGGCGATTTCACGGCGGCCGCGCACACCAGCGGGCAGACCGTGACTTATAACGTGGATTCCAATTTCGCCGGCTCGCAAGTTCGAGTCAACGGCAATACCAGCCTGGCGGCATCGCATGACACCACCGCCGACGCCCATATCGCCAACCTGCCCGTAGATCGCGTGCTGGCCTTGCTGAAACGCACCGATATTCCGGTGAAGGGCACGCTGACCGCCACCGCGCAAGTGTCGGGCACACTCGCTAATCCCACCGGCACTCTGGACGCAACCATCGACCGCGCCGCATACCAGGATCAACCCATCGACCGGGTGCACGCGCATGTGAGCTATCTGCCCACCAGCGTCGTCGTCTCGCAGTTCGAGGTCCGCGCCGGAACTTCGAGCCTGGACGCCACCGCCCGCTACGATCACCAGGCGGGCGTGCTGAACGCCGGGGACGCGCAATTCCGCATTACCGACGGACACCTCGATCTGGCAAAGCTTCAGATCCTGCAGGACGCCCGTCCGGGCCTGGCAGGAACGGTACAACTGACGGCGAATGGCGCTGCTACCATCGCCAATGGTGGGTCACAGATTACTCCCCGCGACGTGAATCTCGACCTCGCCGCCAAGAGTATCGCCGTCCAGAGCACGAATCTGGGCGGCCTCACGCTGGTCGCCACTAGCAGCGGCAGCCTCGTGAATTTTACCCTGGGTTCGGATTTTGCGGGTGCGCAGATCCAGGGGAAGGGAAGCGCGCAACTTACCGGCGACTATCCTGTAAATGCCCAGGTTACGATGCACAACGTGACTTATAAGGGCTTGCAGCCTCTGTTAGGACCGGCGAGCAATTCTTCCACCGATATCGACGGCGTGGCAGATGGCGAAATCACCGTGAACGGTTCCTTCATGAAGACCGATGCGCTGGCGGCCCGCGTGCAACTGTCACGCCTCGAATTGACGGCGACTTCGCCGGGCTTCCACAACGAGTCGGTGACCATTCAGAATCAGGGCCCCGTTGCGGTGGCGCTCGATCACGGCGTGGCGCGCGTCGAAAGCATGCATCTTACCGGACCGCAAACCGATTTTCAGGTACAGGGATCGGCATCGATGACAGCGCAAACCATTCAGGCGACCTTGAACGCGCACACCGACCTCGGCGTGATTCAAAAGGTGGACCGCGACGTGGTGTCGTCCGGGCAACTGAGCGCCAATGCCACCATCCGCGGGACGTTCTCCGACCCGATCGTGAACGGTCAGGCTCAGTTAAAAAACGCGTCGTTCAATTTGCTCGATTTCACCACGGGAATCTCCAACGCCAACGGGAACATCGATTTCAACGGCACCAGCGCGCAGTTCCAAAATCTGACTGGCGACGTGGGCGGCGGCAAAGTCACGCTCAGCGGCTTCATGGCTTTTACCGGGGCTTCGCGGCTGGCGCTTCGAGTCAGCGGCCGGAACGTCCGCATCCGCATCCAACCGGGCGTCAGCGTTACCGCCGATACTGACGTGCACCTGAGCGGCCGCCTGGACGCCAGCGTGGTCTCCGGTTCCGTCATCATAGGCAACATCACCTACGCGCCCAAGAGCGATCTGGGCGCCATCCTTTCGCGTGCTGCGCCGGCTGTTCAGACTTCAGCTACGCCCTCGCCCGTGCTGGACAATATGAAGCTGGACGTGACGGTGCGGACTTCTTCCGCCACGCTGGTGAAGGCTGCCGTGGCGCAAAGTCTGCAGATGGACGCTAATCTGCACCTGGTGGGTACGGCATCCCAGCCCGGCATTACGGGGCGGATCGCCATCAGCGAGGGCAAGTTAGTCTTCATGAGTTCCACTTATACCGTGAACGTCGGAACCATCAACTTTTACAATCCGATTCGCATTGCGCCGGTACTTGACCTAAGCCTGCAGACGGCGGCGCAGGGCGTCACGATTACTTTGCGGGTGACCGGCCCTATCGATAACATGCAGCTTTCCTATACTTCGAATCCGCCCCTGCAGTTTCAGGAGGTGGTCGGGCTGCTCGCGGCCGGACAAACGCCCACATCGGACCCGAATATTCTCGCCAACCAGCCGGCGCAGCCGCAGCAGAGTTTTCAGGAAATGGGGGAATCGGCTGTCGTAGGGCAGGCCCTGGCCGATCCGGTGGCCAACCGCCTGCAGCGCGTCTTCGGGATCAGCCAGATCAAGATCGATCCCACTTTCGCCAACGGGCAGGATCTGCCCACGGCGCAGTTCAGCGTCGAACAGCGGATTACCTCGCGCATTACCCTGACGTATTCCACCCCGTCGCAGGCTGGGGGTCAGGAGGCGGTAAGCGGACAGTATCTCATCAGCCCGCAATGGTCGGCCACCGCGACCAGAGATCAGTTCGGCTTATTTAGTATCAAAATCATGTATAAGAGGCAGTTCAAATAACTATCCATGAGTGAGTGAAGTGAACTTACCGAACGATGGCAGACAACGGGTAGTCATTGAGGACGTTGCCCCCGCGGTTGACGGAGGCCGCTTCGCGATCAAGCGCACCGTCGGAGAGCGCGTGCAGGTGCAGGCTTATGTGTTTGCCGATGGGCACGATGCCATCGCATGTGAACTGTTGTATAGACTCAGCGCCTCCGCCGATTGGCTCCGCGTGCCCATGGCTGCGAAGGGAAATGACTGCTGGACGGCGGAATTCCCGGTCTCTGCCATGGGCCGCTATTCTTATACCGTCCGCGCCTGGACGGACCCGTTTCGCACCTGGCGTGCCGATCTGAAGAAGCGGATTGCCGCGGGGCAGGATCTCGCCGTAGATCTGCTCATCGGCGCGAACCTTGTGGACGATGCCGCCGCGCGCGCCGCCGGTGGGGACGCCGCCCAATTGCACGGTTGGGCGCAATCGCTGCGAGCCGGTAATACTGCGGTGGCGGAATCCGAGGATTTGCTGGCCGCCATGGAACGCCATCCGGATCAGTCGCTGGCCGTGCTGTATGGCCGGGAACTGCCCGTTACGGTGGATCGCGAAAAGGCCCGCTTCTCCACCTGGTACGAATTCTTTCCGCGCTCCACGGCACCGCAGGCCGGCCGCCATGGCACCTTTGCCGATTGCGAGAAGCGTTTGCCGTACATAGCGTCCCTGGGGTTCGACGTGGTGTACCTGCCGCCTATTCATCCCATCGGCACTCAGTTCCGCAAGGGCAGGAACAACTCAACCACAGCCCAGCCCGATGATGTCGGCAGTCCGTGGGCTATTGGCGGCGAAAGTGGCGGCCATACTGCGATCCATCCGGAACTGGGCACACTGGCGGCGTTTCAGTCGTTCTTGTCGGCAGCCCGAGAGTTGGGTCTCGAAGTTGCGCTGGATATCGCATTTCAGTGCACGCCGGATCATCCCTGGACTCGCGAACATCCCGAGTGGTTCCATCGCCGTCCCGATGGCACCATTCAATATGCCGAGAATCCACCTAAGAAGTATCAGGACATCTATCCCATCGATTTCGAAACGGCGCAATGGCGGGAGCTCTGGCAGGCGCTGAAAGGAGTATTCGATTTCTGGATCGCACAGAGCGTGCGCCTGTTTCGCGTCGACAATCCGCACACCAAGGCCTTCCCGTTTTGGGAGTGGTGCATCGGTTCCATTAAAGAACAGGATCCCGGCGTGCTGTTTCTGGCGGAGGCGTTCACGCGTCCGCGCGTGATGAATCGCCTGGCCAAGCTCGGTTTCTCACAATCCTACACTTACTTCACCTGGCGCAACACTAAACCGGAACTGACTGATTACTTCGAACAACTCAGTCACGGAACGGCCAGCCAGTATTTCCGGCCGAACTTATGGCCGAACACGCCGGATATTCTGCCGCAGGTGCTGCAGATCGGGGGCCACCCGGCATTCATGATGCGCTTATTGCTGGCCGCCACCCTGGGCGCGAACTACGGCATCTACGGTCCGGCCTTCGAATTAGGCGAGAATGCGCCGCGCGAGCAGGGGAGCGAAGAGTACCTGAATTCCGAGAAATACGAACTCAAGCACTGGGATCTGGACGCGCCCCACAGCCTGCGCCACTTTATTGCGCGCGTCAATCGTATTCGGCGGGAGAATCCGGCGCTGCAGCAGGACCGCACCCTCACATTTCATGAGACCGATAATCCGAATCTCATATGCTATAGCAAGACGTCCGATAATCAGGCGAACGCCATCATCGTGGTGGTCAATCTCGATTGGGCGCACACCCAGTCCGGCTGGGTGACGCTGGATCTCCGCGCGCTGGGGCTCGAATCCGGCAGGACGTTCGAAGCGGAAGACCTGCTGAGCGGGGGGCGATTCCTGTGGCAGGCGCCGCGCGACTATGTGGAACTGGTGCCCGGCAGTCTTCCGGGCCACGTTCTGCGGGTTCGCCGCTGGCTGAAAACGGAGAGAGACTTTGACTATTACCTCTGACCGCACATTGACGGATTACGACCTGCACTTGCTCAGCGAGGGCACGCACTTCAGCAGTTTTGAGAAACTCGGTGCGCACCCGGTGGATGGCGGCGTACACTTCGCGGTATGGGCGCCGAACGCCGAATCGGTCTCCGTGATCGGCGAGTTCAACAACTGGAGGCCTGGTGCGAACCCCATGCAACTACGGCCGGAAGCCGGCGTGTGGGAGACCTTCGTTCCTGGCGTACACGACGGCGCCTGTTATAAGTACCACGTCGCCTCGCGCTTGCACGGATATCGCGCGGCCAAGGGCGATCCGTATGCGTTCTACTCCGAATTACGGCCGGGGACTGCCTCGCGGGTGTGGGACATCGACTCCTACGAGTGGCACGACTCCGAGTGGACTGCGAGCCGGCCCGCCACGCTCCTCACCTGTCCCATGTCGATCTACGAAGTGCACGCCGGCTCGTGGATGCGCGTGCCTGAGGAGGGCAATCGCTGGCTCACCTGGAAGGAACTGGCACACAAGCTCGCCGACTATGTCTGTGAGATGGGATACACGCACGTGGAGTTCATGCCGGTGGCCGAGCACCCCTTCGATGGATCGTGGGGATACCAGGTGACGGGATACTTCGCGCCCACCAGCCGCTTCGGTAACCCGTCGGAGTTCATGTACCTGGTGGACCACCTGCACCAGCGCGGTATAGGCGTGATTCTCGATTGGGTACCCGCTCATTTCCCTTCCGATGAGCACGGCCTCACTTACTTTGACGGCACTCACTTATATGAGCACGAAGATCCCCGCCAGGGCATGCAGCGCGAGTGGAATACTTATCTATATAACTTCGGCCGCCGCGAAGTACGCAACTTCCTCATCAGCAACGCGCTCTTCTGGCTGGAGAAGTACCACATCGACGGACTCCGCACCGACGCCGTCGCCTCCATGTTGTATCTCGATTACGCCAAAACCGCCGGTGACTGGATTCCCAATCGCTATGGCGGCCATGAGAATCTGGAAGCCATCGATTTTCTGCGCTCGCTGAACCAGCACGTCTACTCCGCGCATCCCCACGCCACCACCATCGCCGAGGAGTCGACCGCCTGGCCCATGGTATCCAAACCGACTTATCTTGGCGGCCTGGGCTTCGGCTTTAAATGGAATATGGGCTGGATGCACGACATGCTGACGTACCTGTCGAAGGACCCCATTTATCGCAGCAACCACCACAATCAGATTACGTTCAGCCTGATGTACGCCTTCAGCGAGAATTTCATCCTGCCTTTTTCGCATGACGAAGTGGTTTACGGGAAAGGTTCGATGCTCCGGAAAATGCCCGGCGACGACTGGCAGAAATTTGCCAACCTGCGCCTTCTCTACGGCTACATGTTCGGCCATCCCGGCAAGAAGTTGCTGTTCATGGGCGACGACTTCGGACAGTGGAACGAGTGGAATCACGATACCAGCCTCGACTGGAGTCTTCTGGACCAGGATCCCCGCCACAAGCAACTGCAGCGCTGGGTGCGCGATCTGAACACCACCATGCGCGGCGAGCCCGCACTTTATGAGTTGGACGCCGACCCCGGCGGCTTCGAATGGATCGATTGCAACGACGTGGCGCGCAGCGTGGTCACGTTCGTGCGAAAATCGCGCCGCCCCGAAGATACCTTGCTCTTGGTGTGCAACTTCACTCCCGTGCCGCGTCATAATTATCGTGTGGGCGCGCCCGAGGGTGGCTTCTGGAAAGAGATCCTGAATAGCGACGCGCCGCTTTACGGCGGCAGCGGGCAGGGAAACATGGGCGGCGTCGATGCCAGCCCGCTGCCCTTGCATGCGCGGCCGTGGTCGCTGAGTGTCACCGCGCCGCCGCTGGGTGTGGTGGTGTTCAAACGGGAGCACGCATAACGATGGCGAACCGCCGGCAGGGCAGCGCGTCCGACCCGCTCTGGTACAAGGACGCCATCATCTACGAACTGCACGTCAAGGCCTTCGCCGACAGCAATGCCGACGGTATCGGCGACTTCCCCGGCCTGATGCAGAAGCTCGACTACCTGCAAGATCTCGGCGTCACCTGCATCTGGCTGCTGCCCTTCTTCCCTTCGCCGCTGCGCGACGACGGCTACGACATCGCCGATTACCAAAACGTCCATCCCAGCTACGGTACGCTGGACGATTTCAAGGCGTTCCTGGCCGCCGCGCACGATCGCGATCTGCAGGTGATGATCGAGCTCGTCATCAACCACACTTCCGATCAGCACCCGTGGTTTCAAGCCGCGCGCCATGCGCCTCCCGGCTCACCCGAGCGCGACTTTTACGTCTGGAGCGACACCGACGACAAGTACAAAGATGCGCGCATCATCTTTACCGACACCGAGAAATCCAACTGGACCTGGGATCCCGTTGCCAAAGCTTATTTCTGGCACCGCTTCTTCTCGCACCAGCCGGATGTGAACTTCGATAATCCGCGCGTGCTCGAAGAAGTGCTGAACGTGATGCGCTTCTGGCTCGACATCGGCGTGGACGGACTGCGGCTCGATGCCATCCCTTACCTGGTGGAGCGCGACGGCACCAATTGCGAGAATCTGCCTGAGACCCACGTGATCATCAAGCGCGTCCGCGCAGCCATGGATGCCGGTTACACCAGCCGCGCCATTCTTGCGGAGGCCAATCAGTGGCCCAGCGATGTGCGGCCGTATTTCGGCGATGGCGACGAGTGCCACATGGCGTTCCATTTCCCGGTGATGCCGCGAATCTATATGGCGCTCCGCCAGGAGGATCGCCTGCCTATCGTGGACATCATGAAGCAGACTCCCGACATTCCGGAGACCTGCCAGTGGGGCCTGTTTCTGCGCAACCACGACGAACTGACCCTCGAAATGGTGACGAACGACGAGCGCGACTACATGTACCTGGCTTACAGCGCCGATCCGCGCACGCGCATCAATTTAGGCATCCGCCGCCGCCTGGCGCCGCTGATGGATAACAATCGCCGCCGCATCGAGCTGCTCAACAGCCTGCTCTTTTCGCTGCCCGGCACGCCCATCGTGTATTACGGCGACGAGATCGGCATGGGCGATAACGTCTATCTCGGCGACCGCAATGGCGTGCGCACTCCCATGCAGTGGAACTCCGATCGCAATGCGGGATTTAGCCGATCCAATCCCGCCATGCTCTATAGTCCGGTGATTATGGACCCGGTGTGGGGCTACCAGGCGCTCAACGTGGAGGCGCAGCAGAGCGACCCTTCTTCGCTGCTCAACTGGATGCGCAATATGATCGCGCTGCGCAAACTGTTCCGCGTATTCGGCCGCGGCACGCTGGAATTTCTTGCGCCCGCGAATCGCAAGATCCTGGCGTACCTGCGGCGCCTGGATGGCGAGCAGATTCTCTGTGTGATGAATCTCTCGCGCTTCGCCCAGCCCGTCGATCTCGAGATACCCGAACTCGCCGGCCTGGTCCCGGTGGAAATGCTCGGCTATGTCGAGTTCCCGGCCATCGGCCGCCAGCCGTATCGCCTGACGCTCGGGCCGTACGGATTTCTCTGGCTGGAATTACACGGCACGCCGGAGCCCGCACCCGTCACTCTGGGAGCGCCCCTGCAAGTGGAAGTGAATGCCGGCGCTGCCACCGGGTGGGCCGGCCTGATACCCGACCTCGAAGCGAAGGTACTTCCCGACTACCTGCCGCGCCAGCGCTGGTTCGGCAGTAAGTCGCGTCATATTCGCAAAGTGCATGTCGCCGATTGGGCGGAATTCGCCGGCGCCGCCCTCTTCGTGCTGGACGTGGAGTATGACAGCGGTCCTTCCGATCGCTACTTCGCTCCCCTGTTCGCCCGCGAGGGTGGCGTGCAGGATGCGCTCCAGGACGACGCTTTCTGCAAAGCGCTGCTGACTCTGCAGGAAGTTCCGGCCGTGCAGGGCAAGCTCACCGGTCAGTTCGCCGCGGAGGCCAGCGAAGGCGCGGGCACATTCGCGGTGCGACGCTCTTCCGCCGAGCAGAGCAACTCGTCGATTATCTTTGGCGATAGCCTCATTTTGAAACTCTTCCGCCGTCTGGAAGCCGGACCGAATCCCGATATTGAAATCGGCAAGTATCTCACCGAGTCCGCGCACTTCGACCGCGTGCCGGCATTCATGGGAGCCATTCAATATCGCCGCGATCCCGCCGAACCTTCCGCGGTGGCCATGCTGCAAAGGCTGATCTCCAACCAGGGCGACGGCTGGACGTGGGCTACCGAAGAACTCGACCGCTATTACGAAGCTTGCGCCCGCATTCCGTTTCCCCCGGCCGGCGAATCGGCGCGCGATCATGCCGCTGCGTTTCTTGAAGCCGCCGCCGTGTTGGGACGCCGCACCGCGGAGATGCACGTGGCCCTGGCCTCCGCCACCAACGACCCGGCATTCGCGCCTGAGCCCTTCGAACCGAGCCGGATTGACGCCATGACCAACGATATGCGCGACGGCGCCAGCAGGGCGTTCGACTTACTCAAGTCCAACCTCTCCTCCTTGCCCGACGACATTTTGGAAATGGCCGGCGTCGCGCTCGGCAAGCGGCGGCAGATTGTCGACCGCCTCTGTCTGAATGTGCAAGGTCATGAATACGGCCGCCGCATCCGCACCCATGGAGATTACCACCTGGGGCAGGTTCTCCGTACCCGCAACGATTTTGTGATTCTCGATTTCGAAGGTGAACCGGCGCGCCCGCTGGCGCAACGCCGCGCCAAACATTCGCCCCTCAAAGACGTCGCCGGAATGCTGCGATCGTTCAGTTACGCGGCCAACGCTACCCTGATGACGTACACCACGCGTCACCCCGAAGATTTCGAATCGCTCGAACCGTGGGCCGGCCTCTGGGAACGCACGGTCAGCGCGGAGTTTCTCTCCGCCTACCGCGAAGGTACGCAAGGCAGCAACATCCTGCCGCCGGCGGAAGCGGACTTCCGCCAGTTATTGGAGGCTTACTTACTAGAGAAGGCCACTTACGAACTGACTTATGAACTCAATAGCCGGCCTACCTGGGTGCGCATTCCCCTGGCCGGAATCATGACTCTGGTGGCGTAATCGCTATGTCGGAATCAGGCGTGGAACAGATCGAATCGGCCGACGCCGTAATCGGCCTCGTCCCGGCGGTGCGCGACAGTCACTCCATGGAGAGCACCATTGCGCGCATTGTCCAGACCCCGGTCCCGGTTACCATTGCGCTCGTCCATCCGCCCGTTTCCAACCATACGGGACCTTCCCCGCCGGACTCGCGTTGGCGCCTCATCGCCAGCCCGCAATTGAGTTATGACCCGTCGTCGCTCGCGCAAAGTTTGGGCGATAGCTTCCGCGCCACGTTTGAAATCGCCCAAAAACTCAATTCACGCGCCTGCGCGGTGGTGGCATCCGACCTTTCCGGCAGCACGGTCGACTGGGTCAGCCTCCTGCTGCAGCCCATCATGGAGCAACAGTTCGACCTCGTCGCGCCCTGTTATGCACGCCATCCTTTCGAAGGCATGATCAATCGCGCCATCGTCTATCCATTGGTGCGCGCGCTCTATGGGAAGCAACTCCGCAATCCCATGGGTCCCGATTTCGGTGCGTCCAGCAAACTGCTGCAGCGCATTGCCGCCGCCCCCCACGCCCGCCTCCACACCCTGCCATCGCTCGCGGCAGAGGCCATTACCGGCGGCATGGCGCTCTGCCAGTCGCATCTCGGTCCTCGCACGTATGTCGCCGATTGGACCAATCTCAGTTCGCTGCTGGCGCAGGTGCTCGGCCCCGTGTTCCTCGATGTCGAAAAGTACGCCGCCCATTGGCAGCGCGCGCGTGGATCGCAAGCCATCCGCGAGTTCGGCCAGCCCATGTACGTGGAAGCGACGGAAACTCCCATGGACGTGAGCCGGCTGATCGAATCGTTCCAATTAGGCGCGCACAATCTGATCGACATCTGGAGCTTGATTATGCCGCCGTCCACGCTAGTGGAACTGCGCCGCCTGGCACGCAACGGCGCGGCGCAATTTCGCATTCCCGACACCACCTGGGCGCGCGTGATCTACGATTTCGCTTTGGCGCATCGCTTACGCATCATCAGTCGCGATCAGATGTTGCGTGCCTTGACGCCCATCTATCTGGGTTTTGTCGCCTCTTATGCGCTTGAACTCGACCGCTCTTCGGCGGAGGCGGCGGAGCAGAAACTGGAACGGCTCTGCCTGGCGTATGAAGAGACGAAGACGTACTTTGTTTCGCGTTGGCGTTGGCCGGACAGGTTCAATCCCTAACAGAGAGGAGAAAGTGCATGTGGGAACAAGTCAGGCAAACCTTGGATCAATCGACGGTGGGCGTCCTCAGCCGGCTGGCCGGACTGTTGCCGGGCTTCCTCGCGCTCCTGGTAGCCATATTATTCTCGCTCGTGCTGGCGTGGCTGCTGGCCGCCATCCTGCGGCGCGTGTTGCGTTCCATTCGCTTTGACGAACGGCTGGAAGGGTGGGGCTTCACCGGCTTCGCCGAGTACGCGCCGCAGCAAAGCCCCGCGCTTCTGCTCACCCGCATCGTGGCCTGGAGCATTGTTCTGGCCGGCCTCGTGCTGGGGCTCGGCGCCATTGAAGCCACCTTGACTTCGGAACTTACGGTTCGTCTTTTCGAGTACCTGCCGGATGTCGCCGCGGCCATTCTGGTCATCATCGTGGGCAGCGTGGTGGCTCGCTATCTGGCGCGTACGGTGCTCATCGAATCGGTCAATATGAATCTGCACTATGCGCGGCTGCTGAGTATCGGCGTGAAGTGGCTGGTGATGGTGTGCACCATCGCCATCGCCCTGGACCATCTGCAAATCGGCAGCCGCATTGTGCCTCTGGCTTTCGGCATTCTGTTCGGCGGAATCGTGCTGGCCCTCGCCCTCGCGGTCGGGCTCGGCTCGAAAGAACTGGTCAGCCGCTCGCTCGAACGCGAATCAAGCCGGCTGCCCGCCGATACCGAAGAATCCATCCGGCACATGTGAGCGGCAGACGCACTCGCAGGCGAATAAGTACATCCCCGCGCTCCATGCCTGGCAGGTGACGCCCAGCGGCTCACCGGTCTGCCCATGGTGCCATTCGTTGAACTGGCCGGCGCGGTTGAGCTCGGTCAGCCGGTCGAGCGCGGCCGCGGCCTCTTTCAGCCGGGCCGCCTTCACCAGCGCCGCCACATAAAAACCGCCGATAAACGGCCATATTCCGCCATTGTGATAGCGATGCGGTGCATTCAGTGTGCCATAGTAATCGCGCCAATCGGGGTGGCCCGGTTCGATCGCCGGCATCAAGCTCACCATCGGCGCCTCCGCCATTCCATGGCGTTCCACGAAATCGAGAATGATACCGGTCTGTCTCTCATCCGCCACACCGGCCAGTATCGCGAGTAAGTTCCCCAGCGAATCGAACCATTCGCCCACTGCTCGAAAGCCTAAGTAGGGAAGATAGTATTGCTCGCCTACTAAGTCGCGCTTTACCGGCAGCCATCGCTTGCGTCCCAGCGAGTCTCCCACGCTTGTACTCTCAGTGCTGAAGGTGTGGGAGATGTGAGGCAGCAACTCACCGTCGCCGCCATACCAGAAGAAGCGATTGATGCGCTCCGCCACCACCCGCGCGCGTTCCTGCTGGCCCGCGGCGCGCAGCGCCAGTACGTACAGGCAATTCAGGTATAGACCTTTGCCGCGCGTGCAAAAAAGGTCCTGCCAGTCGGCGCTTTCCTGCATGCTGAGCAGTCCGCTCCGGTCCACATCCTGGCATTCGTACCACGCCAGTATCGCGGCCACGGCGGCGGGGTCTGGCGCGATCAGCGAACTGCCCACAATCCACCACAGCCCGGCGTCCGCATACGCCCGGAAGTTCGGCCGCAGCGTCGCGCAATCCACGTTGTTGGGAATCTGTCCGCTACCGGAACGTTTCTCCTTCAGCAGCGCCACGCTCGCCTGCAGTGCCGTTTGAATCCGCTCGTCGGGCATGAAACGCGCTCCCAGCAGCGCGATCATGCTGTCGCGCGCCCACACCTGATGGTGTCCCAGGCGCGATCCCGATGCCTTCATCCCCGCATTGGTGGAGCAGAGCTTCAGCACAGCGAGAGCGTCGACGGTATCCACAGGCTTATTTTAAGACGCCATCGTGCGTCGTTTCACACCCTCTGAAGTTCATTGGAGGAGTGCGTGCAAAGATGAAGTAGTGAAAAACGCCGAACGTACCTCGTGGATCCGGAGTCATCTCCACGACAGCCAAATCGACGCGCTCGTCTGTTCGCTGCCGTGCAACGTTTTGATGCTCACCGGGTATGCGCCGGTAATCGGCACCGCGGTCGCAGTCGCCTTTGCCGATGGCCGCGTAAGTCTGATTGTGCCGGAAGATGAGGTCGATCTGGTGCAGCATTCATGGATGGTGGACGCGCACGCCTTCGCGCCGGGATCGCTCGACAAACTCGAACCCGCGAGCCGCGCGCTCGTGAAACCGCTCAAGGAACTGATCCGCCTGCAGGTGGCACGTATCGGATTCGAGAACGGCGAGGTGTCCCAGCCGTCCCTGTATTCCGCCGTTCACTTCTACAGCGGCAGTCTCTCCCTCCTGTTGGCGGAATGTTTCCCGCATGCCACGCTGGCGCCCGCGGATGCTATCCTCACCGCCCTACGCGCTCGCAAAACGCCGTTCGAAATCGAACGACTGCGCCTCGCCGGCAGGATCGCCGGAGAGGCTTTCACAAAGTGTGCCCCGTCGATTTCCGTGGGCACGGCCGAGGTTGCCGTGGCGGCCGCCTTTCGAAGTTCGTTCGCTACCGGATTGCTTCGCAATACCGGCGTACCGTGCTGCGACGGTTACGCCTGGTGCATGTCGGGCGCGAATTCCGCTCTCGCCGGACGCGCCTACGCGCGCTCCGGCCCCAAGACCATCGCACGTGGCGACTTAGTGCTGATGCATGCTAATTCGCACGCCGACGGATACTGGACCGACATCACGCGTACCTATTGTGCCGGCGAGCCTCATGACCGCCAGCGCGAACTCTTTGAGGCCGTCTTCGCCGCGCGCGAGGCGGCGCTCCAGCAGATCCGCCCCGGCGCTTCCGCATCCGCGGTGGATCAAGCGGCGCGCGATGCTTTGCGCCAGCGTGGTCTGGAAGCCGCGTTTACGCACTCCACCGGGCATGGCGTAGGGTTCGGTGCGATCAGCGGCAATGCTTCGCCTCGCCTGCACCCCGCATCGCCCGATATTCTCGAAACTGGAATGGTCTTCAACGTCGAGCCGGCAGTGTATTTCGACGGCTACGGCGGCATCCGCCACTGCGACATGGTGGCCGTTACGGCCTCAGGGTACGAACTGCTGACCCCGTTTCATTGCCGGATAGAGGACTTGATTTTGCCGATGGAGGCGTGATGAATCGTACAAACGTAGTGATGATTACAGGCGCGTCCGCCGGTGTGGGCCGCGCCACCGTACAGGAGTTTGCTCGGCAGGGCGCACATATCGGCCTGATTGCGCGCGGCCGGGAGCGCCTGGAAGAGACGCGCCGGGAAGTGGAAGCAGCCGGTGGAAAAGCCCTTGCACTGCCTGCCGACGTGGCCGATGCCGATCAGGTAGAAGAGGCCACCGCCAGGCTGGAGCGCGAGTTCGGACCCATGGACGTCTGGGTGAACAACGCCATGACCACCATCTTCGCGCCGCTTCATGACATCGCTCCGGCCGAATTCCGCCGAGCCACCGAAGTCACCTACCTTGGCGTGGTTCACGGCACCATGTCGGCCCTCAAGCGCATGCGCGCGCGCAACGCCGGCGCCATCGTGCAGGTGGGCTCCGCACTCGCTTATCGCTCCATTCCCCTGCAGTCCGCATACTGCGGCGCCAAACACGCCATCGTCGGGTTCACCGATTCGCTCCGCTCTGAGCTCATCCACGATGGCAGCCGCATCCACGTTTCTGTTGTGCATCTGCCGGCGATGAATACGCCGCAATTCAGTTGGTGCCGCACGCGCTTGCCTCGCCATCCCGAGCCCGTGCCGCCCATCTTCCAGCCGGAGGTGGCGGCGCGCGCCATCGTTTGGGCATCGAAGCACACACGCCGCGAAGTCTATGTGGCGTGGCCCACTTCGAAGGCGATCTACGGACAGATGATCGCGCCGGGATATGCCGACCGTTACCTCGCCGGCGCCGCGTGGGACTCTCAGGAAACCCAACAGCCGGTGGCGCCCGATCGTCCCGATAACCTCTTCGAACCGGTTGCCGGCAACTACGCCGCGCACGGCGAATTTGACGCGCGCTCGAGCGACTTCAGTCCGCTCACCTGGCTGGATCTCCATCGTGGAGTGGCTGCCGCAGGCGCCGCTCTCGCCTGCCTGGGCACGCTGTTCTTCCAGATGCGGCGCCACTCTAACGGCACATCGTCATGACACTACTTGCGCGTGATTGACCACCGCCACCAGCGCGACTCCTCCCAGGATGTTGCCGATCAGGGCGGGCACAACGTACCCGCCCAAAGCCGCCCCCCACGATGCCTGTCCCAGGCAGACCAGGTAGAGCACTTCCACCGCGCCCGCCACCACGTGCGAGAAGCCGCCGATGCCGATCAGCCACGTCATTAAAAGGATGACAAAAAAGCGTGCGCTCTCCGCAAATGGCAGCATCCACACCAGCATGGCGATCAACCAGCCCGCAAACACGCCGCGCAGCAGAATCTGCCCAAACGCCGGCGCCATCGCTTCCCGCGCGATATCGCCGAAAGTGGAGCGCACTGCGGGGGTGAACGCACCGGTATTCGCCAGAGTCCAGGCAATCGCTAGGGCACCGGTCAGGTTGGCGAACAACACCACAATCCACAGTCGCGCCACGTGCTTCACTGTGGTTGCGTCTCTCTTTTGAAACAGCGGGAGGATAGGCGTCAGGGTGTTTTCGGTAAAGAGTTGCTGGCGCCCCAAAATCACCAGTACGAAGCCCGCACTATACCCGAACTTTGTAATCAGATTGCGCCAGTCGGCATCCGGAAGCCGCGAGCGCAGCAGCCCTTCAGCCATCAGAGAAAAGCCCATCGACAGCCCGGCGGCCAATCCCGACCAGGCCAGTGCCCGCGTGGTCCTGCCCAGTTCCTGCTCGCCTTCCCGCCGGACCGCTTCGTGCACCACATGCGGGGTGACCGAACTGCGAGTCGACGCTTCTTCGAGCTCCGCTTCGGTGAGTTCGACGATAGGTTCCGGTTCCGGCATGCCAGCAAGCCAAGCAATCCGCACGCCAATCCCGGACGCTGAGCCAGTTGTGCCGGCGAGTACGTTCAGCCAATCCTTCGCCGCCAGCGTACCAGCGTTGCCGCACCGATTGCGATCGCCACGGCGACTCGCACGGCGCGTGTGGGCACAACCTTCGCCGCAGTGGGCGCCGACTTTGCGGACTCCCGCGTCCTCGCCCGCTGCCGCAATCGCGAAATCGCCACCCGCGCCGCGTAGTATCCGCACATCCCATGCACTCCGGCGCCCGGAGGCGTGGCAGACGAGCAGAGCAAAATCCGCGGGTCCGGCGTCAGGTAAGCGAACATGGTGGGCCGCGTGAAGAGTTGCCGCCACGAATTCGCGCCGCCGCAGAAATCGCCTCCTACCAGATTCGCATTGCGTGCCTCCAGCGCCATGGGGCCTAGAACCGACCGCGCCAGAATCCGGTTGCGAAATCCTGGAGCGAAGCGCTCGATCTGCCCCTCAATCCGCTCGCTCATGTCCACCTGCGAACCGTTCGGCACATGGCAGTAGGCCCATGCCGTATGTTTCCCCACCGGTGCGCGCGAGGGGTCGAACCGCGTGTGCTGCGCCACAATCACGAACGGATTCTCCGCGCAGTTTCCTTCCCATACAGTGCGCTCGCCGGCGGCGATCTCATCGGCCGTGCCGCCAACGTGCACCGTACCGGCGCGGTGACAATCCGCAGCTGTCCACGGGATTGGGCCGTCAAGCGCCCAGTCCAGTTTGAACGCTCCCGGGCCGTAGCGGAATTTTGCCAGCCGGGCGCGGAACCAGCCAGGCAGCCGCGACCCCGAAATGCGCAGCAGTTCGCGCGGGGAAATATCGCACAACGCGATGCGGTGCGGGGGCAGGTCGTCCAGCGAATTTACGCGCGCGCCGGTTTCGAATTCGACTCCCAACGAGCGCAGATAACCCGCCAGGGCGCCGGCAATGCGGCCCGCTCCGCCGCGTGGAAAGGGCCAGCCCACCGCATGTCCGCTCGCGCCCATCGAGATTCCAAATCCGGCGCTGAAAGCGTCTTCCAGCGGCAGGTTCGCATGGCCGGCCAGGCCCGCTAGCAGCGCTTTCGCTCCCGCGCCGCGGAAGCGCGATTCCATCAGACCCACGGCCGATCTCGCGCTCTGGAGAGCTAGGCGCAGCAGCCCGGCGGAATCGCGCGGCGTCCGCCATTTGCCGCCCGCCAGATCGTTCAGGAATTGCCAATGATCCACTGCCGGGGCGAGCAGGCGATAGTATGCCTCGCCGTCTTCACCCAGACGGTCCGCCGTGGTTCGCAGGGAACGCTCCATCGCGATCGCCTGTCCGCCGTCCAGTGCATGCGCCAGTGGAATCGCCGGATGCACCCATTCCAGTCCGTACTCCGCCAGCGGCCGTCGCGAAAACGCCGGCGAACTGATCGCCAGCGGATGTATCGCCGAACAGATGTCGTGCCGGAAGCCCGGGAGCGTCAGCGGCAGCGTGCGTGTGCCGCCGCCGATTTCCTGGGAGGCCTCGATCACCAGTACCGAGAATCCAGCCTCCGCAATCGACGCCGCCGCGCTCAGGCCGTTCGGGCCTGACCCGATCACGATCGCGTCCCAATTCCTCACGCTTCCGTTCCCTCCGTACCCGCTTCAGTGCCGCGCGCGCGAGCAAGCAGTCGTCATGCCCGCCGCACCGCTTCCTGACTGTCGGAATCGAGTGAACCGCTCAGTCTGAGTCGTTACCCAGATTACGATACTTCTCCAGCACATCGACCTGCGAAATCACACCCTCCAGTTTACCGACGTCCGCCCGGCTCACCACCGGCACCAGCTTCCAGCGATCCACGTAGCGGAGCGCCATATCCAGCGGTTGGTCAGGATACAGATGGGGCACCCGATTGTGGTCGAGCGCGGCATTCAACGTCTGATTGTCCTTGCTCTCTTTCGCCATCTTCTCGATGTCATTGCGGTTGACGGTCGACCAGCCCGCCGGCTTCATGCGCACGATCATCACTTCCGGCCAGTCCGGATTCAGCCGCTGAAAGACTCCGGTCACCGCCTCGTCCCCGTCCAATACCGGATACTGCACCTGCCGCATGGCGTCTTCCACCTGCAGCACGTCTTCCTCCCGCAGGTGCTCCATCGACGGCAACTCCAGGCCGTCCTGGCGGGTGAGCACGTCGAAAATCGGCGTTGGCTGGAATGTCCGCGAAATCACATACGCGATGGTGTTAGCAATAATTACCGGCAGGATGATGGAATAATCTCCGCTGACTTCCAGCACCATGAACACCGACGTCATCGGCGCCCGCAGGAATCCCGCGAACAACACCCCCATGCCCACCAGCGCATAAGTGCCCGGCGACGTGACCAGGTTCGGCAGCACCGCATGCTCCGCGCCACCCACCGCCGCCCCTAACATGGCGCCGATAAATAGTGTAGGAGCGAACATACCGCCGGGAGTCCCACTTACGAATGAAAACATGGTGGCGACAATCTTCAGCCCCGCCAGGATCGCCAAAAACTGCCACGTAAACTGCCCGTGCATGGCTTCGTCCATGTATTCGTAGCCCGCGCCCATCACCTGCGGAGCGCCCATCAGTGCGATCAACCCGATCAGGAATCCCGCCGTCGCCGATTGGAGGTACCGGGTCCACCTAGGCCACCGCGAGCACTTACCGCGAAAGTAACCGATGCCGCTCGCGAACAGTACCGACAGCAGCCCGCCCACCGCACCCAGGACGCAGTATGCAATCAGCTCCGTGGGGTGCTCCAGGCGTACTACGGGAATGCGGAACAGAGGCTCCGACCCAAGGAACCATCGCATTACCACCACGCTCGATACCGCTGAGAGCACCACCGAGCCCAGAATACCGGCCGTCCATCGTCCGATCACTTCTTCGATCACGAAGAGCACGGCCGAAATCGGCGCGTTGAAGGCCGCTGCGAGGCCAGCCGCCGCACCTACGGGGGCGATCAGGCGCATGCGGTCGCGCGAGAGGTACGCCCGGCGTCCCAGTGCCGAGGCGATGGCGGCTCCGATTTGCAGGGACGGATCTTCGGGACCGAGCGAATGCCCGCCGCCAATCGCCAGCGCAGATGTGATGAACTTGCCCACCGCGGTCCGCAGCGGGATGTAGCCGTTATAGATGAATAGCGCCGCCTTGGTTTGATTCACGCCGCTTCCGCGCGCCTTGGGGAAAACGTGAATCACCAGCACCGAGATGACCAGCCCGGCCAGTGTAGGCGCCAGTAGCAGCCGTGCCGGTGAAACCATTCCGCCGCCCAACATCAGGAGCCGGCACCAGTCGATGGCAAACCGGAAACAAACCACCGCCAGGCCTGAAAAGATACCGATGAACACCGAGAGAATCAGAAAGAAGCGATCTTCGCCGAAGACGGACCGCGAGTGCGGCTCCAGCGAACCGCTACGCTTGACCGCGGGCACTGCCAGTCCACCATTCTCCACCGTGGCCATTGTCGACGCGTCGGATTGTATGTCCACCTCAGTTTCCTTCATGTAGGTGCGCAATCAGTAGTAGCGCGTTGTCCATCGGCGTCGGCGTTCCGCAAGCCGCCGCTGCCTGGCGCTCAATCTCGAACACCAGGTCCATCGAATTCTCTACCAGATCCGGATCGCGACGCAGGCCCCGTTCCGTCATCTGCGGCTTCATCTTGGCCCAATCGTCAGAGAGGTTCTGGGTAGCGGTCGCCGGCGCCGGAGCGGTGCTCAAAGCCGGGCAGGATTTCAGACGGTCGCCCGCCGCGGCGAATGCCTTCATCACAATTTGGTACCGCTCGCCGGCGGGAATATCGTGTTGGAACGGGTTCATATTGAGCACCAGTTCCGACGTCTCCAGTAGCGAGGCAAGGTCCTTGTCGCCGCTGTCGAGCGTGGCGGCCGACCGCAGATACTGGGCAGCGGTGCGATACTGTGTCAGTTGGAAGGCCGCTTTTCCGGCCCCCGCCAATGCCGCGGGATTCTTCTTCGAGGCTTTGAGGCCCTGGCGGAATGCGTTGAGAGCGTCCGCATAATCCTGCGCCTGCAGGAACAGCGCGCCCACTTGCGTTTGTACCGCTGGATCGTCCAGGTTCGCTTCCAGCGCAATCAGTTCCGACCGTGCCTGGGCGCGATTGTGGATGGTTAGTAAGTAGTGGATCAACTCCAGCCGGGCTTCCCGACGGGAAGCCGTCGCCTCATCCGGCCAAGTGGCGTAAATCGCGTTATGGTAATAACGCAGCGCCTGGTTGGGCTGTCCTCCGTTGGCCGCGATACGGGCCAATTCGAGATTGACTACGCCATTCTCAGGCTCCCGATCCCACAGGTTCATGAAATACGCGGACGCCGCATCGGTCCGTCCCAATCCCTTCAGGGCTTCGGCGAGGCTGAGCTGATAAATGTAGTTGTCTCTGGAGTAAAGCAGTGCTGTACGGAACTCCTCCACGGCCGGTGCGTAGCGTCCCGCCTTGAGGTCCTCGGAGCCGCGGTTGAACCATTCCACTCCGAGAGATTGTTCCCTGCCATGATACATGCCGGAAAGCCCGCTTACGGCGGCGAAGCACAGCATCGCCCCCACCGAAAGGACAGCTATAATTACCGGCTCGCGTGTGAGATGAAATCGAAAATCCAGCTTCTTTTGCATCCTGTCGCCATGTGCCTCACCAACCGCAAATTTCTCCAGATGCTTGATTTTTCATGGTTTGCAAGACACAAGCAGAACGACTAATTACCCTTAGAATAGAACAAATCGCCACCTGCCGCAAACCGTTTTCAGGTGTGGCAGTACTGTCAGGGGCCGAACTTGGTTGCCGGCGATCCGTTAATCGTGCCCGATCTGCACCGTGATCGTTCCCACACGGCCGCTCCGATTGTCGCGCACGATCACCCGGGCGAACGACTTCTCTCCGCGCGGCGCATTGAATTGCCCCGGGTACAGGAAACCGTGTTGCGCGATACCGGCCGCCTCCGCCGGTGCAAAGACGCGGTCGATCTTGTCCCCCGTCTCCGAGAGCACCTTACCCTTCGCATTCCGCACTACCAGAAAGATCGAGAAGTCATAATGCGTACCATGCGCTGAAGCGCTCCGCCCCAGCGCGGCTGCCGGAATCGCCAGCGTGAAGTGCGGATCGCCGCCCGGTTCGCTGTTTTCCACCGGAGCCAGTCGCAGGGTCAAGGGGATCGCCGTGAGATCCACCGGACTCATGGATGCCTCCGTCACGTCGCGGCGCGATTCGTCCGTGGACGCTACCAGTTTTTCGGGGCGCGACAGGTAGCCGCGCCGGTACAGCACCTGCCCGCCATGCCCCGGCACTTTCACTTCAATCCGATGGTACGAAGGAGCCTTCTCCCCGGCTCCCGCATCCGGCGAAAACGCCAGCACATAGTAGTCCGACCATAAATTCTGCGCTTTGACGAGCAGCTTGCTTAAGTCGTTATTGCCGGCCAGCACCTGACCACCGGTTTCGGCGGCCGCGGTTTCCATCGCCAGTGTGCCGTTCGCCGCTTCCCCCTGCCTCATGGAAGTGACGCTGGTATACTCCGAGCGTGCGCCAGGCTGCGCCAACGAGGCCTGCCCAGCGAAAGTAGCGTGGGTCGACGCCTCGTCCGCCTGCATCAGGCCGGGATTAACGGCGCCGCGAATATCCACCGGAAACAGCGAGATGCCGGCCGCGCTCAGCGCCTCATATGTTGCCGATACCTCGCGCCACTGCAGCCGCAGAGGCACGGACGATGGATCGCTCAGATTGACCATGTTCATCAGCGTGGGATTGAGTGGCGACGCGTCGCCCGTGAGCCACAGGACGGTCTTTTTTCCGGCGACACCGGCGAACGAGTTGGCAAGCTGGCGAAACTGCGCGAGCGTATCTTCGGCGCGCGCACGAGTGGCATAAACCGTGGCGCGCCACGCGCTCTCCAATAGGAAATTTTCGATATCGCCCCCCGCTCCGGCGCCACCCGATGCCTGCGTCAGAGAGGGCGGCCCGGCGGGCGACGGCGCCAGGAAACCAGCCACCGCCGCGGGTGCCGCATCGAACCCGGGGTTGGGGCCCGGCACTGCCGGAAGCCCTTCCCCCCGCATCAATCGTGCTGCCGCGTCTACCAGTGGCGCCGTATCGCCGGTGAAGGGATGCACCAGGTTGAGCGAGTGACTCAGCGCATAAATCGCGATCTGCTGCCCAGGCTTCAATTCCGTCGAGAGGAACTTGAGAAGCTGCTTGCGCAATTGCATGCGATCCGGCTGTGCGGTGTTCATGAAATCCACCAGCAGGATCACTCTCGAAGGTTGTTCATTTTCACCGGGCGGTAAGTTGGTGACCACACCCGGAGGCAGCGCCCGGGACTTTGCGGCCGCGGCCGCCTGCCCGTCGATTTCGTTCAGAGCGGCGATGTGGACCGGCTTGCCATCCACCCGCAACTCGAAGTTTTCTATCGTCAGGCCCTTTACCGGTTGGCCCTGCTTATCGAGCACGCTCGCCGGCACCAGCACCGTCTCGGTAGTGCTGCGAAATACCGGCGCCGATTGTGCCCAGCCTCCCGCTCCCGTGATTGCACTTAGCACGCAGATAGTCAGGACGCGTGCGTGAAAACGCTCCCGTGGCATAGCACTGATTAGAATACTCAATTTTTACGGTCGCCTCAGGGCCGCGACCACGGGCTGGATCCCGCTAAGTGCCTACGACAGCATCTTCGTCAAGCCCTGCAGGCTTACGCGCGCCGCTGCCACCGAATCGCCCCATTGACTGGCGTTGTCCTGCTCGATGCAGAAGTGCTTCATGCCGGCCAGCGATGCCGATGCGAAGATCGTCTTGTAGTCAACATCTCCCAGCCCCACGGGCACCAGTTTGGCGGCCTGCTGGCGCTGCTGTTCGGTCATCGCGGGCGTCAATAACTTGATATCCATTGCGTCCTTCACATGCCAGCATTCGAATCGCCCCGGATGTTTCTTGAACATCGCGAGGATATCCTGGCCGGCCACCGACGCCCATCCGATATCCAGTTGCATCGCCACCACCGACGGATCCGTCTCCGTCAGCAAAATGTCGTACGGTTTCATCTCGGGTTTGTCGGCCAATGGCGCGAACTCCGCGGTGTGATTGTGAACGATCATCTTGATGCCGAACTTCTGCGCCACTTTGCCGTTCTCATTCAGGGTCTGCGCCTGCCGTTTGACGGTCTCCTCGGTCTGTCCCGCGCCCCGTCCGCCGCCGCCGGCCCGCGCGCCGCCGCGCGCTCCCATCGGCGCCCCAGCACCGCGTCCCCGCCCGGCGCCGCCGCCCGGCACATTCAGATTCTCCACATACAGCAGGCCCATGGTGCGGCCGCCTTCCAGCCGCTGTTCGATCGTGTCGCCCGCCGGCAGTCCCGAATGCGTGCTAGGGCAGGAGAGACCGTAGCGGTCGATCATTGCCCGAAAATCCTTCGCAGCCAGGCCGGCATAGCCTGTGGCCGGTTCGATTTCCTTGTACCCGAAGGACGCGATCTTGGCCAGCACCGCCTCGTAATCGGCCGGCGTCGACATGGCATCGCGCACCGTGAACAGTTCGAGCCCGATGTGGTTTACGAAATCGGGGGCTGCCTGCGCGAAGGCTCTCTTCAGGGTGCCCGATGCCAGGGCCGCTCCGCCGAATACCGCCGCGCTCTTCAAGAAATTCCGTCGATGCTGGAGACCGATCCCCGCGTTGTTCATCTTTTTCTCCTTACAGGCCTGCCGTCATGTAACCCAGGCAGCGGCGCACTTCTTCCTGTGCCGTGCCCAGCCCCACGTACTCGTAATCCACATAAGCGCGGATGGCGAACTGTTTATCGCGCACCAGCGCCAGCACCGGACGAATGGGAGTGTCCCCGGCGCCGAATTTCTGATTGTCGCCGTTGTTGCGCGTGCGATCCTTGACAATCAGGTGCGTGATCCGCTGATGGTATTCCTGTACGAAGGCCACCGGCTCCTGATTCGCCGCCGTAAAGTTTCCAATGTCGAGATTTACTCGAAAATGCGGCGAGAGCGCCGCCATCGCCAGAAGCTGTCCCGCCGTCTCCCGGTCATTCCGAAACGCCACCGGAATCCCGTGCCGCTCCGCGAATGGAACCATGCGCTTTGCCATCGCCAGGGAGGACCGCGACGAGATTACCTCCACGCCCAGTGCCTTGGCGTGCGCCATGGTGGCGTCGAGCTCTTCGTCGGTAAAGGCGTCGTCGTGGTCGAAGGAAATCGCGAACACGCCGATGCTTGCGCTGTCGAACTTCGCCCGCAATGCGGCGTAATGAGAGGGTGGAGTGGCCAGCCGCCACTTGCGCAGGTTGTCGCGAACGGCGCGCTTGCGCATCGCCAGTTCCGCCGGCGTGAAGCCTCCCGGAGGACCTCCATAAGGTCCCGGCCGAGGAGGAGGCGGCATGCCGATATCCGGATTGGGCGCTTCCGTGTTCACCGAACTGAGATCGACCTCCGTCGCTCCCGATTCCCGCAGCGCGGCGATGATGGCGTCGACGTTATCCTTCCCCGGCGCCCGCGGCAGTTCGTGAAAGCTTTCCGTCGCCACGCCCAGGCGAACGCCCGTCGCGGCCGCTGCTTTGAGCGCCAGAGGCGCCGCCAGGGTCACTTTCACAAAATTGCGTCGCGAGAGCATGGCCGGATCGGAATTATTATATGCTGAGTCGAGATGGATTGGCAAAGAACTTATTCCCGTACCTGGATGATTATCTCGCTCTCTGCTGCACTGTGTGCTTTCGCTCCCCCGCCGGTCCGGGCGCAATCCTGCCCCCGCGAGCCGGTGCCGGTAGTGTCCATAAGTCAAATGCCCAAGGATGTCTGTATCCCCGGTAACTTCACCGACGTCGCCACCGATTATTTCGACGATTACTCCTGGCGCGCATTCGTAGCTCTTGTCTGGCCCGCCGGCCGCACCGCACGGGGCCAGGCCGACTCCTCCCGGAAACTGGCGGACAGCGGCCCGCGCGTCTTCGAGACCTTCAAATCCCTCTGGGAAGTCTTCCATCCCGACGGCTCGGCTCCCACCGCCTTCGACGCCTACGATAGCCCCGCCAACAACGCCTGCGCGGCCAAAACCGCATTTGGCGATCTCGTGGTCGCCTCCTTTTCGGGTCTCGATGAGGTCGCTCAGTTCGGGCCGGGCGAACTGCTGCCGCCGCTCGTCGCCCAAAATGGACGCTACGTGCGCACCCAGACTTTGTACAACCGGGTCGCTTACGATTACCTCGTCGGCTATAAGTTCTATCTTCGCAGCGCCCTGCCGGTAGTACCTTCGCCCCACCCCGCGACTCCCGTAATGAATTTTCCCGATGGCTCGGTGGTAATGAAAGTCGCCTGGCTCGATCTAAGTGGATTTACCGAAGCGCAGAAAGCCCGTTATTACTCCCGCCCGATTATCCTTCGCGACGCTAACACCGCTAAGTGCTCCCTGGTAACTATGGGCCTGGTCGGTATCCACATAGTCCAGAAGACCGCCAGCCGCCCGCAATGGATCTGGTCCACTTTCGAACACGTCGACAATATTCCGCCGGCGCGCATCGGTTCCCCCGGCGTGTTTGCCTTTCATGACGGTACCGGTTCTCCCCAGCCGGCCGCGAACCCTCTCACCCTCACGCCGCTCGCCCCCGAACCGGTGAAACCGTTCAACGTAGCGCGCTCATCCGAATCGCCGGTCAACCCCAAAACCGCCTACACCAACCTGATGTATGAGCGCCTTTTGCGAGGCACCGTCTGGCAGAATTACCAGCTTGTGATGACCCAGTGGCCGCGCGTGGAGGGCGAACAGTCCATCCCCGTGTCCGCCAGTATCAGCGGCGATGCCTCGCATACCTTTCCGGGACTCGGTTCGGCTGCCGGTTCGGCCTTCGCCAACGTGACGATGGAGACCTTCGATCAGTCGCGGCCCCAATTGGGATGCATGAACTGCCACAACCAGGCACGCATGTCGGCCGACTTCATGTGGTCTGTCCTCGATCACGCCTACCCTCCCAACCTCGCTCCCGCCGTCCATCAGTAGCTGGGCCGCGACGGCAGGGAGCGGTGCGGTCTTCCCCGGCTTGCTCTTCCCACCAGCGCCATCGCCGGGACTCGCCGGTAAGGGAGGCTTTTCCCGAGGGGCTACGGGAACCGCCGTCCGGGACGAGGATGACGACGAATCGGCATGTATCATCCGGCAATGGCGCTATCCGCGATGACTAACCTGCAGACATGGGCTAAGTGTACGGTGCTTAAGGCCATGCGGGAAACGCTGTGACCCGTCCCGGACGGTCGCGGACGGTGGCAGCAGCACCAGTAGGAAGCGCCGCTTGCCACCTCGCTTCCCATCCCGCTTCCCATCTTGTCAAGGCAAAATAGAAACTTCCGGTTATCAGCAAAGTAGAACGTTCCGCTAATATAGCTTTTTCAGGTTGGATCTGGTGGAGATCGTGATCCCGTCGGAGCCGCCCCGTCGCGTGTGCGTCTTGCCGGAACGGAGCGGA
>DATAUB010000051.1:0-74938 GCA_036268475.1 Bryobacteraceae bacterium | reverse complement strand
CATGCGGATTGTCATTCATCCGCAGCATCCGACATTTTCGTTCAGGCTCATCCCGCGTTGGAATCAAACTTCCCGTTTGGGCTCCCCTCGTATTGGAATACAACTCCTGGTTCGGGCTCATCTCGCGTTGGACAATTCTCCACGTTGCAGAAAGCGTGACCGCATTGCTACACTAAAATCTCCGTGGCCAGATAGCTCAGTTGGTAGAGCGCAGCCCTGAAAAGGCTGGCGTCGGCGGTTCAAGTCCGTCTCTGGCCACCACAAGATCAACACTCAGACTGGCTTCTAGCCGTCGAATGTCGTAAAAGAATCAGCACCCTCAATCCCTTCCTGGTGAGACGAAATTGATCACTTGACGATCGTTTCGCCGATACACCGTAAAGTCCCGGCGATCAATGGTCAGCACCTGTGACCGGGCATGTAATTCGGTCATGACGACGACCGACGCATCTGCCAGGTCCATTTGCCGATACCGTCAAGTCGCCAAAGGACGATACGGCCAATATTCCGGCGAATTCACCTGGACCCGGAAACAGGGGACTGGGCGTCTTGGCGTCGGTAACCGGAAACGGATGATGTCCCCGTTCTTTCGCCGGTAACGCGGTCTCCATGACAACCATGGGGCGCGTTCGGCGTGCCTCTACCGCCCTAGCCGCGATCTGAGTCCCACGAGGCAGTATCTCCGAATCCCCAGCCGACCATATAAAATGCAAACAGCCTCATGGAGCACTTCAAGCTCATCCGCGCCGCTATCGATGTCGCGCCCTTACTTGAAGAAATTCGCGCCCGCGAGGGCGACTGGCTCCTCGATACCGGCCGCCAAAACAAAATCCGCGTCCAGCGCGAGACCAACACCATCTTCCTTCGCTCCGCCGCTTCCCGGCCAGACCTGCAGATCAACGAAAATCAGGAGAGCCGCCCCACTTCCATCGCCCAGAACTTTCCGCGGGCGATGGCCTTCCTGACGGAATTCGCGGGCGACATGAACTGCCAACTTTCCCGCGCCACCATCGTTCGCCTCAAGCCCAACTCGCAAGTCTTTCGACATATCGACGAGGGGTCTTACTACTTCATCCGCGACCGTTTCCATCTGGTGCTCCAGAGCCCCACGGGAAGTGTATTGATGAGCGGCGGCGAGACCGTCCGCATGCAGGAGGGAGAGCTCTGGTGGTTCGATAACAAGCAGTTTCACGAGTCTTACAACGAATCGGGCGACTGGCGCATTCATTACATATTCGACTTACTCCCCGCCGAGTATTCCGGCCTCGCCGTCAACCCCGTCCTGCTTCCCCCCGCCCCCACCAAGTCCCCCGAACCTGCCGCCCGCGTACCGGCTGCGCCGCCGAACTCTCCGGCCCGCGACATCGTGGCGGCAGCCATTCGCGAACGCGCCATTCTCCGTGCGGAGAATCAGCGCCTCATTTCGCCGGCGGGCACCGCCTACACCTGGCTCATGGACTTGCGGCGCGTCTTCATGGACGCCCGCTCGCTCCACTCCGCGGCCGACCTCTTCTGGCAGGAATACGGCAGCCGCCTGCCCTTTCAGGTGGGAGGAATGGAAACGGCCGCTATCCCATTTCTCTCCGCGATCCTTATGAAATCGTTGTCGCGTGAGACTCCCGTGAATGGCTTCATCGTACGGAAAGAGCGCAAGACTTACGGCGCGGGCGGCTCGGTCGATGGCACGTTGACCGCCGACCCCATCGTCATGGTCGACGACCTGCTAAACTCCGGCGCCAGCATGGAGAAAGCACGCGTCGTACTGGAGCAAGCGAATCGCTCCATCGATTCCGCCTACGTGCTCGTCGATTTCGACAGCGCGCAAAGCATCCGCTGGCGTGAGCGGCACGGCATCGCAGTGCGCGCGCCGTTCCACCTTTCCGACTTCGGGCTCTCCCTCGAAAAGCCTGCGCTCCGCCAGATGGCCACCTTCGAAAACCGCTGGCGCTTCGCATCTCCCGATCCCAATTTCTTTCATCGCGTGCCGAAATCGTTTCCCGCTACTGACGGAAAGCGTGTGTACTTCGGCAGCGACAGCGGCGTCTTCTGGTGTCTCCATGCGCACGATGGCTCGGTAGCATGGAGCTTTCGCGTCAAGTCCGACGGCCACAAGAATCTTTGGTCTAGCCCCGCCCTTCAGCAGGGCAGAGTCTACTTTGGCAGTTATGACGGAAATGTTTATTGCCTTGATGCCGCCACCGGCACGGAAGTCTGGCGATACACCGGCGCCGACTGGGTTGGCTCCTCGCCCGCCCTGGCGCCCGAACTCGGCTATCTCTTCATCGGGCTCGAATTCGCGGTCGAAGGGAAGCGGGGCAGCATCGTCGCGCTGCGGATGGAGGACGGCGAGAAGGTGTGGGAGCACATGACCACGCGTTATACCCACGCTTCCCCCGCTTACTGGCCGGAACGCCAGTTAGTAGCTTGCGGCAGCAACGATAATGAGATGTTCTTGTTTGACGCTGCCTCCGGTCATCTGCGCTGGCGCTTCCAGACCCGCGGCGCTCCCGGCGGCAAAGGTTCTATCCGGCACGCTCCGGCCTTTGACGCCCGGCGCGGCCATCTGATCACGGGCTGTGCCGATGGCTGGATCTATATCGTCGATATCGCCACCGGCGCGGAGGTCTGGTCGGTCAAGACCGATAACACCATCTACACCGTACCGCTGGTCGTGGACGATAAAGCCTATGTCGGATCCACCGACAAGTACCTGTATGTGCTCGATCTCGAACGCCGCGTGGTGAAGACCAGGATCTACGCCGCGTCTAAGATTTTCGGGCCGCCGCGATTGCTCGCCGGTAGAATCTATTTCGGCGCCTGTAACGGCGCAGTCTATGAGATTGACCGCGCCACTGACCAGATTACCGGCACGCACCGGTTGCCCGACGCCGTTACGAATGCGCTCGCCCATAATGCCGAGACAGGGGATTTTTACGCGCTTACGTACGTCAATGAACTCTTCGCCTTCCGCCGGTCAGGGCCGGACAGCATTCCGCGCTGACCCGCCTACTACGATCTCAGGGCGGAAATAGCTCGATTAGGGTATTTCGCGGCGGCCAAACCCGGCTTATCATCAGGCTGGGTCTGAGGTCCCGTGGTTGCGGCAAGCCGGCGTCACAAATGTTTCCGGGTTGCACCGCTGTTAGTTCGTTTCTGAACCGAACGGTTGTTGCGGGAGGTGTATCGTGAGCGCGCCAAGAAAGGATCGGTTGGAGGCATACCTTGCCACCACTCGTTCCGGCCAGCTTCCCAAAGAGCGCATGCCCCGGTGGCAGCGGTATGTGACGGTGGCAGGGTCGGCCGTCGCCCTGGTGGCCAACACACCGGCGCCCAACGTTCACGCCGCTTCGCCGCTCATGGCGGCCACCCACCCGCACGCTATCGCCGCCGGCCGCCGTACCGCCGGACTTTTCGCCGTGGCCGCGGCAGTGCCGGCGGCGCAACCGCCCTCCATCCCTTCGAACGGCGTGGTGTCCCTCTATACCGCCGATAACGTGATCCAGCCGGGAGGCTGGGGGTCCATTTTCGGCACCAACCTTGCGGTGGGAACGGCAGGCTGGAAAGGCGAATTCCCCACGTCCCTCGCCGGCACCAGCGTCACTATCGACGGCCGGGCGGCGTACCTCTCATACGTGAGCCCCACGCAGATCAATTTTCAGGCGCCCGACGATGGCGCCACCGGCCCGGTGCCCGTAGTCGTGACGACGCCCACTGGTACGGCGACCGCTACCGTCTCGCTCAGCCCCTATTCGCCGGCCTTCGAGTTATTCGACGCTATGCACGTTGCGGCCATCATCCTCCGGCAGGGTGGCGGCGGGGCATACGGCGATGGAGCCTACGACATCCTCGGCCCCGATGGCAATTGTTTCGGTTACCCAACGGTGGCGGCGAGACCGGGCGATCTGGTGGAGCTTTTCGGCATCGGCTTCGGACCCACGGACCCGCCCGTCCAGGCCGGCCATCCCTATTCCGGCTCCGCGCCCATCGTGAATAACCTCGGGCTGTACATCGACAACACCCTTGTCACGCCGCTCTACGTGGGGATGTCGAGCGCCGGTTTGTACCAGATCAACGTCCGGATTCCCCCCGGCCTGGGGACGGGCGACGTCTCCATCCAGGCTTGGGTCGCCGGCTACCATACCCAGCCCAATTTGTGGCTCTCCCTCGGCGGCGGCGACTATCGAGGCGCCTGCATCGATACCGGTGACGGCGGTGACGGCGGCGCGATCGTGGGCGATGGCGGCGACGGGAGTGGCGATGGCGATGGCGGCGGTGCCGGCGATGGCGGCGTCAGCGTGGGCGATGGCGGAGACGGCGGGGATGGCGGCACCACCATCGGCGATGGTGGCGACGGTGGTGGTGGCGGCGATGGCGGCGCCACCGTAGGGGATGGCGGAGACGGCGGGGATGGCGGCACCGGTGGAGATGGCGGTGGCGATGGGGGAGATGGCGGCGGTGGGGGCGGTGGCGGTGACGGCGGCGATGGAGGGGACGGAGACGGCGGATAAATCGCCATGACGGCACGTCCGGACAGTCTGAGTTTCTTGCGAGGTGCACAATGAGCTCCCATTCCTGCTCGCTCAAAATCGTGTGGTGGCCGGCGATCCTCGGCTATCTGGCCGGCACGGCGGCGTTCGGCCAAATGGCCCCCAGGGTCGCGCCTGTTCCGCCCGATCCCCTGGAGTTGGCCACCGGTCCCGTGGAACTTGCCAACACCCCGGAGAGCCGCGATGCCGCCCTGCAACTTCTGGCCCGCGCGCGCCAGCAGTTCGCCTTGCGCAGCACCTCGCAAGCCTTCGACCTGAAGGCAAGTTTCCACGTGAACTCGCAAGGCCAGACGAATCATGACGGCGCCTGGCAGATGGAGGATGTGTTCGTCCCCAAACAGGGACACCGGTGGACGGCCACCTCCGCGTCCGGTTACACCACCGTCAACATCGCAGCCAACGGTAAGGTTTACGGCGACGCGGCGGCGGACGCCGTGCCGCTCCGCCTGCTGGAAGCGCGTGGCGTGTTGTTCGACCCGCTACAGTCGCCCTCCTATGCCGGCCAGGGCGTCATTCGAACCGCATCCGCCATGTTCCATGGCGCCGCCGTAACGTGCCTCTTGCTTTCGCGCTCGCGAACTTCAACCCGCGCCGCGTCCGGGCGCGATTGGGAAGAGACCGAAGAGTGTATCGACCCGCAATCCGGCTTGCTCCAGGTCCACTCCGAAGTCCCCGGCCGGTATGCCGTTTACGACTACTCGCAAGCTCCGCAGTTCGCCAATCGTATTCTGCCGCACACCGTGACCGTTTCGGAAGCCGGCCGTGTCGTCTCCCGGATCACCATTGAAAGTCTCGGCGCGCCCGCCAGCAGCGACCCGAGCCTGTTTGTCCCGTCGGATGCCATGAAGGCGCGAGGCGAAGCCGTCGCCATGACATCGGCCACCAAAGTGACGCGCTTTCACGGTGAGGCTCCCTTCACCTCCGCTATGACGGTGCACACGGTCTGCGTCCTCGGCATGGTCACCGCCGCCGGCAACTTTGTCGAGGCCCACGTCCTACAGCCGTCCGATCCGAACGCGGCGGCGGCCCTCGATGACGCCACAAAAATCGATTACGCCCCGCAAACCCCCGCCGGTGCGCCGCCGCGCCAGCACTTCGCCTTCGTGATCGAAAAGTTTGTCAGTAAGTAATCCTTAGTGGAAACTGATCTTACTGGACGATTCGAAGTGGCGGTGATTCTTATACTCCACTTCCACGCGATAGCTCGTGCCGTCGGAGTAGACTACCAGGAAAGTGGCGCGAACCGGCAGTAAGTGGGAATCCTTCCCGATCTTCACATAGTCCCAGAACATATGCTCTTCCCGGCGGGCGAATTCGAAATCGGCGGGGAACTGCTCCTCTTCATCGTCCACCTGAATCACGTTGCCGCCCGGGTCGTCAATCAATACCTTGCCGCTCCGCGCGGGATTGTAGCGCTGATACGCGAAGTAGAGGAAGGGGAAGCATCCGTCTACCGGCGAGTCGAACCGGTACTCCAGCAACTTCAGTCCATTCGCCGTCGAGCGGCCGCGGTATTGCATCGCGGTGGGGCACTGCGGATCGAATAACGGGCCGATTTCGGTTTCAAAGCCTTCATACCACTTGAAGCCCGGGAGCGCTTCGAACGATTGGCCCCACGGCTTTCCGTTGCGCCGGATATTCTGCCGCTGCGCGCGCTGTCCCCGAAACGCGATTTCCGATTCCACGCGATCGAACACCTTCCAGTCCGGCGAGCGATCTGTGCTGCGATAGCGTTTGGCTATCTCGTCCGCCACGAAGTTGGGCATGTCCTCGGCATATGCCAAATTGACCTTGCGGGCGTGCTCCCACTCCGTCCCTCCGGGAGTTTCCGCGGCGCTGCTACGTTCCAATTTTCGGGCCGTCGATGCCGGGCGCTGCAGCAGATTCTTCCCCTCGCGCGCCCGGGCTTCCAGGAACCCAGCAACTTCCGCCGGCGATGGCCGGCGCAGGAGCTTGATGCCGGTGACTTCCAGGGATTGCCGCCGCGAAGTGTCGGCTTCCCAAACCGGCTCGATTTGCCGGCATTCCATCCGCACCTCGTCGCCCATTCGATACTGCGCGGCCAGGGCTGCCGCCTGTAGAGCCGGCTTCTCCGGAAGCATCGCGTCGATCACCCGCCGGTCCGCCAGTTTGACGGAGACGGAGCCATCTCCCACGCGCTCCAGGTATCCGGTGAAAGAGATGCTCGGCGACTGGGAGGCCAGCAGGGATGCGAGTACCAGCACTAAGCCGGACGCGCGACCGGTGTCTCGCACTCGCATCGCTCCTATTATCGACCCAAACTCCGCGCCGAGTTTCCGTCCCTCAAATTAATGCCGAGCAGCCTTTATTCAGCGCCGCGTTGATCACGATCTGCAGGTCCACTACATTCACCGCGCCGTCGCCCGTCAAATCGTGGACCGCCGTTACCGCGCCGAGCCCTTCTCTAACCATCACCTGGGCGTCCACCACATTTACGACTGAATCGTGATTCACGTCGCATGGATTCGCCACCGCGATCACGGCCGTGGTATCGCTGGCATTGGCCAATAGCGATCCGCCGCCCTGCGCGGTCACCTGATTCGTCAGCGAGGGCGGCGCGTCCGCCGCCACGTTGACCGTCACCGCGATCGCCGCGTAGTTCGCGCCCGCCGGCAGTGGATCGCTCCGCGTACAACTGGCGCTGCTCACCGTACACGTCCATCCGCTGCCGGCCATCGAGGACAGGAAGAGCCCGGGCGGCAAAATCTCCGCTACCGTCACCGCCCCGCTCGTGGGACCGGCAGTCGCCAGATTGCCTACGGTCACCGTATAAGCGGCGCCCGTCTGCCCCTGCATGAAACTGCCCGCATGCATGAGCGCCACACTCAGCGCGGCGGCCGGCGGCACATTCGTCAGGGAGAATGTCGCCGTCTGGGCACCGGAAGTAGCCGTCACCGCGTAGATGCCGAGCATACTGTTGGCGGTAGCGAACACCGTGGCATGCCCGCTGAAGTCCGTCAGTACGCTGCTACTGGAGAGCATCGCGCTGGCACCCGTAGGCGGTGCGCTGAAATTGACCGTCGAGCCGCTCACCGGGTTGCCGCTGGCGTTCAATAGCGTCACCTGCAGCGCCGTCTGAAACTGCGTACCGATGGGCGCCGACTGCGGTGTGCCACTCGATGCCAGCAGGGTAGCGGCGCCGCTGATGTTGGTCAGCGCGAAGGTCGTAGTGATGCCTCCCGGAGCCGTGGCCGTTACGTTGTACGCACCGGCCGTTCCATTGGCCGTAGCCGTCACTTGCGCGCTGCAGGTGAGGGCATCGGAGAGCGCGCTATTGGTCGACAGCGTCGCGCTTGGGCCGGAGGCCGGGACGGCGAACGTGACCGGCACCTGCGCCAGGCAGTTGCCATTGGCGTCGTGCGGCACGGCGAACAGCTTGGCCGCGAATTGCGTGTGGATGACCGCCGTTTGCGGCGTACCGCCGGCGTTCAGGTATTCCACCGCTGCTTGTGTCGGCGTATTGGTGAAACTGAACTGCACGTGTAACGCCCCCACGCTGGCAGTCACCTGGTAATTGCCGGGCGTCCCGTTGGCTACGCCGATGGGATCCAGCCTCGCTTCGCCCGCCTGGACAAACCCCTCGGCGAATTGTGAGGTCCCCGCAACGGTGCTGGTCAGGTTCACGCTCGGGCCTGAGGTCGGCGCTGAGAAAGTCACCGGCACCTCCAGCACCGGATTGTTCTGCGCGTCGGTAACCAGCACATCCAGCAGTCCCGTGAAACTTGTATTAATCGGCGAGCTCTGGGGATTGCCGTCGACGATCGCGATATGCGCCGGCACGTTGGCGTTGCTCGTGAGGAACCATTGCGACCCCAGGGAGCCCACGTTGGCATCCACCTCGAACTGTCCCGCCGTCTGATTGGCCGTGACTACCGCGGTCGCGTAGCCGGTGCTGTCGGTCGCCACCTGGATTGAGGACTGGCCGTTGCTGAACGTTCCACTCGCCCCGTTGCCGGCAGCCACAGTCTGAAACGTCACCGTGACTCCCGGCAGCAGATTGCCGGTGGCATCGCCCACCGCTACGCTGACGGGCGTGGGAAATGGGAACCCGATCGGCACGCTGTCCGGCGTCCCGCCCGCGTAGAGCATGGCCGGTGCGCCGAGCAGCGGATTGATGGTCAGCGGCAGCACCGTTGAAATCGCCGGTGTGCCTTGGTCGCTTACCGTGAGGTTCTCCTGGATGGCAAAGGAAAACGTGACACCGAATGTGTGCGTGCCATTGTCCGCCGAGGTAAACGTATACGGTGAGGGCGGCGTGAAGCTCGCATCCCCGTAGTCGTCCTGCAGCAACACCACTCCGCGATATCCCGGCACCGCATGGCCGCTGGCGTCGGCGGCCGTTACGGTCAGGTTGTAGTTCGTGCTCTGGGTTGCCGGATTCGGAATTCCGCTCAGTAGAAGTTGCGTCACCGTTCCCGGGTTGGGGTAAATCGTGAATGGCTGCGTGTAAGGCGAGCCGCTGTTGCCCCCCGGCGCCGGATTACTCACCCCAATCGTCAGCGTGCCCGGCGCAGACATCAGTGACGAGGGTATGGTCACATTGATGGCCTGGCACGGCGAGGGGGACAGTGCGCTGCCGCAATTGGCAGTGGTCACTCCCAAATAGGAAAGCGGTCCGCCGTTTAACGTAACGGCGGTGGTCCCGGCATAAAACGAAAAGCCGTAAATCGTCAGCGGCAGACCGCTGCTGCCGGTCACTGCGGAGGCTGGGCCGAAATGATCGATGACGGCGTAGCCGTACAGGCTCGACAGGGCAAGCGTCGAACTGTTGTTGACGCTATTGGAATCGGTGGACGTGCTGGAGACGCTGGCCGTATCGGAAATAGTGCCCACCCCGGTGATGGTCACATTCATGGTGATCTGCGCGGTGGCGCCGGCAGCCAGAGCGCCCAAGTTGCAGGTCACGGCGTTCTGCGAGGTGTTGCAGGTTCCCTGCGTGGAACTGGCGGAAGTGAGGGTGACGCCTGAAGGCAGCGTGTCGCTCAACGATATGCCTGTGGCGCCGCCCGGCCCGCTGTTGGTTACCGTCGCCAGGTATCCGAAAGACTGGGCCGGCGTAACATAGGCACTGTACAGGTTGTGGTTGAAGCCCAGCGATACGCCCACGTCCGCAGTCGCGATATTGGGATTCTGGCCGAAGCTCGCGTGGCAACTGGCATCGGTGGTCACGCTGGCGCGGGTCAGGAACGTCTTTCCCTGCCCATATCCGGAACCGTCGCAAGCCTGATTCTGAAAGAACTCCAGGGTGAACGCGGTGTTGGCCGTGCTGGTCAGCGTCCCGGCGATATTCAACACATTCGACGAATTGGAAACCGTGACGCAGTTGGAAAACTCCGAGGTGTTGCCGCTCGGGTCGGTCGCGGTGGCCGAAACCAGCGCGGTCCCGCCCGGTACTGCGGTCAGCGCCGGCGCGTTTTGCAAATGATTCGCCCCGCTGGTGCTGGGCGGACAACTGTTATTCACTAGCGTTCCCGGCTGGTCCACGTCGATTCCCAGTCCGCCGTTCGAGTAAATGGAGTTCTGGCTCACGCTGTTGTTAGTGCCGGAAAGGATCGCCACACCGGCGGCGCCATTGGAAAAAATCGCATTGCCGATTACCGATTCGGATCCGCCCACCGCCTGGCCCGTCTGTATCATGCTCGCCGGATCGATGGACACGCCGGCGGAGTTGTTATACGCAATGGTGTTGCGCGCGGGCGTATCGGTGCCGCCGATGACGATGGAGGATGCGCCCTGAATAATGGAAATTCCCGCCAGGCCGTTGCCCATCGCATGGGTTCCGGAGGCGTCTGTACCGATAAAATTGCCCAGCACCGTCGCGGCCAGCGGCCCCGCCCCGCCCCCGAACTGCATGCCGTAACCGGAATTGGCGGAGACCACGTTGCCGGCCTGTGGGGCTTCGCCGCCGATCAGCGTATTGTACGCGTTCGCGAGATTTCCGGTGGTGGCGTGATCGATGCCGCTGTAGCCGTTCCCCAGCGGCAGCCCGCCCGATGAATCCACGCCCACATAGTTCCCCTGAACGGTGGTATATTCGGCGGCCTCGTTCAGCTCGATTCCATTGGAATAGTTTCCGGATACTACGTTGCGCGCGCCCGCCGCCGAACCGCCGATGATATTGCTCTGTCCGCTCTGCACCACCATGCCGAAGAGGTTGCCGACCGCCACGGTACCCGTGGGATCCGTACCGATCAGGTTGCCCTGGATGAGATTGTTGTCGGGAGTAAAAGGATTTCCGGCGGGATAAGCGAAAGCTACTCCGGTGGAGTTCCCCGAGATCAGGTTTCCCGCACCCGCTGCGGTCCCACCGATCGTCATCCCGGTTCCGTCCTCCACCAGCCCGGCGTGCGAACCGGAGAGACCCACCGTACCGGTGCGGTCCGTGCCGATATAATTACCTTCCACGAACTGGGTCTGGGGAGTGGAGGCCACCGCCGATCCGAAATTGGAGTACGTGTTGCCCGAAAGCAGATTGCGGGCTTGCGGGGTAGTGCCGCCAACTATGTTCGGGCCGCCGAAGCCGCCCGTGCCCACATAGTTGGGCGCTGCCATAGTCCCGGTGGAGTCCACGCCCAGGAAATTGCCCTCCACGTAATTGTTGCCGCTATCGTTGTTCACGCCGAACCCCCCGGTGGTCGTAAGGCCGTCGGCATTCGGGGCGGGATTAAATCCCACAATGTTGAGGCCGCGCACCGTGCCGGAGCCATTGAAGAGCCAGATGCCGTCCGGACCGCTGCCCGCCAGCACCCCGCTGATCGTAATTTTCAGCACCGCATTGTCGCCGTTGGCCAGGGTGTTGGGGCTGGCCGCCGGTTGCGTGATGCCGTTGAGCGTGCCGCCGGGCTGGGTGTATCCGTCCAGCACGCAACCCGGAGGCAGCGGCGGCAAGCCGGAGCAGGGGACTTGGCCTCCGCAATTAGTGTTGGGAAGCGGCTCGATGGTAAACGTGCCGGTGTTGGGATTGTAATTCGGATCGCTCACCGGAATATTGAAGTTGACGATCGAGGTGCCGCCGGCGCCCGTAGCGGCCGAAATCGCCCATCGCAGCGAGCCGGGGACGGTGAGATTCTGAGTGTTGAACTGGCCCGCGCCCGGATCCTGGGTATTGGTCACAGTAAAGACGTTTTGTACCTGCTGGACCATCACCGCCGGCTCGGGTCGCCCGGCCTGCATCACCACCAGCCCCTGCAGCGCGCTCGGTCCCAGCCGCATCGCCAGCACCGCCGCCGGCGCGCCCGCGGCCGCACCCAGTGAGGCCGCCAGTCGCATGGATCGCGCTTTCGAAGTATTGCGCGAGATCACGTGCAACTGTCCGCCCGCCGCGTCCGCCACAATCGCGTCGTCCGCGCCGCTGATGGATGTGCGGGCGACGGCTAACGTCGCCGCTCGGCCCGCCTCTAGCGGAAGCGCCACTTCATCGCGCAGCGCCAGGTCTCGCACCGTAGGCTTTGGCGGGAGGGGGCGGGCGTCTTTCAATCCGCCGCGCATTGGCCCCGGCGATCCGCTCCTGCCGGCAATCGATGCCGGCAATTCCGCTCTCGCAGCCTGGTAATCGGCATCCGGACGCTCCAGGAAGTGGACCCTGGAGTCGTCGCCCAACACCGCCAGGTCGAGCATCGAACTGGTGGAGGTGGTGAAATGGCCGGCGGTCAGCGCGCGAATCTCGAATGGCAGGGTCTGGCTGGTAATTTGCGCGGCCGGCGCGGCATCGCGCACCGCTTTCGGGTAGGACAATCGGCGATCCCGCCCATGGATCGCCAGCAGTTGATTGCCTGCCCCTACCGCCAGGTCGTTGAACCCGTCATCGTCGAGCGGCATGAGCGCTAGTGCGGTTACCGTGGCCGGCGCCGCGAAGACTTCCGGCTTGCCGCGCAGCGCGCCCGCGGGAGATTCGAATATCAGTACCTCCGGCCCGCCTTCCGCCGAGATTCCCACGGCGATGTCCGTCAATCCATCCGCGCGATTGATTTCGCCCGTGGTCAACGCCGTGACCGTTCCCGGCAGCGCGATGCGCTCCGCCTCCGCGAATCCGCCGTGGCCGTTGCCGCGGAGGTAGTACAGGTATTTGCTGCCGGCATGGGCGGCGACCAGATCCCAGTGCCCGTCGGCATCGAAATCGCCCGCTCCCAGGAAATCGGGGGCTTCGGGGAGCGCGAACACGTGCGCGTCCTTGAGAAACGCCTGCGGCTCTCCGTTGCGCAGCGCCCTGTTGTAGGGCCAAAGCGCGTCCACACTGCCGCGATGCACTGTGAGAATGCCTGTCCCGTCGTCATTGGCGTACCCGCTCGCCAGGTCCGGCGTGCCGTCTTCGTCGAAATCGGCCGATGCCAACGCTAGAGGCTGCGCCTGGCCGTTGCGCAGCGCCTGGGTAAGCGCCGCCGGCCCGGAATAATCAGAAGACAGATTTCGGCCGTCGCGGAGGAACAGGTATGAGGCTCCGCGTCCGGCGGCACGAATGGGGGGCGGCGGTGTAGAGGACTGCGGTTCCGCTCCGCGTACCGTGGCGAACGCCATCACACTACAGAGGACAAAATAACATCGAACCCGAAGCATGGATTCCCCCCTAAATTGCAACTTAAGAAGGATAACCGATCTTCGGAGAAATCGAACTGTGAATTTGCGGGGTGCGCCTTGCCTGTCAGTGTGCGGAAAGACTCAATACCGCTGGCGGAGGCAGCGGGAGTGCATCTACTATTACTCAGATACGAACACGTTAGAAAGTGCTCCGCCAGCCCGCTCCCGGATTGGGAGTGACCAAATGACGCGGCGCTTTCTTGCGCTGTTCCGCCTCTGACCGGGCAGTGGCAAGTTTATCGGAGTGAATGCGCATCTCACCCTCACTGAACGTGAATGACGCGCTCAGGTCGTTCAGTTCCACTTGATGCTGTAGGTATTCGCGGCACAGCAGGGGTAGATCCTGGATGCGGATTCCGTATCGCGGGATCAAGGCGAGCTGGACTTCGACACTGTAATGTGACCGCTTGCCATCCGCGATGCCTTCAAAAGCATACGTGCGAACTCCCGCGGACTGATTAAAGCCAGTCAGCAGGAACTGCGTCTTGAGGACCTTCTCCGGTCTTCGTTCCGTCGAGCTATCCATGCGTAGTCTCCTTTCCGTTACCTGGTGCGATTGCACACCGGCCCGTACTCCAGAATCAGCCGGCCTTGTCTGGCCAGCCTTCCCATGGGACCGCAGAGTTCGAAAACAAATCCTGTGGGCCGCCTTTGCAGCACCGCCGAACTGCCCTCTTGCAGATCCTGCAGCAGGGCAGCTTGTATATTGTCGCTTTCCCCGATGTAGATCCACTCGCGGGCGTTAGATACGCCGTAAATTCCCGAGGCGGCCGGAGCGTTCGCGCGCACTGAAACAGGTGTAAAAGAGCGCGGTGCGAAATGCTCAAACGGCATCTGGAATTCCGTTGGCATTGCGCGTCAGGTGGCTGGGAGCGCGTCTTGCAACCGGACCCGTGGACGCATCCGAAAGCTGTTTCGCAAGTGTCTTCAGCCGGAGAACCAGATTCTTGCCCATCGCCAGCTCCGCCGGGTCGCCTTTATAGCCCGGCATCTTCGGATCGATGAATTCCTTACGGAATAATTGATCCGAAAGCAGGGTGGTGGCCAGCAGGAGCTCTTCCACGGTAAATTCGACTTTAATGTTTTTCATAGCGGTCAGAATGCTCCGATGCGCGGTAAGCTGCGCGCGTGAGGCGCGGCAGATGGGATAAGAAGCTTAAGCCGCTTGTGGTGGAATGCGATGACGACCGAATCGACCGTCCGGTGATTGCCGCATGGCAGGCCGGAATGGTCATGATTGCGGCACCCAAACAGCGCCGCTTCACAAGTCTGGTGCGTAATGCAACCTCCCCGGTTGTGCGGACGGCTAAGAGGCAGGCCAGATTGCCTGACTTAGTTCAGACCATCTGCCGGTGGGCGGGAATGCCCACTTCGTATCTATTATCGGCTCTACGCCTGCGCATGTCAAATTTGGACACCGAATTGCAAGCGCGAACCAGTACTCTTACGGCAGTGAATGAGGCGCGGGAGGAGGAGTATCTTCCGGTGTCTCTTTGCCGTAAATGGAAGGAGGCGGCGAACCGCCCGCCTCCTTCCACTTCACGTAGCTTACCAGCGCGGTTCGCGACGCTGACGCCCGAATCCACCGCCGCTGCCGCCGCCGCGATTACCACCGCCGCCGCCGCCGCCGCCCGTGGTCTTCGGCCGTGCCTCATTCACGTTCAACGCGCGCCCTTCCAGGTTGTAACCGTTCAAAGCCGCGATGGCTTGGTCGGCTTGCGCCGAGTCGCTCATTTCGACGAAGCCGAAGCCGCGCGCGCGGCCGGTGTCGCGATCCGTAACCAGGTTGACGCGGTCCACCGTTCCGTAGCGCTCGAACAACGAACGCACGGTGGAGTCTGTGGCGCTAAAATCCAGATTGCCTACAAAAATATTCTTCAAGTAATTACTCTTTTCTGTCTTTCAATTGTGCGGGCAAGACGAGGCAGATCAGGACAGCCAAGCTCCGGCGGGACATCAAAAGGCATCTTTATCATACCATCGCTCTTAGCTTGGGCGTGGATCTCCCGAGGACTGCATAATCCTTAAACTGGCACTCCTCCCGGGCCGGGAAGCAGGGACTATACTGAAGCTGTAGCGGGCGGATTTCGTAATCCGCGCTGGTGGGTAACAAGCAATGGCAGACGAGCGGCCCGACGCACTCGAGCACGGACATTCGCATCCGAGTCCCGAACTGGTGACCGAATCGGATTACAGCCCCCCGCGTGGAAATCCGTTTCCGGTGGTCGGTATCGGGGCTTCGGCCGGCGGACTGGAAGCTTTCGCGCAATTACTCCGCACCTTGCCGGAAAACACCGGCATCGCCTTCGTGCTGGTGCAGCACCTGGACCCGCAACACCAGAGCATGCTGACCGAACTCCTGGCGCCCGCCACCAAGCTTCCCATCGAAACCGTGCAGGACGGCATGGAAGTGAAGCCGGACCACGTTTATGTGATCCCGCCGAACACCAGCATCGAATTGCGCGACGGCACTCTGCAACTGGCGGCGCGCGAGCCGGGCCTCCATCTGCCCATCGACATTTTCTTCCGCTCGCTGGCGCGCGTGCAGGGAAGCCGCGCCATCGGTGTGGTGTTATCGGGTAACGCCTCCGATGGCAGTCTGGGCGTGCGCGCCATCAAGGCGGAATGCGGAATCACCTTCGCACAGGACGAATCGACCGCCCGCTTCGGAGGGATGCCGCGCAATGCCATCGCCACCGGCGCCATCGATTACGTGCTGCCGCCGGCCGAAATCGGACGCGAACTCGGACGCCTGGGCCAGCACCGTTTCATGATCGCGGCGCAGCCGGGGCTCGCGCAATCGGAAATCCTGCCGGAAGGCGACGGCGATCTCAGGCGCGTCCTGGGGCAGCTCCGCACCGCCACTAAAGTCGATTTCACGCAGTACAAGCCCACCACCATTCAACGCCGCGTGGGACGCCGCATGATGATCCTGCGGATCGAGAACCTGGCCGACTATCTCCGCTACGTTGAGGAGAAGCCGTCGGAATTGACGGAGTTATACAACGACCTGCTGATCAGCGTCACCAGTTTCTTTCGCGACCGGCCGGCCTTCGATGCGCTTCTCGAACTGCTGGCGGAAGCGATTGGCGGGCGCGAAGATCGCGACGCTCCCATCCGCGTCTGGGTGCCGGGTTGCGCCACCGGCGAAGAAGTCTACTCACTCGCCATCAGCTTGCATGAGTTCCTCCAGGACCACCAGCTCCCGCTTCCCCTGCAGTTGTTCGGCACCGATATCAGCGATGCCGCGCTCCAGCGGGCCCGCCACGGCTCGTACGGCGGAATCATCGCGGACGATGTCTCCGAAGACCGTCTGCGCCGCTTCTTCACTAAATCCGACGGCGGATACCAGATCAACAAAATGATTCGCGAAAGCTGCGTCTTCGCGCGTCATGACGTTACCCGCGATCCGCCGTTTTCGCGGCTCGACCTGGTGAGTTGCCGGAACGTCCTGATCTATCTCGATACCAAAGCGCAGCGCCGCGTGCTGCCCACTTTCCACTATGCTTTGAACCCCACCGGCCTGCTGATGCTGGGGAGTGCCGAAACCACCGGCGCCGCATCCGACCTGTTCACGGTGCTCGATAAACCGCACCACATCTTCGCCCGGAAACCGGTTCACACCCGGCTTGACCTCACGCCCGGCGGCTTCACTCCGGTTCCGGTTCCCCCCACCAGTTTCGAAGCGCCCGCCGGCTTGGAATTTCAGCGGAAACTGGATCGCGTAGTGCAGGCGAAATATTCGCCCGACGCGGTAGTGGTGGATGACCACATGCAGATTCTGCAGTTCCGGGGACGCACCGCGCCATATCTCGATCCCACACCGGGAGAGGCCACCCTGAACCTGCTCCGCATGGCCAAGGAAGATTTGGTGCTGCCCCTGCGCCGCGCTGTGAAGAAAGCCGCCGAGAGCGAGACCACCGTAAGGGAACTGGTGGCGGCGGTGGAGCGCGCTCCGCAAGTCTGGCTGGAAGTCACCCCCATTTCCGGCGCCGGGCCGGCCGAACGATGCTTTCTGATTGTCTTCATCCGTAGTACCGAAACGCAGCAGAGGCCCGAGGCACCGGCGGCGGAGCCCTCCGCGGCGCCGGTGGACGAACAGGTGGCCGCCGTCCAGCGGGAACTCGGCGAGACCCGCGAGTATCTGCGGCAACTGACCGAGCAGTACGAAGCCCATGCCGAAGAACTGAAAGCCGCCAACGAAGAGGCGCGCAGCGCCAACGAAGAATTACAATCCACCAACGAGGAACTCGGCACCACCAAGGAAGAACTGCAATCCGCCAATGAGGAACTGACCACCGTTAACGAGGAACTGCAAAACCGCAATCAGGAACTGGCCGGCAGCAATAGCGACCTCAAGAACCTGCTTTCAGCCGTCACCCTGGCGATTGTCATGGTGGATCACGACCTGCGTGTGCGGCGCTTCAACTCGGCCGCCGAGAAGCTTCTCGATCTCGGCTCCATCGATCTCGGCCGGCCGGTGGGCCATCTTCGCGGACGCATTGAAACGCCGCGCCTGGAGGCGCAGGTCAAGCACGTGATCGAGACACTGAATCCGATGACGGATGAAGTGCAGGACGTTGACCGGCGCTGGTTTTCCATCTCCGTCCGTCCCTACCGCACCGTGGACGACCGCATCGCCGGCGCGGTCATCGCCTTCCAGGATATCGACGCGCTCAAGCGCGGCCTGGAAGCTTCCGAAGAGGCCCGCCAGTATGCCGAGGCGCTCATCGAAACCGTGCGCGAACCGTTGGTGGTGCTCGATGCCGACTTGCGCGTGCACCGCGCCACCGCCGCTTTTTACGACACGTTCCTGGTCTCGCGTGAAGAAACCGAGGGGCGATTGCTCTACGATCTGGGCAACGGCCAGTGGAACCGCCAGCGCTTGCGCGAACTGCTGGGCAACGCTATGTTTCGTTCGGAACCGTTCCACGATTTCGAGATGGAGCACGAGTTCCCGCACGTGGGCCGCCGCACTGTCCGCCTCAATGCCCGCCGTATACCGCGGCGCGATGCCGAGCGGCGCACCCTGCTGCTGGCGATTGAGGATGTAACCGAGCGCCGCCAGATCGCCGAGATCCGCTTTCAACGGCTCTTCGAGGCGGCCAAGGACGGAATGGTGGTGCTGGACGCCGAAGCCCACACCGTGCAGGATGTCAATCCGGCCTTCCTGGATATGACGGAATTCCAGCGTCATGACTTCGTCGGCAAGAACGTGGAAGATGCCGGCGCGGTCCTGGGACTCCAAAATGCCGACGGTATCATCGCCGCCACCGAAAAGTCCGAGGTGGTTCGCCGCGAGGATCTGGAACTGACCACCGGCAGCAGCGCCAAGATTGCCGTCGATGTCGTAGCCAACCGCTACCTGGTCGGCAACTATCCCGTAGTCCAGCTCAATATCCGCGATATCACACCCCGCAAAGATGCCGCCAGGGCGCTTCGGGAAAGCGATGAGCGATTCCGCCTGGTGGTGGAAAGCGTGCGCGATTACGCCATTTTCCAACTGGACGGACAAGGCAGGATCGTCACCTGGAACGCGGGCGCGGAACGTCTGCTGGGGTGGACTGAGCGCGAGGCCATCGGCAAAAGCGCTACCGTCATCTTTACGCCCGAGGACGTGGAGCGCGGAGAGTACGACCGCGAGTTCGCGCAGGCTCGCTCCGAGGGCCGCGCGCAGGACGAGCGTTGGCACGTGCGCAAGAACGGCAGCCGCTTTTTCGCCAGCGGCGTGCTCACCCGGGTGAACAGCCAGGACGGGGCAGGCACGACCTTCACGAAGGTGATGCAGGACATTACTGCGCGCAAGGAGCAGGACGAACGGCTGCGCCAGTCGCTGGAGGAGAAGAGCACTCTGGTTCGCGAGATCCATCACCGGGTAAAGAATAACCTGCAGACCATCGTCAGCCTCCTGACCTTGCAGTCCAGCCATACTACCGACCCGCACTTACTCGGCGCCTTTGACGATACCAAGGGGCGCGTACGCGCCATTGCGCAGATTCATGAGCAGCTCTACGCGTCCGAAGATCTCCGCGAGGTCGAGATCGGAGCGTATCTGCGGGCGCTGGCCGGCGAGTTGGTGGCGCTCCACACGGCCGCTCCCCACGCTGTTGAACTGCGCGTCTCGGTCCCCGAGATGGTACTGCCCATCGAGAAGGCGATTCCCGTGGGGCTGATCGCCAATGAGCTGATTGTCAACAGCCTCAAACATGGTTCTCGCGACCAGACTGCGAACCTCGAAGTAACCCTGGAGGTTTTTGAAGCGAACTCGCCCGGCGAGACGGACACGGCGCCTCACGCCCGCTTGCGGGTGCGCGACAGTGGACCCGGCTTTCCTGCCGAATTCAACCCGGCCAATGGCACGTCGATGGGATACCGTCTGGTGAACTTATTGCTCCGGCAACTGCGCGGCCGCATCGAGATCGCGGGCGGCGGCGGGGCAACGGTGGCCGTGACATTTCCGGTTCTGCCAGCCGGGAGGAGGTGACTGGCTACGCGAATCCTCATAGTGGAAGACGAGCAGATTATCGCTGAGGATCTCGCCGGCCAGGTCGCCAGCCTCGGCCACGACGTGGTGGGCATTTCGATTTCCGGCGAAGAGGCGATCGCCATGGCAGGCCAGACCAAACCGGAACTGGTCTTGATGGACATTCAACTGGAAGGGGAGATGACGGGCACCACCGCCGCGCAGATCATCCAGCAGAGTGTGGCCGCGGGCATCGTCTTCGTGTCGGCTTTTCCGCGTGTGCTGGCTCACGATACCGCGAATTTGAAGGAGGCCCCCATTTGCCTGAACAAGCCCTTTTCGCGCCCCCAGCTCGAAGCTGTGCTGAGAGCCGCCGTCGCCAGCCACGCTTCCGCAGAAGACTAGCCCGGTAATCGGCCCTCCAGCCGCGGACCGTTCCGCCCGCCACGGGACTGGGAAAGTCCCGCTCCCTCGATCGACTTTGACCTCGCTTCTTAACTAACTGAAGTTCGTCCCTGCCTTGGCGTGCAGCGCCGGCGAGAGATATCGGCCTCCGGCGCACACCTTGCGAATCGCCGCCGGCAGTTCGCTCTGCATTGAGCCCTTGAGGACGTAGCCGCTTGCGCCCACATCGAATGCCCCCCCGATGTGCAGGCTGTCGCTGTAGGCGGTGACAAAGATGAGGGCTATCGCCGGATGTGTCTGTTGGAACTTCCTGGCGAGCGTGAATCCGCTGCTGCCGGGCAGCGAAACATCCAGCGTGATGACATCGGGCTGAAACTCAGTCACCGCCGCCAGCGCAGTCTCGCCGTCTTCGGCGGTGGCGACCACGTCGCAATCGCTCTCCAGCACCAGCCGGATGTTCTCCTGAATCAGAACGTAGTCCTCCACGATCACGACCCGCGGCCGTTTGGCCCCCTCCGCCACTCTCCCATCCGTCACAATAGTTATCTTTGCACCGAATCGCGCACAAAAGCGATGTCCTGGCAGCGATTGTTCCGCGATCTTTCAGATCTCCAGCTCCGCCGTACATTCGGAGCCTGCTCGCGATTGCGGTCGCGGCTCGGAGTCGCGCTCACAGGGTGAGTATGGCAAATTTCGCCGACAGTTTCTGACGCGCGCCCCCCGCCAGCAGGTCGGCCAGCGTGTACCGGTTTAGCGAGGCCACAAAGGCATCCAGTGCCTCGTTCAGCACCGGCTTGAGCGAGCATACCGGCGTCAGCACACAACGATTCGTCTGCCGGTCGAAGCACTCCGCCAATCGCATGTTCGGCTCCGAATGGCGCACCGCTTCCCCCAATCGGATCGGCCGCGGTTCTTTCCCGAGTGAGATTCCGCCGCCGCGGCCCGGCACCAACTCCAGGTAGCCGTGATCGCCTAGCGTCTGGACGACGCGCACCAGATGGTTCCTGGAAATCCCGTAGGCAGTGCTGATCTCGCGCGTGGAGCACAGGCGGCCGGGCTGCGTTCCCAGATAAAGCAGGACGCGGAGCGCGTACTCGGAATGCAGAGTCAGTTGCATCTTCGCTAGTTCCAGTATCCGGGAAGGCCGGGCTTGGTATCGCGGACAATTTCGAGAATCGCCCGGCGGTCTTCGGCGGAAAGGTGCGGCTCCGCATTCCCGGTCAGCATGTCGTGAAGGCGCCGGTATACGGCCTGTTTGGCGATGTCCGGCAGCGCGTCGAACAAGTCGCTGTAGATCATGTAGCTCAGGGGATAGCGAAACAGGCGGGTTTTCAAATCGAAATCGCGCAGGGAGCGGCCTTGCGTGTCGCGCGGACCGCGGGCCGCGAAGGTCGTCGTAAAGGTGGAACACGCCGGCAATCGGATCGCGGATTTTGGCCTCATCGGTAAAGAGCATATAATTCGCCACTCGATCCGCAATCATGTCCAGCCGTTTGCCGCGAAATTCTTCAAGTTTTCCGTCCTGCTCGGCGATCCTCGTTTCCCATCATGCATATTATCGTGAGCGGGGCGGACCGGTCCGGCGCCGTCCGAGCACCCTGTCGCAATTGCGAGGCTGAGGGATCCGTTTACCTTTATTTACAGCTCGCCGTACTCCATCGTGCCGACGCACTTAGTCATCGGTGCTGCAATATAGATAGAGAGTCCCGGACTTCGGCCGCCACGGCCGCCGAGTCGCTCCCTGACGGTCCGGCAGTCTGGGGCTCACGGGCGATGACGGCCTGGCCGCGGCGGAATTCATGCTTAGACCGCTTCGCGACGGTCCGGCGGCGCCGTCATCTCCGCTCGATTCCTGGATAGCTGGATTCTAGGATTTCTGGTGGCCCTGTTTCCAGCTATCCGCCTCTGCCGCTCGCGCTCTGGGATGGGTGAACATGGTATTGGCATCTGGCTGTTTCTGTCGCCGTGGGTATACAGTTACACCATGCATTACCGGACGGTTCATTAACAGTCTGTGCTTAGGTGCGCTCATTTTCATTTTAAGCCTCTACGGAACCTCGGCTCATACACCTCTCACCCAGTCGCCCATCAGGCCGTAACGGCTCTCGCCTCTCCGCCGGATTGCAGTCCTCCTCGAAACGAGCCTGCAAAGCTCGACGCAATCCGGCCGCCGGGTCTGGCGCTTGAAATTTCTAATTACCCATCACAGTAAATGACCAAAAGGGCTATCTTGCCGGCATCACTACGGCAGTAAACGTGCATCACGAGATAGACAGGAGTATCTGACAATGCACAAACTTACCATCCTTACACTGGCCTGTGCTGGAATGCTCGTGGCAATTCTTCCGCGGGCTTCCGCCAGTGAATGGAACGAGAAAACCGTCTTCACGTTCAACTCTGCGGTGGAGATCCCCGGGCGCGTTCTGAGTCCTGGAACCTATGTGTTCAAGCTCATGGACTCGCAATCGAACCGCAATATCGTGGAGGTACTGAATAAGAAGGAGAATCACGTATACGGCATGTTTCTGGCGATCCCCGATTATCGCATGAAGCCCTCCGGCAAGCCGATCGTCACTTTCGAAGAACGTGCCGCCGGCGCCCCGCAGGCAGTGAAAGCCTGGTTCTATCCTGGCGACAACTACGGTCACGATTTCGTCTATCCCAAGGCCAAAGCGGCGGAGTTGGCGCAGGCCAACAAACAGGCCGTGCCTTCCGTATCGAATGAGACCATGGCGGCGACTAACGAGTCTGCCAGCAATGAGAGCCAGATGCAGAATATGAAACAGGCTCCGATGCAAGCCCAGAACCCCTCGGGCAGCGAATCGGAAGTCGCCGAGGCGTTTCCCGCACCCGCCAATACGCAGAATCAGTCTGCGCAGAATCAGGCGTCGAACGAATCATCCGCCAACCGCTCGGAGAATTTGCCGAAGACCGCCAGCAATCTGCCGCTCATCGGCGTTCTTGGCTTGCTCTCCCTCGCCGGCGCCGGTTTGCTTCTGGGAGCTGAGCGCGCGTTGAAGGCGACTAAGTAGCTCCGGGGACCTTATGCGAAAGGCTGTATCGGCGGTAAGACGTGCGGTGTTTCTTCTGTGCGGCCTTCCGCTCCTGTCTTTGACCATGGTGCGCAGCATATCTGCCCAAACCGGCGAGTCGGCCAGCGGAGCTACCATCTCCGTCGATGTCAACCTGGTAATGTTGCCCGCCACGGTCACCGACAGGAAAGGAAACTTCGTACCCGGTCTGCAGCCTTCGAACTTTCACGTCTTCGAGGACGGCATTCCGCAGACCATCCGGATATTTCAACATGAAGACGTGCCGGTGGCGGTGGGCCTGGTGGTCGACAATAGCAGCAGTATGCGAACCAAGAGGGAGGATGTAAGCGTCGCCGCTCTGGCATTTATCGACTCCAGTAACTCTAAGGACCAGATGTTCGTAGTCAACTTCAACGAGCACGTCACCTTCGGGCTGCCGGCCGGCGATGCTTTTTCCTCCACCCGTTCTGATCTGGACCAGGCGCTCAACGGCGTCCCGGCGAACGGTATGACCGCGCTCTACGACGCTATTGAGGCGGGTTTGGACCATGTGCAGCAGTCGCCGCTCGATCGCAAGGTGCTCATTGTCATCAGCGATGGCGGCGACAATGCCAGCCATCGCACACTCAAACAGGTGTTGGATACCGGCGGTCATGCCAACGTGCTGATCTACACCATCGGGTTGTTCGATGAGGACGACACCGACCGCAATCCCGGCGTCCTCAAGAAGATCGCCCGCGAGACCGGAGGAGAGGCGTACCTGCCGGAGAAAATCGGCGAACTGACTCGCATCTGTAAGCGCATCGCCGAGGACATCCGCAATCAGTACTCGATCGGCTATGTGCCTGCGAATCGCAAATACTCCGGCACTTACAGGAATATTCGCGTAACTGCCACCGGCCCTCATGGCGAGCACCTGTCGGTGCGGACGAGGTCGGGCTATCTCGCGTCCCCGCAAGGCGAAGAAGTGACTACTGCGCATGGTAAGCTGCCATGAAAGTGATCTTGCGCAGCCAACGGTCGTGGCGCTGGCTTCGATGGGCCAAGTTCGGATTCCTCGCCGCCGGAGTCGCCATGGTGGGATATTCGGTGGCGGTCATCTTGCAAGTCCGGTCCTACCAGTCACGGGCTGCTGAGACGTTCGACCGCCAATTACGCCAGGCGCCGCGCGTCGAAGCGACGCCCGCGCCGCCTCCCACGGTGGTGCCGCCCCCGCCGCGCGTGGGTGCCGTCCTCGGCCGGCTGAAAGTGCCCCGCCTGGGCCTGAGCGTGATGGTCATCGAAGGCGCCGGCAGCCGTCAGTTGAAACGGGCCGCCGGACACATCCCCGGAACGGCGCTGCCCGGTGAGGCCGGCAACGTCGCCATCGCCGCCCACCGCGATACGTTCTTCTATCCGCTTCGTGGCATCCGGCGGAACGACACCATCGACGTGGTGACCCTGCAGACCGTGAAGCGGTACCGCGTCGATTCCACAGAGGTGGTCTCCCCGAACGATGTGCAGGTGCTCGCGCCCGTGGGGCACGACGTCCTCACTCTGGTGACATGCTTCCCGTTCAACTATATTGGCGCCGCGCCGAAGAGATTTATCGTACGGGCGGAGCGTGTGGACTAGTCTTGGAGTAAGTGAATCAGGAAGCGCGCCGCCCCCAGCGGGCACGGGTGGAGGGTTGTCGTGCCGAAGGGCGGTGTGGCGGGAACGTATCGGAGTCGAACCGATCAGCGGCTTTTGGACCGCTCAGTGGTTTTGAAGACCACGCCCACCACCGGATGAAATACGCTCCCGAATTCAGTCTACGTGAACCCGCGGATAACTGGAAACTGCCGCGCCCTCTTCGATGGCCCTTAACACCGCCAACACCTCACGTTCCAGCCGCGCGGTGTCCACGTGCTCGCATGCCGGCAGGTATGCCGCCAGCTTGCGCAGCCCTTTGTGCAGTTGGCGCGTGGCGCCGTCGCGATTTCCGCGCGTATGGTGATAGAACCCCACCGCCATGTGAATCAGCGACTGTAGGAACAGCCGCCGTACGCCGCGTTCCGGCGTCCACGCCTCTTCCCACACTTCGTGGCACTCGAAGTAAGCGCCGCGATTGAAGAGCTCGACGCCGCGCATCAGCAGCGGGTCGATCTTCAGGGCTTGAGCAGGTTGGGAAATTGATCCTCCAGCGCTTTCAGCTTGGGCGCGATATTCTGCGTCACGTAAGGCGCGTTGGGATTGCGCTGCGCATAGTGTTGATTGTGGCTCTCCGCCGGGAAAAAGCCGGTCAGCAGCGAAACCTGCGTGACGATCGGTGTGAGAAACACGTGCGCGCGATCGATCTGTTTGATGTACGCCTGCGCTACCTGCTTCTGCCCATCGGTGGTATAGAAAATCACCGAGCGGAATTGCGTGCCGGCATCCATGCCCTGGCGGTCTACCTGCGTGGGGTCATGCGCCACCGCGAAGAAAACCTGCAGCAGCGTGCCGTACGAAATCTGCGAAGGGTCATAGGTGATCTGCACGCATTCGGCATGCTTGGTGCGGCCCGATGCGACTCTCGCTTCCTGCGCGTCTTCCGCCTTGCCACCGGCATAGCCCGGCGCTACCGCGATCACGCCCTTCAAGCGTTCGAATACCGCTTCCATGCCCCAGTAAGAGCCGCCCCCGAGCACCACCGTCGCGACTTTTCCCGCACCGGCGGGAGGCAGATCGAACGACGGAGGCGGCACGTTCGCCGCCAGGAGCGCCGATGCGCACAACAGTACCGCGCCCGCAAGTTTCACAATCCCTCCTTTGACGAGGCTAGAAAAATCGCCGCCAGTTCCTCGCATCCCGCGCGATCTTCCTCGTCGAAACGGCCCGCCGACGGGCTGTCGAGATCGAGCACGCCAATCAGTTCGCCCGCGGCGATCAGCGGTACCACCAACTCCGCGCGCGAGGCCTTGTCGCAGGCGATGTGCCCGGGGAACGCGTTGACATCCTGCACCACGATGGAGTGTCGCGCCTGCGCCGCGGAGCCGCACACTCCGCGGCCCATGGCGATGCGTACGCATGCCGGCTTGCCCTGGAAAGGTCCCAGCACCAGCTCGCCCTTTTTCAGCAGATAGAACCCCACCCAGTTCACATCCGGCAGCGCGTAGTACAGCAGCGCCGACGTGTTGGCCGCGTTGGCGATGGCGTCCGGTTCGCCGCTCAGCAGACCGCTCAACTGCAATGCGAGCTCTTTGTAAAATTCCGTTTTGTTCGCCGTCTCCGGCATTTCAATGGAGTGTGACACAGGCTTTCCCTCATATTATCGTGAACCGGCGGTACATCTCCGCGGCGTTCTCCGGCGTCACCATGAGCGACTCGATCACGTACTCCTTCTCCGGATGAAAGGCCGCTTCGCGCAGCATGCGCCGCCCGATCTCCACGGCTTTATCGACGCACAGCGGGTACACGAATGTCGCCGCCAGCACGCCGTCGATCACCTTCTGAATTCCGCCCGCGGGGCCGCCGAGACCGTCCACGCCCACGAAGATCATGTCGCCGTCCCGCCCCAATTCCTTCGCCGCCAGGAACGCTCCGACGGCCATCGGGTCGTTATGCCCGTAGACCACGTCGATGTGCGGCTGCGCGCGCAGCACTTCGGTCATGCGGTCCTTGGCCTTCGCCTGAATCCAATCGGCCACCGGATCGGCCACGATGCGGATACCGGGATACTTGTCGAAGATTTCCTTTGCGCCGCGATCGCGATTGATCTCGCCCTCCACTCCCAGCAATCCGCGGATGGCCACCACGTTGCCCTTCGGCGTCCCGTACTTTTTCTGCAGGCGGTCGGCGATGAACTGTCCGGCCAGCCGTCCGATGGCCACGTTGTCGCTGTGGATGTACGTGCTGTAGTTGGGCTGCAGGATGTCGCGCTCCAGGCAGATTACCCGAATGCCGGCCGCCACCGCTTCGCCCATCACGGCGGTGAGCGCGGCGCGCTCGTTGGGCGCCACGATCAGCAGGGCGGGCTTCTGGCGAATCGACGTCTCTACCTGCGCCACCTGTTTGCTGTTGTCCTGCTGGGCGTCGGAAATCGCCAGCCGGACATCGGGATCTTCGGCGAAGAGTTTGGTCATGAGGGCGTTCTGCGCCGCGCGGTAAGGCTCGGCGTTGTTCGCCTGGCTGAATGCCACTGCCTGTTGCCGTTTCCCGCCGCCGCCGCATCGCGCGCCCAGCAGCGCAGCGCCGCACAGCGCCACGGCATCCCGTCGTCTCATCCGTTTCTCTCCCTTTGCACCGCCACTGCGAGCACGATGATCACCGCCTTGATCATCATCTCCACGTTGCTGTCCACGTTATTCAGGCGCAGCATATTGGTGAGCACGCCGATTATCAGCGTGCCCACAATCGTACCCGAAATCGACCCTTTGCCGCCCGATAACCGCGTGCCGCCGATCACCACCGCGGCGATGGCATCGAGTTCATATGCCACACCCGCGTTGGGATTGCCCTGGTGATTCTCCGCCGCGTACAGCACTCCCGCCACGCCAGACATCAGCCCGGTCAGCGAATAGACCCACACTTTGGTGCGGCGAATCGGTAGGCCGGTGTACTCCGCGGCCTTCTCGTTATCGCCGATGGCGCGCACGTAGCGGCCGAATACGGTACGGTCGAGCAGCGTCCAGAAGACGGCCGCGGCGCCGCCGAACGCGCCGATCACGATGGCCTTCTGGCGGAAGATACCGGCGAACTGTGCGGCCACGTCGCGGCCGAATCCGATGTCGATATTCTCGTTGTTGGTGAGCCATTTTGCCAGCCCGCGCAGGCCGATCATCGATGCCAGTGTGACGATGAACGGCTGCACGTTGAGGGTCGCGATGGCCGCGCCGTTCACCGCGCCCGCGAGCGTGGAGAGCGCCGCCGCGGCGGCAATCCCCATGGCGACGTGGACGCCCAGTGACGCGCCGGGCCACGCCCGCGTAAGGAACATGGCGGTGAGCGAGGTGGAGAGCGCCAGGATGCTGCCCACGCTGAGATCGATCCCGCCGGTGAGGATGACGAAGGTCATGGCGAGAGAGATCATGCCGATGAGTGAAATCTGCCGCAGGATATCGGTGAGGTTGCCGAGTTCGAGAAAGATGCGCGAGCCGTCGGACGCTACCGGGCTGACGGCGATGGCGAGCCCCACGATCGCCGCCAGCGCCAGCGCGCTACGCGACGTTTGCAAGAGAGAGCGCATCAGGCGCGCGCCTCACGCAGCATTCGAATGCGATGGCCGCAGCGCGAGTGGTCGGACGCTAGCGGGCTGACGGCGATGGCGAGCCCCATGATCGCCGCCAGCGCGGTGCGCGACGTTTGCAAGAGAGAGCGCATCAGGCACCGCACGCACCGCACCGGAATGCGATGGCCGCAGCGCGAGCCGTCGGACGCTATCGGGCTGACGGCAATGGCCAGTATTACGATCGCCGCCAGCGCCAGCGCGCTACGCGACGTTTGCAAGAGAGAGCGCATCAGGCGCGTGCCTCCACCAGCGTGGCCGCGGCCATGATGTTCTCCTGTGTGGCCGCGGCGGCGTCGAAGGTGGCCGTCAAGCGGCCCTCGCACAGCACCAGAATGCGATGGCAGCAGCGCAACAGTTCGGGCAACTCGGAACTCACCAGCATCACCGCCTTGCCCGCGCCGGATAGCTCTTCCACCATGCGGTAGATGTCCTGCTTGGCGCCCACGTCAATGCCGCGCGTGGGGTCGTCCAGGAAGAGGACATCCGGGTGCAGTAGCAGCCAACGCGCCAGCAGCACCTTCTGCTGGTTACCGCCGCTGAGATGGCTCACACAGGTCTCGGCGGAGGCGCAATGGAGTGCGACCTGTTGCGATACCGCCGCCAGTTCGCGGCGCTCGCGCGCATTGCGCAGGAAGCCGATGTGCGCGAGCCGGTCGAGCGTCGCCAGGCTGGCATTCTCGCGCACGCTCATGCTCATCATCAGGCCTTCGGCGCGCCGGTCCTCGGGCACCAATCCTATGCCGCGCCGCATAGCAGCGCGCGGCGAGCGCGGATGGTAAGGCGCCCCTCCCAGGCGGATTTGTCCCGCGCGTATTGGGTCGAGCCCGAACAGCGCGGCGCCGAGCTCGCTTCTTCCCGCGCCCACCAGCCCGGCCACGCCGAGGACTTCGCCACGGCGCAGCGTGAAGGAGATGTTGCGCAGGCGCGCGGTCGAGAGGCCTTCCACTTCGAGCAGCGGATCCCCGGGCGCGCCGGTCTGGGGGCTGCCCGCGAGGTCCAGCTCGCGGCCCACCATCATGCGGATGAGCTCGCCCACGCCGGTGGACCCGGCCTCGCGCGTACCGACAGTCTGCCCATCGCGCAGTACCGTGATGCGGTCGGCGATGCGGAAAATCTCGTCCATCTTGTGCGAGACGTAGACCACGGAAACTCCGCGCGCGCGCAGTTGGCGAATAAGGCCGAAGAGGCGTGCGACGGCGTCGTCGAAGAGCGAACTAGTCGGCTCATCCATCAGCAGCAGGCGCGCGTTCATGCTGAGTGCGCGGGCAATCGCCAGCAATTGTTTTTGCGCGATGGAGAGCGATTCGGCCGGCGCGCTGGCGCTGCATGCGAGCCCCACCTGTTCGAAGTACGGCCGGCAGAATTCCTCGATGCGGCGGCGGCGCGTCCAGCGGCCTTCGGAGAAACGGAGATTGCCGATGACCATGTTTTCGCCCGCGCTCAGGTTGGGGAAGAGGTCGAGCTCCTGATGGATGATGCCTATGCCCAGGCGTTGCGCATCGAGCGGGCTTGCGATGGTGACCGCGCGGCCGCCGGTTTCCACTGTGCCGGCGTCGCTGCGTACGATTCCGGCAAGGATGCGCGCCAGCGTGCTCTTACCCGCGCCATTTTCGCCCATGAGGGCGTGGACCTCGCCTGCGCGCACCTCGAGCGAGGCGCCGCGCAACGCCGCTACCCCGCCGAAATGTTTGTCGATCCCGCTGGCATGAAGGAGAGTCTCGGGCATCAATGCTCTAGACTACCGCCAACTGTCCCGGCATCAAAGGGTCAAGGCTGCGTGTACAACGCAGACTCGGGCTCGCGGTGCGGACTTAACGCTTGGGGCGCAGACTCGGGCTCGCTGTGAGATTCGGGCTCTCGGTGCAGACTTGCGGTTGGGGCGCAAGACTGAGGCTTGCGGCGCGGACTTACGCTTGGGCTCAGGATCAGGGCGGCGGCGGTCAGTCGGGCTCGCGCCGCGGACTCGACCTTGGGGCGCGCGGTCGGTTCACGGCGCGGACTGGCCTGCGGCGGACTTACGCTTGGAAGGCAGACTCGGGCTCCCGCCGCGGACTTACGCGTGGGAGATCAGGATCGGACTTGCGGCGGTCAGTCGGGCTTGCAGCGCGGACTCGAGCTTGCCGCGCGCGGTCGGTTCACGGCGCGGACTGGCCTGCGGCGGACTTACGCTTGGGGCGCAGACTCAGGGTTGCGGCGCGGACTCGGGTTCGCGGTGAGATCTGGGCTCACGACGTGGACTCGGCTTTTGGCGCAGGACTCCGACTTGCTCGAGCTCGCGGTACAGACTTGCGCTAGTTGCGCAGACTCAGGCTCGCGGTGGGACTTAGGCATGGGTAGACTCAGGCTTGCGGAGCGGGCTTACTCTTGTGGAGCGGCCTTACGCTGGGACCGCAGACCAGGCTTGCTTGGGCTCGCGGTGCGCAGTCGGGCTTGCGGGAGCGAAACCGCAATGCTTCAGCCGGACGGGAGGGTAAATCGCAAGCTGCAGCCTTCCGCCGCGGGCTCGGCCCACATGCGTCCGCCGTGGCGCTCTACGATTGCCTTGCAGATTGCCAGGCCCGGACCGGAACGCTGATTGGAGTGCAGGCGCGCGAAGGGCGTGAACAGCCTCTCGATCTCCGCGATCGACGCGCCGTTGTCGCCTACAGTGAACTGCCAACCGTCTCCCTGCTGTTCGGCCGAGATCTTGATTTGCGTGCCGCGCCGCCGCAGAGCCTGGTCGAGCAGGTATTCGAAGAGCTGCAGCAGGCGGTCGGGGTCGCCACGCATTTCCGGCAGTTCGCCATACACAATTTGCGCGCCGCTTTCGCGGATGGGCGCGGCGAGCTTCGCCATCGCCGACCGTAGAATCACGTCGAGGAATGCGGTCTGAAAGCGCGACGGATCGATCGCCAGCGCCAGGGCGTAGTCGCTGATTCCATCGACTACTGCGCCGGCCGTGGCGGCCCCATTTACGATGAACTCCATGGGGCGTGCATTCTCTTCGCCGGCGCCGAGGCCGTTCTTCGCCAGCAGTTCCGCGTAGATGCGCGTGGTGCGCATTGGGCCGCGCAGGTCGTGACAAGCCCGCAGCAGGAATTCGCTCAGCTCCGCGTCAGTGCGCGGGGCCGTAAACCCAGCGGGATCGGGGGCTGGCGTCATGAGATTACCGTATCACGCCGGAGAACGTCTAGCGGTAGCGCGCACCGGGCGCGCCGGCGGACGTGAAATCGGCGGGTGATTCACTGGTGGCGGCGATGTCGTGCGCGCCTGCCGTTTTGAGCACTTCCTTGGCGCGCGCCACCCAGTCGCTGTCGTCGCAGTGGACCGAAAGCAGCGTGCGTCCATCCTTGATGAGTCCGGCGAAGCGCTTGGCTTCAAACTCCGGCAGTCCCAAGCCAGCGATCGCGCCTACGATACCGCCCGCCACTCCGACCGAGCCTGCACCGGCGAGAGCGCCCATGATCGGCCCTGCCGCGAGAAAAATTCCGAGGCCGGGTATGGCCAACGTCCCCAGGCCAGCCAACAATCCCAAGGTGCCGCCAATCACGGCGCCGGCGGTGGCGCCGGCAGTCGCTCCCTCAGGCGCCTTGGTGTGGTGCTCATGCGCGAAATCCTTGCCCCCCGTCTGATCGGCGAGGAGGATTGAGATATCGTCCTGGCGGAAGCCCGCCTGAATAAGAGACGAGGCTCCCGCTTCGGCGTGAGCCTTGTCCCTGAAAATCGCAAAGATCGCCTTGTTTGTCATTTGTCATCCTCCGAGATGCAACTGTTGCAGCGTGACCGCGACTTCCATCACACTCTGTGCACGCTTCGTGCCGAGTTACGGTACCGCACAGTTTGTCTTGTAGAGTGAAGAGAAAGTTGCACGCTGGTGCAGGGTTAGTTAGGTGCGAAGCCCAGAGTGGATGGATCAGTCAGGAGATCGCTTCTGGCAGTGCAATTGCTTGTGGCTGAACCGGACTGGAACCGGGGGCCGGACGCTTTCAGAATTACCCCCCACTCGTGCTATAGTCCGGCGCCCGGTCCAGCACCTTAGCGGGCTCCGCCCGCGCTTGCCCCAGCGGCGCACGTTGCGTGGCCGCACGCGCATTTGGTCACCGTCTGACCTTGCATTTCCTCGCATCGGGAGCTGCAATACTTGCTGCCTTCCGCAGCGCTGCAATTGCAGGCCGGGTGTGCGCATTTTGCTCGATCGTTCTGCATATCCACCTCCGCGTTTCTCAGGTGCACATGGCGTGCCAGCGGGTGAATGGAGCCGCCTCAGCCTACAATAGAGTCTGGGTGGAGAAATACTTCGTTCAGAATTTCGGATGCAGGGCGACACAGGCGGATGGCGCGGCGCTGGAATCGCAGCTTGCCGCCAAGGGTTTGGAAGCGGCCGGAGAGCGAGCCGGCGCGGACCTGGTGGTGCTGAATACCTGCACTGTTACGGCCGCCGCGGATGACGATGTGCGCCAGACCATCCGACGCGTACATCGCGAGAACCCTGCGGCGCGCATCCTGGTGACGGGATGCTATGCGCAGCGCGCGCCGCAGGAACTGGCCGCGATGCCGGGCGTGGAATGGGTGGTGGGGAACTCGCACAAGACGCAGATTGCCGGCCTGGTGACGCTGACGCCTGAAGGCACTCCTTACCACGGCAATATCCTCGTTGGGGACATTTTTGCGCAGCACGACTTTCTTTCCGCGCCGGTGGAAGACGCGGCGGGCGACCGCACGCGTCCCAATCTCAAGATCCAGGACGGCTGCAATAATCGCTGCTCCTTCTGTATTATTCCGTTCGTTCGCGGGCGGAGCCGGAGCTTGCCGGCGGACCAGGTGGTTGCGCAGGTGCGCGGGCTGGCAGCGCGGTATCGCGAAGTGGTGCTAAGCGGCATCAACCTGGGGCGATGGGGCAAGGAGCCGGGTAGTTCGCTGCGGCTGGTGGGGCTGGTGCGGCGTCTGTTGGCGGAGACGGAGGTGGAGCGCCTGCGCCTGAGTTCGGTGGAGCCCATGGATTTCTCCGACGACCTGCTGGCGCTGATGACGGAATCGCCCCGCATTGCCAAGCACGTGCATGCGCCGCTGCAGAGCGGGTCAGACACGGTGCTCCGCCGCATGCATCGCAAGTACCGGCCGCGGCATTATGCCGATCGCGTGACTAAGGCGCGGGCGTGGATGCCGGATGCGGCTATCGGCGCCGACGTGATGGTGGGATTCCCGGGCGAGACGGACGCGGAGTTCGAGGACAGCCGGCAGTTTATCTCCGACTTACCCTTCACTTACCTGCATGTCTTCACTTATTCGGAGCGGCCGGGCACTCCGGCGGCGGAGAGCGCCTCGCAGGTTCCGATGAAAGTGCGCAAAGAGCGCAATCGCCTGCTGCGCGAGCTGGCGGCGGCGAAGAATCTGGCATTCCGGGAAAGCATGGTGGGCCACACGCTCTCCGCGGTCACGCTGTACGAGACGGGAACGGCGCTTAGCGGCAACTACCTCAAGATTGAGCTGGCCTCGCCGCGGGAGCCGAATCTGCTGGTGGATCTGCGGGTCGGCGGTGTAAGTTGCGCGGGGTTGACCGAAGACGCTTTGCTGCCTGCGTTCAAACTACGGTCAGAGTAAGATTGCCGGAGTAGACTCCGGCGCATTGCACGCTGAGTACGTGCTCTCCCCTGGCGGTATTCCCCGGCACCACTGCATTGACCTGACGGTTGCCCTCCGCATCCGGCTCGCCTACAAACTCAATCGCCAGACGGGTAGAGTCCAGGCTCATGCGGATATTGTCGCGGTCGCAGTTCTCCGGAAGACCCTGGACCCAGGCACTGACCCAGCCGCGATCGCCGACCGCGACCCGATTGGGGGTGAAGGTATTGCCGTCGCAGGCGCCCGCCAGCACGATGCGATCGGCGTGCAGCGGCATATCGACGGCGACCCGCAAGGGCGGGCCGAAATCGCTGCCGGCGAGGCGCAAGCGCACCTCGTTCCAGCCACTCTGCAAGCCCGGGGGCAGGCGGAAATTGCCCAACCAGGCCCCATCGGGCTCGTGGCGCACGAACAGGGCAGGCACGCCGAAGCCGCCGATTTCGAAGCGGAGCTGTTCGCGGGTAATGTCCTCTTGCACGGTGCGGAACCAGCAACTCAGATAGTGCTCTTTGCGGGTGGAGAAGTTGACGCCGCCGGTTCGGGTATTGGACACCGCGACTAACTGCGGCGGCTGGTGCTGCGGATGGGCCACCGGCTCCCACTTCCGGTAGCAGGCGACGCAGCCCTGGGAGCCGCTGGCGAAGAGCAACTCCACGCGCGCGAAGCCGGCGGCGCGGCACATGGCGAGCAGGCATCCGACGCTGGGGCCGATCCAGTTATCGAGCTGGTTGCCGAGCTCATCGGTCTCATAGAACTCCATGGTGGGAACGTCGCCGGCGTGCTCGCGCCAGGTATTGCCGTCGGTGACGAAGGACTCGACGATGGCGGTGTCGGTAGTAAGTGCACAGACGGTTTCGAGCGCCAGTAAGGGATGCTTCAAGTGGTATAAGATGCCGAGGAAGAGCACATAGTCGAAGGCGCCTAAGTGGGCTTCGGGGAGCTCATAGAAGTCGAGTATGCGGTAATCGACCTGGGAGGCCAGTTTGCGGTGCAGTTCGAGGAAGTTCGGTATCTCGACGCAGTCGATGGCCACTACCTGGGCGCCGCGGCGTTCCGCTTCGAAGCTGAACCAGCCATCCCAGGCGCCGGTGTCGAGCACGCGCTTACCGGTGAGTTGGGCGGGGATGGGGTATTGGCTCCAACGCCAGAGGAGGCGCTCGAGGGGAACGAGCCCTTCGAGCCGCGTCCCGTCGGGCAGGAGGAAGCTGTGATACCAGCCCTTGGTATGGAGCTCCTGACTATAGTCGGTGCCCCGGACGGAGGGGCGCACGGCGGGCGTTTCCATGGTGGTGACCTTTCGCAGCGATGTAAACTTCAATTATGCCCTGCGCACTGGTGCTTTCGGCGGGCGGCATGTTCGGAGCGTATCAGGCGGGCGCCTGGAAAGCGCTGGCCGGGCGGTTCCGGCCCGACATGGTGGTGGGCGCATCGGTAGGCGCGCTGAATGGCTGGGCGATCGCAGGCGGCTGTTCACCGGACGAGTTGTGCGCCGGGTGGACGGAGCGGGCGTCGGCCGACCTGATGCATCTGCGAATGCCGTGGCTGCCCTGGCGCGGTGTCTTCGACCCCGCACCTTTGTATCGTAAAGTAGGCGAGTTCTACGGGCGGTTCCGTCCGCAGATTCCTTACGGGACGAGCGTGGTGGAAGTGCCGCGCTTCCGGCAGGTATGGGTGGCGGGCGACGCGATGACGGAAGCGCATTTGCGCGCCTCGTGCGCCATCCCGTTCGGCTTTCCGCCGGTGCGGATCGGCGGCCGGTATCACGTGGATGGCGGACTTCTGGCGGTGGTGCCGCTGGGCGTGGCGGCAGCGATGGGCGCGACGTCGGCAGTGGTTATCAATGTTCTCGAGTTCATGCCGTCGGTGGTGCTGCGGGCGGGTGTGGGGGCGTTCCGCGCGGTGATGGCGCCGAAGGCCAACTACGCGGGGATGACGGTGACTTGGATTCGGCCATCGACGCCGCTGGGGCGGGTGCGCGATGCGCTCTTCTGGAAGGAAGAGAATGCGCGGCGGTGGATCGAGTGGGGCGAGCGGGACGCGGCGGCGGTTGGAGAAGGGTTCACCGCTGAGGCGCGGAGATGAACAGAGTCAGGTCATAGGCGTTAGCTTCAGGTTGCGGGGTTGGGACGGTTCACCGCAGAGACGCAGAGACGCAGAGAGGAACAGAGTCGAAGGCAAAGACGGAGCTCGCTGAGGGGGCAGAGGTAATATGCGTTGGGTTCGGATGCCGGCGTCGGTTGCCGGCTCGCGACTCTGCATTGCAAAGTTATTTGCGGAAATAGGCCATCCAGAAGGCTTTGCCGCTTGGTAAGGGGCGGGTGGTGGAGCGGATCAAGTGGAAGCCTCGGGATTCCAGTTCTTGGGTGAAAGCATCGGTCTCTACGAAGTGGAAGCTGTTGCGGTGGGCCTGGATGGAAGCTATGGGGGAGTTGCCTACGGCGGGCTCAGTGGTGCTGGGGAGTTGGAGGACGACGGAGAGGACTCCTCCGGGGGCTACAAGGTGGAGGGCGTTGTCTAAGCAGCACTCGATGCCGGCGTGCTCAAAGATGAGGGCGGCGTAGACCAGGTCGACGGGCTCGAGATCGAGCTTCTGCTCGGCAAGGTCGAGGCAGTGGAGCTCCAGGCCGGCGATGGCGGGGTGGCGGAGGCGCGCGGCGGCGAGGTATTCGGGATTGACGTCGATGCCGTAGACGCGATGGGTGACCGCAGGGTCGATACGTTCCAGACCGTTGCCGCCGGCGATGCCGAGGATGGCGACGGAGTTCGGTTGGAAGGCTTGGAGGGCTTCGCCGAACATCTCCGAGAGAGGCGCGAACTGGGCGACGGCGTCGGCACTCATGTGGGCTTCGTAATCGCGCAGGGGGACGGAGAGCCAGGGGTGACGGAGGGACGGGTCGGTGCCGATGGTGCCTTCGAGTTCGGCGAGGTACGCGGGGCTGGAGACGCGATCGAACTGACTGCGGGCTTGGGCGAGGCGATCGGCGAGCTCGGGTGCGGCGGCGAGGGCATCGATGTGGCGGGTCCAGAGGGCGATGTCGCGCGACTGCTTGGCGCGGAGGCGGCGGCGGTACCAATCGCTAGAGAGCATGGTGTCGCGGCGGAAGAGCTGGCGGACGCCCTCATCGGCGGCGGTCATGCCGCGGTAGTGGCCGTGGGCCATGATGTGGAGCAGGGCTTCGAGCGGCGGGCAGGCGGCGGCCACGCTGCCATCCTCAAAATACTGGAGCGCGACGCGGGCCTGAGCGGCGACGATGGCGTCGACTCCTTCGGCGAATTGTCCGAGGTGCTGGGTTTCGGGGCGGAGGATCTCATCGGTAAAGACGGCGCCGGGGAGTTCGAAAATGCGGCCGAGGAAGCGATCGGAGAAGGCGCTGGTGATGCGATAGCCGAGACGGCTGGCGAGAACGGTGCGGCCCTCGAAGGAGAAGTCGCTGACCTTTTCGAGGTAGCCGTGATCGATGAGGAATTCGGGGGCGCGCTCCTTGACCTGCATGCGGCACCAGATCTCCGGGAGCAGCAGGCTGATGTCATGATCGACGCGGTATTGCGGGCCGACGAAGCCGGCGGAGGTAGTGAAGCCAGCGTAGCCCGTGAGGATGGAGGAGACGAGGGCGTTATTGAGATCGACCACGGGCGGGAGGGCGTTGAAGGGCCCCTTGGTGAGCGCACCTTCGCTGCCGAAACCGATGGTGGAGGGCGATTTGCCGGTGAGGCTGCAAACGAAATCCATGAACAGCTCGGGCAGTTCCTGGTAGTGGATGGGGTTGTAGACGGCGAGGGGCGGGAGCTGGATGGAGGGGTCGGCGGGACTGTTGCGGCGGCCGGCCATGACGGCGTTGACGGGCAGCCAGGCGGGTTTATCGGCGGGGATATCGCGGGCGAGGCGGGCGGCGATCTGGGCGACGTAGGGATCGCGGGGATAAACGAGGTCGGGGCGGGGCTGGAGGTAGCGCGGATTGGTGGAGCGCTTGCCGTTGACGATGCGGGGGCAGGCACTGGAGACGATATAGCCGGTGGAGGGGCGGTCGACGAACTCCTGGAAGAGGCGCTTGATGGGCGCGGAGTACTGGTCGAATTCGGCTGTGTGGTCGACCATGGCGCGGGCGCGTTCGAGGGAGATGGGCTCGAAGTTCGAGAGGAAGACATCGGGGCCGGCGATGTCGGCTTCGGCCTGCTTATCGACGCCGCGGTGGATGGCGTCATCGGGGCGCTGGAAGAGGAAGCGCTCGCAGTTGGCGACCAGCTTGACGCTGGGGTTGGAGTACTGCGGGTCCAGGCATTCGAGCGCGGAGCGGGGGAGGACGACGGAGGCGGTGATGTCGTCTTCCACCTGCACTTTTTCGGCGGGAAAGAAATCCGGCCGCAGCTTGAAAATGCGCCAGGTGCCGTCGCGTTCGTAGCCCACGCGGAGATAATTACTGACTAACTTCTGATTGTTGAACTTGAGTTCGTGGCCGAGATAGCCGTTGATGCTATCGACGGTGAAGTGCTCGCGCCAGCGGTCGCCCCATTCGGGCTGGTAATAGCGTTTGACGGTGAATAAGATCTGGCGAATGGTCTGGGGGAGCGCGCTGACGAACCGATTGTGCTGCTCCGTGTATTCGGGCGACGGACTGAGTAACTGAATGACGGAGCCGAGGGAACGGTCGAGGCTGAGGATGGGGCGGCGGGCGCGGCCGTCGGGCGGACGGTTGCGGTAGATGGCGGAGAAATCCATTTCGAGGATTTCGGCGACCTGGTCCATGTCGTGGTGGTAGTCCTTGACGAAGACCGGTCCTTTTAAGATGGCGGCGGCGATGGACTTGGAGATTTCGGACTTGCCACCGCCGGAGACGGTGCAGGGTTTGTGGCAGAGGGTGCCGCGAGGGCGGGAGCCGACGAGACGCCACTGGGTGCCGCCCTGCTGTTTATCGAGGCGCAGGCGATATCCGTTGGGCAGGAAATAGAGGGCTTTGGCGCGCAGGGGGATGGTGACGGTGCGGCCTTCGTGGGGCCAACTGATGGTGCCCTGGGGGACGCGGAACTCGGCGTTTTCGGGGAGGTAGAAGATCTCGGGGAAACGGCGGTCGACGGCGTAGCCTTCGGGGTGGCGATCGACCATGCCATCGAGAAGCTGCATGGCGGACTCGAAGGGCACCATGCGGAGGCTGACGGTGCGGTTGGCGTAAAACTCCTGGCCAATTACATAAGTAGCGAAGGCGAGAGCGCCGCCGGCGTGTTCCTCTTCACAGATACCAAATAAGTTGGCTGCGAAGCTGATCTGCGTCTTGACTTCCTTCTTACAGTAACCGTAGTAGTTATCGGCAATGACGGTTACCATGACGCCGCGGCTATCGCGGCAAGTTACTTTGAAGGGATGGCCGCCGTTGTAAGGCTCGTCTTCGGAAGACCAGCACATCCCGTCGCGCCTCTGGCGTTCGGTAGCGTCATCGACATGGGGGAGCCCCAGGCTGAACTTAGAAATGCCGACTAAGTGGGGGGCGAGGACGACGCAGCCGGTATGTCCGGTCCAATGAAGGGCATCGAGCGCGGCGTCGTTTTCGGGGAGGGCGGGATCGCCGGCGTTGCCGAAGATGGACTCGACGAAATCGAGATTGCTGACGAGGGAGGCGGGCGCGAGGAAGCGGACTTCCATGGTCTTTTCGGGGTCGCGGCCGGTGGCGGGGCAGACGAGCGGGCGGAGGAGGAGGGAGACGAAGCAAGCGGCCTGGTCGGGCTGATCGGAGGTGTAGGGCAGGGTCATGAGCGCGGCGGGCGGGCGCAGAGCGGCGGACCAGAGGGTGGCGAAGGCGCGTTTGGGGACGGCGGCCTTGTCGGCGGGGACGGGGAAGCCGCCCTCGGCAATGTGGAAGAGGCCCTGGGTAACGCGGCGATCGGCGGCGGGATTGTGGAGGACGCCCTGGGGGACGCGATAGGAGTGAAGGTAGGGCGAGGAAAAGGAGTCACTGCGGGCGGGGAGGGAGACGGCGCGACCCATGCCGGGGCGGTCGAGGTTGAAGGTGATGGCGGGGAAGCGGGCGGCGCCATCGGGGCAAACGTCACTGAGATAGGCGTCGAGAAAAGACTGGACGCGGGCATCGACGGGAGACAGGTGGGTGCCGAGGAGCTGCTCCTTCTGGTGGAGACGGCGGAGGAGCGGACCGGCGGTCTTGAGAAACTCGAGGTCGGCAGTATGGTGGCAGAGGGGTTGGCCGAGGGCGGCGAGTTTGAGGTTGATATAGCGGGCAAGTTCCTCGTTGGGGGCCATAAAACTCAGGGTAGCAGGGGTTCGCGGCGCGGTCCGGGAGCGGGGTGGGCGTCGGTTTCAGTGGGAGGGATTGGCGCGGCGGCGGCTGTTTGCGGAAGGAAGCCATTTGCGGGGTTAGTGGTTTGCGGGCGCGGAGTTACGGGCTGTGGGCCGGGGTCGAACCCGGGATCGGGTTCGGGATCCGGCAGGGATTCTACGGCTTCTTGGGCTTGCAGGCGTTGGAGTTCGTGGAGGGCGTTGCGGTAATTGCGCTGGGTCATGTCGACGCGGCGCTGGAGGCGGGCGAAGGTTTCGTCCATGCGATTGAAAGACTCGCCGAGGATGGTGCAGTGGACCTGATTGCGCATGCCCTCCTGCCAGATTTCGGCCTCGATGCGGCGGAAGCGGCGAAGGAGCCATTCGCAATCGATCAGGGTATCGACGAGCATGCGCTGTTCGGGGGTGGGGGGAAGGAAGCGGTCGTGGTAGTCGAACTTGAGGCGTTCGAGGTCGGCGGGAGTTTCGCCGTGGATGATTTGGGCGTGGGAGTCGATGCCGGACTTGAGAGCGTTTTGGGAAGAGCGGGCCTTGCCTTCGGGGGTGCGCGGTCCGGTGGATTTGAGAGCGTTGCGGCGATTGGCGGCGATCTGTTTTTGGGTTGCCATACGGGGGGAGGATAGCTGGCGGGCGACGGGGTGGGGTCGGGGCGAACGGCTAAGTGGGTGAGAATGCGGGAGAAATAAATAGGAGGTTACGGGGGAACGATAAAGGGTTGCTCAGCGGGAGACCCGGCGCCGGTGAGTCCGTACGATGGAGGGATGGCGAAAGTGGAAGGCGGGCGCGGCGTGTGGTGGGGGATGCTGGCTGCGATTGTCGCGGCGGGTCTGCTGTCACGGGTGGGGCACACCGGATTCCGTCTGGTCGATAAGTACCTGGGCGATGCGCTCTACGCTGCGATGGTCTATGTTCTTTTACGGCTGACGGGGCGGATTGGGCGGGTCGCGATGTGGGCGGCGGTGGCGATGACCGCGATCGAATTCTTCCAGTTGACGGGAGTGCCGGCCGACATGGTGCGCAGTGGGTCGCTGGCGATACGGGTGTGTGGGCGGCTGCTGGGGACGGAGTTTAGCGTGTTCGACCTGGTGGCCTATGGGGTGGGGATCGGGTGCGTCGCGGTCATTGATTATGCGATCGGTGCTCGACGGGGTAGATAGCGAATCGATTCCGCGGTGCGGGTAGGGATTGTGAGCGAGGTAGGAGTATTCTGGTGATGGCGGAGTGGCGCGGTCGCATTGCGGTACCGGCAGGGCGCGACGGTAGTCTCGGAGGGTAAGTCGGGTGGGTGAACGTGCGAGCTCACTCGCCGACTTGGTGTTTGTAATACGGAATCGGCACTCACCATGGGGGATGTTACTGCCAACTGGATCGAGGAACCCTGGGGCGTTATGGGGAGTAATCTATGCTGAGTCGCTGATCGCGCCTCCATCCCCGAACATCCGTGTGATAGTCTGGATATATTACCGGGTATACGAGATCTGGCCATGAGCGAAACCTCACATAAACGAGCGATTCACAATTACAGGAAACGCCTCCAGAAGCGTGGGATGGCGCGCTTCGAGGTTCTTGGGCTTGGCGCCGACCGCGAGCTAATCCGATCGCTTGCGAAACGGCTGGCCGACGACAGCCCGGATTCGGCGCGGATTCGTACCGCCGTACGGCGCACAATTTCAGGGGAGTCGCCGAACAAAGGCGGCATCCTCAGTGCATTGCGACGGTCACCGCTGGTCGGCGCCGAACTCAATCTCGAACGGCCGGTCACGGCGGACCGCAAGGTAGATCTGTGAGCCGCCACCTACTCGATACGAATATCATCAGCAATGCCACCAAACCGGCGCCATCGGAAGCGCTGGTGGCGTGGATGGGTGCGCAAACCGACGAGAATCTGTTTATCTCCTCTCTGACCGTCGCGGAAATCCGGCGTGGCATCTTGGAAAAGCCCGCGGGCAAGAAACGCAGGGAGTTGGAGCGTTGGTTTTCCGGCCCCGAAGGCCCGCAGGCGCTGTTCGCCGGCCGGGTACTCCTGTTCGACGAAAAGGCGGCCCTCGTCTGGGCGCGACTGATGGCGGAAGGCACGGCAAAAGGGCGCCCTCGAAGCCCCCTCGACATGATCATTGCCGGGGTTGCTGAAGCGAATGATTGTGTGGTTGTCACCGAGAACGAAAGAGACTTCGCTGGCCTGAAGATTGTCAACCCTTTGCGCTCGAAATGACAAGTCGTTTGTTTATCGGGCCCAAGGGCGTTTGTGGGGGGTAATCCGGCTGTGAGCCCACGTATAGCCATTCTCCCCGTACGCGCAAATCGCCCGCGCTTTTCAGAATGCATGCTCATCCAGTAGCCACATTCATGCGACGGAGGCCAAACCGAGCAGCCCTCTCAACCTGACCGACACGGTTCCCAGGGAAACGGCCAGTGGATCCGACAGATTTTCCGTTTCAACGAGCGTCGCCTCGCCGTGGGAGTATAAACAAGCTATACTGCTGGTTCGAGTTAACATGGCATACCATCGCAGCGCAGAACCCCACCGATTTTCCGTTAGCCTCGTGACTCAAGGGCGCCACCGATTCTACACGCTGACCATGCCGAGCGACGTACTGGCTAACACGTGTTTTGTGACCAGCCGGGACGAAGACCCAAAAGCTGGCTTTCAGCGTGTGTTGGACAGAAAACGAGCACAACAGATCGCCGATTACATTGATGTCGGGCTCGGCACCATACCTACGTCGATCATCTTGTCAGCACAAAAGTCAGCTGAGTTGAAGGTGATTGGGAAGGGGAAGACGCTGCAGTTTCAAGATCATCCCAAGGCATTCTTGATTCTCGATGGACAGCATCGTGTCTTTGGATTCTCTCTGGCAAAGACTTCGTTGCGGGTCCCTGTGGTCATCTATAACAACCTTTCGCCACGTGACGAGTCGAGCCTATTCATAGACATCAACACGAAACAACGGCCGGTACCGAATGAACTCCTCCTGGACATCAAGAAACTGGCGGAATACGAAACCGGTGATGAGAGCTTGATGGGCGAGGTGTTCGACCGTTTTCATTCAGATCCAGGGAGCGCTTTGATAGGCTTGATGAGTCCTCACGAAAGAGCCGGGTCGAAGATCTCCAGAGTGACTTTCAATGCCGGGTTGAAGCCTCTGCTGGAAATTTTTTCCGGCAGTGAGGTGGAAGAGATTTTCGGTGCGCTGAATGCCTATTTTACCGCATTCATTGAGGGAACCAAGCAACTGACAACGGAGACCACCATAACAAAATCAACGGTTTTTAGGGCGGCGATGCTACTGTTCAAGGATGCGGCGCAGAGGGTTCAGGACCGTTATGGGAAGGCTTACACCGCTGAACATTTTTCGGAGATTCTCGAGCCCATGTTCAGCAGAACGAGGGTCAGCTCCATCAAACATCCGGGCAATAGCCCGCGAGACCTATACGAGGAGTTCGCCAAGGCTCTGAAAGTCACTTTCACATTATGATCGAGGTTTCGCCTTTGGCTGAAGCTTTCCGGCCTTTCTGGCTCGGGGGTCTTAATGATGTGTCCGGTCATCAGCGAAAGGAACTGAAGGGGTGGATCAACGACGAGAACTTTCAGGTCTACGAAGCGCCGACGGAATCGTCATTCATCCTGAATGTGGCTGAGCCACTGCCTGTGCTTCAGGCGTACGCCGCGGAAATAAGCCGCATATCTATTGCAAGCGTTGAGTCAATGGCGAGCATTCTTGCCACACCACCGAGTAAAAAGTCGGTGGCCTGGCTGATAATTCAAACGTATTATGCAGCGTTTTTTGCAGCGCACACCATTACTCGCACATTAGGTACGAGCTGCCTTCCACTTGAACCCATTCAGTTACGTTCTGTGACTAAGATCTCGACTCTGTTTGGACAACGGCCCACGAGCCCTATCGGGGGGGGGCTCTATAAAGTCGTATTTGACCCGGCGAATGGAAAGGTTCAGTGTTCGCAGATCAAGAGCATGAAAGCCGGACCACACGAAGCGTTTTGGAAGCTGTTTTGCGAGAGGATCGATGATGTCGCCGCCAAACTCTTAGAGTTGCCGGCCCTTACTGCGAAGACAGCACAGGGCGCATCGAGCAAACTGAGTGAGATCAGTAGCAATCTGCGCTTCAACAATTCTGCCCTTGCTTCATGGCTGTCAAGCGTCCGAAATCGGGTAAATTATGATCATATCTGGGCGACGTGGTATCCCTATTTTCAGCGACAGGTATATTATGATGAACTCGTTCGGCACGTAGATGACTGGCAGCTAGATCCAATGGAAATTGATCTAGTGTCGCATCAGGGCAAGGATTTGCGCCGATTTCAAGCGACCTGCAATGTCATAATCGCTCTAAGCCAGAACTTCGCAGAAGACATGGCCAAGCGATGTACCGTGGGAAAATCCTTTCATGAATTCGGATCACTTGCCTTTCGGCGGCTTCTCCGCCAGTCTATCTGAGAATCTCTGTCACTTGTGCAAACAGCCGCGGGAAATAGTCGGGATTTAAACGCACTGCTGGTGACTTTGGAACGCGCGCTGTCAGGTCTGTTCCGCTCGCTCACTCTGAACCTAACAGACCAGCGCCGGATGCTTGTGGACGAATGGCGGGCTCGCGCAGCCAATGCGTTAGGCAAGCGCAAAGATGCTTTTGAGCGTGTCGCCGGCGCAAACGCGGGGCAGACCTTCGGGATTACTCCCCAAAAGTCGGCGGCTCCGTGGATCCGCTGGCCGTCGACTTGACGCGTAACGCCCATTTCGCCCTGTGGCCGGCTCCAGCGGCGACCGCTCGCATTCACTAATCCTCGGCTATTCGGCCTCATGCCGTTTGCGTTCGAGGTCTTCCGCCAGGAGTTCCGCGATCAGGCGTTGGGAAACCCGGAAATTGGTTGCGGCCAAATTCCTTAAGGCGATGGGAAGGTCCAGCAATTGACGAATGGCGGCTGCCCGAAGTATGCCGAGAGTTCCCGTACTCGGAATACCGCGCCGAGTGGCCTCGCTCCGGCCCGCAGCGTCGTCGATCAGCAACAACTCGTCAGTTTCCCGTTGCGCGAGAAGGATGGCGGCTCGTTCGCCTGGATCGAGTTGCGATAGTGCCAGATCCTCATGCTCGATCCGTACCTGTCGCACCTGCAGCCACGCCGGGTGCGATCGGGCCCACCTCAAAACTTCGGCCGGAGCATCGGTATCGGATAGCTCGGCCAGCACCTCCGGCGGAATGAAAACCCGGCTGTACAGACTGGGCAGGATTGCAATTTCGCCAATGAGCAACAGGTAGTTTAGCGGTGAGGTGTCGGCAATGACAACCTTCATTCCGAAAACTGTCAGCGCCAAATGATAATGTCCTAATCGTGCCAAGTAGAAATGTCCTGTTGACGAGGTCACGCTGGGGAGGTGGATTCAGGAACACTTCTCATGACGCAACAGGACCGCGACCGTCTGGTCGCGTTGAAGAAAGCAAGGAAGGGGCTGATTACACAGCGGCAGGCCGCCGAGGAGATCGGCCAAACCGAACGGCATGTTCGCCGGCTGTTGAACCGGCTGAAGAGCAAAGGGGACCGGGCCGTCGTGCACGGCTTGCGCGGCCGGGCGTCCAACCGCAAGCTGGACGAGAAGGTCAAGCAGAAGGCGCTGGAAATACTCGGCCGGGATGTCTACCGCGGCTTCGGTCCCACGCTGGCAGCGGAATACCTGGCCAGCAAACACGGCATTCATGCCGGACGCGAAACGGTGCGCACGTGGATGATGGAAGGCAAGCTATGGCGGGCCAGCCGGCAGCGCGTCGAAAAGATCCACGAATGGCGGCCACGCCGCTCGCGGATAGGCGAGATGGTGCAGTGGGACACCAGCGATCATGCCCTGGCTGGAGGAACGCGGGCCGAGGCTATATCTGATCAGCATGATCGACGACGCCTCCAGCCGTATTCACGCGCAGTTCGTGTTGAGCGATTCGACCGAGGAGAATATGCGTTTGCTCTGGAAATACGTGGAGCGGTATGGACGGCCGGTCAGTTTCTATACCGACAAGGCGAGCCTGTTTCAAACGGCGCCGAAGGTCCCATGGGACAGCAAGGCTCTGCCGGTGGAGGAACGCGATCCATTGCCGCCCACCCAGATCGGACGAGCGCTGCGGGAGTTGGATATCGTTTGGATCGCGGCACACTCACCGCAGGCCAAGGGTCGCGTGGAACGCGGCTTCCAGACGGCACAGGACCGACTGGTGAAGGGATTGCGGGTGGCCGGAGCAGGGACGCTGGAGGAGGCCAACGCCTACCTGGAAACGGAATTCATCGTGTGGTGGAACAAGACGATTGCCGTGGTGCCGGCCAGCAGCGACGATGCGCACCGGCCCTTAGGCAAGGAACACTCGCTAGAGGCCTCGCTGAGCTATGTGGAGAGGCGACAGGTCAACAACGACTATACGATTCAGGTCGATCGCCAAACCTGGCAGATCGCACGCGGAGAGATTCGTGCAGGCCTGCGGGGAGCCGATGTGCGCGTCGAGGTGCGGCTCGACGGATCCATGGCGGTACGTTTCCGCAACACCTACCTCACGGTAAGCAAATGCGAGCCACGTCCCAAGGTGGCAACGCCCAAAGCTGCGGCGAGACCGCGGAAGCCAGCCACACCACGAGCCAAGAGCCGCTGGATGGAGAACTTCCACTTGACCAGCCCGGAGAAAACCGCTCTGGCCGTCATCCCGGCAACATCCAAAGTGCGCGGCCTAAAACCAACTCGGTAGGCCGGGCAAAAGCGGCCCGTCCAACGTCGCGTTTATTTTATTCAAAGCCTCCGCTCGGGAGCCTCACCAAAGTAAGCTTGCCTACAAAAGCAAAACCCCCGGAGGGTACCCCGCAGGGCCCGGTTAACCGAGGGTTTGCCGCCGTTTACTTCGGAGCCAACTCCGTCGCATCGGCTTTGAATCTTCCCCGTGACCGCGACGTCCCAGGGAATCATTCACACTCTAAACCACACCTCCCGGCATCTCCCGCCAAACCGGACATTTCTACTTGGCAGAGATTAGGACATTTCTACTTGGCGTTGACACCTTCATTCCGAAAACGCGATCGCCGTCTCGCTGTCTGCGACGACCTGTTGCATGGTGTCGGACAGGAGTATGCCGCGAACCTTGAGGAATCCATCCATCTCGTAGCGGGACTGAATTCCCAGCATTTGGCGGGCCTGATAAACGGTCAGCTTACCGGAGCGCACGCCTTCGGCAGCGAGTGCTTCAGCGGCAGCTCGAGCGATTCCGCCAGGCTGCCCGGTAAACTGCCGCGCCACGTCTTCGGGGACATCGAAATGAACATCCATGCTTCTGTCCTTCAAGAGCATTATCCCCCAGTTGCGCGAATTGCGGAAACATGGTCGTGCCGGCGTAGACTCGCCCGCCAACTGCTTTCCCTGCCGCCCAACTGGCTGTAAAACGCGCGTACCGTCGAAGTGGGCTCGGTCCCGGCGGTAGCAGGCCAGTGCGGGGACCCACCTGGCATCTTCCCAGTCGCGGAGCCGACTTTTTGGGACTTCCTCGATTCGAGTTTTTCCAGTTGATGGGAGTACCGGCCGGCATGGTGCGCAGCGGCGCCCAATGCCGGTCACCGCCTTGAACAGTGAATGTGTATACTTGGCAATGGAAGTACACATCATGCGAACCAACATCGTGATCGACGATAAGTTGATGCGGGACACGCTGCGGGCAACGGGCCTAAAGACCAAACGCGAGGCCGTTGAGGAGGGGCTGAGGAGTCTGCTGAGATTAAAACGACAGGCAGAGATCCGCAAATTCCGCGGTAAGCTCAACTGGCAGGGCGATTTGGACGCGATGCGGAGGGACCGTTGATCCTCATCGATTCCAGCGTGTGGATCGATTATCTCAAGGGGACGATCACTGCGCAGACTGCGATACTCGACGGGCTGCTTGGCGTTGAACCGTTGGCCATCGGCGATCTGATTCTAACTGAGGTCCTGCAAGGCTTTCCTGACGACAAGGATTTCCATCAGGCCCGGAGAATGCTGGCTGCATTGACGGTGGTGGCGTTGGGCGGGATGGACATTGCCATCCGAGCGGCGCATCATTTTCGCACCCTGCGCAGGAAGGGCGTAACGGTTCGCAAAACCATCGATACGGTGATTGCAACGCGCTGCATCGAGGGTGGGTATGAGTTGCTGCACAACGATCGGGATTTCGATCCGTTCGCCAGGTTCCTCGGGTTGCGGGTAGTTGCCTGATACCGAGGGCATCTTGGTTAGACGGCGGACGGCATCGTGACCGCGGCCATCACGGTGTGAGCCCGCCTAATTGCCCCCGCTTTCTGCGAGGTGGGAACTGCCATTCCGGCTTTCGTTCCCAGTCACGTCCGTACGCATAGCTCCGCCCTGCTACCGGACTGATTAGCTGGAAATCGTGAAGAGCGAGTCCCATTTTCGGACACCGGAGCCCCGAAAATCGACCCCCGCCTGACATTGCCGTTCAATAGAATCAAGCACCTACTTAGGAAGCCAAACTGCATCCAAGGGACAGGAAACCACATGCGAAACATCCTTGAAGACCTTCGGTATGCGATGCGTGTCCTCCGCCGGACCCCGAGCCTGACAGCGGTCGCAGTACTTACTCTGGCGCTCGGTATTGCCACTGTCACGACCGTCTTTGGCTGGATCGACGGGATGGTCCTGCACCCGTTCCACGGCGCCAGGGACGACGGACAACTCGCCGTGCTCGAGTCCGTCAATGCCAGCGGCATGGAGCATCAGGTTTCGTACGTCGACTCCCGGGACTTCCAGGACAGCCTCCGCAGTATTTCCGGATTGTTGTTGAACCAAAAAGGCCCCGCCTCAATCGGCGAGGGAGAAAGGGCCTATTCCGCGTGGTTCGAAGCGGTCTCCGGAAACTACTTCGACGTTCTGGGCGTAGAACCTGTCCTGGGTCGCGCGTTCACTCGCGACGAATACGGCGACCGGGCCAAAGCGTTCACGGCAGTCATCAGCTATAGGGTGTGGAAGAACTATTTTCATGCCGACAAGTCCGTTCTCGGCCGCACCGTGCAGATCAACCGGTACCCGGTCACCATCGTCGGGGTAGCACCTCCGGAATTTGGCGGTGATTTCCCGGGAACGACGCTCGATGTCTGGATTCCAGCGCCGCTGGCCGGAGAACGCGAGCGCTATGCGCGGCACTTCCAGGCCATAGTCAGGCTCAAGCCCGGCGTCAGCGTCTCGGAGGCAAGCGCCGAGGCGGCCACGGTTGCCGCGCGCCTTGCCCGTGACTTTCCAAAGACCAACGAGGGGATCGGCGCCCGGATCGTACCGATCTGGAAGGCGCAGGAGGGGGCGTCGACCATCGTGGCATGGCCGCTGGCCATCCTCGGTGCGGCGTGTGGACTCGTACTGCTGATTGCATGCGCCAACGTCGCCAATCTTCTACTGGCTCGTTCCGCAGCCCGGCAGACGGAGTTCGGCATCCGCGCTGCCTTGGGCGCCAGTCCGGGGCGTTTGAGCCGCCAGTTGATTTTGGAAAGCGTGCTTTTGGCGGTACTGGCAACGCTTGTCGGCTTGCCGCTGGCTCTGTCGCTTGAGAATGTGCTGATCTATTTCGTACCGCCCACAGGAGTACCGGTGAGTTTCAATGTACAGCCGAGCGCCCGGGTGTTCCTGTTTGCCGCTCTGGTTTGCCTGGCTTCCGCGCTGATTTCCGGCATTCCGCCCGCGTTTCAGTTGGCGCAGCGCAGCCTGGTGAACGCACTGAAGCAAGGTGGAAGAGGCGGTACACGGAGCGGGCACGCGCAGCGCATCTCCGGGGCGCTGGTGGTAGCCGAAACGGGGCTGGCGCTCGCGGCTCTGGTGACGTTCGGACTGTTTGTTCGGAGCCTTTACGGGTTAGAGAACGCTCCGGCCGGCTTCAATCCCCGCAACGTGACGGTGGGCCGTCTTTTTCTGTCGACGAACAACTACACTGCCAGCGAGGAGCAGGAGTTCTCGCGGCGGCTCCGCGAACACCTGATTGCCGTGCCAGGGGTGACAAGCGCCGCCTATTCCGACTCCATCCCGCTGGGCTTCGGGCTGGGAAAGTGGGCCACCGTCGTGGTGGAAGGATATGCGTCGCGGCCTGGCGAGAACCTGGATGTGCATCACGCCTCGGTGTCGCCCGGCTACTTCGACTTGCTGCGGATCCCGCTTCGCGCCGGCCGCGATTTCCGGGCGGAGGATAACGAAACGGCGCCGCGCGTCATGATCGTCAACGAGTCTTTCGCACGACGCTTTTTCGAGGGGCGCGACCCCGTGGGGCGCCGGGTGCAGATTTACGGCAAACCGTTCCAGATCGTAGGAATGGTCAAGGACAGCAAGTATTACCATCTGTCGGAAGCGCCTCAGCCATACTTCTACATGTCCTTCGACCAGGTGCACTACGGCAGTGGCGAAAACGGTGTGGCCTTCTACGCCCGGACCGACCGTGACGCGCGCGATTTGGTCCCCGTACTCCGCCGCGAAATGTCGGCCATCGATCCGAACTCCGCCGGCCTCACGGCCATGCCCTTGTCGGACTACATCTCGGCTGCCTGGTTTGGGTCGCGGATCGCCTCGTTCCTGCTCGCAGTGCTCGGCGCCATTTCCATGCTACTCGCCGGGGTAGGTCTTTATGGAGTGATGGCTTACTCAGTAAGCCAACGGACTCGGGAAATCGGTATCCGCATGGCGCTGGGGGCCGACCCTGGGGGCGTGCTTCGGATTGTCATGAGAGAAGGCTTGCTGCTGGCTTTATTGGGGATCGCCGCCGGCCTCGCCATCGCCCTGGCAGCGAGCCGGCAGATCGCGCCTCTGCTTTACCGAGTCAGTCCAGCCGACCCAGTGAGCATAGCGGGGGCAGCGCTGTTCCTGACTGTGGTTGCGGTACTCGCGAGCCTGATCCCCGCGCTGCGAGCCACGAGGGTTGACCCGATTCGCGCGCTCCGCCAGGAGTGACCGGCTGCGCGCTGGCGGCAGCGCCGGCCGGCATTTGGCCGGTCGATCAGGAGAGCCCCTGCTGTGTGCACCCGGTTGTGTCACGCCCGTACCGTCGAAGTGCCCGGATCGCTGCTCTGAGTGGATCGTCGGCTACTCGAAGACTGCTTCATGGGGCGAACGCGGATCATCACTCTCGTGAAGTCCGTGGAGCGCGCACACATGATTCGTTTTGGAGGGGCCGACGTTTGACGGGAATAATCCGGCGGCGCCCGCGTCCTCCACGAATCCCGCTCCGGCGCCGACGGGAACACCGCAAATACCAGCGCGCTCTGGAATCATCCAGGCCGTCTTGCAGTCGCTGTCCTACCAGACGGAACCGCGCTCGTGGGATTGCAACACATTCAATCGAACGCCGGATATCATCGAATTTCGGGGCTGCCGGAACGAGGACATGATGTGATGACCCTCCCATACCAGATGAGGAAAGGACTCTTGCTTGCCGATAGCGATCCGTTTGGCGCTGCAACTACTCCTGGGCGGCGCGCTCCCCGCGAGCACGCTGTTTGCCCAGACCTATACGATTAGCAGCGTTGCCGGCGGCGGCCTGCCGGACAACATCCCAGCCACGTCCGCGAGTACGGGCTATGCGTACGGGATTGCTGTCGATCATCTAGGGAATCTGTTCGTCGCCAGCCGGGACTATGGAGTGATCTTTCGCCGGGATTCTGCGTCGGGCCTCTTAACCGTCGTCGCGGGGAACGGAACCTTCGGCTACAGTGGCGACGGAGGACCTGCCATGTGTGCTCAATTGGGCTTACTCAACGGACTCGCTATCGATTCCGTGGGTAACCTCTATATCTCGGACGCTTTCAGCAACACCGTTCGCAAGATATCGAACGGCGTGATTACCACAGTAGCGGGAAGGGGCGGGTACGGGGCGGGCGGCGACAACGGCCGGCCACCAGCGCTCAATTGGCTCAGCCCGCGGGCATCGCGGTAGACTCCGCCGGGAACATCTATATCGCCGACGTCGGCAACAATGAAATCCGGGAAGTATCGAACGGCGGGCGACCTAAGAACCGGTCAAAGATTTCACCGTCATGCTGAGCCATGAACTGGGCATGCCGTGGACGCCGCCGTCGCGAGCGATCGCGTTGAGCGCAACCTACGGGGAACTAGCGCTGTGGGAAATGCAGTTCGTAAACCTGCCGTCCGTCCCGATTGAGGGTGCGTGTGGGAGCATCGCTGCTGTCGATGCCGATGGCGTGGGTGAAGCCTCCGCCTCCTTCGTTCTTTATCGTCACGATTTTCTTCTGCTGGCGCGTCCGGAGGTCGATCTCTTCCAGAGAGTCGCCGGCCTTAAAGAGAATGGCCGCGCCGTCTTTCTTCCAGACGGGCCAGTCGGCGCGGTCGTCAAAGAGGACGCTCCATTGCCCGGTGTCCATGCGATAGATCATCATCCGTCTCCGGCCGTCTCGCTCCAAGGCGGCGATCCTGGAGCCGTCCGGTGACCATCGCGGCCCGAAAAGTCCCTCCGACCCCGCGAGCTTTGTCACCTGTCCGCTGCCGAGGTCGACGATGCGAATGTAGGCGTTCTCGCGCGCGCTCCGCACGTCCAGGCCGTAAACCATGCGGCGTCCGTCGGCCGACCAACTGGCATCGCCCTGAGAACCCTGTTCGGAAGTTGTGGCCAGGTGCATGCCGCCGCCGTCGGCATCCACGATGTAGATCCTCATCAACCGATCGGGGGCTTGCTGGGCGGTGAATACCAGGCGCCTGCCGTCGGGCGACCAGTGGGGATAGCGGGCGATGACGGGCGGGCTGGTCAACTGGATCGGCCGCTTGCCATCGGCATCGCGGACCCATAGAGTCTGCTGCGGATATGTGACATACGCGACCCGCTTTCCGTCTCGCGAGAACTCGGCCTGTTCCGCCGAGAGGCCGTCCAATAAGGGCTTCCAATCGTTGGTGTGGGCATCGAAGCGCTGGAGTTCTCCCAGGCGGTCCACGCCGATTGCCGGGAACGAGGTGGAACGAAGGCGGACGCGATCGGAGAACTCCGGCTCGCTTCCCGTCACCCTGGTGGGAACGTCATCGGCCGCGCGGAACGGTGGCCATCCCGGACTGGCCGCCCAAAAGCTGCCATCGGCAGCGAAGAGTTCGAGGTGCGTTTGAGCGTCGCGCCCCACCGAGATATAGCTCATTCCCTGCCATTTGGGCATGACGGGCCGGAGATGCGTACCGTCCGGCTCGACTTCCCACGCGGAGCTTTGCGCCGAAAGGGGATTCTGGGCGGAGAAGCGGATGGTGCGCCCGTCGGGAGTCCACGAAACCGTGCCCAGAAGGCTGTCCTTCCTTTCGAGGAGCCGCCGGGGAGGGTTGCCGTGCGGGAGGAGCCACAGTTCGCTCTCGGTTGTGAAAGCGATCGCGCCTGACGGCGAGTAGGCCGCCGAAGTTGCGGGCAGAGTGGCGAGGCGCCGGGCCGTTCCATCGGCGATTTGCAGGGTCCACAGCGGTAGGGTTCGAGAGCGGTCCATCATCACCCCGGCGGTCAGCAGAATCTCCTGGCCATTGGGGGAGAGATCCTGCAGGCTGCAGACTGGGCCGGGCAGAGTGATCGGCAATTTCGCCGGCTGGCCGCCGCTTGCCGGGATTTGCGCCAGAAACGACTCGCCGGCATAGCCGGCAATAAAGTAGATCCGGGTGCCGTCGCTGAGCGCCGGCGGGGTCTTATTGAAGTTGTCGGTGGTGAGCTTGCGCCATCGCAATTCGGGCACCGGGCCGGGAAGACGCTTCCAGATGAGGTAGCCGAACAGTCCGGCCGCCAGTGCCGCGGCGATCAGCGCCGTCATCCAACGATTCTTCGGTTTGGGAGCCGGTTGGACGGGAGGCTCCTGCTCGACTGTCCCGATGAAGCGATAGCCGTAGCCGGGAAGGGTTTCGACGAAGCGGGGGCTCGCGGCGGAATCCGAGAGCGCAGCCCTCAGCTTGTTCACCGCGCGGTTCAATCCCTGCTCGAGATTGCCGGCGGGGCGGTCGAGCCAGAGCACGTGGCGCAGTTCGTCGCGAGAGACCAGTTCTCCAGGGCGATCGAGAAGAGCGACCAGCAGGCGAAACGGCTGGTCCGCGAGCTTGATGCGGGTGCCTCCTTTGCGGAGTTCTCCGGTCTTGCGATTCGCTTCGAAAGCGCCGAAGCGAATCACCGGGTTGGGCACGATCCGGATGGCATCGGCAGGTTGGATGGCCTGCGGCATGCTTTAGTGGGCGAATCAGCGCTCTGAGAGGTTACAGGATGTTCCTTTTTTTCAAGCGAATAGCTGAGGATGTAGAAGAAATGGGGAAGAAATCCGGTGGCCATTGCGGCTGGCCGCTTCAATCCGCTACGGCGACGACGTATATGATCCAACCGGCGGTGCTTTGCTACCGAAACCTCCGGCTGTGATTTGCCGGGCGGGGGAACCCGCCGCGCTATTTTTCCAGGAGAACCTATCGATGAAAAAGCTGCTACTCGTAACTGCATTCCTACTGTTTCCGACCATCGTTTTAGCTGCCAAAGACTACAACGTGACCTTGGAGAGTCCGGCTCTGATTGGCGGGACGGAACTCAAATCGGGCACGTATTCGATCCGCATCGACGGGACGAATGCCATTTTCAACGGTGGACACACGAAAGGCGTTACGGTTCCGGTGAAAGTGGAGGACGGCGCCAAGAAGTATGACTACACCACGCTGGAACACTCTACCAAAGACGGCAAAGAGGTCATCACCGCGATTCACGTCGGCGGCAGCAAGATCACGCTGCAATTCGAGAAGTAGCGTGATGGGACGGGCGGGGGGCGCCCGCCCGGAATTACCCGGCGAACCCGTAGGGCGCGCGCTGCTTGCGACTCAACATGGCGTTCGCCTCTTCGTCGTTCTGGAAGCGCTCCTTCACCGGATCCCAGTGCAGATGCCGCGGGATCTTCATGGCAATGTGATGGAGCAGGCAGGTGGAGCAGGCGCGGTGCGCGATTTCCGCCGGCGCCAGCGGTTCCTTGCGGGAGCGCACGCAATCGAGCCAGTTGGCGTGATGCTCGTCGGCGGTCGCCAGGTGAATCTCGTTGGGCCCGATCACGCTATCCAGAATCTTGGGATCGCTGGCATCCAACACTTTCCCGGGAGGCTTGCCGCTCACGGGATCGCTGGGAGTGACGTTGCCCTCGCGCGTCACAAAGAGCCAGCCCTTCGTGCCGATGAATTTGATGCCGTTGGGGAAATCGCCGGAGATCGCCATCGTCATACCGTTGGCATAGCGGCCGTGCGTCTCGAAGGGGCCGTGCACGTTCCACAATCCGTGCACCGGAAACTGAGCCCGGCCCCAGATCTCCACCGGCCCGGTGAGCTCGGTATTCATACCCCAATGCGCGGTATCGACGTGGTGCGCGCCCCATCCCGTGATCATGCCGGCGCCGAATTGCTCGCAGCGCAGCCAGCCGGGACGGTCGAAACCCGTCTGCGGGTGCACACGGATTTCGGTGTAATAGACCACCGGCGTGGTGCCCAGCCAGGCATCGTAATTGAAACCCTTCGGCACCGGCATCACCGCGGCGTCGGGACCCGAAGGATCGCCCGGCAATCCGACCTCCACGTGCTGGATGTCGCCGATGCGTCCATTGCGCACCAGTTCGCAGGCGCGATGAAACTGCTTCCAGGAGCGCTGCTGCGAGCCGATCTGGAAAATGCGCCCCGAGGCTTTCACCGCATCGGCCATGTACCGGCCTTCGGCGATGGTGAGCGACGCGGGCTTCTGCAGATACACATCCTTGCCGGCGCGCACCGCGTTGACGGCCGTTACGGCGTGCTGGTGGTCGGGCGTGGAGATCACCACCGCGTCGATGTCCTTATTGGCCAGCAGCTCGTGATAATTGCGATACCCCTTGGTGCTGTTGACGGAATACCAGCCGTCGATCAGCGCCTGCGCCTGCTCCACGCGGCTGGCGTCGAGGTCGCAGACGGCGACGATGCGCGCACCGGCATACTTGCGGATGGCCGGCAGATCGTGGGTGCGCGAAATACGGCCCACGCCGATGGCCCCGATATTGATGCGATTGCTGGGGGCGTTCTGGCCGAAGACGGTGGAGGGCACGATGGTGGGGAAGCCCATCACCGCGGCCGTCTTCAAAAGCGATCGGCGCGAAATCCCACTCATAACATCCTCGCGTTCTTCTGCGCTTTGAGCACCAGTTCGGTCGCCAGCAGCGCGGTCTCCTGCTCCTGGGCGATGTGCGTGCGGTTCACGATATCGGCCACGAATTGCGGCCCGAACGGCAGGTCGACCTTGCTGCAATCCATGTAGGTCGCTTTCTTCTGGTCGACCAGGAAGAGATGATTGCCGCCCGGGCGCCCGGCGATGTCGGCATACTTGCGGAGTTCGATGTACCCGTCGGTGCCGAGAACGAACAGGCGACCGTCGCCCCAGGTGCCGAGGCCCTTGGGGGTGAACCAGTCGACGCGCACGTAGCCGAAGCCGCCGTTGCCGTGCAGCATCATGTCGCCGAAATCCTGGAATTTCGGGTGGTGCTTGTAATTGACGTTGGCCACCTGCGACGCAGTCACGTCGGCGACGGTCGAACCGGTGTAGTAGACGAACTGGTCGGCCTGGTGCGAGCCGATATCGCACAAGATGCCGCCATAGCGGGCAGGGTCCCAGAACCATTCGGGGCGCGTCGGTTCATTCACCTGGTGCGGCGCCAGATTGACGGTCTGCACTACCTTGCCGATGGCGCCGGCTTTGATGAGTTCGCCGGCCTTCACGGCGGCCCGCACCTCCAGCCGCTCGGAGTACATGATGGCGAAAATGCGATTGGTCTCTTTGATGGCGCGGCGGACCTCGGCGAGCTGGTCGAGCGTGGTCATGGCGGGCTTGTCGCTGAGGTAGTCCTTGCCGTGGCGCAGGACGCGCACGCCCAGCGGTCCGCGCAGGTCGGGGATGGCGGCGCTAGCCACCAACTGGATGGAGGGGTCGCTGAGGATTTCATCTTCGCTCGCCGCGATGAGCGCTTCGGGATAGCGCTTCTGAAAGGCCGCCAGGGCAGGCGAGTTGATGGAATGGACTTTCACCAACTGCCCGCCGCCGCGCTTGATGGCGTCGGTGATGCCATAGATGTGATTGTGGTCGATGCCGATGACGGCGAATTTAATCGAGTATTTGGGCTTCTGCGGCGCGCTGCCGGGAACGGTGATTTCCTGAATGTCTGTGGGTTGAAATGCCAGTGCCGCTCCGGGCAGGCCGGCCATCAACATGGATCGGCGGCTTACGTCGTATGCCATCGGTGTCCTCCTGGACTGAAATTAATTCACATGGTAAACCAAATCGGGATGAGTGTCTGCATCTTCGCGGCGAGCGGTACAATCGCTACAACGGCAATGAGCGTAATTCCGGTTAGATTTTTCCTGAATGTGAATACCGTACAACTGACCCAGACAGTGAAACGTCTTTGCAGGGTCGAGCGAAGAAGCGGGACCGTGCGGCTGGAGTTTACTGGAGACGTACTGACGATTTCGCTCGGCCAAGTCTCTGAGGATGTCGCAGCTTCCGGCACATGGCCTCAGCCTGTATTTGTCCGTAGAATCTGGGCCAAGATGTTTGCTGAGTGGCCAATTGAAGCTGCGATCACGGTTCTGCGGCAGTCCGATGGCAGCCTTTACACCAGGGATCACAGGATGGAGTGTTCGCTGGAGCCGTTGGAGGAGGACTCAACATCATCGCGTGATCAGGACATCGCCGCAGCCCATGAAATCCTGACGCAGTACGGTGTCACGCTAGACGACGTCTACGCTCATGTAGACGACGCTGAATCGGCAATCGTCAATCTGTGGGCGGCGGGCGACGAGTCCGTTGTGGACGAAATTGCCTCCCGCTGGGTGCAGTTCTGCCTTCACGGGGTGGCGCCATCGGACATTAAACGTCTGATCGAGGGTAAGTCACAAGTGCGCGCTGATGTGCGGGCCATTATCTGATGATCGCGTCCATCCGAATACGGAATTATAAAGGTGTCCGATCGACACCGTGGATCGAACTCGACTCTTTCCACGTCCTGGTCGGGCCTAACGGCAGTGGCAAGAGCACATTTCTGGATGCGATTGAGTTCATAAAGTCGTGTCTTGTCGAGGGGCCGCCGGCGGCGGTCGAGCAGCGTGCGCCCGAGTACCGCGATCTGACTTATCTGCGGCAGGGGGGCCCGATGGAATTCGACCTGAAAATGAGGTTTCCCGATCCGCCATCGAACGCCCTTGGCGACTTGCATTACCGCTTCGGATTGCTCGACGACGAGCGGCTCGGTATCCGTATCACGGAGGAGTTGCTCAGCAAGGCCTCGCACCAAGCTTCCAGCCTACCCGGGGACAGGCCGAAGCGTCCGCGGCTTCTCGGAAAGACGAATACCGGCAGCGATTTTTACCAGCGCGAAACCGGCACTTACCAAGACACATTCCAGTTCGGACCGGGTAAGCTGGCGCTGTCGCTTACCCCGCCGGATACCCAAAAATACCCATCCGCGAATCGGGTGAAGAATTTCCTGACGCAGGGCGTGCGCTTTGTTCAGCTCAATAGCCCGGCGATGCGCCAACCCGCGGCGGCAACCAGGTCGACCGAACTCGAACTGGACGGGACCAATTTAGCGCGTGTGGTGGGTAGTCTTCTGCGGAACGGCGCGGCTACCGGCGGCCGGGAGGCGCTAGCCCGTTGGACCGAGCACCTGCGGTACGCTTTGGAGGATCTCGAATCCATCGGTTGGGCCGCGCGCCAACCCGACAATGCGGAATACCTGGTGTTGCGGTTCGACGGTGGACTGGAGTGCCCCAGTTGGCTGCTCAGCGACGGCACGCTACGAATGCTCGCATTGACACTGCCCGCGTTCGTGCCGGGTCCGCCCAGCCTCTACATGGTCGAAGAGCCGGAAAACGGCGTTCATCCGCACGCGCTCGAAATCATCCTCAAGGCTCTGGCGGCGATTCCAAGCGCTCAGGTATTCGTCGCGACCCATTCTCCCATGGTGGTGCAGCAAGCCGGCGTGCGGCCGCTTCTCTGCTTCACCCGTGGCGCGAATGGTATCCAGATTGTTCACGGTAAGGATCATCCGGCGCTGAAGCAGTGGGACGGCACGCCAGATCTTGCGTCGATTTTCGCCTCCCGGGTGCTTGGGTGAAAGACCTCTTTGTTCTCACCGCGGATTCCGACATGGAGGCGGTCCTTCGGGCGGTGCTGGCACGCCATCGAAACCTGCGGATTCACCCCATCAGTTTCGAGGTTCGCAGGTTCACCGGTCGCGATTCCGGAATGGTAAAGGAGGGGCCTGAAATTGCGAGGGTGATGGTGAACAAGAGCCTGTTTTCCAAGCTTATTCTGATGTGGGACCACCATGGCAGCGGCAAGGAATTACGGAGCGCCGACGAGGCGATCGCAGGAATCCAGGTTCGTCTGGATGGCGTGACATGGGCCAAACGGTCCGCGGCAGTCGCCATCGTACCCGAATTGGAAGAGTGGCTCTGGCATTCTCCACGGGCCATCGCCCGCCACCTGGGATTGAACGATGAAGAATTCGATGGGCACGCCGAGCACGCCGCAACTCTTCTGGAACGAGCCCGGGAACAATGCTGCCGCGAGTTGCCTAAAGAACTCTTCCAGGCAGTCCTCTACCGGGTGAAGCGGCGGGGACCTCTGCCGGAGGATTTCAAAGCGCTGGGAGCATCGGCGAATCTTTCGGAGTGGAGTGCGAGCGGTAGCTTCCACAGTTTCGTCCAGACTCTCAGGACATGGTTTCCGCTCAAGGCGCTCTAAGGCAGTCACTTCCTCAATAAGATGGAAGCGTACTCGAACACGGCGTCGTAGATTCGATGGAGTTGGGGCTCCGCGGCCTGCCAATTGGTCAGCTCCGGCGAACCGAGCCGCTCGAAGACATCGTCGTCGAGCAGGCGCCGCTCTCCGGCGGGCAAATCGGGCGGCAGCGGGGGCGCTGCCCAGAACGCCGCGGGATCGGTGGGAAGCGGCTGCAAGTGGATGGGGACCGGCTCCACCTCGATCTCTTCTTCCGGTTCGGGCTCTGCGACGCTCTCCTGGACGGCGCCGCGCAGCAACGCGAAGAGCTGGGCGCGCTCCATGCCGCGCAGTTCGAAGAGCAGCAGCGGGTCGCGTTCGAAATCGTTTCCGAACTTCAGCCAGGCCGCCACCAGGTGTTTGCAGGGTTTCAGCCAATCGGTACAGCCGCATTCCAGGTGGAGGTCGGCGTAGCGCTCGGGCATGAAGCGCAATTTTGCTTTGGCGAACGCGGTCTGCACTTCCAGCGGCAGATCGAAGGCGGCCAGCGACCCAGCGAGCGCGCGCCAGTCGCGGATGTTGGCGAATAATTGCTCCCACTGCTCCTGCTCGAACGCGCCGAAGGTGATCCGCACGGTAAAGGACGGCTCGCCCCGCGCCTGCACCGCGGCAATCAGCGTCCGCCCGTCGCGGCGGCAATGCTGGAGCTGTTTGGTGCGCGCCAGTTCCGCGCCCTGCACAAGCCGCTGGGACTCGGCGAGCTTCTGAATCTTCTCCACCCACGCCGTCAACCACCAGTTGGCGCTCATCCCAGAGCCTCCTGCCGGAGCGCGAACAGCTCCTTGATTTCGGCCGCCGAAAGTTCTGTCAGCCAAGATTCGCCCGCGCCGATAACGCTATCGGCGATCGCCTTCTTGCGTTCGATCATCTCGTCGATTTTCTCTTCCAGTGTGCCCACGCAGACGAATTTGTGGACCTGCACGTTGCGCTGCTGGCCAATGCGAAACGCGCGGTCGGTAGCCTGATTCTCCACCGCCGGGTTCCACCAGCGGTCGAAATGAAATACGTGATTGGCGGCGGTGAGATTGAGTCCCGTGCCGCCGGCTTTCAGCGAGAGCACGAAGAGGCGCGGATCGCCCTCGCCGCCATTCTGAAAGCGCTCCACCATCTCATTCCGTTTGAGGGCCGGCACGCCTCCGTGCAGCAGGAGCACTTCCTGTCCGAAGGTGGCCGCCAGGTGCGCGCGCAGGCGCTCGCCCATATCCGCGAACTGCGAAAAGATGAGGGCGCGGTCGCCTTCGGAGAGCAGTTCCTCCACCATTTCGGTAAGGCGCGCCAGTTTTCCGGAGCGGCCGGGCAGGGGAGAGCGGTCGCCCAGGAATTGTGCGGGGTGATTGCACACCTGCTTGAGCTTGGTGAGCGCCGCCAGAATCGCGCCCTTGCGTTTAATTCCGGTCGATTCGTCAATGGCGCGGGCGGCGTCCTCCACCACGCTCTTATAAAGCGAGGCCTGTTCCGGGGTGAGGTTGCAGAACACCTTCATTTCCATCTTCTCGGGGAGGTCCTGCAACACCGTGCGGTCGGTCTTGAGGCGCCGCAGAATGAAGGGCGCGGTAAGTTTGCGGAGCTTGCCGGCGGCATCGCCATCGCCATACTTTTGCATGGGCAAGAGGAAATTGCGGCGGAACTCGGCGGCGTTCCCCAGGAAGCCGGGATTGAGGAACTCCATGATGGCCCACAGTTCGCCCACGTTGTTCTCCACCGGGGTGCCGGTGAGGGCGATGCGGTAATCGGCGCGCAAGGAACGCACGGCGTGGGACTGGCGCGTCTCGGCATTCTTGATATTCTGCGCCTCATCCAGAATGATGCCCGACCAGGGCACCTGCTGGAGAATCTCGAGATCGCGATGCACCAGCGAGTAGCTGGAAATCACCAGCGCATGGCGGCCCGCCTCCTCGACGAACTCCGGCCCGCGGGTGCGCGTGATGCCATGGTGCACCAGCACGGGAAGGCCGGGAGCGAAACGCGCCGCTTCCTTGCGCCAGTTGCCCACCACGGAGGTGGGACAGACCAGCAGCACGGGCCGGTCGACGCCGCTTGCGCGCTCACGCCCCAGCAGCGCCAGCGCCTGCACGGTCTTGCCCAGACCCATATCGTCGGCGAGGCAGGCGCCCAGGCCATACTGGCGCAGGAAGCCCAGCCAGGAGAAGCCGCGCACCTGGTAAGGCCGCAGCGTTCCTTGAAATTCGGCGGGCACGGGAAGCTCCTCGAAGCGTGTTCGGCCGCCCAGTTTCTCGATCAGCTCGCCGATCCAGCCCTCGCCGCGCGCCTCTTCGAGTTCCACGCCCGGGGGCGCGTGGGTTCCGCCCAGCGCCATGCGGATGACCTCTCGCGCGGGGGCGGCATCGCGCTTCCATAACTCCAACGCGGCGCGCACGCTTTGCGGTTCGAGCGGCAGCCACTTGCCGTGGACTTTGACGAGCGGCGCGGTCGCCTCCGACAGCCGGTCGAGCTCCTCGCGGCTATATTTCTCGCCGCCGATGGCCACTTCCCAATCGAAGCGCATGAGTTCATCGAGCGAAAACGTGGTGGATCGCGATGCCGGCGAGGGCTTGAGTACGGGACGCGCGCGCACCACGGGAGCGGTCTCGCGCCCCCGCCACCACGGCGGCGTTTCCACGCGAAAGCCCTCCTGCGCCAAGGCAGGGGCGGTCTCGGTGAGGAAGCGAAAGGCGCCAATGACGTCGAGCGGGAAGCTGTCGACGCCGTCGCGAATATCGGCGCACAGGCTGGCGGCGCGCGCCAGCATGCGACTGACGTAGCGGCGGGCGCCGGCGCCCAGGTCGCCCTGCTCCATGGGAACGGTGTCGCCGCCGGTGAGCGGCTGGAGGCCGTATTGTACTCGCCATGCGCCGCTCTCTTCGTCGCCGGCCGGCTCCCGCAATTGAAAACTCAGCAGCCAGGGCAGTGACGCTTCGCGCAGCAGCGGCGCCTGCCAGGTGTGCAGGCGCTCGGTAAACTCCGCCAGCAGGCGGCGATCGCCGGGCATCTGCGATTCCGAAGAGCGCAACCGGCTCAGCCAGAGCGCGGCCACATTTGCTTCGTTTAGCAGTTTCGGCTGCATCTCCGGGCGTCCGGAACGGTAGGCGAGCCGCGGAATGGTGTCGACTATCCACTCGACGAACGTGGCCAGAATCTGTGCCGGATCGTCCTCCGGAGGTTTGCCGCGATCCGCGCTTTCGAGAGTGACGGCGCGGGCGGCAGGCGGCATGGCGGCGGCGAGTTCGTGCAGGCGGAAAAGGTCGGGAGCGGCCAGCAGAGGCTGCCACAGGGCGCGGCAGGAAGCGCCCTGCATGGAGGCGGACGGCAGAAAACGGTCGCGCGCCGCCAGGTCGGCCGCCAGGCGTAAAGCGGCGCCCCAGAAACGCGCGGTAGGCGCGATCTTGACATCGGCCGACTCGGCGTAGGGGTTGCGATTGCAGGCATCCAGAAAAGAGAGGGCATTGGCAGCGTTGAGAATCGCCACCGGGAGCTTCCACGGCCGCAGCGCCTCCCCGCCGCCGGCAGTGGCGGCGCCATCGAGAGGTTGGCCGGCGCGCGTGGGCAGCCAGATGGCGGCGTCGCGGTAGTTGGCGGAAATCGGATCGGGCGAGATACTTCCGATGGCATGCCGGAGGCGTGCATTGGGGGCGGCGAAGGGCAGTCCCGCCGGACGTTCGCCGTGAGCAGGCGCCGATTGGCCCCACAGAAACAGCTTGCGGTCGCGAAACGCGGCGTGGACCTTCACGCTATCGAGAGGGCGTGCAGCGCCGGCGGGATTAAACGGCGACACCGAGGGTCCCCCTGGGTTGATTTCGATCGGCCAAAACGGCGGTGGGCGGCAACTTTCCATGATAACCGGCAGGGCGCGGGTGTGCGGGACGAAATGGGTTATCCTGCGGTTTGACCTCCGCACTAGACCCCATCCACGCCGCCGTGGCTTTCGGCGCCGCGTTCCTGGCCGGCGCCATCAATTCGATTGCCGGCGGCGGAACGCTGGTCTCCTTTCCTACACTCATCTGGCTCGGCCTGGGCTCGGTGACAGCGAACGCGACGAGTACGGTGGCAATCTGGCCGGGTACGGTGGGGAGCGCCTGGGGTTACCGGCGTGAACTGCGCAACGTGCAGTCGCGATTCCTGCTGATGGTGGTGCCCAGCCTGATCGGCGGAATCGCGGGAGCCATCCTCTTGAAATGGACTCCGACCTCGACGTTCGACCGCATGGTCCCCTACCTGATTCTCTTCGCCACCTTCCTTTTTATGGCGCAGGAGTGGGTGCAGCGCCGGCTCGGCACGGGCGATCCGGGGATGCGGGAATCCACCAAATGGCTGGTGGGCGGGCTGCTGTTTCAATTGGGAGTGGGGCTGTATGGCGGGTATTTCGGGGCCGGCATCGGGATTCTGATGCTGGCGGCGCTGAGCATTCTGGGGCTCAAAGACATCCACGAGATGAACAGCTTGAAAGTGGTACTGGGCGGGAGCGTGAACGGTATCGCGGCGGTGTACTTCATTTGGATGCGGATGGTGTACTGGCCTTATGTGGTGCTGATGGCGGTGGCGTCGATACTGGGCGGCTACGGCGGAGCGGGCGCGGCGCGGCGGCTGGGACGCACGGCGGTGAGGCGGCTGGTGATCGCGGTCGGGCTGGGGATGGCGATCTCGTTGTTCATTCGAAAGTAAGGCGCCGTCCGTTACCAAAAATTTATATGCGCAGCGATGGCTAATCAGGGCTAGAATATCACCAGGAGTCCGTCGGTATGCGTGGGCGGCAAATCGCACTCGGTGTCGTATTTATATTGATGGTGTCGACCGGAGCGCTGTCTGCCGCGCCGAGTCGCAACTGGCAGGACGGCGAATTGCTGTCCCGCAAGACGGTCCCCGTTGGCCGGGCGTTCGTCAAATACCATTACATCTACCGGGTGCGCGCGCTGAATCGCGAGTACCTGGTGGAGTCGGAACTTCCCCTCCAATTGAATCTGTATGTGCCGATGAAGTTCTCTTTCGATCACCGTCAGATTCTGATTCAGGACGCCGATGGGAATGAGCGCAAGGTGCACATCCTCCAGCGGGAATCGGTGCTGCTGCGGCAGTGATTCAGCTACAGGCCGACCGAGCGTCCAGAGTCGAAACAGCCTTTCTTTAGCGCTATAGTTGTGCACGATACGGGCTCTTTCGAGGGCAGACGGGATTGGCGTCGATGGACAAGAAAATCGTACGGATCTATGTGCATTCGAAGGGTGGGGGCTCGGAAATCACGGTGGAGCTCGAGAAGCATCCGGGGTGGGAAATCGAGGCGGTATTCCCGCTTGGCCACGTGCATCACAGCGAAGATTATCGGGAATTCTTCGTACTGCTGCGGCCCCACGGTGTAGCGGGTATCAAGAGGGCCGATCACGCGATTGCGCGGGAGCCGCGCCCGTCTCCTTTACCAAGCAGCGGCGCTCTTTGATAGAATCGTCGAAGCGTTCGACTTTCCAGCAATTCAAAATGTGCGCCCGTAGCTCAGTTGGATAGAGCGTCTGGCTTCGAACCAGCAGGTCGGGTGTTCGAGTCACCCCGGGCGCACCACATTCTAAAAGACTTATGAAGTTTGGATTCTTGCACTGAGCGATCTGACAGCCATTTTGACAGCCACGCCGTTTGACCGCCAGCGGTAACTGGAGAAATTAAACATGGGCAAGCGTATGGTCGAAGAACGCGAACGCGCGTGCGACGAGGAGGTGTTGCACCAGGGTAGCGCACCACGAGTCTACGCGGACGGCATTCTGAACGTCTGCAAGCTTTACTTGGAATCTCGTCTCCTTTGTGCCCCCGGCGTGACTGGGGCAAATCTAAAGCGGAGAATCGAAGCAATCATGTCCGGTCGGCGTGCGCTGAGACTGAGCCACCAAAAGAAAGCAGCCTTGGCAGTCGCGGCGGTTACCGCGGTGGTGGTGCCGATCATGATTGGCGGTTACACCGCTGCCGCACAGGCAGAAGCAGCGCAACTCATCACCCTATCCACCGGCCTGGACGACGCAAAGTTCGACGTGGCAACGATCAAACCGAAGCCTACCGGGCCCCCTCTCGATGACATCGAGCTAAATTTATTAAGGGGAATCGCGCGAGGATCCAGCCACGGAACTTTCCACGTGCCGGGCGCGAGCCTTCACTTATTGATTCAGCTCGGTTATAACGCAAAAGACTATCAGATCGTAGGGGAGCCGGCCTGGGCGAACTCGGAGCGGTATGACATCACCGCAAAGACGGAAAAGAACGCATCGTTCGAACAGATGCGCCCCATGCTGCGGTCGCTATTGGCCGAGCGATTCCAGCTAATGTTACATAAGGACACCAAGGAGCTTCCAGTCTATGAACTCACAGAGGCGAAAGGAGGCTTTAAGATTGTCCATGCCCAAGACGGAAGTTGTGTGAATCGCGACCCAAACGGCCCACTGCCGCCACTTGGCTCGAAATTGTGTGGTGGGGTCAGGTATTCAATGCTTGCGGCAGGCAACAGCAGAATCGAGGGCTTTGGCGTGTCGATTCCCAAGCTCGTTGAAGTGCTCGCGGACAAGATTGGCCGCACTGTTGTCGATAAGACAGGTTTCTCAGGAGCATTCAATTTTCAACTGGATTTTTCCGCAGAGGATGCTGCTTCTATACCAAAAGCCGCACCGACCACGACGGTCGGCCCGGATTTACAGGCCCCGACACTATTCACCGCCTTACAGGAACAGCTTGGGATCAGGCTGCAATCGGCAAAAGGCGCGGTCGATGTACTCGTCATCGATCACGTCCAAAAGCCGAGCCCCAATTAATCGCGCGTCGGTCCGCCTGGGTCATTTTTGCCGGGTACCGGTGGGCAACTTCCCGCAAGCGCCGAAGAAGCCGGTTCGATCGAAGTGTGTTCCGCGGACAGCGTCCGGGCTCAGTGCTTGCCGAATGAGGGTCTCCCACAGCTCGTCTTCGCGTTGCGCAGATTGGCGGGAAGATTCGAAATCCACTAGGGAGACTCTACGAAATCTTGGTTTGGGGTCTTTCTGCCGCGCCCGCACTACTTCATCTGCTTCCCGACCAATTTTTTCGGCTTGTTTGCGGATGACAGTCGCGTTGATGCCCCAGACCTCCGCGTATCCTGAAGCATCTTGTTCTCGATTCCTTAGCGCGAAGTACAGAGCAACATACGGCGAATACGTAAAATCAAGCAAGCGCGTTGACAGCCCGTAGTGCTGCATAGTCGCGAGCCAAGTTAACTTGAATTCAAGGGACGTTGGCGGAAGCCGCGCTGGGTCCATATGAAGCGCCGCTTTCGATTGAAATTCCCGCAAACTTTTGTATTCGACTTCAGCCCAGTCCATGTACGGATAGTCGCGCTCAATCAATGGCCGGAGGGGGTATGTCTCCTTTTTGTGGCCTCTAAAGATCCAAAGCTTTTCGTACGGCTCTCCCTCGGAATCACGCCGTAGAACTGGCTTTGGAAGCTGGCCAAACGCTTTCATCACGGCCCGCCAATCACTGCAAGCCTCGATGTTCATCTTGAATCTGGATTCATTCTTTCTTGAGTCCAATGTGCAGATACTCCCACGAGCTTGATAAACTCCAGCTTATTCAATTCAAAGGCACCGCGGAAGGCCGCTGAACGGGCTGCGCAATGGGCACGCCACTGCTGTCTTCGGATTGGCTGAAAACGGCGTCGGCCTGTCGGGCGGTTTCCTTCTTCATTTCTTCGAGGACATGGCCGTACGTGTTCATCGTGAGGGTAAACGACGAGTGGCCGAGAAGTTCCATGATAGCGCGAGGGTGTACTCCTTGCACCAGCAACAGCGTTGCCGCGCTGTGGCGCAGGTCATGAAAGCGCAGGCGGGGCAGCAGCTTTCTTTTCTTCTTCCGGTCTGGTTCGGGATCACTTGGATCAGGCGTATTTATGATCGGATAGAAGGCGCGCAGCATGTTCCGCTGGTCGAGCAACGTGCCGATACCCGTCGTGAACACCATTCCGGTTTCATGCCAGTTTGACCCGGCTTCCTTACGCTCCTTCTCCTGCCGGTTGCGATGCGCGAGGAGTGCTGTGTGGACAACCTGGGGAAGCGCGAGGATTCGGCCGCTCCGGTCGCTCTTCGGCGGGATCAATTCAAGCTTGCCTTTTTTCGCTCCCGGTCTCTTCACCCTCTGCAACGTGTGCGAGATCTCGAGCGTCCCGGCATCCAAATCGACATCCTGCCACCGCAGTCCTAAAATCTCACCCTCTCGCATGCCGAGTGAAAGAGCCACGGTGTAGATCGCCTCCAAACGGTGTCCCCTGGCGAGGTCGAGAAATAGCAGTGCTTGTTTCTTTGTGAAAACGTGCAGGGCGCCCTTTTGGAGGCGCGGCGGTTTCACGAGTGCGGCGACGTTTCGGGCGACCATGCCGTCGCGCATGGCGACGTTGAGCGCGGCCCGGAGGGTGGCTCGAAAGTGCCTTATGGACTTCGGCGACAGTCCCCCTGCCGCCTTGGTCTGCATAAAGGCGCGTACCTCCTGCGGTTGGAGCTTCACGAGTGGCCGCTTCCCAAACGCCGGGATCAGATGAATTCGGACCTGATACTCGTATGCTGTGTAGGTCTTCGGTTTTGTGGCGGGCGGTTTCTGCATCTCCAGCCATTGCTTGAGCCAATCCCCTACCGTGAGCCGATCGGACTCCATCGGCAATCCGAGTTGCTGGGCGCGCAGCACGCGCTTGAGTTCGTTCTGCACTTCGGTGCGCGTGTCCCGGTAAATGTATTTCCGATGCCGTTTCCCGTCGCGGTATCCGTCATGGACAGTGGCGCACCAACGTCCGTCTTCTCGCTGGTAAATCGATCCTTCGCTGTTCCCGCGTCTGCTCATGATTTTCTCCTTGCGGTGGGGGTGTTTTCGTGCTCTGTCGCTCTCTGTATTTGCGTTGGGCAATTCTGTTTGCGGCCGCGCGGCCGCACTCCTGGCAGTAGTGCTGTTCGCCGGGGCGCGGCGCCCTGTCCGGCACGTACGGCGATCCACACACCGAACACCACGTGAGACTGTCCTGTCTCAATACGGCGCGGGCAAGCTGTACACCGATCGCGATCAACGGGCTGGGATTTCCGCGCCCCAACGGGTCACTTCTACCCAACCGAAGATCAATCGCCGGCCCCGACCAGTCGAGCGCTACCCCGATCTCGCTTTCGTCAAGCCAATGATTCACGGCTTGCGACAAGACCCGCCTCTGTTCCGCGAGTGTGATTCGCTTCTGTGCCGCGAGAGCCACGATCAGCGGATTGACGCCTAGGGCGTCTTCCTTCGTAACCTCCAATAGAGCCCAAAGGGGCTGCGCAGCGTGGGCGGCCGGAATCCCGTGAAGGAGCCAAGACCAATCGTGGGCGGTGGCCCGTCTACCTTTGCGGAGTTCGTCGGCAACCGCCACGATCCCCCTCGCGCGCCCAGCATATCGCCGCCAAGCCTTAATGGATTCTGTCGCAACTCGCCGCGGTGTTGCGGCTAGGTCAATGCCTCTCTCATAGCACCGAAGGTTCCGGGGATCCCGGTGACCCAAAGCGAACCCATGCCTACACAGACCAAGTGGCCCATATTTCCGGGCAAAGCGGAGCAAAGCATCATCAGATGCATGGACGAGTCCGGCAAAGGCTCCCAGCAGGCGAAAGCCAGAGGTTGAATGAACGCGCTCAGCAGGATCGGGTGTCAGGTCCCAGATGATGTGGCCATCCTCGATTTGGATAAGGAGAGAACGGACCCGCAGGTCTTTCGATACGAACGGTGAGGCTGCCTCCTCCAATTCGGGTTGTACTGGCCGTCGTTTCATTCAGTCCAAGTAATACTCAAATAAGCTTCAGGCTATTGTATACCGGATCAGCGTTCCATACAATACCGCCATGGATTCACTAATCCCAACGAGGAATCAATGGACAGACTGCTACTGAAACCGGCCGAAGTCAGCGAGTTAACCGGCCTCGGGAAATCGAAAACGTACGAACTGATCGCCGCCGGGGTTATCCCCAGTGTCCGCATCGGGCGGTCAGTTCGTGTTCCAGCCGAGCAGCTTCAGCGGTGGATTTCAAGCCTCCAAACGCAAGATGCCGGACGCGCCTAGCTCCGAAAATCCGCAGCCAATCAATCACGGCGGCCGACCGCGTAGGGACGACGTTGCCCCCGCCCTGGTGCGACAGCTCCGCCGTGAGGGCCTCAGCTTTCGCGCGATCGCGCGTCAGGTACGCGCGGGATTCGGGACGGTAAGGAAGGCCTACCGAGACGGGGAAGGCGCGCCACAGGCGAGCGAAAACCCCAACAAGGAGGTTTTATGAGTGAACCAGAGCTTAAGCCGGATTCCAAAGAAGCGCTGCACCGCGATGCGGTCGGGGCCTGTGAGGAACTCAAACAAAAGCATCGGGACTTTTTCCGGAACGCCCCGAAAGCATTTCGGGAAATCGTTCGCAAGGCCAGCGGTCGGGTATTTCGGCTGAAGCCAGGACCTAAGCCGCAACGCAATCCCTCGACCGCCAGGGCGGCGCGCCAGCGTGGGCGCGGAGTCCCCTGGAAAGAACTCTACTGTATGTACGTCGATGGTTGGGCCGGCATGCATGAGTATACTCGCGCTTATGCCGAGGACGGATTCCGCCGCCAGGTCAACACATATTTGCGAAATCACCCCCGACTGAGATCCCCGAAAGGAACTTCGTCGAAAGATCTCGCGGGCGCGCCTGGTGACTAGTTCACTCGCAGTAACTATTCTTGGACACCGATGCTCAACCGCGAATATTCTCGCTAAGTATGAAGTCCAACAGAAGCAGGAGACAAAACCAAATGGCACGTGAAACGGGACCCACCAAAGCTGAATTAACCGACACCTTGAGTGAAATTGCTGATCTGGCGGAAGAAGCGCTCGACCCGGAGTTGAGTCGCGAAGAGGTCGTAGCCAAAGTCAAGGAACTCGCAGACATAGCGAGTGGAAATGGCGACGACGAAGAAGAGGAGGCCGACGAACAGGACTAGCGCGGCCGGCGCGCCGTAAGGAAGCTGTCACCGACCGGGCGCTACGTTATCGGGCACAGACCCAGCCGCCAGAGGAACCGCGGATCTGTGCCTTTTGCGGCAATGGCGCCCGCGTCGAGATCGGCCACATCGACGGTAACGAGTCACACGGCTCGCCGGAGAACTTAATTTGGACGTGCCGCTCATGCAACGTGAGATGCGGGCACGTCCTGAGAGCTGCAGGTCTCGGTAGGCTCACCCATCAATACAACCCCTCATCGAAGGGCGCAACATCCGTGGGGCAATGGCTCGCCGCGGTCACGAGCATGAATGGTCAGTCTAACTCCATGCCGGTGGCGGATGCGATTGCAATGATCCACGCTACGCCGCCGGAGAAGCGCAGTCAGTTTGCGCGCGAGATCTGGCAGAAGCGGCGCAAACATTACGGTCCCACTGGCCGTAACGACTCAGTCCCCTTCTGAAACAGAAGTCCTGAGGTATGGAAGAGAAGTTACTGGGCGGGGATTCCCGAACACCGGAAGGGGTTCCGCTCCGAAACGGAGCGGAACCAGGCTCTTGGTTAGGTTGTTAGCACTCCCATCCTAAAGCCGAATCCGAAGAACTGTCAAATGGGGCCCTCCGCGCCCCCCGGCCGCGCGCACCCGGCCGGGAGGCAAAGGAATGGGATGCCACGACGCAAGCGCGCACTTCAGCCAGAAAGCCCAAGCGACAGGCCTAAGATCGGCGAACCCTTCAATCCGTTTCGGGGATTTAGGACCTACGTCATAATTCCCGATCCGATTTTCAAACACGGAGAATTATCCGTGGGAGCGAAGTTTTGCTACGGGCGGTTGCTGCGGTACTCTGGCGAAACAGCTAGGTGCTATCCCCGCATCGCCACCATAGCGAAGGAACTCGGAGTTTCAGATCGAACAATACAAACGTACCTTCGCGACCTCGAAAACCAACGACTGATCAGACGTGTAAAACGTGATGGCGGAAAGTCGAACCAGTTCCTCTTTTTGTGGCATGAATCCTTCGAGACTGGGTGAAGCTTTTTTCACCACTAAACGGGCTTGCGGTGAAGAAACTTTCACCCATAGGATGCGGTAGGGTGAAGGATTCCGCACCGTTGCCGGTGAAGAAAATCGCACCCAGAAGAGAGTCAGTCTGAACAGAGGCGAAACCTGTCTAAGAGTATTAGAGAACCTTCTTAAGAAATGGGCAGGGTGGGCGGGCAAAACGCTATCAGCCTCTGTGTGCCAGTAGCCCCGCGCGGGAAAACCACCCGCCCGCCCACCCAAATTCCAACGAGGATGAACAGCAGCGGAATCGCCGACCAGCACGTAATCGGAGGGCGGGAAGAGCATTGCTACTGTTTGGCACTGTTGCGTTGCGCCCGCGTCTTCGGCGTTCGTGTCACGGAACGAGCACGCTCTTCGATACCGGCGAATAATTCGGACAACGAGGTATCCAAACCCTTGGCAATCTTAAGCAGATTTTCAAGCGTAACGTTGGCCTCTCCGCGTTCGAGTTCGCCGCCGTACGTCCGGTGAATGCCAACATGATCCGCGAAGGACTCCTGCGAGTATCCGGCCGCCCTGCGAAGTTCCCGTATCCTCTCGCCTAACGCAACACGAATTTTCTCTTGCACTACTGTTGAGCATTCGGTATTCTCCGAGCGGGATCTACATGCTAAAGTCAGACACGCTGATTCCGGCGGATTGTAGTCCCGAAAGTTAGGTGGCGATTGTTTACCGTGCTTCCGAGACGAGCGCAGTCCTTGCGAGTTTTTCTCGTAATCGTAGTAGTAGCGACGGCCCTGTTTGCACAGCACTCGACCAACCCGGTATTGCTGGTCAACGGCTTTCAACTAACCTGCCCCAGCGGTGGACTATCCGTATCCGGCACTTTTGGCCAACTCCCCACCCTTCTTGCGGAAGACGGTGCGTTGAGCGTCGATTTCTTTGACGTATGCAGTCCACCCGGTGCCGGTGCCGCTATAGAAGTGCTCGCCGGACTCTTGAGCGCGAAAATTCAGTCGTACCCCGCCCCTGTCGATGTGATCGCCCATAGCATGGGCGGCCTGGTGGTCCGTGCATATTTGGAGGGGCGGACGGGGGGCCCGTACCTCAATCCGCCGATAAACCCGAACATTCGTAAACTGGTCTTCCTTGGCAGTCCGCATGCCGGGGTAACGAACACATTCGCCCTTTGGCCCTCAAGCCAAACTTCTGAGATGCAGTTTGGCTCACCGTTCTTGTGGTACCTCGGGACGTGGAACCAACTCCGCGATGATCTCCGCGGAATCGACGCGATCGCCGTCGCCGGAACTGCGGGAATAAATGCTCAAGGGGTCCCGTGGGATGGTGTGGTCGATGTTTCAAGCGCGTCCTTGGATTTCGTTGACAGCTCTGGAACCCGGACGCGAGTGGTTCCGTATTGCCACACTGGTCCGCCGGGAGACCTGCTTTGCAATCCAGGCGCGCCGTGGATCGCCTACGTTACAGACCGATCCCATCTAAGCTATCAGCTCATCCGCGCCTTTCTGGACGGTACGAACGACTGGACCACAATCGCTCCCCCAGCTTCGTCAGTCTCGACCACTGGGGGAATGACGTTCACATTGAGCGGCCCTAGCGGTGGATTCTACAACTCGCCTCAGTTGTACTCCGTTGCCCTCGCCAAGAACGGCACTTCCTTTTCGCTATCGACCCCTGACGGCAGTTCAATCTGGTCAAGCCATGCCCTTCCTTCCGGCTCGGGCTATACCCTGACGATGAATCTCGCAGGACAGCAATACACGGTTTCTGGCGTCTCGATTCCCGCTGGCGGATTCGTGACTGCTCCCGTCAAGTTCCCGCCGGCGATCGCAGAGATACTCCCCGCTGGCGGTATCCCTCCGGGTGCGCTGAGCGTTGCGGGTGATTCCTTCGTTTCGCTCTACGGGACGGGACTCGCCTCGAAGATCGCGCAGGGAGCCGTTTCGCCCTTGCCCTACCAGCTCGCCGACGTATCAGTAACAATCGGGGGCGCCCCCGTGCAATTGTCGTATGCAAGCCCCCAACAAATAAACGCGCTTCTCCCGAGTGGGTTGGCGCCGGGCCTGTACTCCCTTGCGTTGACAAATTCGTTGGGTACCGAGTCGATCAATCTCATGGTTGAAAACGCCGTGCCGTCGCTTTTCACGTACGGCAGCAACGCGGTGTCTGCTGAAGATGCCATCACAGGACAGCTCATCGGTTCATCAAATCCGGCCGCGCCGGGGCAATATGTTGCGGTGTTTGGAACCGGTATGGGGCCGACGCGTCTATCCAACGGACTCAACGTTGACATCGCCACTCCGTCTGTCTCGATTGGGGGATTGCCGGCCGCGGTGAGCTTTGCCGGCCGCGCTCCCGGCTACCCCGGACTCGATCAAATCAACGTCCGAATTCCGAACGGACTCCAGCCCGGAAATGTGCCGGTCATCGTGACGAGCGGAAACCGAACGAGCAACACGGCATTTATCGCGGTCCAATAAAGCCCTCGGTTCCACACCGAAAAACCCCCTCCAGAAGGGCAACGCTTCGGTCAGGGGTTTGTTGCTGGCGCAAAAAAAGCGGCCTTTCGACGGCTAGGCCGCAATGTTCAATGTAATATGTATACAGATTTACCGAATCTACCGAATTTGCCCCGCCGCCCCCCCCCCGCCCAAACCGAGTTTTCGACGTTCTAATTTCCGACGCTTTTTCAGCGACCCGAGCGGTAGAATTCCACTAAACTATAGGGCGGTGCCTCCGTGGTGCCTGGTGAGTAGCCTCTCTGCCCGGCAAGTAGGATTCATCCTGCACCCCAGGCAGCCTGGGCGCCCCGCTCAGTCTGACGCCGATGCCTTGAAGGCGTCCCAGGATTGAGGAATTGATGGAACCGATCCACCGCTTTTTGTATTGGTCAGCGAACGCTGGCGCGCTGGCCAACGCTGCGACGCTGATAGGGTTTTTCTTGACCTTGGCTTTACCAATTCTGGGCGTAGTCCGCGTGCTATTCCACCGCGCGCTTCGCGATAAGGAAG